>JAADGL010000041.1 GCA_013152385.1 Acidobacteriota bacterium
CTCATTCAGTAAACCGTCAACCTTTATTGTCGTGTCAATAAAGGGAATTTTCCATTGCGGGACCGCTTCTTTTCCATACACGCTCACACAATTGAGTATTACCCATCCGATAACGACGACAAACAAACGGTGTTTCACTGTATCCTTCCTCCCCCGATTTCTCCTGAACCCATTGCCGCATCAATATAACCGCTTCCCATCAATCCGGGAAAATCTTATAACATCAAACATAGCAGCTTGTCCTGAATTTAAAAAGGGGTAATTTTGTTCGATTTTCAGCTGAAAGTTATTGAGGCTTCCTTACTATCGTAGATTATTGATTTCAGATGCATCAAGACGGGGAATTTTGGTCCGGCAGCGGAATCCGGAAGGACAGAAGCCGAATGCTTCCCTAAAAACTCTGCGAAAATATTTCGGGCTGGAAAAACCAAGGTGTTGAGAAATATCCGTAACCGTCATATTTCCGTTCTTACCGGCAAGACACAGCATTGCCCGGCAAAGTTTTTCGCTCATAATCAACTGATGGGGTGTTTTCCCCGTTTCCTTTCTCACACGGACCGTAAAATAACTCCGGCTGTATCCCATACTCCCGGCAAAATCATCAACACGAATGTTCCGCAGCTGACTGTCATGAAGTTGTTTTAGTTTTTCTCTCACCTGCTCACGAAAGCTCTTTCCGTTTTCTGCCGCGGTTTCTGTTTCAGTGAATATTTCAATGATTTTTTCAACAGCCGATTCAATTGCTTCGGATGCTGTACACACAGACTCCGAAAGGTTCAAAACAGAATAATTGAAATTCGGCGTTTGACGCAGGCCATGCTTTCTGCCGGTTTCAACAAGTATTCGTGCCGTTAATTTCTCATTATCCTTTATCCCGTTATTGCCACCGTAAAATCGTGTCAAAATATTCCGGATTTCGGTTTTCAGTATGCCCGGAGAATTTTCTTCAAAACGAATACAAAGGTACATCGCAAACGCGTCCACCGCCATAGCGTTCAATTTGATGCCTCCAAAACAGATTGCCGTATCGGCCTTTTTTCTCTCAATTCGATTCCTCCCGAATCTGCCCTGCCAGAAGACAGCAGCGCCATCAATCCATTGGCCTGCGGATCAGGCGGTGCAGCAGAGAAAACGCCATATCATCCGGAAGCTGATAGCCGCAGATGGCACATTCACGGTTTTCATTTCGAATAAGTTCACCGCAAATCGGGCAACTCCGGCCGCACAGGTGCCTCAGCAGGATAAGTGAACCGGAAAGAAGTATCCCCGCACCGGTAAGAATTCCGATGACAAGAAAGAGGGGCATCATGTTAAGAAAAGACGATAAGATAATGATTAAAATGCCGATTAAAATTGAAAAAGAACCAAAAACTTTTGCGTCTTCCATCTTTCCCTCCCTTGCAATACACTTCACACATAACATAAAGCAAGGTTAATGCCAGATTTTTACCGGAACTGAAAATAATTTCTACTGAAGAATCAGTATGTTAGAAAAACACCGGCAACAAATTTTGTTTTTTGAGGGAAAATGGCGGCAAAAGTGTAAAAAAAAGTTTACGCCGGGAGTGGCAGAGATTAACTCTCCTGATGCTTTTTGGCAATGAAAGTAGATAAAATCGCATAAATTTCTTCATATTCAGGGAAATTTTGCTTCAGCCAGTGGGCCTGCAGCCGAACTGTTTCCACATCTCCGCGGGCGGCAGGGCCGGTAGTCCTGCTCAATATTCGCCCTTTTTCAAACTGGCTGATATGCGGAATGAATAAAGAATTCAACAAATCACGGAAAGGAATGCCGGTCTGCCGACAGATTGCCTCAGCCGCAGCAACAGGAATATCCGTCAGATTCCCCATGAAGACACAAGCAATATGGTAGGCAATTTTCTGTTCCGATGAAATTTCCGCCCATTTTCCCTTCCATGCACGAACTTGCTTAATCAATATTTTTCTCAGGCTTTCGTCGCCCTCAAAGACCCAGAGGATGTCCCCGGGCATTTCGGTAAGCGGAACCGGAAAGGAATGGGCCGGGTGAAGTGACGCCACCGGGATTTCGGGGCGCACGGCAATGTTTTTCGAAGGCAATAATCCGCTGGTATGGATAAATCCGGTGCAGCACGGGGCTTGCACTGCGATTCTTACCGCCGTTTCTTTCAGAACTTTTTCCGGCACTGCAAACCAGATTAGATCAGCGTGTTCAGGGGTATCTGCGACAAAAACCCCGCTTTTTATCAATCCGTTGACAATTGTCTGTCCCAAACGGCCCCGGCCGACCACACAGTGGGTTAAAGCCGCCTCCGGTTTTTCCATATTCATATCCGAAACACCTTTTCCGGCTGAATCCGGCTTCCGGCACTGCCGTTCAGGGTAACACGGCAGAGGGCACAAAGGGTTTCAAAGTAATCGTTGAAAACCCGTATCAGCTGTCCATCTTCCAGAAATACTCCCCTGAGAAGCAGCGATCTCCCCGAAACAAGCGCGTCAATGGAAGATACGTCCAGTGAAAACGATTCAATTTCCGGAAGTATCAAATGGTGAGGAATGGGAGACAGCTGCTCAACCGGACAGCTGTCTGCCAGTTTATAGGGGCCGATTCCGGTACGACAAAGGGTTTTGACCGCCGCTCCGACTCCGAGAAATTCCCCGAGGTCCCGGGCAATGGAACGGATATAGGTTCCGGTGCCGCATTCAACTTCCAGTGTAACAAAGGGAATGTCAACGCGAATATTCCGTATATCATGAACCACAACTTCAACCGCTTTTGCTTCCAGTTTCACGCCGTTGCGATTCATTTTGTAGAGACGTTTCCCATTTACCTGTTTGGCGGATATTGCGGGTGGTTTCTGTACAATTGTTCCTTTAAACCGCTCCAGCCCGCCCAGAATATCCGTTTCCCGGATACCGTCCACTGCCGTTTCCTTCAATACGGCACCGGTCATGTCATCCGTGTCGGTTGTTACTCCCAGCCGGAATGTGGCAAGGTAGGTTTTGCCGTAACGGTGAAAATAATCTGCCAGCCGTGTATAGGAACCTGTGGCAACGATCAACAGGCCGGTTGCGAAAGGGTCAAGGGTCCCGGCATGGCCGACTCGGCGGATTCCCGTTGTCTTGCGTACCTCCCGGACCACATCGAAGGATGTTATGCCATCCGCTTTATCAATCAGATAAATTTGATTCTTCATTTTCTTCCCTGATGAACCGGACAATTTCGGAAAGCAGGCAACCCGCCTCCCCTTTCCGGACAAAACCGGCCGCAGCACGGTGCCCACCGCCGCCCATTTTTGTTGCGGTTTTGTTGATAGACCACTCCCCTTTACTCCGGAGAGAGACTTTGTAGACCGACGGAGCAATTTCCATCATGAACACAGCGGCTTTCACGCCCCGGATTCCACGGGGATAACCGGAAAAATTATCTGTATCTTCCGGAGAACAATTGTAAGATTTCAAATCATTCAGCCGGATTAAGCCGCTGGCAATCCTGCCGCTTTCATGCAACCGGATCCCGGAAAGAAAATGTCCGAGAAGCCGATAACGTTCCAGACGGTTTTCCTGATAAACCGCCTCACAAATCCGGCCGGCTTCTGCCCCCTTTCCCACAAGAAACGCAGCCGCAAAGAGGGCGGTTTCCGTAGTGTTTCCGTATGAAAATCCTCCGGTATCCGTATGGATTGCGGTGAAGAGGGCAGCGGCGATTTCCGGTGAAATTTCCTCTGAAAAGCGGCACCGCAGAAAAGCGGTGATAATTTCTCCGATACTGGAAGCCGTATTGTCCACGATATTGACGGTACCGTAAAAGCTGTTTCCGGGATGATGATCCAGATTAACCGTTTCTGCATAGTTCGACAATTGTATCCCGGACCGTTCCGGTGTTCCACATTCCAGAAGCAGCAGCGGCCGGCCGGCGCAATCAAAACTATCACAAACCCGAACACTGTCCATACCGGGGAGAAAAGCGAAATTCGAAGGAACCGGATCAGCAGTCAACAGGGTTGACTCAAAATGCATTTTTCGGCGCAGTGAATAAAACGCCGACATGCTGCCGAGGCAATCGCCGTCCGCATTTCGATGGCCGGCAATGATCAGTTCCCGCCTATCTCGAAGAAGTTCGGCCAGAAAGTCAAAACCATGCTGTTCTCCCGTTATTTCATCACTGTTCACGGGGAGGCTGTCCATAACTCATTTCCAGCATCTCATCATAAACAAAACGTAATTCAGGTACATTTCTCAGATGGAGATGGCGGCCGACTTCTTTTCTCAGGGAACCTTTCAATTCTTCCAGCAGTTCTGCCGTTTCATCGCGGCTCCCTTCATCACCGAGCCGTGTGTAATAAACCGTCGCCACTCTGAAATCCGGATTCAACTCCACATGGGTAATGGTAATAAACCCCAGCCGCGGGTCTTTTACACTGCGAAGAAGTTTCATTGAAATCAGAAAACGAATCTGATCCGCAATTCTATGCGCTGTTTTATCATGTCTCTTCATGTCAATTCTTCCTGTTTATACAGCTTTCCAAAATCCGTGCCGTACCGGCGGCATCTACCGGGCAACTGTCACTCCAGGGTGGCGGCAGTTTCCTTTTTTACATACATCTCAATTTCATCGCCTTCCCGGATATCTTTCAGGTTTTCAATGCCGATTCCGCATTCAAATCCCTGTTTTACCTCCGATGCGTCGTCTTTGAAACGTTTCAAAGAACTGAGGCGGCCGTCATGAATCATGACATTATCCCGGTACACCCGGACCAGCCCCTTTCGCGTAATTACGCCGTCCGTCACATAACAACCGGCAATAAAGCCGATTTTCGGCACTTTAAAAACCTGCCGGACTTCCGCGTGTCCGATGACCTCTTCGGTAATATCCGGTTCCAGCATTCCCAGCATGGCGGCACGAATTTCATTGGTCAATTCATAAATAATGTTGTGAATCCGGATTTCAACACCTTCCTGTTCCGCCAAACGGACAGTTTTCTTGTCCGCTCTGACATGGAATCCGAGAACAATTGCATTGGATGCGGATGCCAGAAGTACATCGTTTTCGCTGATTGCTCCGACACCTTTGTGAATCACGTTCAATTTCACTTTCCGGGTTGTCAGTTTATTCAGCATTGCCTCAATGGTCTCCACAGAGCCCTGAACATCGCATTTGAGGATAATCGGCAGTTCTTTTACACCTTCGTCCTCCACCCTCCGGAACAGCTCATCCAGGCTCAGCTTTTTGGCAGGTTCGGATCTGTTTAACTCGTCATAACGCATCTTCTTCGCCTGCGCAATCTCACGGGCCAGAGACTCATTCGGCACCACATAAAATTTGTCGCCCGCCATGGGAACATCGTTAAAACCCAGAATTTCAACCGGATCCGACGGAGCCGCTTCTTTCAGCTGTTTTCCGTGTTCATTGAACATTGCCCGCACTTTACCGAAAGTAACGCCGCAGGTAAAGATGTCTCCGACACGCAATGTGCCGTTTTGAACCAGCACGGTCGCCACCGGGCCTTTTCCTTTATCCACTTTCGCTTCAATGATGGAACCTTTCGCGCTGGCGGTCGGATCTGCCCTCAAATCCAGCATTTCTGCCACAAGGGAAATGTATTCGATCAGTTCATCAATCCCCTTCCCTGTTTTTGCGGAAACTTCAACCGCAATAATATCTCCGCCGTAATCTTCCACAACCAAATCGTGTTCCAGCAGCTGCTGTTTTACCCGATCCGGGTTTGCCTCCGGTTTATCCACCTTGTTAATCGCAACAATGATTGCAACCCCGGCAGCCTGGGAATGGTTGATTGCTTCAATGGTCTGAGGCTTCAACCCCTCTTCAGCAGCAACCACCAGAATGACGATATCTGTCACATCCGCGCCCCGTGCCCGCATCAGGGTAAAAGCTTCATGGCCCGGCGTATCAAGAAACGTAATCCGTTTTCCGTCAGCTTCAATTTGATAAGCGCCGATATGCTGTGTAATGCCTCCGGCCTCCCGGTCGGTAATATGGCTGGAACGAATCTTGTCAAGAAGAGATGTTTTCCCGTGATCCACATGCCCCATCAGGGTAACAACAGGAATTCTCGGTTTCAGAGAATCCGGATTGTCCGGTTTTTCAAGTTCTGCCAACGCTTCATGCTCATGCTCAATGAATTCCACAAGGTAACCGAATTCTCCGGCAATTTCCTCCACAAGTTCGGAATCCACAATCTGATTGGCGCCGGCACTGATACCTCTTTTACGAAGCTCTAACATTACATCCTTGGTTTTGCATTCCATCCGTGACGCCAACTGTCGAACCGTCACATAGCGGGACAGGGCCAAAACGCCTTTATCTCCGGGTTCCGGCTTCTTCCCAGCTTTCTTCGCTTCTGATTTTGCCTTCTTTTTTCCCCTTTCCGTTTCAGGTTCAGATTTTTTACCGATCTCAGCCTTTGCTTTCTCAGCTTCCGATTTTTTCGGTTTCGATTTTTCACCGGTGGATTTTTTCGATTTCGGCGTTTTGTCCTTCTCCGGGGACGTTTCTTTGGGTTCCGCTTTTTTTCCGCTTTTTTTCTCTGTTCCGCCTTTCTTCTCTTTCGATGCTGACTTTTTGCCGGAAGCCGGCTGTTTTTCCGCGGAAGTTTTCTTCTTTTTCTCTTCCGCAGCCAGTTTCTTCTTTGCGGCAGACAACATGTCTTCTGTCAAAACACTCATATGGGATTTAACTTCAAATCCGTTTTCCTTAAAGAAAGAAATGAGCTCCCGGCTGGTCAGCTTCAATTCCTTTGCCAACTCATGAACCCGTTTTCCAGTCATTACTTCGCCTCCTCTTCCAGAAACTTCTTCGCTTTGAGGAGAAGTTTTTCGGCAGATTTACGGCCAAAACCCGACACATCACTTAACTCTTCCACAGTTGAACCCGCAATTGTCTCAACCGAAGTGAAGCCGGAAGCAGCCAGTTTTGCCTCTGTTTTTACCCCGACACCGGGCATATCGCTGATGGGTGTTCCGTCAGCGGGGTCGCGGGGCGGGCCGGCAAGATCACTCTCATGCCCCCCCATCTGCGCCATAATCTCAATTTTTTTATCCGCTTCTTTTTTAACATCAATGGTCCAGCCCACCAGCTTGCTGGCCAGGCGTACATTCTGCCCGTGCGTCCCGATTGCCAGACTATACTGCTCCTCGGAAACAATAGCTTCGAGGCGTTTCTCTTCCCTGTCCACAATGCTCATCCGGAGCACCTTCGACGGGCTCATGGCATTGGCGGCAAAATGTTCAATATCATCTTCATATTTGATTACGTCGATTTTTTCACCCCGAAGTTCTTTTAAAACCGCTTTAATCCGGGAACCGCCGACGCCAACGCATGCCCCGATGGGGTCCACGTCGTTCTCATTGGAAAAAACCGCGATTTTTGAACGGTCTCCCGGTTCTCTGACAATATTCCGAATCAATACCGTACCGTCATAGACTTCCGGCACTTCCATCTCAAATAATTTGATCAGAAGTTTGGGATCGGTTCGGGACAGCTCAACCTGAACATCACCGGTTTTGTGGATTTCAAGAATCACCGCGCGAATCCGGTCACCGACGTTGTAGCGTTCCCGGGGAAGCATATTTTCCCGGCGGATTACACCTTCCGTCTTTCCCATATCCACGATAATACTGCCTCTCTCAAAACGCCGGACCGTTACGTTGACAACCTCTCCGACTCTATCCTCAAACTCTTTGTAAATATTGTAGCGCTCAAATTCCTTTACTTTCTGGACAATCACCTGCTTTGCCGCATTGGCGGCAATCCGACCCATCTCGGATTTGTCTTTTAAAAAACGCATCCTGTCACCGACTGAAACGGATTCATCCAACTCTTTTGCCTCCGCCAAAGCAATTTCCGCCGAAGGATCTTCAACTTCCTCCACAACGGTTTTAACCGCCGCGATTTCAATATCCCCGGTTTCTTCATTGATGTTTACTTCAAATTCGCTTTCATTCCGGTAGAACTTCGATGCCGCATTGACCATGGCATCCTTCAGCATCTCCAGAATAATTTCCTCGTCAATGTTCTTTTCATGCGCCAGCTGATGAATCGCACTCAAAAGAACTTTGGCTGACGGTTGTGTCTTACTCTTCGCCATAATCCACCCTCTCTCTTTATTTTTAATCGTTACAAATCAATATCACGAATCAGGTTTGCCCGGACAATATCGGAAAACGGCACAGTAAATAATTCTTTGTCACACATAACCTGCACCTGCCCGCTGCTCTTATCCGCGCCCTGCAAAATTCCGGTCAACTTCCGGCGGCCTTCAACCGGCCGGCGGAGTTTCATCCGAATCTGTTCGCCGGCAAACTTTTCATAATCCTGTATCTTTCCCATAACCCGATTTATACCGGGAGAGGACACTTCGAGAACATAGGCATGGGGAATCACATCTTCCACATCCAGTTCAACCGCAAGCTGACGGCTCAGTTTTGTGCAGTCGGAAATTGTCACGCCGCCGTCCCTGTCAATGTAAAGACGCAGAAACCACTTTTTTCCCTCGGAAACCAACTCGGCATGCACCAGTTCCAAACCTTCTGAAACCGCGATTTCTTCTGCCATTTCCATGACTTTTTCAAGGATTCCCACCGTACTGTACTCCTCCATTAAGCAAAAAAAAGTGGGCTATGCCCACCTTTCTCAAATTTCGCTCTTTCAGGCAGCCATAGTATTTCACTTTTCCCCGAAAGGTTCAAGGTTTTTCTGGCATAATCGCTCAGATTCCGCTATCTATGGGCCTCTCTTTACGATAAAATCAAAAAGAAAAAGGATAAGGAGAGATGTCTGATGGATTGGGAACTTCAGCTTCAGGAACTGGTTCAAAGCGAAACGGAAATTGATGCAAGGAACATCTGGGCAACCTGCTCGGACTACATCCCCTTCAATTATCGGTTTGAACACACCCGCAGTGTCGTCAACACCGCCCGCTACCTCCACGGAAAAGAAGGGGGAAACTACCGCGTTATCATCGCATCAGCCTGGCTTCATGACATTGCCAAACATTTCGGCATGAAGGATGAACCCGGTCCTCACCACGGCATTCTCAGTGCGGCCCGGGCAGCTGAAATCCTTGCAACGCTGGACTTTTCCGAAAACGAAATCAGACAGGTTCACGAAGCAATCGAACACCACGTAGGCCTTTTTGCCGACAATGTCAAACGCTCCCTTGAAGCGGACATCATCTGGGATGCGGATAAACTGACAAAAGTCGGAGCGGTTTCCATCGGACATGCCTTTTCCATCGCTCCCGCTTTCGGCCAGGTGACAACAGAAGGAATGATTCAGAGGGGCCGGAACTGGCTCCAGGTCATCGGAAAAACCGTTTCCGCCTTCAAAACGGAAACCGCAAGGCAAATCGGCCGGGATCGGCTTGACTTTCTGACCCGTTTCTATGACAGGCTGGAAAGTGAATACGAAATGGAGGAAGACTATGCTTCTGGCAATTGATATCGGCAACAGCAACACCACACTGGGGGTTTTCAGAAATCACACTCTTGTTTTCAATTTCCGCCTGACAACCCGGATCGGCCAGACCATGGACGAATATGGGATCTTTGTCCGGAACCTCCTTTCGCTGGCCGGCATCGAACGGGAAACCCTGGAGGGAATGGTTGTGGCCAGCGTGGTACCTCCCCTGGATGATGTCATCGAAACCATGGCAAAAAAATATTTAAACCTGAGCCCTCTTTTTATCCGCCCAGGCGTGAAGACCGGCCTTGCCCTCAATGTGGAAAGCCCGTCCGACGTTGGTGCCGACCGTATTGTGGACTGCGTCGGCGCACTGTCCCGCCATAAACCTCCGTTCATCGTTGTGGACTTCGGAACCGCCACAACCTTTGACGCAGTGAGTGAAAAACATGAATTTCTGGGGGGAGCCATCGCCCCGGGCCTGAAAATCTCAGCCGAATCCCTTTTTCAAAAAGCCGCCAAACTTCCGGAAGTTCCATTTCAGAAACCGGACATGGCAATCGGACGCAATACCGTAACCAACATTCAATCCGGCCTCTTTTTCGGTTATGTCGGGCTGGTCAATGAAATTCTGTCCAGAATGAAACGGGAACTCGGTTCGGAATCAAAGGTAATTGCCACGGGCGGGCTGGCATCCGTCATCGTTCCGGAATCCGGGCTTATTGATTTTCTTGACGAAAACCTGACACTGGAGGGACTCCGGGTCCTTTTTGAAAAAAACCATGAGCGACACTGAATTTCGGGAATACTTCACCCGGATTGAAAGTTATTTTGCGCTGAAACGGGAACAGCTCCTGCTCTTGTCTCCCGAAGAATTCCGGATTGTCGAAGATTTTTTCCAACAGGGCGTACCGGTGGAACTGATTCTGAGGGGAATCGACCGTTTCTTTGAGAAAAAAAAGAAACGCCGGCGAAAATCCCGAAGAACCGTGTTTCTCACCCACATTCAGCAGGACATTGAGGAAATTGCCGGTGATTACAAACGGAAAGGCATCGGCTCCCATCTCGTTTCCGGCCCCACAGAAACAGAATTTGTGCTTGAAAAACTCAATGGCATTCTGGAAAAACTGAAAAATACCGGCGAAAAAACAAAACCTGCCGCAGAACATGCCGAAACAAAAATCCGGCCGCTGCTGGACAGGGCCCGGCAAGAAACCATGGAGGAAATTGAAAAGGAATTGGAAAGCATCTATTCAGTTGCAAAGAATGAGATATTTGCTACACTTGACCCTGAAATCGAACAGAAGGTCGAAGAAAGGATTCGGACAATTCTGGAGCAGACGGGACATAATATTTCACCGGAAATCCGGGAACGTTTCAAAACCGAAACAACCTTGGAAATGCTGGGCTTTCCAGTCATTTCCATTTACACCTGACCGGGAGGAAACATGGTCTCAGTGAAAAAACTTCTTTTGACAGCCGCGCTGGTTATCCTTACAATCCCCGGTATTTCCCAGACAGACACACCTACCCCCCCTGCGGCCGCAGCAGCAGAAGAGACGGAAACGGCACCGCTGAACTTCTCCATCATTATCAACAGCCGCGTTCTGCCTCTGACCACCACCATGGAAGAAAGTGTTCCCTATTTTCTTCTTTCATCCGTCTTCAAAGCCCTGTCTCCCAATGTCATCACCATCAGCATGACAGACAGTACCCACGCGGAACTGATTGTCAGTGAAGACGAAACATTTGACTTCGACCTGAAAAGCGGCGTAATTAAAGAGAAAAACGGAGACAAAACCCTTTCGGCCGATGTTCTGTGGAAAAACAAACAGCCATACATCCGTTTTGATTTTCTGACCCGGGCGCTTCCGGTCATTCTCGGGAAAGAAGTCTCCTTTGACTCCACCACCAATACCTTCTTCCTTGGAAAACACGCGGAAATCCGGCTAAACTACAAAGTAAAAGTTGTTCCCCAGTATGCCGTACTTTCCCTGCTCTTCCCGGCACGGGCCCGGTACCGCATGGAGGAAAACAAAGATACAAAAACCGTCCGAATCATCATAGATTCTCAATTCAGAAAACCAGACGCGGATTTCATGGCCATATCCAACGAATTTTTCTCGGTCCTGAACTATAAAATGGAACCGTCCCGGACCACCATCACACTTTCCGTCACAGACAAAGTGCAAACCGTGTCCAAATCTTTTGACCGTAATTTTAACCGTCTCAGAATCTACTTTTACTCCCCGGAATTCTACAACCCCATCACCGATACCCTGAATCAGGCACTGCCCATCTACAAACCCACCGCAGCCAACGTCCGTAAAGTCATCATTGACCCGGGTCACGGCGGCGAAGACGAAGGCGCCATCGGGCCCAAAGGAATTATGGAAAAAGATGTCACGCTTTCCATCGCATACAAACTGGCCACAATATTGAAAAACCGGGGATACGAAGTTGTCATGACCCGCTATTCCGATGTCTTTGTCCCGTTGAGCGACCGGACCGGAATTGCAAATACCAACGACGGCGATATCTTCATCTCCATCCATGCCAACGCATCCACCAGAAAAGCATCCGGGGCGGAAACCTACTACCTCAGCCTGAAAGGAACCCAAACCGTTTCCGATACTGTCGCTTTTGAAAACCGGCAGCTGAACAAAGAAAAAAAAGTGAACCCGAAAAAGAAAAACGACCTGCTCTTCATCCTCTGGGATATGGCGCAAACCGAATACCTGAAAGACAGTGCCCTGCTGGCCGAGCAGATTCAAAACGCCATGAACAACCTGACCGGCATCCGCAACCGCGGTGTCAAACAGGCCAACCTCGTTGTCCTCCGTGGGTTAAACATGCCCGGAGTACTCGTTGAAGTCGCCTTCATTTCCAACCCCGCCGAAGAAGCACGTCTGATACAGGATGACTTTCAGAGACGGGCTGCCACCGCCATCGCAGACAGCATTGACCGGTACAAAAAACTCCAGGAAGAACGAATGAAACCGGTACTGAAACAGCCGGCACCGTCAGAGGCGGCACAATGAAACACAGTTTATACGGTATCAGTATCATCTTTTTCCTCCTGACTGCCGGATGCGGGAAATCCCACCCCGTACCGGATACGGCAGCTACAAAAAAAACGGAAAAAAAGAAAATTATTGTCCCCCCGCAGGCTCAACTCCTGAAACAAACCCGAATCGTTAACCTTTACTTCGCAAACCCGAAAAACTACGGACTCTCCGTCGAAAGACGGAAAGTATTCAACATTCCGGACAAACCGTCCATGATTTTGCAGGTACTGTCCTCGCTGGAATTCGGGCCGAGAAGCAGGCTCGCCCCCACCATTCCCGCAAACCTCAGCGTCCGGAACGTATTCACAGACGGAAAAACCATCTTTATTGACCTCAAACGGGAAAAAAACCATGCCAGAATCGGCGGAATCGAAGGAGAATCTCTTCTGATACATTCCCTCGTCAACACCGCCCTTGCGATCTATCCCGAATTCAAACGTGTCCGCTTTCTGGTCAACGGTGCCGAAACCGATAGCCTTCTGGGACACATTGACGCCACCCAGTCTTTCATTTACGATCGGACCATCGTCATCCCCAAATAATAAAAACAGAAGTCGCGTAGATTCTGCTACCGCTTCCGGCGTAAAATTGTCAGGCCGCTGCAGGTGGGAATGTGCCGGACAATGAAACCATTGTGATTTCCCCGGTACGGCTTATTTTCATCCCAACGGACTTCCAGAAACTCCTGCACCGCCCGGATAACCCCCCGCCGGTTATTCCAGCCACCGCCGAGAGACCCGTCTTTACGCCTGAAAATCAATTTCATATTGGTATCGTGAAAAATCATTGTTCCGGCCGGGGAAAGAAACGGCACCCACGCATCAATTTCACTCCGGGTGTGCGTATAGGTATGGCTTGTGTCAATAAAAAGAAAATCAATTTTCGGTTCAAAGCCGGCTTCTTCGGCAAATTCGGGAAAAGCCGCCGCAAATTCAACATCATCCCCTTGAACAAACCGCCATTTTTCATAATCCGAACGAAAGAGAGTCGGCTCAATATCCAGGCTGATAAGCCATGCTCCGGACTTTTCCGCCGCACGGGACAATGCAAAACCGGATGCTCCGGTGCGCACCCCCAATTCCAGAAGCAATTTCGGCTGAACCGACAAAGCTTCCCTGTACAGGGTTTCCAGATGATCACTGATATCTGTCCGTTTCCGGGCAAAACGGCGGATTTCTTCCAATGCGGCATCATCGCTTACAGCATGCTTCTCTCTTGGAATAAATGAATTGTACACTGCGAGAATTCCTTTTGCAGTTTGAGTCAGCACACTATTCATCCGAGTTCAAAACCTCTTCAATCAGCTCATTATGAATCAGAGTGTTGCTGGCCACCAGTTCCTCACCGAAGATGGTAAAAGGATTTCCGCGGTAATCCGATAACTGCCCTCCGGCCTCCCGGACAATCAGCTCACCTGCCGCCATATCCCAGGGCTTCAAGCCGATTTCAAAATAACCGTCCAGACGCCCGCAGGCGACATAACACAAATCCACAGATGCCGCGCCGCCCCTGCGGAGCCCCTGTCCTTTCAACGCCACCCGGCGCATGGGCCTAAAAAGCTCGTCCATCACCTTTGCCCTGAAATACGGCAGGCCTGTTACCAGCAACGCATGCCGCAGGCGATTAACAGCGGAAACACGAATCGGTTTTTCATTCAGAAACGCGCCGCCGCACTTTACCGCAAAAAAGGTCTCGCCCATCACAGGAATTTCCACCAGGCCCGCCTTTGTGTCATCATCATGGCGCAACCCGCATGAAAACGCAAAGAACGGATACCCGTGGGCAAAATTCGTGGTTCCGTCCAGCGGGTCAATTACCCAGTTCCAGGTATTCTTCCCCCGGTGGCCACCGCCCTCCTCGGCGAGGATTCCATCATCCGGGAAAAGCGTGACAATCCGTTCCACAACAGCATCTTCAACCGACTTGTCCGCCACAGTAACAATATCCACTTCCCCTTTGAACTCATAGTGTTCAATGCGGCCCCAATGGTTCATCAGCAGACGATGCGCCAGGTGCCCGAGTTCCCTCAAAAGTCCCAGCCTCTCCCGTAAATCAGCAGATTCAAACTGTTTGTCCACATCCCGCCTGTTCAAAATATCTCCTTTAACTGCCGGAAATCCGTAATTTGATAAAACCTTCCATTGTGCTTCAAAGGAACTTCCTCAAAATCCCATGCCCGTTCCTTCTTAATCAATACCGTTCCCATCCCGATCTCAGCCGGGGGATTGATATCGGAACGGGGGCTGTTGCCAATCATCCACGATTCCCCGGCGCTTACCTTCAAATCACCGGCCAATCCCCTGTACAAAGCCGGTGTTTTATCCGGCAACACAAAAACATCCCGGAAAAACCGGGCCACACCGGCCCGCTCCACCTTCCCCAGCTGCTCATCTTCAACACCTTTCGTAACAAGAAAAAGCGGATACTTCTCCCGTAAATACGCAAGGGTTTCCGCGACACCGGGATAAAGTGCCACCGAATGTAAGTGAACACTCTTTTGAACCTCATCCAGCAATGCCGTGTCCGCCGCTGACATCCTTCTGCCGGTTTTTCCATAAAAAAACATCATCGTCCGGCGCATTGCTTCCCGGTATCCCATGGAACCGAAGCCGATTTCATGTGTACGTTCCGAATCAATCCGCTTCAAAACGGAATCCACCTCGTTTCGCACAAAACCGGCCTTCTCCATCCAGCCCAGAAACCTGTCCCGGGCTTTTTCAAAAAAAGCGAAATTTTCCCACAGCGTATCATCCGCATCAATAAAAAGTGTCCATCTCATAACAGTAAAAGAGTATAGCACAAACATTCGGCGCAAAGCGATGCTTCACACCGAATGTTGCATACGGGCCGCCGAATGACGGACAGCAGCTAAAAAAGGGAAACAAACAGTTCCCCACCTCTCGCCGATTCCGGGTTGTCGCCTGTCACGGCGCCGGAGAGGACTAAAAACGTTTTGTAAAGAAATGACAATACGGCGTTTTTCCGGTTTTTCCGTAATAATCCTGATGATACGCTTCCGCTTCCCAGAAAGTCCCGGCCTTGTGAACACCGGTGACAACATCATAGCCTTTTTTCTTCAACTCAGCGATTATTTCTTCCGCAACTCTCCTCTGCTCATCACCGATGTAAAAAATTTCAGAACGGTACTGCGTCCCCGCATCCGGGCCCTGGCGGTTCCATTGGGTGGGGTCATGAATCTCAAAAAAATACCGGCACAATTCCCGGTAAGAAAGCACATCAGGGTCAAATACAACCTTTACCGCTTCCGCGTGGCCGGTATGTGCGTAACAAACATCCTGATAAGTGGGACGGGATTTACTGCCTCCGGTATAACCCACCGTCGTCGCCACCACCCCCTTCTTCCCCTTCAACAGCGCCTCAACCCCCCAGAAACAGCCCCCGGCAAAGATTGCCACCTCTTTGCGAACCTTCCTTTCTTTCACCACCGGCGGAAACGGCTGCCCCAACGGAACAAACAGAAGCGAAACAGAATTCACACAGTGACGGGTATTTTTCACCGTAAACCTCTCGCCGAAAAACACATGCCCGAGATGGGCACCGCAATTGGCACAGACAATCTCTGTCCGGCGGCCGTCCGGATCCGGAATTCGTTTCACCGCACCCATAATTTCATCATCAAAACCGGGCCATCCGCAATGGGCATCAAACTTACTTTCGGATTTGTAAAGAGGCGCACCGCAGCGCTTGCAGACATACGTCCCCTTTTCATTAAACTTCTCAAATTTCCCGCTGAACGGAGGCTCCGTCCCCTTCTTAATTATTACCCGTGCCTCTTCGGGCGTCAAAGCACGATATTTCACCATATCTTCTCCCTTCGCAAACAAACCGGCCAACAGTAATAAAGCAAATAATAAAAATTGTTTCAATCAAATCCTCCCTGAACAACATCAGCATCTTATTGATAATGATACTTAATATTAAGCCAAAGTTCAAGGAAAATGAAGAATGCACCGGAAAAAGGTGAAAATCAGTGAAACAGCCAGGAAAGAACCCCTGCGACCGGTAGAGCCGGAATCATATTCAACACCTGAATCTTACGTATATCCAGAATATTAATCCCCAACCCGATGAGAAGCAGGCCGCCGGTTGCCGTAATCTCGTTCACAACAGGGGGGGACAGTACCGCTCCCAACTGCCCCGCCAGAAGGGTCAATCCACCCTGATAAATGAGAAGCGGCACCGCAGCAAACAGCACCCCCGCCCCCAGCGAAGCGGAAAGCGCAATAGAAGAAAATCCGTCCAGAACCGACTTTGCCAGTAACAAATCCGGTTTACCGCCCATGCCCTCCTCAATTGCACCGAGAATCGTCATTGACCCCATACAAAACAACAGAAAAGCGGTAATCAAGCCCTCGGTAAACTTTTCATTCTGCGAATGTACCTTACGCTTCATCCAGTTGCCCATACGCTCAATCCCCTTCTCCAGGCCGAGAAGTTCTCCCACGATGGCGCCAATCAAAATTGAAAAAATCATAATAAGAAGATTTTGTGTTTTCATTGCCATCTGCATACCGATAAACAATGTGAACAAACCGATTCCCTGAAAAGCAATACGGGTAATTCTCGGAGGAAAACGCGAATGAATCAACAAGCCCGCGACACTTCCCGCAACAACCGCCGCCACATTTACCAGAGTCCCTGTCATTTCTCCTCCCGCCAATCTTGCAGTCACACCTGTTCCATTGCATTATATATTGAAAAAACAGAAAATCGAAAAACCGTTTCCCGAAAGGGAACAGAAATTAACGGAACAAAAACCGGAGAAACGGAAAGTCCGGCAGGATTTACAGTGACTGATTCAAATCACTTAATATGTCAGCGTATGCTTTTGCCAGTTCCCTGCCGCCTTCATGAATCCGGCGCATGGAGAATTCAAACAGGTAGATATCGGTATCGTCCATCCCGTTCTGTTTTAGCAGCCGGTATTTTTTGTCCAGAATTCCGGTGAGTTTATGGATTGCTTCTTTTGAATATTTACGTTTCTGAATCTCCCGCTCCAGCTTGGCATCGGTGTTGTAGTAGTTGTTCAGTTGAACAAAACGGCTGTGGGGCAATTCACCTGAAAAATACGGAATCGCCCGCCTACACAGGGATCTTACCTGAGCGGATTTACCGGAAGCTTTCACCGCCTGTACGACAATTCGGCCGTATCGGGCCCACAATCTTTTCAGAAACAGGGGATCCGCAAGTTCTTTCCGTGCCAGTTTCCGAATCCTTTCCCGCTCTTTTTCCCATTTGTTCCATGTCATACCCGGACGGTTTCCAATAAACTGCGCGTTCATTGCGATGCGAATCATGTTCCGGAACATGGCAAGATCAAAACTTTTCCCGGCATTTGAAAGGGCATCCCGCAATAAAGTTTCATTGAAAATATCACTGAATTTGCGTTGTCCTTCTGTCAAAGCGGCCGGTTCCTGAATTTTTTGCGCCGGCTTCGATTCCGGTTCCGGTGCAGCAGCAGCCGCATGTTTAATCGGCGGGTTCTCTTCCGCAGGCGCCTGGGGCCAATAGTGCCACGCAGCCAGCCCTGCCGCAATTACCAACAGTATAATGCCGATAATGACATAGAGTTTTTTTGATTTCCCGGCCGGGTCTTTTATTTCAGAATCCGGGCTGATCTGAGAGACTGCAAATGCTTCTTCATCCCGGCTTATTTGTTTTTTCTCTGCCATATTCTCACCCCCAGATAGGCAACAACATCCGTTTCGTCTCCGGTTACTTTTCCGGAGTGTGTGTATTCAATTATATCACTGTTTGATGCGCCGTTTTCCACGCAGGCTGTCATCATAACGTAAACGGGATAAATCCCGCACATGGAGATCTTTTTTTTAAGTACGATATCCATCGTCCCATCCGCGTCCAGCTCACGGATGCGGTCCATAACCGCACCGTCCGCCTGTTTTGCCGTCTCCGCCGGGACAAAATGGCTCATATCGGAACTGGCAAGAATCAGCGTATCCGTACCGTTAAGTAAACCGGCAATGTGGGTGGAAAATTCATGAAGTAATTTCCGTTGTCCGGTTCCAACGGATACCGCGGCAATTTTTACATCAGGGTTCAGGATTTTCAGCAGAGGCAACTGAACTTCAATGGAATGCTCCAGTTTGTGGGCCGTGCTGTCAAAAACGGCGCCGGAAAATGATGCAATATTTTCAGACAGTTCCATATCCACGGGAACCGGGCCAAGGGGCGTGTCCCACGCGTCTGCGGGGCTGACAGCCAGCGGCTGCCCCGTCCCCCGGTGGTTGGGGCAGAGAAGAAGCACACGGGCCGGTATTTTTACAGACAACAGAGTATTGAATGCCGTCTTTCCGGAATAAATGTATCCGGCATGCGGACAAATTACGCCGCATGCCCGAACCGGTGAAAACGGCGGTGCCACATCCCTGAAAAACCTTAATATTTCCGCACCGTCAGCGGGATAAAAACTTCCGGCAAATACAGCCTGTCTCATTTCCGCCTCCCGAAAACAGCAAATCGGATACCACCCGCCTTTTTAATCGGCAAACAGCAGTTCCGCGAATTCTTCCGCGTCAAAGGGGATAAGGTCATCTTCCTGCTCTCCCACTCCCACAAAACCGATGGGAATCTGAAATTCCCGGATAATGGGGATAATCGCCCCGCCTTTTGCCGTCCCGTCCAGTTTAGTGATAATAAGGTCGGTAACCCCGGTGGTTTTCATGAATTCCCTGGCCTGACTCAAAGCGTTCTGACCATTTGTACCGTCCAGAATCAACAGGATGCGGTGAGGCGCATCCTGAATTACCTTGGCAATCACCCGTTTCATTTTTTCCAGCTGGGCCATGAGATTGTCTTTTGTGTGCAGCCTGCCCGCCGTATCAATCAATACAACGTCCAGGCCTCTGTTTACAGCCGCCTGGACACTGTCAAATGCCACTGCTGAAGGATCCGCACCGGGTTTATGCCGGACCAGGTCCGCGCCGATCCGGTCCGCCCAGATTCCCAACTGGTCAATGGCTGCGGCCCGAAAGGTGTCCGCAGCACTGAAAAGTACCGTTTTACCTTGGTCTCTGAATATTTTACCCAGTTTTCCGATGGTTGTGGTTTTGCCGACACCGTTTACCCCGACAATCAGAACAACCAGCGGTTTTTCGGAAGCTTCCAGCAGAGAAGTCCGGTCCGGAATTTCCACCATTTCCCGAACTTTCTCTTTCAGCGCAGCTATTAATGATTTTTTGTCTTTCAGTTCTCTGCGGGAAACCCCCTCGGCAACCATTTCAAGGATTTCTTCAGTGGCACGGATACCAATATCCGCTTCAATCAGTACCTCTTCCAGATCCTCCCCGATATTTTCATCAATTTCCTTTTTTCCGAGGAAGATCCGCCCCAGCCCCTCGGAAAGGCGGCCGCTGGTACGGGTCAGCCCCTTTTTCAGCTTTCCGACAAATCCCATCAGAAAAACTCCCTGTTCACGTGGACGGCAAGTTCCTCCATCCATTTCTCAGCGTAGCCGGCAAAGGAGCGTTCGGTAAAATACATGGTCAGGAAATAACGCTGTTCAAGGAGCAATGTAGCTGCGGAACCGCCCTCTCCTTTCAGAAACATAAAATTCATTTTCTGGCCTTCAACTTCTTTGGCCAGAAGAACTGCCATCTGGGCGCCGAAAAGCTCCACATCGTAAAGATCAAGCTCCGGTTTTTTTGCCGAGAGAATAATTTCCCCCTCTTTGTCCAGCAGCATGACGGCACCGAGGCCTTTTGTTTTGTCCAGGACTTCCCGGAAACGTTCCTCAATTTTCATGTCACTCTCCCAGAATCATCTTTTTTGTCAACTCTTTCTTTAACTTGTCCATTCCTTCTCTGATTCTCTGATCCGGGTAAAGTAAAGAAAGTTTCGTAAGAATCCGGCGGGAATCGTTGTAGTTTTTCAAATGGTACTGACACTGCGCTTCCAGTAGAAGAAGCCCCGGCTCATCCGTATACTGTTTTTCCGCCTTTTTTACGGCATTGTAGGCGTCTCCGTACTGCCCCTTGGCCGCGTAGAGCGCCGCAAGTTCCGCGTATGCCCGGTAGAAATCCGGTTTCAGTTTAATTGCCTGTTCAAATGCCATTTCCGCCGCATCTTTCTGCCCCTGTTTCAATTTCAGAAGCCCGATATTGAAATAAGGGAAATACGGTGTCGGATAGGTTTTATCCTGAATCACCTTTCCGTATTCTTCAAGGGCTTTGTCCAGTTTTCCTTCCTCTGTGTAAACCATCCCGAGGTTGTTGTGGGCATCCGTCAATTCGGGATGGAGTTTCAGCGCTTTTTGGAATGCCTGCTCCGCGGCATCAAATTCGCCCATGAAACTCATGGCAAGGCCGAAATCATTCCAGTAGGCGGCGTTATCCGGTTCTTCCTCCGCCGCGCGTTTGAGGTATCCCGCCGCGCTGCTGTATTCTTTCTGATGCAGCAGCATCACCCCCCGGGTATGGTTCACAAAAGGGTCATCCTGCTCCGACTGCAGGGTTGTTTTCAGCTTTTTCGGCGACGGAGAAGGGCCGCAGGCAAAGCTTCCCGTCAGTAAAATGCCGCCGATGAACATTCCCCAGAATAATTTCCAATTCATTTATGCCTCCATAATCTTTTCACCAGGTTCACTGCGCCCGGGGATCCATCCGGCCGTCTTCATAAGCTTTCAAAAACGCATTCACAACTTTTCTGTCATAACGGATTCCGGCGAAACCCCGAATCTTCTCTTTTACATAGTCCGGTTTCATCGCGTTCTGATACGGGCGGTTGGTGGTCATGGCATCATAGGTGTCCGCCACCGCGATAATCCGGGCAATCAGCGGAATATCCTCTCCTTTGAGCCCATCGGGATAACCGGAGCCGTCCCATTTCTCATGATGAAATTTTACACCATTTACCACTTCTTTCAGCTCTTTAATCGGTTCCAGAATTTTAAATCCTATGGCGGGATGAAGTTTCATGTGCTCAAACTCCGCCTCTGTGAGAATACCCGGTTTCCGCAGCACTTTGTCGTCAATTCCGATTTTTCCGATATCATGCAGCAGGCCCGCCAGACGCAGCCGCTCCATTTCAACGCTGTTTAAGCCCATACTCCGGCCAATCTCAATGGCATAGTGGGTAACCCGTTCCGAATGGCCCCGGGTATATTCATCTTTCGCATCAATCGCGGCGGCGAGAGCGCGAATGGTGGAAATGAACATTTCCTTGTTATACCGGATCAGGTATTCCAGGCGCTTCACATAACGCTCAATTTCACTGAGCATGAAGTTGGTCCGTTTTGCAAGCAAGGTAATTTCATTGTTCCCTTCGGCATCCACCCGGAGGGCAAAGTTCCGCTTGGCAATCTGTTCCGTCGCCTCGATGAGCACTGTCAACGGCTCGTGAATGGCGGAAGAAAATACAATACTGACCAGAATGGCCAGCAGAATAGCCAGCACTCCGAAACCGATTGTTTTTACTTTCATGTTGTGAATATGACTGTACGCAATCTTCGTTGGAATGAATGTGACGACAATGGTGTGAAAATCAGGTATCAATGTCCCGGACACAATTACTTTCTGCCGGTTGAATTCAATTAAATCCACCCGCTGATTCAAAATGTCATCCATGTTCCTGTAAAAGGGAAACCCCACCATCGGCTTCTGCCTGGAACCAAGGATTGTGCCGTCGGTTCCCACCATGTAATAGTTGTAGCCCGGGGGAAGTTCGACTTCAATTGAATTGAACAGGTGCTCCATGTTCACCGCAACCGCAATTACTCCCCGTTCGTTGGCAGTTTCCACCGGATAAAGAAAAAAGATATAAATCTTGAAAATAGAACGCAGCATAATCGGCCTGGAGCGGATCTCCCGGTTTTCCTGAATGCAGGTGGTAATCAGAGGGGCCAGATTCCGGTCCAGTACTTTCTGGTCGTTATAATCCGTATTCAGAGCAAATGTACGGACCCCGGTATCGTTCTGAATCAGCACATAGTCAATTTCAGGGGCATTGTCAAGAAAGGAAACCAGCGTTTTCCGTTGTTCCAGAAGGGGAATAATCTCGCTCAATTCATGGTTCAGTGAATTGAATAAAATGGCGGTTTTTACCGAATCCACTTTACTGTCCACCACTTTCATGAATTGCTTTGCCTGCGCCGCAATTAAAGCGGAAATGGTTTTATGCGTCTGCTTCTGGCTTTTCAGCAGATTCCGCTGGGTAATCCCGATGAGAATAAAATCCGAAAAAATCAGAGGGACAATCGCCAGAAAGATGGTGACAAACATAAGGGAATGCCGGATATAAAAGCGATTGATAAATCGTTTTAAAAACCGCATATCAAACCTCAATTTCCTTCCAGTTGACTTCATAAACCGAAATGGGCTTCGGAACGCCCTTCACCGTGGATTTGCCGATTTCCACACAGCCGGTTTTATCTTTCAACAGCTCCCATGTCCGTTTTCCAATCACAATTCCTCCCGGTTTGCAGACAGCGGATTCAATTCTGGATGCGACGTTCACTGTATCGCCAAGGACTGTATATTCCATACGTTTCTCAGAGCCGATATCCCCGGCCACCACCATGCCGGAATTGATTCCAATCCGGATTTCCAGCTGACGGTCATCCCGCAGTTTCCGGTTCAGCGCCTGCAGCCGGTGATGAATCTCAACCGCACAGCGGACGGTGTTATCCGCATGATCAGGCATATGGTTCGGTGCCCCGAATACGCCCATGATCGCATCACCGATGAACTTATCAAGTGTACCATGATATTTAAAAATCAGATCTGTCATCTCGGAGAAAAAGAAGTTGAGCAACGACGCCACTTCCGCAGGTGCCAGCCGCCTTGAAAGGGGCGTAAACCCGACAATATCACAAAACATCACCGAAACCTCGGCCTCTTCCACTTTCAGCTGCAATTCGGTCGTTCCCTCGGTAATAAGCCGGCTGACAACTGCAGGGGAGTGGTATCTGGAAAGCCACTGCCGCAATTTAACTTCCTGACGCATTTTGGCCGCAAGGCGAATCTGACTGATTCCGATTGCGGCAAAAGAAGCCAATACCGAAAGAATTTTCAGGTCCTCCGAAGAATACACACAGTCTTTTATCAGTGAATCCAGATAAATCACGCCAATTGTGTTTTCCTTGTCCCACATGGGTACACACATTGCGGAACGAATTCCCTGAATCATAATGCTTTCTTTGCCGCTGAACCGGGGATCCATCATGGCATTGGAAGTAAGAATCCCCACTCGTTCTTCAAATGCTTTTTTTGAAATTGTGGAAGAAAACTGTTTTTCCATACCGGAATCCGCCTGATCCGAACGGATTGCGGCCGGAATCAGTTCTTTCTCTTCCGGACTCCACAGCATCATGATGGCACGGTTGAAACTGATTCTGTCCCCGATAGCATCCAGCAGCTGCCCGGCAACAGCGTTCAGGTCCTGTTCTCCGGTGAGCAGGTTGGCAATCTTCATAAAAATATCTATTAAATCCTCTTTCGCGTGGGTCAGCTCACCGATGTCCCGGACAAATGTGCTCTCATCCAGAAAGGGGTTCCGAATCTCAGGACGCAGGCGCAGGCTAACCGGACCAATCTCCAGCAGATCTCCCGGATGAATCTCTGTTTCCGCAATTCGTTTCTGATTTACATAGGTTCCGTTCTTACTGTCCAAATCGCGGACAAAAATCCGCTTATCCGACTGATAAACAACCGCGTGCCTTCTTGAGATTCCCATCCCCCGCAACGTAAGGACGTTCTCTTTTGACCGCCCGATCGTGACCCGGTCTTCCTTATAGGATTTTGAAACCCATTTTTTGCCGTCCAGAATTTCTATTTCTATCATATTGCCTAAATTTTAACATACTTTACCGGAAAAGAAAAACCTGTTTAAGTTTAATTTTGAGTTTGAGTTAACTTATGGAAACAGACAAAGGCAGCACCCCGTTATCTGCATTATTTCCACCGGCATTACCGTATCCTTTAAACCAGTGATTTCCCGAAACGGTCTCTCCACTCTTCCGGGGTCAGAAAGTCCGTAAGGCCCCGGTTTATCGCATCTTGAGCATCTTTTCTCGCCATCTGCACCACATCCCTGTCCCGCATGATATCCGCCACCCGGAATGCCGGCATTCCAGACTGCCGGGTTCCGAGAAACTCGCCCGGACCGCGGATTTTCAAATCTTCTTCCGCAATCATAAAACCGTCACTGCTCCTTGCCATCATCCGTACCCGGCGATATGCGGTATCTCCTTTTAATTCTTTTACCACGAGAAAACAGTATGCATTCTCCCCGCCCCTGCCAATCCGCCCCCGAAGCTGGTGGAGCTGAGAGAGCCCGAACCGTTCGGAGTTGTGAATCACCATGATATTGGCATTGGCCACATCCACACCCACTTCAATGACAGTGGTGGCAAAAAGAATATCAATTTCTCCCTCTTTGAAGGCATCCATTACCCGCCTCCTCTCCTCGTTTTTTACCCTGCCATGGACCAAGGCGGTGCGAAATCCCGTGAAAAACCCGTTTTTCAGTTCTTCATAAACGGTTTCTGCACTTTTTAAATCCATTTTTTCAGATTCTTCAATCAAGGGAAATACAAAATAAGCCTGTAAGCCTTTTGCGCGAATCATTTTTCTGACAAACTCATAGACTTCATAAATATTTTCTTCTTTTTTTACCACGGTCCGAACCGGCTTCCGCCCCGCCGGCAACCCCCGGATGGCATCGTAATCATACTGGCCGTACAGGGTCATGGCAAGGGTCCGGGGAATGGGGGTGGCGGTCAGCGACAGGATATGCGGAGCTTCACCTTTCCGGACCAGCTCTTCCCGGTGCGCCACCCCGAAGCGGTGCTGTTCATCAATAATGACAAACTCCAACTTCCGGAATATGATTTCCGGCTGTATCAGCGCATGCGTACCCACCACAAGCAAAACCGTTCCGTCCCGGAGCCCTTTCCGGATTTCCCGCGCCGCCTTCGTCCCGATGGAACCGGTCAAAAGCCGGACTTCAATTCCGGTTCCGGACAGAAGGGCATTCAGGGTGTTGTAGTGCTGCTCCGCCAGAAGCTCCGTCGGTGCCATAAACGCCGCCTGGCCGCCACGGGTCAGGAAAGGCATGGCGGAAAGCAGGGCGACAACAGTCTTCCCGGACCCTACGTCTCCCTGCACCAGCCGGACCAGCCGCCGTCCGGCCTCAAATTCACGGTAAATTCCGTCTATTACCCGCTGCTGTTCTCCGGTCAACTGAAACGGGAGCAATTCCAGCATGTTCTGTTTTTCCGCCGGCCGAACCACCACCGGGTCCTTCTTTGTTGCCGTTAGTTTCCGCCGAACAGCAAGAATCCCCGCAAAGAAAAGAAATAATTCCTCATAAACCAGCGCCAGCTGGTAGGGTGAATTGAAAGATTCCAAATCCCGGACCGAAGAGCTGTCTTCGGGGAAATGAATCCGATTGAAACAGGTACGTTTGTCAGGAAAACCACGGGCGGCAATCAAGTTTTCCGGAACCTGAAAATTGCAGGGAAGTACCCCCTCGATACAGGTCCGTGCCAAGCCCTGAAGGAATCGGTTGGACACCCGTTCCACCGCACTGTACACCGGCTCAATTACCGGTTTTGCGGAAAGCATGGTTTTCGGGTCCAGAATCCGAAAGGTGGGGTTGATGATACCGGGGCCGTTCCGCCCTGTTTCCAGCTTTCCGTAAATAAGGAGTTCCATGCCTGTTTTAAGTGTATTTGCAAGATAAGGCTGATTAAACCAGGTTATCCGGATGGAACCGGTTTCATCGGACACAAGGGCTTCGGTGATGGCGAGACGGCGGTTTTTTGCCATCCGGTGCTGCCTGCTGTTAATCCGGACATGAAGCGTAGCCGTCTCTCCCGGAATCAATTCATTAATCTGTTTTTGCACCGTCAGGTCATTGTAATGGATGGGGAAAAAGTACAGCACATCTTCCACACGGTGAAGCCCCTTTGCCGCAAGCCGCTTCACCGTTACCGGGCCCAGGCCCCGGAATTTCAAGTCTTCCAGTTTCAGATAGGGACTGATTCCTTCCATGGTTTCTTCTCTCTCCCCGTCAGATACCGGCAATGACAAGATAAAGCCAATTTAAGAAAAACAGCGCCAGCAGCACCAGCTTTAACCGGAACCATTCCCTTTTTGAAAGGGATATACAAAGTTTTTTTCCGGAAAACTGACTGATTACCCCGTATCCGTACCAGAAAACAGCCGCGATTCCCAGCATAAACAGGCCGGGATTCCATAAAAAAGCCTGAATCAATTGAACGTGAAACAGGCTCAACACCAGACGGGTGGAACCGCAGGTGGGGCAGGGATATCCGGTCATCTCCTTAAACGGGCAGGGGATCATCGGAACAGCGTGGAGGTAATACAGCCCGTAAGCCGCACCGGCAAGGATTAAGGTAATAATCAGGTATATCAGCGGAAGATTCAATTCTCCCTTTTTTCTCGGAACAATCTGTATTTCCATTCAGCTCCGAATTCCTAATGCTGGGCAGCCAACCCCGCAATTGCAGCTCCGAAAAACATAATGAACAGCAACGTAAGACAACAGCACAGGACAAAAGGCATTAAAACGGCAAAGGCACCTTTCCAGCCGTCTGTTTCATGGGCACCGGATATCCCGATAATTGAAATCACCAGACTGTAAATCCATGCCACCGTCCCCCCGCAAAACGGAATAATCATAAACAACTTGGCGGATGTCGAATAACAGACAACATTGAAAGTAGTTTCAAATCCCCGTTTTGCCCCGTTTACCATCATCAGAAACAAGTGATAAAGCCCGGCCATAATAAACAGGGCCAGAATAATAATAATGGGCGCCAGCACAAGGGAAACCATACTGCCAATTGAAGAAAACATAAACTGGGAACCGAAACGGTTCATGGAAGCCTGTTCGGCATTGGGAACATAGCGGCTGATAACAGACATAATGGATGCGTTGAAAATCAAACTCCACAAAACACCGACAGCCATCGAAAACCACCCCACAATCAATGCAAACACCATGGGCCGGCCGATACTTCCCTCAAAACGATAAGTATTGAAAAAAGAACTTGGCTGAAAAAGAGAGAGTTTAATGGTTTCGAACATCCCGTTGAAAAATCCGGCGTTCGGATCCTCAAACGGCACGGTAATCCGGGAGTTTTTTTCTCCGGGACCCGATACCTGCGGCACATCATGACTTGAACCGGCAGGCGGTGGAGGCGGCGCCATCTGTCCACCGGCACCTTCCGCCGTATTGGGGTGAATCACCTGCCCGCAATGGGGACACACTGCAGGATCGCCGTCAAAATTTTTTCCGCAGAAAGGACAACTGGACATTTTATCTCCTCCGTTTTAAATAGTTACGACATCCCCGGCATCATTACCGTCTGATTCCGGTCCGGGCCGGTGGATACAATCAGTACCTGACACTGTATTTGTTCTTCAATGAAGCGAACATACTCCTGCGCTTCTTTCGGCAGCATATCAAAACGATCCACTCCGGAGATGGGCGCTTTCCAACCGGGGAGAAAACTGTACACCGGCTTCAGGGTTTCCAGTGCATCCAACTCTGCCGGAAATTCATGAATAATATTGCCATTATACTGATACCCCGTACATACCGGGATCTCTTCAAACTGGCTTAAGACATCCAGTTTCGTCAACGCAATTCCGGTATATCCATTGATAATCCGTGCATACTTCGCCGCAACCATATCAAACCAGCCGCAACGGCGGGGACGCCCGGTGGTGGTACCGTATTCACTGCCGGTCTGCCTCAATGCCTCCCCGATTCCTTTGCTCTGTTCAGTGGGGAACGGCCCGCTTCCCACCCGGGTCAGGTATGCTTTGAATACGCCGATAATACTTTTGATATGGACAGGGCTGAACCCGGTTCCCGGACCCACTCCCCCCGCCACCACAGACGAAGATGTTACAAAAGGATAGGTTCCATGATCAATATCCAGCAATGATGCCTGGGCTCCTTCAAAGAGAATGGATTTTCCCTCATTTCGAAACCCTTCAAGCAAATATGCAGAGTTCACAATGTATGGCAATAACTCTTCCCGGATAGATAAAACAGCTTCAATGACGTCATCCGCCGCCATCACATCAGCTTTGTAATACCCTTTCAGCAGGTAATTGAAATAATTCAGGTTTTCCTTGATTTTATCCACAAGCAGTGACTCGGAAAACAAATCCGCCGCCCGAATTCCCGTCCGCATAACCTTGGTGGTATACGCCGGGCCAATCCCTTTTCCGGTTGTTCCTATTTTTTTCCCCGCCTTCAAAGCTTCAGACGCCTGATCCATTGCCCGATGGTAGGGCATTACGAGATGACATCTGTCGCTGATTTTAAGATTTTTCGGCGAAACCGCAATTCCGGCTTCCTGCAATCCCTTTACCTCTTTGAGAAAAGCAAAGGGGTCCAATACCACGCCGTTTCCGATTACACAGATTTTTTCAGGATGAAAAATGCCGGAAGGGATTAAATGAAGAAAGAACTTTCTACCGTTGATCACAACGGTATGCCCCGCGTTGTTTCCGCCCTGGTAGCGGACCACCACATCGAAGCGATCTGAGAGAATATCAATCACTTTTCCTTTGCCTTCATCTCCCCACTGTCCGCCGGTCAAAACCGCATGCTGCATATTAAGTCTCCCGCTTAGCGCAATGCGCAATCAAATTTTATACGTTCAGACTTGTGATATGTTAGCATAATTCCGGAAAAATGTGTTCAGTGTTTCATGTTCGGTTCTTCCGTCTGAAAAAACCGGGAGCAGAATCCTTTCAGCGGCAAAAGAAAATTCAAACCATGCTGCTTATTCTTCGAAAAAAGTGTGAAGTTCCAGAATTTCAAAGTTTTTGGTACCGGACGGGATTCGGATTGTCACTTCATCCCCTTCCCGCTTCCCCAAAAGGGATTTTCCAATGGGAGAACTGATGGAGATACAATTGTCACAGTCGGTTTCCTCACCCATTACCAGAGTATATGAAACTTCCTTATCCTCATCCAGATCATAGAGGACAACCTTGCTTCCGTACCCCACTCTGTCCTTCGGCAACCTGGAAAAATCAATCTGGGAAAGCTCAACTCTCCGTTTTTTCAATTTCAGCAGTTTTGCCTGTAACATCCGTTGTTTTTCAAGGGCAGCCTCATACTCCGCATTTTCGGATAAATCTCCCATGGCAGCCGCCCGCTGAATTTCCTTGGGGAGCTCCTGCGTCAATTCGTATTCCATCTCTTTCAGTTCACGGTCAATTTTCTTGATGAGTTCTTTCGGCATTGCATTTCTCCTTGATCATGGCGGACAGTGTATCCATGCCTTCAATCCGCATATCCACACGGCAAACAAGCAGGGGCAACCGGAGAGTTTCAATAGACTCTTTCGCCAGCTTGACCCAGTCTTTTTCCGTTGTAACAATATACGCCACTTTTTCTTCCATGGCAACCGCATTCACTTTCGAGAGCCTTGCAGGAGACGGCACCGCGTGATCCGGAAACCCGAAAGCGCGGGGGATTTCAATTCCGGCAGTTACCAGCTCCGCTTTGAATGAAAGGGGATTGCCGATACCGGAAAATGCCACCATCCGCTTTCCTTTCAGGCTGTCAGAAGCAATCATTTCCCCCCTCGACACATCCAGGAATCCGGAAATGTTCAAATCCGCCGTTGTCAGGAACGCATCGGGATTTATCTTCACAATTTCATTTTTCAACAGCTCCAAATTTTTCAGGAACCTGCTTCTTGTCAATACGACAATATCGGCCCGGGCAATTCCCCGGAAAGGCTCCCGGAGGATTCCATAGGGAATTAACCGGCTTCTCAGAGCCGGCGCGGTACAATCCACCAGCACAATATCCAGATCCCGGTGCAGTTTCCGGTGCTGAAAACCGTCATCGAGAAGAACAACATCCCCCTCCTCCCGATTCAACGCGAACATTCCCGTTTCAAAACGGTTTTTCCCCACCCACACACTGGCACGATTTTCAAGGCGCCGGGCAATCAGCACCGGCTCATCACCGCAAAGCTCCGGGTCCGAATCCTCCGTCACCTGCAAAATTTTCTTTTCATCCTTCCGGCGGTATCCCCGGCTCAACACACAACTTTTCAGCCCATCTTCTGCCAGTTTTTCTCCAATAGCAATGACGGCGGGGGTTTTACCCGTACCGCCGACAGTAACATTCCCCACCGACACCACTACAACCGGCAATGTGCGTATTTTCAGCCGGCCCCGGTCATACAAATGGTTCCGGACATTCACAACCAGCCGGTAGAGCAGATAAAATGGAAACAGAATCACTTTCAAAAATCGGTTTTTTATCACGTCAATGCCTCCATCACACAGGGCAGTGCGTTCTTTTCCCTTTCCAGAATCCGGCGCCCTTCCGCCGCCTTCCGCTCAAACTCCTCCCTGGCCGACCAGAAAGCTTCAACAGCAAATGCCAGCTCGCCGGGGGACTCCACAATGGTCATAAAAGGCTCGAAAACCGGCAGAACATCAAGAAAATTAGACAGATTATTGCCGGTTATCACCGGTTTCGCAAAGAAAAACGGCTCCACAAAATTCTGCCCCCCCTTCGCCACAAGGGAACCGCCGACAAAACACACATCACACGCGGCGTAAAAAGACATCAAGCGGCCGGTTTCATTGACCAGCAGAGCCTGGCCGGGATTCAGGCCGAATGATTCAATTCCTTTGGACCGAACCACTTCAAATCCGGTATCCACCAGCAGTTTTTCCACCTCATCCGCCCGTTCCACGTGCCGGGGGGCAAAAACCGGAATCGGCCGCCCCTTTTTCATGGCACCCGACATTTTATCAAGAATCATTTCCTCTTCGCCTTCCCTTGTGGAACCAAACACCATCACCGGACAGTCACCTGTTTCAATCGGAACCGGAGAAACTTCCGGCCAAGAAGAAAGCTTCAGGTTCCCGCACTGCAAAATCCGCTCCGGCGTCACCCCCAAAGCCTGAAAACGGTCTCCATCCACCGGATAACGGACCACACAAATATCAATAGCATCCAGAGTTTCTTTCAGGAAACGGGAAAACCGCATATAATTCCGGAACGCGCTGTCTGAAATCCGGCCGTTGATAAGGATTACCTCCGCCCCGGCAGCCTTTGCCGACAAAATAAGCCGGGGCCACAACTCCGTTTCCACCAATACCAGCCTGTCCGCCTGCACCGCCTTGAAAAACCGCTTTACCGGGCCGGGCAAATCAAAGGGAAGATAAGAAATCACTACGTTTTCGTTGTTGCCGTGGTGTTTTTCCGCCTGGGCCAGCCCGGTGTCCGTCGCTGCCGTCAACAGCACACGGAACCCCTTTTGGGAAAGCGCTGCTACCACTTGCGCCGCAACATTCTGCTCCCCCACCGATGCTCCGTGAATCAAATAATCAAACCGACCTTCCGCAGCGGGAACCCGCCACATTCTCTCCCGAATGTAACTGTCGCCGAAACGTTTCCTCAGTTTCTTTTTCAAAAACGGAAATGTCAGTATGGACAAAACGGCATAAAGCTTCGGCATCATTCAATTCTCAACAAATTTTCAACGGCTCATACAGCGTGTTCCGCTCCACCGGCACTTTTCCGGCAGAACGAATCAAGTGAATAATCTCGTCAATAGTGGCAAAACGGTCGGTTTTCCCTCCCGCCATGAACGTGACCCGCTCATCCGCCACCGTTCCATCCAAATCATCGGCACCGAACCACAGAGCAGTCTGGGCCAATTTCTTTCCCAGCATTACCCAGTACGCCTTGATATGGTCAAAATTATCCAGAAAAATCCTGGATACCGCAATCATTTTCAAATCCTCCAGGCCGGTGGCACCGGGGATATTGAGAACCCGTTCCAGTTCCGTCCCCTCTTTGTGCCAGCTCAGGGGTATAAATGCCTGAAATCCACCTGTTTCATCCTGCAATTGCCGTAATTTTGACAAATGGTCAATCCGTTCCTCCACCGTCTCAATATGGCCGTACAGCAAAGTGGCATTGGACTTCAACCCCGAATGATGGGCAGCTCTTGCCACTTCCAGCCAGCGTTCACCGGAAATCTTCTTCGCGCAGAGTTTTTTCCGAACCCTCGGGCTGAAAACTTCCGCTCCGCCGCCGGGCATGGACCCCAGCCCCGCATCCTTCAAAATTTCAAACACTTCCGTCAGTGATTTTCCCGAAATCCCGGCAAAATGGTCAATCTCCACACAGGTAAACGCCTTGATGTGAAGAGCGGGGTAATGCCGGTGAATCTCCCGGACAATCTCCACATACTCCTCAAACCGCCATGTGGGGTGCAGGCCACCGACAATATGAACCTCTGTTGCTCCCGCCGCCACATCGCCTTTCAATTTTTCCAGAATCCCGGGAACTGTCTGCTCATACGCCCCCGGCTCATCCGCGCTTTTCCGGTAAAAAGCGCAGAACTGGCAATGGTTGGTGCATAAATTGCTGGGATTTACATGCCGGTTGATGTTAAAAAATACACGATCGCCGTTTTTCATGGAATTGGCCCGGCCCGCCACCCGGCCAAGCCCGGTCAAATCGTTTGTTTCAAAAAGCCGGAGCGCCTCGGATTTTGAAATCCGCTCCCCTTTTCCCACTTTGTTATCAATTTCAATCAGAAAATCATCCGCAAACTTCATTTCACCCCTCAAACCGAATATTTCAAAACCGTACAGACCAGCAACAGAATGGAAACAAAACTGTTTACCGTAAAAAAAGCCGCATTCAGCCGGCTCAAATCATCTTCCGATACCAGGCGGTGTTCATATACCAGCAACAGAGCGGAAATCCCGACCCCGATGTTAAACCACACCCCCGCATTTACGGCGAGAGAAAAAACAGCCAGCAGAATAAAAGTCAAAAGATGAAAACTCCTCGCCAGAAGCAGTGACCGGCCCGTACCCATCCGCGCAGGAATGGAATGCAGGCCTTTTACCCGGTCAAACTCAACATCCTGAAGGGAATACATCACATCAAACCCCGCCACCCAGAACAATACCGCCCCGGACAGCAGAAGCGGCGGTACCGCGAAATTTCCCGTCACCGCAATCCAGCCGCCGGTGGGAGCGATTGCAAGGCCCAGGCCCAGAACAAGATGCGAAAATGAGGTAAACCGCTTGGTATAAGAATAAAACAGCACAAGCCCAAGGGCAAGAGGAGACAGAAAAAATGCCAGCGGATTGATAAACCCGCAAACCGCAATAAAAGCAATGCTGTTCAGAATGACATAAACCGCAACAAAGCGGGTACTGAGGCGGCCTGCAGGCAACGACCTGTCCTTTGTCCGGGGATTTTCCCCGTCCACATCCACATCCACCAGCCGGTTAAACGCCATGGCCGCACTTCTGGCAAACACCATCGCCAGTGTGACCAGCAGAAACAGGCGCCATCCCGGCCACCCGCCGGCAGCAAACATCATCCCCATAAACGCGAACGGAAGGGCAAACAGCGTATGCTCAAACTTTATCATCCGAAGAACTTCAATCAATCGTTTCAATTATCTCTCTCCCCAACGGCGCTTATCCGCCTGATGAATCCCCATCACATCCAGTATCCGAAGCGCAAAAAACCGGAGCATCTCCTCAACAGACGCCGGCTGATTGTAAAAAGACGGAATAAAGGGCACAATATCCGCCCCGGCCCGCTTCAATTTTGTCATATTTTCCAGATGAATCAGTGAAAACGGCGTCTCCCGGGGCACCAGAATCAGACGGCGCCCCTCCTTCATGCACACATCCCCGCAACGGTGTATCAGGTTTGTGCCGAATCCGGATGCCAGTGCCCCCAATGTGCTCATGGAAGCCGGAATCACCACCATTCCGTCAAAGAGAAACGAACCGCTGGCAACGGGCGCTGAAAAATCATCCGGAGAAATCAGCTCAAAAGTACCACCGTAATCCGCCGGGTCAAAATCAGAGCCCTCCGCCGCAGCCACTTTCCCGGCATTCTCCGACACCACGAGAAACAGCCGCTCGAAAATTCTCCCCGGATTCTCACTTAATACTTGTAAAAACATATGGGCAAGCCGCAAACCGCTTGCCCCTGTCACGCCCACAACCCATTTCATAACCCGCCCATTTTAACACACCACGGGAAAATATCAGGAACATGAATTCCATACCGTAGCCGCCGCGCCTCCGCCTTCACATCCGGTTCCACCCGCCTCAGAAAAACCGGAAGAAACCGGAAAAGCACCGTCAGGGCTCATTGCCCCGGAACCGGCACCTTTCGGCATGTAAAACACAGTTAATTTGAATTTGATTTTTTTGTGATACCATCAAAAAAAACAGGAGGAGAGAGAATGCTCCTGATAAAAAACGGAACCATCGTCACATCAACCGGTACCTTCCGGGGCAATGTATATGTTGAAAACGGCCGGATACACAGCGTGGGAGAAACACCGGATTGCCCCGGCAGCATTGAAACAGTGGATGCCGCCGGAAAACTGATTCTCCCCGGGGCAATTGACGGACACACCCACATTGACATGCCGCTGGGAAAGATTCATTCCAGCGACAGTTATCTGACCGGCACCCGGGCCGCACTCTTCGGCGGTACCACAACAATCGTGGATTACGCCAATCAGAACAAAGGGGAATCGCTGCTGAAAACACTGGATGACTGGAAAAAACGGGCTGAAAACGAGGCAGTCTGTGATTACGGCTTCCACATGACCATTTCAGATCCGGAAGAACGGTTTCTTGACGAAATTCCGGCACTGCTGGATGCCGGTGTGAGCAGTCTGAAATGTTTTTTTGCCTACAGGGGACGGCTGATGATCAGCGATGACACCTTCATCCGGCTGATGGAACTTTCCCGGAAACACGGCTTTCTGGTAAACCTCCACGCGGAAAACGGAGACATGGTGGAAGATGCCACGCGCAGACTCCTTTCCGAAGGAAAAACCGGGCCGCAGTTCCATCCCCTGGCCCATCCGAGGGAGGCGGAGGTGGAAGCTGTGGGCCGTGCCGTCCGCCTGGCCGAAAAAACCGGCGGAAACCTCAACCTTGTACACATTACATGCGAAGAGTCGGTAAAGCTCATCGCGGAAGGGAAAAAACGCGGTGTTTCCCTATTCGCGGAGACCTGTCCCCAGTACCTGGTGCTGACAGACGCAAAATATGAAATACCGGGGTTTGAAGCGGCAAAATGGGTACTCTCCCCTCCCCTCCGCAAACGCCATGACCAAAACGCGCTATGGGAAGGCCTCTATGACGGCACACTGGACACGGTTGGAACCGACCACTGTCCATTCTTCTTTAACAAGCAGAAAACACTTGGAAAAGAAGGGTTTGACCAAATTCCAAACGGTGCGCCGGGAATTGAAGACCGCCTGGAACTTCTCTACCATTTCGGCGTGGGAACAGGGAAAATCTCTTTGAGCCAGTGGGTGGACCTCTGTTGTACGGCACCGGCAAAACGCTACGGCCTTTTTCCGGAAAAAGGGGATTTGGTTCCCGGAGCAGACGCGGATATTGTAGTTTTCAATCCGGAAAAACAACACACAATCTCCGCGGGAAACCGGCACATGAATGTGGATTACAACGCCTTTGAGGGAATTTCCGTCACCGGCAGAGTGGAACAGGTTTTCCTGCGCGGCACCCCGATCATCCGGAACGGGAACTGCTCCGCGGAACCGGGCAGCGGAAACTACCTGCTGCGGCAATACAAGCCGGAAACCGATAAATAAAACCAAAGAACCGGAACCCTCCCGCCGGCACCTGCCGGGCAATAGAATTATCAACGGAACGGAAACACCCAATGCCAACCGGGACATTGTATGTAAACCGTAATTCTGCTACATTAAATTCAGTGACAGAAATGATAGGGAGGCAGATAGAATGAAAAAACTTTTTATTTTATCGCTTATTCTGGTTGTACTCACCGCCTGCGGCAGACAGGGAAAAACAATAAACCAAAAACAGAATCATCAAAACCGGAAATCACATGAAACAGCCGTGTTTATCACAGACGGAATTCCGCAGAAAGTCATCATAAAAGGTTCGGAAGCCTGCACCAGGCTCCAAAACACACTGAAAACCCAGCTGATTGCCGCGATGCAGGAACAGGGGTTGAAAGGTGCTGTCGATTTCTGTTCATCCGAAGCCCTGAAACTCACAGAAGATGTGAATCTTTATTACCAGGGAATCCTCAACATCAAACGCACATCACTTAAATTCAGAAACCCCGCAAACAAACCGGATAAATTTGAAAAACAGGCACTGCTGCTCCTGCGGAAAAACATGGCCGCGAGCGGCACGCCGCCTGACCACCTGGTTCAAAAGATAAGCGGAAACGGACAGATAAAATACCGGTACTACAAACCTCTCCTCATTCGCAGCACCTGTCTCGGCTGCCATGGAAATGAGAAAAAAATCAAACCGGAAATTCTTAAAATGATCAAAGAAAAGTATCCTGAAGGAACCGCAACCGGATATGTCAAAGGACAATTGAGGGGGGTCATACGGGTTGAAATGAACGCGTCCGCACTCACCTCCAATCCGTAGCGGAAAAAGTTCCGGAAAAGAAAATAAGCGCTTTAAGATGTCCCCGGGAGGGCCATGCCTGAATTTTCAGTAAAAAGAAAATTAATGCAGCTGTGTTTCTTTCAGAATTGCTTCCAGTTTTTTCCGGGTGGATTTTCCCTTTGCGCGCTGCTTCCCCGCCGACGGGAGCTCTGCCTTTCCGCTGCTTGTTTCCACTTTGATTTTTGCTTTTTTACGGGCCTTTTTGCGGAGCTTCGGCTTCACGCCGCCCTTACTGTCCTGCAGCAACGCCTCAAAACGTTTTTTTGAAGACAGATGCTTTTTCTTGTTGTCTTCTTTTGCCGGTAAACCGATATACTTCTCAATGGTGGCCCGCAATTCCTCAACCGATACCGGTTCTTCGAGGTATTCCGTTGCTCCGTATTTGGATAAAGCCTGAGTCCGATACACCATTCCGCGATAAACAGCTGTCAGCATGATAATGGGCAAATCCGGCATTGCCGAGCGGATTTTCTGGGAAACATCAAAACCCGAAACCTTCGGCAGCATGGGGTCAAGCAATATCATGTCCGGTTGAAACCGATTCAGTTCCGTCAGTGCCATATCCCCGTTTTGAACCGTTTTCAGCTCCACGTCCAGCCCTTCAAAAGCCTTTTTCTGCTGTTTTAAAACATTGGGGTCATAATTGGCAATCATGACTTTTTTCTTCAAAGCCCACCTCCATACGGTTTCATTTTGATAATACCAGTTTTTTTTCATCTTATCAAAATAAATTCATAACCGTATGAGAATCAGGTGGTTGAAGTTCCGCTGTTTTTATGCCCGGCTGCGGAAAAAATCAGACTGCCAACCCGGCATCTCCGTTAAAAAAACGTTTCCTGGCAAGAACGATGGTCGTCACCGCCGCGACACTGATTGCGGAAGCAATCATGTACATAATTATCAGCTGATACCTTGCTGCTTCAATGGGGGTGGCCCCCGCCATAAGCATCCCGGTCATGGCGCCGGGAAGCTGAATGATGCCAACTATTTTCAATGTATTGATAATGGGGGTCATGGATGCCCGGACCGAACGTTTCAAATAGTCCCGGCTGGCTTCGGCAACGGAAAACCCCAGGGAAAGGGCGAATTCCACCTTGCGGCGGTTTCCGTCAATCTCATGGTAAAAACGATCCAGTACCAGGGCGGTGGCGGTCATGGTGTTGCCGATTACCATCCCGCCCAGCGGTATCAGGTATCTGGGAACCGGCTGAATGACCCCGGTGGCAACCAAAACGCCGATGGAAACAACTGTCCCGGCGACAATCCCCACAAAAGACAAACCGAATACACCGGCGACCTCTTTTGCGCGGCCACGGGCTGTCCATGCGGCAATGACTGTCATTAACAGCAGGAGAAGAAGCTGTGACCACAGGGTATTCAGCGCAAACACGATGTGAAGCACATAACCAACAGCGATCAGCTGAATCATGGCGCGGATACCGCCCACAATCAAATCTTTTTCCGTGCCCACCCTGTTCCACCAGGCAATGCCAATGGCAATAAAAATTAAAATGGTGGCGTAAAGAACCTGTTCCACAATCATTCCCTCCCGAAGGCGGAAATCACTTCCGCCATGCTGCCTGTAACCGCTATCCGTCCCTGCCGGATGAAAATGCCCCGGTCTGCCAGATTCGCCATTCGGTCAACCTGATGCGTTACCTGAATCAATGTCCGGCCTTCACTGCGCATTTTACAAAGGAGTGTTTCCAGGCGCTCAACCGCCGTGACGGAAAGAGCTGACGCCGGTTCATCCAGCAGAATGACCTCAAGATTCCGCAGTGCGACAATCCCGATTGAAATCAGCTGGACCTCGCCGCCGGAAAGATCGGCTGTTTTTCTGTCCAGCGTCTCCACCGGCAATCCGGCCGTTTTCAGCACATCCCGGCTATCCCAGTCCTCCTTCAATACCGTGGAAATCCGATTCAGTACATCCCCGAGCCGTCCGTCAAAGAGGACCGGGCCCTGCATCACGATACCCACACGGCGCCTCAATTCTTTTACATCCATTTCACACAACGGAACCCCGTGGAAATAAATTGTTCCTTCCGTCGGTTCATCCAGCCGGTTGAACAAGCGAAGAAGAGAGGTTTTGCCGGAACCGTTTTCTCCCGCAAAAATCAGACATTCCCCTTTTTGCACATCCAGGGAGATGTCAGACAGAATCCGGGTTTTACCTTTCAAAAGCCCGATATTTTCAAGTTGAAAGACAGGTCCGTCTGTTTCAAATTCCAATTGATTTCCCCTTTTTCCGCAAACAGCCGGAGCCGCACATACAGAGGGCAAAACTCCGGTTGCACTTCGGCTGAATTACGGCAGCGGAATCTTTTTCAGCCAATCCAGATTCGCTTCGTGCCATTCCACTGTCCGGCGGATTCCTTCTTCGAAGGAAACCTGCGCCTTCCAGGCCAGGAGATTCTCCGCCTTTTCCACATTCGCCCAGGTGGCCATCATATCAGCTTTGTGGAACGGTTTCCGTTCGATCTCCGCCTTACTCCCGAGATTCTTTTCAATAAGGGAAATCGCATGGTTCAGCTCGTAAGGTTTGTTCCCCCCGAGGTTGATAATTTCATAACCGGTGGGGGTATGAACCGCCGTGACCGTACCCCTTGCAATGTCATCCACAAAAGAAAAATCACGTTTCTGGGTTCCGTCCCCGAATACTTCCATCGGCACACCGTCCTCAATCCAGCGGATAAACCGGTACACACTCATATCCGGCCGGCCGGCCGGGCCGTACACTGTAAAATAGCGGAGAATGGTTACGTCAATCCCATGGAGAAAATGGTAGGTATAGGCCATAGCCTCCGCCCCTTTCTTTGAAGCGGCATAGGGGGAAATCGGTTCATTTACCGGTAATGTCTCCAGAAACGGCATTTTCTGTCCGGCATAGAGGGAAGATGTGGATGCCAGTACAAACTTACCGACACCATTTCGATGCATCAGCTCCAGCAGGTTGGTAGTGCCCAGAGTGTTTGTCCTCACATAAACGAACGGGTCTACAAGAGACCACCGTACACCTGCACGGGCGGCAAGGTTGATAACACCGTCAAATTCGTATTGTTCAAAAAGAGGCGCCAGTTCCTCAAAATTCTCAATATCAACCTGGAAGAACTTGAAATCATTGTATGAATGCAGCAAAGAAAGGCGGTATTCCTTGACCCTTGGGTCGTAATAATCGTTCATATTGTCCACACCCACAACACAGACCCCTCTTTTCAGCAGCAACTCGGCGGTTTTCGCCCCGATAAATCCGGCTGCACCGGTCACAAGAACGGTTTTAATTTTGAGAGGCTCACTCATCTTTCACCTGCACCTTTTGTATTCCGGTCGTCACCTTCCCCTCCTTATAATTGAACTCAGACCCCCAGACACTGTGGGGAACCAGATAAACCAGAAACATGACCAGCACCGCAAAAGCGGTGGCCCGCCGCTGCCATTTAAGGTTTTTCCGTGTCAGATAAAGTGCCGGAAGCCAGCAGAGAAAGGCAATAAGCGTTTTATTGTCCGTTAAATCCCAGCCGAAAGGAACACCTGTCCACAGCTGGCCGAAAGCAAACTTCTGAACCAGAGGGCCCAGAATCAGTCCGCCGATTCCCAGAAAAAGCACCGCGATACCCACCAGTTTCCGGCGGTCCTCATGAACCGTCAGCCCCAGCCCGATTCTCACCGTTAACAACAGCGCTGTGAACATAAACAGAACATGCGGCAACAAAATCCCCAGCGGAACCGCACCTTTAAACCGGGTGACCACCGGTTTTTCAGGAAGAGACAAAACCCTGTCCCCATCCTTCAACACCACCTGATACTCTAATTTCCCTGCGGGGGGCTGGTGGGGCAGAAACGCCGTATAATTATCCCCCTGATGCAGCATGGAAATTTCCGTCCACGAATCCCCGCTCCGAAACCGCCTGTACCGCAATATGGCGCCGGCAAGGTGGTCTCCCGGCACATTTACGGCAACTTCCTGATCTCCGGCACCTCCATGACTGGTTTCAAACTCATAACTGACAACATGGTTTCCAAGTTTTTCAGAACCTGTTACCGGATAAGTGGGCCCGGTTTCCCGCTGATAAATTGCCAAACCAACCGTCAAAAAAAAGGCCAGAATCCAAAGAATTACTTTTTGCATTGACACGCTCCATCTAAAAAATCAGCTTTATTTTGTCATTAGAAACACTTTTTGTAAACGGAAAGCCCCTCTTTTTCTTTTATCCATGCAAAAAACCACCTGCAAATTCAGAAAATCGTACTATACTTTATATAAGCAACCCGGGGGGAGTGTCGCATGAAAATGACAAAAAACCTGATTCGATATTTTTTTATCATATTCTTTTTGGCAGCACCCCTCCCCGTGTTTTCACAAAACCCTGCCGCAGAATGGCGGATGGATGAATGCAAATGGACCGGAACCGCAGGCGAAGTCATAGACAATCAGGGCAACGGGTATGACGGAACCGCCATAAACGGTGCATCAACCGCCGTGGGAAAACTCTGCAACGGCGGTGTGTTTGACGGAAGCAGCAGCTATGTCAACGTCCCGAACAGCAACTTTAATTTCGGAAATCGGATGTCTGTAGCCGCATGGGTAAAATGGGACATCAACCCCGCAAGCGGGCAGAACTACGCCAACATCATCTCCATCAACTCCACCAGCCAGACCGATACCGGCCAATTCTGGCTCCAGCACGACAACAACAATCAACACTTTCAGTTTGCAGTCACCACCACAAATGCCCGTTACTTTGTCAACTCCACCACATCTCCGGTTCAGGGAGTCTGGTACCACGTAGTGGGCGTTTACGATCGGAATGTTCTCCGCATCTATGTAAACGGACAACAGGAAGCGAGCCGGAACACCGGTTCCAGGGCAAACGTCACCCCATATAATTCCGCTTACCACCTGAATATCGGCAGATGGGCCTATACCGGGTTTCCCAGAGCATTCTCCGGCCAGCTTGACGAAGTAAAAGTTTACACACGGCGCTTGCGGGACAGTGATGTTTCCCGCCTTTACAACCGGGAAGACAGCGGGAAAAATTATGACAATTCAACACGAGTCTGCCCCCTTTGCGCCACGACAGCCGAATGGCGGATGGACGAATGCTTCTGGAGCGGAACGGCAGGGGAAGTAACGGACAGCAGCGGCAACGGATACGACGGAACGGCAGCCGGTACCGCCACCCCCTCAAACACAACGCCATTCCTCTGCCAGTACGGAGACCTGACCGGCACCGGTTATATTAACCTGCCGAATCAACCGTCAATCGGAAATGCCTGGTCCCTGACAATGTGGGTCTTGTTTCCTTTGAATTCGACATCCCACAATGCCCTTTCCGGATACGGTAATTACTACTGCCTCGCATCTGTCAACAACACCGGAGACCTTGCTTACATTGACGATCATAACGGCAGTAATCTCCGGTGGGGTGTTTACGATAACAGTGGCAATTTCACGGAGAATAACTTCCCCGACTCCCTCACCGGCTGGCATCAATTGACGCTGGTCGCAGATGGGAACGGACATACCCGGATGTACATTGACGGTAGTTACCAGAATCGGGTAACCGCTGTCACAAGCGGAGACGTGGGCTACATTGGCACATCTTCCGATGACCTGTCCGGTGAAACCATCGGTGCCGGAGTAGATGAAGTAAAACTGTTCTCCCAGGCCCTGAGCGATTCCCAGATACAGGATATCTACAACAATGAAGCCGCCGGCAACAACTGGGACGGTTCACCGCGAAACTGTCCGTATTGCGGCCCAACGGCAAACTACCGGATGGACGAATGCCGTTGGACCGGCACAGCCGGTGAAGTGAGGGACAGTTCACCAAACGGATACAACGGCACTCCCTATAATGGAACAACAACAGCAAACGGTGGCATTTTATGCCATGCGGCCACATTCAACCGCAGCAGTACTTCGGACTATGTTGTGCTGGATAACCGTGCCATTAACGGAGCCCAGGACTTCACTTTCATGGGATGGTTTCGCTCGCCGAAAGCAGGGAACCAGGTCTTGATTTCCGGTGCGGCTTCTTCCAATGCCAACAGCTGGCTCCTCTGGCAATCCGGTGCCGGCAGCATCCAGACATATCTGCCCGGCAGCACCATTAGCTATTCCCTTCCCTACGCCATCAATGACGACCAATGGCACCACATCGTCTGGGAAAGAAATGGTGGTACCGAATTCCTCTACCTGGACGGCACCCTCGTTTCCTCCCACAACCAAAGCACAAGCCCCATCACAGTGGATACCGGAGGACTGATTATCGGCCAGGAACAGGATTGTGTGGGCGGATGTTTTGATTCCAGACAAATCTTTGTCGGTGAAATTGATGAACTGCTGTTTTACGGCTATGCCCTTCCGGGCTCCAGCATCCAGAATATTTATAACAACCAGCAAAATGGCTTCAATCGGGACGGTACTTCCCGAACCTGCCCCCTTTGTGATGCCGACCTTGAGTTGCGCATGGACGAATGCATCTGGAACGGCACCACAGGAGAAGCAGTGGACAGCAGCAATCACGGTCATGACGGAACCGCCGAAGGCGGCGCGGTTACGGATGATGCCGACGCAAAACTCTGCCGGGACGGTGAGCTGATCGGCTCCAGATACCTTTCCCTGACAAATGGAATCACCCTGGGCGGTTCATGGACTGCAACCATGTGGGTTCGTTTCCCACTGGATCCGAGCGGACACAACACCGTGGGAAGTTATGGCAATGTATACATTATCGGTTCAGTCAATGGCACCGGGGACATGGCTCTAATTTACGACAGCGGTGGCACAAACCTCCGCTGGGGCGTGTACGACAACTCCGGTGGCATCAGCAGCACTGATTTTCCGGACAATCTCACCGGATGGCACCATCTCACCTTCGTGGGACGTTCCGGCGGCAGCACCGATTTGTTTATTGATGGCACATATGACAGCAATGTGCCCAGACGAACCACAGGAAATGTAACCTACATCTGCACCTCCTCCGACGACCCGGCGGGACAAACCATCGGTGCAGCTGTGGATGAATACAAAATATTCAATACCGAACTGACCAATGCCCAGATTACACAGATTTACAACAACGAAGCCGCCGGAACCAACTGGGACGGCTCGGTGCGAATCTGCCCATCCTGTACCCCTGTTGCGGATTATCACCTTGATGAATGCTACTGGGACGGCACAAGCGGCCAGGTTGCGGACGCCAGCGGAAACGGCAACAACGGCACAGCCCATGGAAATGCCAACACCAGCCCGGGAGGAATTGTCTGCAGATGCGCCAACTTCAACAGCGGAGGCTCAACCGGACAATATGTCACCCTGCCGGCATCCGTTGTGGACGGACTGACGGATTTCAGCTTCAACACATGGGTAAAACCGGAAGACACCGCCACCCACACCCTGCTGTCCGGTGCCGGAAGTACCAGCGACAACGATATGCTCCTCTACGCAACGAACACCACCACATTGGAAACCTACATTGCCGGTACGTTTCAAAACAGCTACTCCCTCTCCGACCTTGCGGACGGAAACTGGCACATGATCACCTGGACCCGGAAAAACGGAACCGAAAGCATCTATGAAGACGGCGCACTGGTGGCAAGCAACAGCGTCTCCACCGCCACACTCTCGGTGCAATCCCTGATTATCGGACAGGAGCAGGACAGCGTCGGCGGCGGATTCAATAACAACCAGGCCTTCCGCGGACTGCAGGACGAAGTCACATTCTGGAACCGGGCACTTGTCTCATCCGAAATATCCGCAATCTACAATAACGAAAACAGCGGAATGAACCTTGACGGTACCGCCCGCACCTGCCCCACATGCGTCCTCATTACATACTATGAGATTCAGCACGACGGCAGCGCCATCGTCTGCTACCCGGAACGGATTCACATCGTTGCACGGGACTCCTCCGGCGCAGTGGTCACCGGCTTCACCGGCACCATTACATTGACCACCTCCACCGGCAACGGAACCTGGTACACCGCATACAGCGGCCTCACCAACGACGACCCGCCCCAGGGTACATTTTCCGACCCCACAGCCGACGACGGACAGGCGGCATACACCTTTGTTGCCGGAGACCAGGGCGAAATCACCCTGTTTCTCCGGGACACCCACGCCGAAACCCTGCAAATCACCGCGTCGGACGGCACCTACACTTCAGCAGGGCACAACAGCGGCGACCTTGTATTCCGCCCCAGCGGCTTTGCAATTAAAGATACCGCCGGAGCCGACATCCCAAACCAAATCAGCGGCCATAACTTCACCGTTACCATCACAGCCATCGGAGAAGACCCCCAGAGCGGCCAATGTACAGCACTGGATTACAGCGGAACCAAAACCATTGACGCCACGCTTTTTTATAATGACCCGTCAAGCGGAACCACCCCGCTCATACTGGATGGGAACAATGTCACATCCTCCGGAACCAGCATACAATTGAACTTCACAAACAGCACCGCAACCGTCTCCGCAGCTTACAACGACGCCGGAAAAATCTGGTTCCGGCTCACAGACAGCGCGGAAAACATAACCGGAGACAGTGCCGTTTTTGTGGTCAAACCCTGGGCATACAGCGTCACGGCAGACGGAAACCCCGGTGCCGCGGACGCGTCCGGAAACGTATTCCGCGCTGCAGGAGACACCTTTACTCTCCGAATCAAAGCTATCTGCTGGAGCAGCGCAGACGATACGGACAACAATCTTGTCCCGGATTCCGGAGCAGATCTTTCAGACAACGCCGTCACAACAAACTACAATAGTTCCATAACAGTTACCCACTCTCTCGCCGCACCGTCCGGCGGCGCTGCGGGAAACCTCACCGGTATTCCCGGAACCGTCTCCGGCGGAGAACTCACCGCTGCCAACACCGTCTATGACGAAGTGGGCATCATTACCGTCACCGTGGACACCACCGATTACCTTGGTGCAGGCTCTGTCAATGGAACCAGCGGAAACATCGGTCGTTTCACGCCCAAATACATTGACATCCCGGCTTTTGTTCAAAACCCCGCCTGCACCGCAGGAGCCCACCCCTTCACCTACGCGGAAGAACCCTTTTCCATTGACACCACCCTCACCGCAAAAGCGGCGGCCGGAACCGTCACAACAAACTACACCGGAAACTTCGCGAAACTGACCCCCGGCGATCTCACCATTGCCGTTCAATCCGGTACCGGATCCTTATCCGCCGGAACAATCTCGTTCACATTCAACAACGGAACCGCCCTGTTCACCATTCCCGGCAACCGTTACGGCTGGGGCTCCGCCCATGACCCGGAAACCGTCACCCTGAACCTCTCCGGTTCTGACAGCGACTCTGTTCCTGTCGCAACCGACGCAGGCGGAACCGCAGCCATCTCCAACGGTGTCTCCTACCGCTATGGCCGCCTGCAGGTTCTGGACAACTTTTCTCCTTCCGACCGGGACCTCACCCTGACCATTGCCGCCCAGTATTACAGCGGCGGAGACTACGTTGCCAACACAGACGACAGCTGCACCGGATACACAGACAGCAACATCACCCTCCAGAACTGGCAGGGAAACCTGACAGCCGGCGACACCGCCGTTACCGCATACACCACCGTCACCAACGGTACCGGTTCCGTCACCTTAAGTGCCCCCGGACTAAGCAATGAAGGTTCGGTAGATGTCATTCTCAACGCCCCGGCATGGTTTGTGTTTGACGCCGGCACTGGCACCTTCGGCATCTACCGCGGCGACGACCGCTTCATCTCCTGGCAGGAAATCCAGAAATAACACCCATCAGCAGGCACAGTGCACATACAAATGTATAAAAAAACAAGGGCCTGTCCCCCACGGCACGGGTGGAAAAGGACAAATAAAAGAAAAATCAAGACGGAAACGAACTGCCTGTGGGAGGCGGATTTCTCAGGGATGAGGATCATTCCATCACTTTGTCAAAGGAATGGAGCCAAACAGCCCCGATGGTTCACTATTTAATTTCTCTTCATCCGGCATCATCTACCACCTAAGATCCTTTATCCCGACGAAGGGAGTGTACTCGCCCCTTACTTCTTTCCCACTTTGGGAAAGTGTGTTTTAACAGTGACATCGGAAGGGCTGCCCGGAGAATTCCCCGAAATTCTTTTAAAAGTTTGAATAAACTTATTCATTGTTATATACATCATAGATAATGAACCCCAATATGTAATCCGGATATGCTGTTGTGGAAACAAGTACATAATTCCCCCAATATCTTCCCTCCAACTGTAACTGCGGAAAAAAAATTCATGCACCTGATATCCGTGTATTTCGTATGAGCAAACATCTCCGCCAATGGCCTTAATCCGCTCCGTCATCTTTGGGATTTCCGGTGTCCCAGTCCATGCTTCTATATCGAGTTGCACATTATGGTCATCAATGTCACAAACGGTGTATTCTGCATTATCTTTGCTGTCAATATAGTAACCTTTGGGAAGTATCACTTCTACGTCTCCTGCCCTTATTTTAGTTCCATTCTTCCATCTGAAAAAATATCCCCGGGCGTCAATTGCGAAAGAAAAGCATAACGCAATAAATAAGAATATTGAAAGTGCAATGAATGTCCCCCGTTTTTCTGCAAAACTGTCCGGCTTTTTGTAATTCATTCTTTTCCTCCCGCCATGATTTATGCAGCCTTTTCCGCCTTATCTCTGTTTTCAGGCAATTTATCAATACCTTCAATATCAGGGAATTCGGGAACATGACCTTACCCCATTTTCTGTACCAGTTACTATGAGAGTACCACAGTTGATAACTCAACCCCCGAATCAAACCATCTAAAAAATCTTACCGGAAGATATATCGTCAAGCCATGAAAACTGGGGGTAAAACGGGATACAGGCACCGCAGACGTTGCCAGTCCCCGTTTTGCGGCACTCTTCACTTCCCCCTCCCCAAGACTTCCTGAAAATCTGGTACAATCACAGTGCGACTAATTTAAGTACGGAGGAAAAATGACGCAGTTTAATCCCAACGCTTCCATTGATGAATTCCTGTCGTTTTTGAAAGAAAACGGCATTGCGCGGGCCTGGTGGGTATTTGATTACGAAAACAATGAAATTCTCACAAGCCATAAGGTTCTGACAGGATTGAGTAAGCATTTCCGGTCTGAAATGCCGGATTTTGACCGGCATGAAGGAATTTTTCTCCAAGTCGGCCCCGAAACCGGTACACTGCAAGGCGTATTTGTCCACCATACCAATCGGGGGCAGGCAGCGGGAGGAACCCGCTTCTGGTTCTACGATAGAATTGAAGATTTCCTTTTTGACGGAATCCGGCTCTCAAAGGGAATGACGTACAAAAACGCGCTGGCGGACCTCTGGTGGGGCGGCGGAAAAGGCGTCATCGCAGTTCCCTCCGGACAGGACAGAAATGACCCCGTTTTCCGTAAAACCCTCTACACCGAATATGCAAAATTTGTTACTTCGCTGAAAGGCTGCTATGTCACTGCCGAAGATGTCGGCACCCTGCCGAAAGATATGGATACCATTTTTTCCGCGACCCGTTTTACCACCTGCATCCCGGAAGAAAAGGGCGGCAGCGGCAATCCCTCGAAGCTCACCGGTGTCGGTGTGGCCCGGGCAATGGAAGGCGCCCTGGACGCCCTCGGCATGAAAGGAATTCCCGGAAAAACCGTATCCGTACAGGGAAGCGGCCACGTTGCCCGGTTTATGACGGAAGAACTGCTGAAAAAAGGTGTGGGAAGAGTTATTCTGCACGATATTTTTCAATCCTCACTGGACACGGCAAAAGATATGTTCGGCACAGAATCCCGGGTGGAATACAGGCTTATCGAAAAAGGGGATATGTCTCCGCTGTTTGAAAATGCGGACGTTGTTTCCCCCTGCGCTACCGGCGGTACACTGAATGACAATACAATTCCGAAAATCCGCGCCGCCATCATTGCCGGAGGTGCCAATAACCAGCTGGAAGACGAAGCCCGCCACGCGAAGATGCTCCAGGAAAGAGAAATTGTATATACACCGGATTTTCTGAATAACCGCATGGGAATTGTCAACTGTGCCAACGAACAATACGGCTATGTAAACAACGACCCTGCAATTTACCGGCACCTGAATTACGAATGGGAAAACGCAATCTATGTGCTGACAAAAAATATTGTCCTGGACTCCAAGAAAAGCGGTATGACCACTTACGAACAGGCGCTTCATATGACCCAGAAAAAAATGCGGGAACCCCATCCCATCTGGGGGAACCGGAGCCGGCAGATTATTCGATCTCTAATTGAAAAAAACAAAAGTCAACGGGGCAGTACAAAATGAATTTGTTTTTGAAAATAACCGCGTTGACTGCAATAGTTTTTATTCCGGGCGCTTGTCTGCAACGGGGGCACAATGCCCCTGAAGCGGACAAAACCAGAATTCAGGCATTGTACAGAGCCTGTGAAACCGGCAATGTGAAACTTGCGGAATCTTTTTTGAAAGAGGGTGTGAATCCCAACGGCACTGCCGGACTGAACCCCCTTCTCATTGCCGCTTTGGACGGCCGCTTGAACATTGTAAAACTGCTGATCCGGTACGGGGCGAATGTGAATTTCAAAAACTATTTTGGTGCATCCCCTCTCCATAATGCCGCATGGAAAAACCGCAAAGCAGTAGCGGCTTTTCTCCTGTCGCATGGAGCTGAAATTAACGGACGGGACAAAGACGGAGAAACCCCTCTGAATTTTGCCGTCGGATTCGGCCATGAGGAAATGGCAGAATTATTAATTTCAAACGGAGCAAATGTCCACACCCGTGACAATGCCGGAATGACTCTTTTTCACTGGGCCGCATTCAGGGGCAGAAACAATATGCTTGCGTTCTGTATGCAAAAAGGGCTGAACATTAACGGAAGAGACCACGAGGGACGGACCCCGCTTGTCTACGCGGTACTCGGGGGCTATCCCACCACAATTTCCCGGCTTGTCCGCCTCGGTGCCAAACCCAACATAAAAGATAAAGAAAACCGGAATGCCATGGACTGGGCCATCATTACAAAACAGAAAAAGGTCATTGAGGCTCTGAAAAAACTGGGAATGAGGGAACCGGATATCACCGGTTCCGGGGGAAATAATATTGAGGTTCATGTCCGGGAACAAAAAAGGGAAATACTGAAAGATCAGGAAGAAAAATAAGAAAACCCCTATGCGGCCAGCGGGAAATAATTCTGTCAGCTGAAACTGTCAAAATGTTTTTTGACTGTCTTCTTCACATCGGCAAGAATCTCTTCCTCGCCGGGTACATAACCGTCTTCCATCAATACCTGTCCGTTGCATACAGTGGTGTCCACCAGCGTACCGGAAGCGGCATACACCAGATTTGAAACCGGATTGTGCAGCGGGGTGATAATCGGATGGGATTTCAGCAGAATCAAATCGGCAGCGTCTCCTTCTTTCAGTTTTCCCACCGGAATGCCGAGGATACGGAACCCTTCGGTAGCAATTTGAAGAATCCCATCGGCATCCGGCATGTCTGCCGAATCATTCCGCCATTTCTGCAGTAAAGCGGCGGTTTTCATCTCATCCACCATGTCCAGATTGTTGTTGGATGCCGCACCGTCGGTACCAAGGGCAATCCGGATTCCCCGTTCCATCAAATCCTTCATGGGCATCACACCGCCCACAGAAAGTTTCATATTGGAAACCGGAGACGCGACGCCGATACAATTCCGCTCTGCCAGCAAATCCATATCCGCGTAATTCAGCCACACAAGATGCGCGAGAAAAGACTTGTCTGTCAGCAGCCCCGCCTCATCCAGGCATTGTGGCGGGCGTTTGCCATACTTCTTCAGTGATTCTTCCACCTCATCAAGGGTTTCGGACAGGTGAATGTGAATGTATGTATTGTATTGGGAAGCCATTTCCCCGGCAAACCGCAGCCCGGCCTCCGATACCGTATAAATGGCATGGGGGCCCAGTGCCAGCCGTATCCGGCCATTCTTACCGAAATAACGGTCAAAGACAGCTTTTGTCCGCTTTTCATTGGCTTTTTGACGTTCGGCATCAAACATGTCAATCATCACCGCGGACAGCACCGCCCGAACCCCCATTTCTTCCACCGCCTGCCAGGCTGCGTCAAAATGCCAGTACATATCGTTGAACAGCGTGGTTCCGGTTTTAATCATCTCTAAAATAGCAAGGCGCGTCCCGGCATAAACGTCCTCTTCGGTGAAAGTATATTCAATGGGCCAGATTTTCTTTTCCAGCCATTCCATCAGCGGCATGTCATCCGCAAATCCGCGGAAAAGCGTCATCCCCGCATGGGTGTGCATATTGGCAAAAGCAGGATAGAGAATTTTTCCGGAGGCCTGAATCGTTTTGTCCGCTTCCTCTTCAATAGAAGTCGCAATACGTTTAATTTTTCCCGCCTCAATGAAAACGTCGCAGGATTCCCGGGTGAAGCAATGGACAGCATTTTTTATCAGCAGAGACATTGCAGCAGCTCCTCCAAAAAAGCATCCATTTCAGCCTGATTTGCCTCAACAAGCCTTGTGAATGATTCAAAATCAAGCATATCCGGCGAAATTCCATTTGCATAATTGTCCACCATGCAGACAGACGCATATTCCAGGCCCAACTCGCAGGCTATGGTAGCTTCCGAACCCAGAGTCATTCCCACGACATCGGCGAAATTTGCCATCAGGCGAATCTCCGCCGGTGTTTCAAACCGGGGGCCGGTCGTCTGCCAGTACACCACATCCGGCAGCGGACACTTCACACAGCCTTTAATCTCGTTCCCGATATCCTGGGACAAAGACGGTGTAATGTGAATTCTACATTCGGAATCAATGGTCGGAATATTGTAAAAAGAAATGAAATCCCGAACCATACAGCAGGTACCCGGCGCAATTTCCCTCTTCAATGACCCCACTGAGTTAATTGCCACCACACGGTAAATATTCCGCATTTTTACCGCCGACAAATTCGCCTTATGATTGATTTTATGGGGCGGATTATTCTGAACGCCATGGCGCTGAATCAGCATTGCCCGGCCGGTATAGTAGGCTGTAACCGCCCCGTAAGGGGTGCGGATTGTCTCCTCTTTCGCATCCGCCAGCACCCTGGATTCAAACAGGTTGCTGCCGCCGATAATGGCAATTTTCCTATCCACTTACAACTCCTATCATTTCCCGGATCAGCTTCGCTGCGGTAATGGTTGAAATTCCGCTGATATCAATGTGAGGGGCCAGTTCCACAAAATCGGCTGCAACAACACGTTTCCCCCGGAAGAACGCCAATTCGGAAATCAATTCATCAAAACTCAATCCGCCCGGTTCCGGCGTTCCGGTACCGGGGAAAACCGCCGGGTCCAGCACATCCATGTCAATAGTCACATAAAGCGGGATGTCGGCGGCAATTCCTTCCAGAACAGCTGTTAAAGAGTCTTTCATAAAGCCATTTTCCCTGGAAAACCGCCATTCTTCCCGGGTACCCGAACGGATATGAAACTGATGAAAATGCTCTTCTGGCAGAAAATCCAAAATCCGCCGCATCACTGTGGCGTGGGAAAACCGCTCCCCGAGATAGTCATTCCGGAGATCCATATGCGCGTCAAACTGAAACACACGGAGATCGGGATATTTTCGAAACGCGCTGTGAATCAGCGAATACGATACCAGATGTTCACCCCCGATTCCGAAAAGAATCACTCCGGCATCGAAAAACCCGTCCGCATCGGCTTCAATCTCATGAAGTACCCGTTTTTTGGCCCCGAAGGGCAGGGAAAGATCACCGGTATCTGTAAAGGGAATCTCCTCAATATCAACATCAAACCGGGGGGAATAACTTTCAATCCCCTCCGAATGCGTCCGGATTTCCATCGGCCCGAAACGGGAACCTGGCTTATACGATGCTGTGCCGTCATACGGATATCCCCGAAGAATAATCCGGGAACCTTCAATTTCTTTCCGGGAACCCATAAAGCGCATCAGCGGCGCTCCTGGTGAACAAATTTCCGAACCGCATCTTCCTCATATCCGCTCTCAATGACACACTCCGCGTCAATTCCGCCCCGGACATTGTACCTTGTGTAAACCCGGAGGAAATGAGGCGCGAGAAGCCCCGCGAGATGATCAAAAATCATGGAAGTCGCATCTTCCTGATAAATTCCGACATTTCGAAAAGACATAAAATAATATTTCAAGGATTTCAGCTCCACCAGTTTCCGCTGCGGAATATACCGAATCTCCACCCTCGCGATATCAGGAAGGCCGGAATATGGGCAGACCGCAGAAAACTCATCGGTTGTATAAGAAATTAACTGAGGACGGCCGTCATAATCAATCCCTTCCAGAAGTTCCGGCCGGATACTGGTTGTGGACTCAAACGGCAGTGCCATTCCATCTGCTTTCGCCATAATTCCCCTCCCTGCGGATTTCCGCCTCCCCATTTTAGAAGTTCCCCTCTCCTTTGGCAAGGAACAATCCCCGAAAGGCAGACCGGCAGATTGACTTGTCCCCCTATCCTGCCCGGAGCTCCGTGCCGTTTATCAGACGGCGGATATTCGAACGGTGGGAAAAGATAATGAGAATCAAATAAAGGCCTGTAATAGCAACGGTTGAAACCAATCCTCCGAAAAACAGGAAATCAGCAAACGCAATCATAAAAGCGGCAATGGCCCCGGTGATGGAAGCGGCCGAAACCAACCGGAACCGCCACACAATAAACACAAACGCGCACAGCCCCGCAAAAAAACTCAACAAACTGAGCGCGGCAACAACCCCGGCCGCGGTACTGACGCCTTTACCACCTGAAAAACCGGCATAAAGGGGGTAAATATGACCGAGAACAACAAAAAATGCCGCAAAAACGACCCAGGGAAAACCAAGTTGAAAACTGCGGCAGATCAGAATAACAGCCGTGCCCTTCCCGGCATCAAGGAGAAAAACAGCAATTGCGGGGACAATTCCGAACACACGGTACATATTGGTTGCCCCGGCGTTTCCACTTCCTTCATCTCGGACATCCTTCCCGTAAAAAACCTGCCCAGTCCAGACGGCAAAAGGAATGGAACCAATCAAATACGGAAGCAGAACCGGCAGAAACAAATAATTGAGCATCATTGTGAATCGATTAAATCAGATTTCAGTGAAATCGGAATTTCAGCCAAAATTAAAATCCATATCCTTCAACTGCCGGATCAATGGAAGTTCACTGACATCACCGAGGCGAAGGAGCGTGTCAATTTCCTGCTCCTTAATCCCAAAATTTCTGAGATGGTTCTGAGCACCCCGGATGGAAGTTCCGGCACTCCGGCAGGCGAGAAGACGAACTTCCCATGCCCCGATCGCCTTTTCCTTCAGTTCCTTTTTCTCCTGTTCCGACTTCACACGGTTATATTTTTTCTCATAAAGGTAGGCAAGGTTATTCGCGGTTTTCCGGTTATGCGGATCTGCTTTTAAAGAAGCCAGATAAGCCTGTTCCGCCCGGTGAAAATCCTGGTTACACTGCCAGGCAATTCCCAGATAATTCAACACCTGAGAATTATCCGGGGAAATTTCCCAGGCTTTTTTAACATAAGCCAACTGTTCCGAATACCGGCGACCGGACCGGCTGCATTCTGAAAGCCCGAGGTAAGCGGAAGTCTCCCCCGGATCCAGCTCCACCGCAATCTGAAACATCTCCTTTGCCTTTGCCGTCTTCTTCAGATTGAGATAGGCAAAACCTGTCTGGGTAATGGAAGGAATATGATGGGGATCCCGTTTCAGTGCTTCCCGGTAAAAATGAATGGATTTTTCCAGATTTCCCCGCTCCCGTTCCAGTTCTCCGAGATTGAAATACCCCAAGGCATACGCGGGGTTAAACACAATGGCAGTATTAAAATAGTAACTGGCATCATCAAAATTACCCTGGAGAAAATGCGCGTACCCGATAAGGTTCAGAGCTTCCGCACGAATCTCTTTATCATCTTCAAACAAAAACAGCTTTTTAATTTCCGCAATGGCAATATCATAATCTCCCCGGCTCATAAAGAACTCAGCCATAAGGAAATAGGAACCCCAATCTTTCGGATTGAGGGAACGGGCCCGGGCAAAACTCTGAATCCCGCCCAGGATATTGTTATGATCCAGGTGATATTCACCGAGAAGGTGCCATGCCGCAACGAAACAGGGTTCAATGCGTAATGATTCCGTTATCTTGGCAACCCCCTTGCCGCCTTCTCCGAGATCAAGATAGCACTTTCCGATCATTCGCATGGACCGGCAATTCCTCGGATTCAACCGGACAGATTCCCCGAAACATTTCAACGCTTCTGAAGTTTTTCCCAACGCGTGGAGAATATATCCCTTCACCTCATGGGCAACATCATCGGAACCGTTCGCTTCAATCGCCTGTTCAATCAGGTTGACAGCAAGGACATCTTTTTCAAGAAAATAATTGATCAGCGACAGGTTCCGGACCAGCCCGGGATCTTCACGTTCCACATCCTCGCAGGATTCCAGAAAAGAGTCCAGCTCTTCTTTTATTCCCTCCAGTTCCCGATAGTTCTTAAACCCGGAAGCCAGAATCAGCTCATACCAGCCGGCCCAGTTCAATCGGTCTTTCTCAATGGATTTCCGGGCACTTTCAATCGCGTGATCATAATATGAACGATAATTATATTCCCGCGCAAGACGGGCCAGGTTCTCAGAAGTAGGATCATTTTCGATATTCGCCAGCAGTTGTCTGAACTGCTCCTGACTGAAAAAAACGTCACTCATTGTTTCCCTCTGACTTCGTTGTGGCCTGCTTAAATGATACCGCTTTTCTATATTTTTTCCAATGTAAAATGATTGTTGGTGTAAATGCAGATACCGGAAGCAATCTCCATTGCTTTCTTCGCGAGCTCAGCCGGTTCAAGTTCGGTATTCTCTTCCAGCGCTTTGGCAGCAGCAAAGGCATACGGCCCGCCGGAGCCAATGGCCAGCACCGGTTCATCCGGCTCAATCACATCACCGGCGCCGGAAACCAGAAAAACCCGGTCTTTATCGGCGGTAATCATCATCGCCTCCAAACGCCTGAGGTATTTATCCGTCCGCCAGTCTTTCGCCATTTCCACCACCGCCCGTTCCAGATTTCCCGAATATTTCTCCAGCTTACCTTCAAGGCGGGTAAATAGTGTAAACGCATCCGCTGTTGAACCGGCAAAACCGACAATCACCCGATTATTGAAAATCCGACGAACTTTGGACGCCCGGTGTTTCATCACGGTATTTCCCAGCGTCACCTGCCCGTCACCGATGAGAATGGTTTCGTTTTTACCTTTCACACACAAAATTGTGGTTCCCTTAAACATCAATCCTCCTGTTTATACCGAAACAAAAAAGCAGCAAGTTCCTTCACATTCCGGGGCATTTCCACATCCTTCAATTCATTTACGGAAATCCATGCCACCGATTCGCGGTACGCATCCGGTATCCGGTCCGACCCCCCTGCCAGCTCGCCAAGCAGAACAAAATCAACGTGTTTGTGATGCCGGTCAATATATTCCACCTGAATCCGGATGGGATCCGGCATCCGAACGGTACGGCTGTCCAGGACAATGGGTACACCTGCCTTAAAATCCTGAACCTCAATTTCAAAGCCTGTCTCCTCCCTGACCTCGCGTACCGCCGCTTCCAGAGGATTTTCTCCCTGCTCAATGTGGCCGCCGGGCGGCAGATACTGGCCCGCAAACGGAGGTTTTTCCCGCCTCACAAAAAGCAGAGCGGTATAATCCGAATTAAACACAAACACATTAACCGCATATTCATATCGCATCATTTACCTGCGCTGTTCTTCCTGCTCCTTTAAACTGTTCAGCAGCTCAACTACCTTTCGGGGAACCTCCGCCGGGGCGACCTTCTCCCGATCACCTGTCCGGCGTACCTTCACTTCCACCACCCCTTCCTTCAGGCCCCGTTTCCCCACAATGACCTGCAACGGAAGCCCTATTAAATCTGCGTCCTTAAACTTGAAACCCGCCCGAACATCCCGGTCGTCATAAAGAACCTCAAAAGACATCTCCTCCAATTTTTCCTCGATCGTCCGGGCAGCGATACTGACGTCCTCATCCCGCACATCCAGGTTCAGAATCATCACATCAAAGGGGGCAATGTTCACCGGCCAGATAATGCCGTTTTCATCGTTGTTCTGCTCAATGGCAGCCGCCGCAGTCCGGCCGACACCAATTCCGTAACACCCCATCACCGCCGGCTTTTCTTTTCCGTTCTCATCAAGGAATCGGCAGTCCATGGATTCGGAATACTTCGTCCCCAGCCTGAATACCTGGCCGACTTCAATCCCCTTGAACTGCTCATATCTTCCCTCTTCACAGCGGGGGCACTGTTCCCCCTCTTCAGCCAGACGAAAATCACCGTACTCACTCACCTTGAAATCCCGTTCCGGATTCACATTGAGCCAGTGCATATCCTTCTCATTGGCACCGGTTACCGCGTTCTCCATTTCCCGCACCGCATAATCGGCCAGAATCCGGATATTGAGCCCCACCGGCCCGGAAAAACCCGAAGGCCCGCCTGTGGCAGCCCGAATCGTCTCCTCATCCGCCAGTTCCAGCGCGTTCAACCCCAGAAAATTCCGCACCTTCACCTCATTCACCTCGTGGTCACCCCGCACCAGCACCGCAACAGGCGTTCCGTCCTCCGCCACAAAAATCATAGTCTTAATGAGATTTTCCGGCTGAACACCGAGGAATTCCGCCACTTCTTCCACACTTTTTTTGCCCGGGGTCTCCCGTTTCTCCGTTTCGAGAAAATCTCCGTGTTCAACAGATTCCGGTTTGCGGCATTCCGCCTTTTCAATATTCGCCGTGTATTCGCAATGGGTACAGCTCAAAACCGTGTCCTCGCCCGTATCCGCAAGGACATGGAACTCGTGAGTGTAACTGCCGCCGATCGCCCCGGAATCCGCTTCAACCGCCCTGAATTTCAGCCCGCAGCGATGAAAAATCCGGGCGTACGCGTGGTACATTGACCAATACGACTTCTCACTTGCCTGGTCATCCACATCAAAAGAATAGGCATCCTTCATAATAAACTCACGTCCCCGCATCAATCCGTAGCGGGGGCGAATCTCATCCCTGAACTTGGTCTGAATCTGATAAAGATTCAACGGCAGCTGGCGGTAAGATTTCAACTCACGGCGCACCACATCCGTAATCACCTCTTCATGTGTGGGCCCGAGACAAAAATCCGCACCCTTTCTGTCTTTGAACCGCAGCAACTCCTTGCCGTAAAAATCCCAGCGTTTACTCTCCTGCCAAAGCTCCGCAGGCTGAACCGCCGGCATCAGCAGCTCAATACAGCCCTCACGGTTCAGCTCTTCCCGGATAATGGCTTCAATCTTCCGAATCACCCGGTAGCCCATGGGCATATACGTATAAATTCCGGCTGCTACCTTCTTAATCATGCAGGACCGGAGCATCAGCTGGTGACTCAATGTTTCCGCTTCCCTGGGAACCTCTTTCAACGTATTCAACAGATACTTTGACATTCTCATCTTCATTTCCTCACTGACCTGTATTTATTTTTCGATAATCTCCCGCCTCAATGCGAACTTCTCTACACATTTCAAACAGCCGGGAACGCATTCTGACACCCACCCGCTCCGTCAGGGACTCTTCTTCCCCAAGCCCGCCGCCATCCGGATAATTTGTCGTTATAATCACCGGCAACAGGCGGTTATAACGGTAATTCAGGATATAGGAAAACTGGCTGTCCGCCCATTCGGTGGGGCGTTCCGCCCCGAGATCGTCAATAATCAGCAGCCTGGCATTCAAAACCGGTGCCAGAACACCAAACTCATTCATCTTTGAATCCGGGCTGTAAGTGGAACGGATATCCTGGAGCAACTCCCTGAAATCCCGAAACAGTATGCCATGCTCGCCCCGGTTAATCAAGGCATTCAGCACTGCGGCGGAAAGATGCGTCTTGCCGGTGCCGGCAGGGCCTGAAATCAGAAGTCCCGAGCTTACGGCAGGAAACTTCAGCGTGAAATCCCGAATAATGGTCCGGGCAGCCATTAAAGTCGGGTTCTTCCTGCCCCCTCCGGGATTAACCTCAAAATTCTCAAAAGAACAGAGATGATATCGCTTGGGTAAACCGCTTTGAATCCGGTTTTCATCAAGAGAAACCGTACAGCTGCAGGGACGGACGAAAGAATACTCCCCATCCACCACAACCTGCCAGCCGGTCCCCCCGCATTTCGGGCACTTTTTATCACTCATCGGATTCGGCTGATTCTGTTTCCCCCTGCACCGGAGGATGATTGAGCTTTTCCCCGTTCCAACCCTTCTCAATGGTATCCAGCGTTCGTGTTACCATTGTCAGGAAAGACAAAAGCCCGTCCGCCACATCCGGAAAAATCTCCACCAGTCCGAGACTGTCATTCAACTCATCAAGGGGCGGCGAATCATTCAGAACCAGGCTCTCCGCCTGCTCCACCTTCTCATGAAAACCACTGATCTCGGAAATCACCTCATCCAGCTTTTCCAGCCCTTCGTCCCTGTCCAGCTCCCGCATCAAAACCGCGAACTCCAATGCCGCGGAAGCCAATTGTTCGTTCGGAGCATCCGATTCCAACATCTGATTCAAAGAAGCCGCCATCTCCATCCGGCTCTTTTGAACCCGGCGTACCCGCTGCAGCGCCGCAAGGGCATCAGCAGAACGTTCCAACAGCCAGCCCCGGCTGTTCTTCACATAATTATTGAGAATCTCCTGCTGCGAGACTAACTTCCGCAATCCGTTCACAAGAGCAGAAACCCTTTCCCTGAACTTCCGAACCGTCTCAACGGTTCCGGTTTCCACTGAAAAATTCAAACACTCCGTTTCCATCAGCTTCTCACGGACACGAACACTTTCTTTTTTCACCGTATCCAGCTCATAGCGAATCAGTTCCAACTCCCCCTGAACCTTGCCGAACTGCATGATCAATTCACGGAAATTCAATTCTCCCAGTAACCTGTCCAACTGTTCCAGGCGGTTAACCGTTTCACCCACATCAACTGTCATGTCAGCCTTCCCGTCTCCTTCATTTCCGCCGCCATCTCCGGACAAATCCTCATCCGGACGCCCGGAAAGATCTCCGGTCAAAATAAACTCATCCCCCCTGGCTTCACTATCGGTACCGGAACCTGGAGTTCCGGCGGCCTTCTCATCCCCCGGGGGTACAGCGGCACGGGTGCGATCATCCTGATTCATCATACCTCCGAAACAGCACGCCCCGGCTCAAACCACACCGGAAAAACACTGTTGATTATGCCTCCTTCTGAATCCACCTTTCGATTCCTTTTGAAGGAAAATAACTTAAATACCCGAACACACAGAAAATCATAATTCCGACTCTGACGGCAAAACCGACAAAGGGAGAAGTCCCCAGCAAATCCGCCATCATGAGAAAAGTCGCTCCTGTAATGGAAATGGAAGAAAGAAAAATCTTATATCGGGTTGCGCGGCTCTTTACCCGGTTTGCCATAAAATTCAGAGACAAAATGGCAATGGCTGTCGGCAGATACATCACATACTTGGCAAAATTCGCCACCTTCTCACTTGCCATTTCCCACTCCGAAAGCCAATAGCTGACCTCAATCCGCTTGGCCCCGGCCCGCACATCAAAAATCCACCACACAATACACACAACAAAAAAGATGAAAATAATAATATTTACAACATTCTTATTCTTGATATAGAAATACAGAACAAAAAACATAATGGCCGGTGCCACCATCGCCCCGAAAAAATTGTCCACAGAAAAAAACAGGCGGTCAATCTGATACGCCCTGAAATAAGCGGCCAAAGTACGAATCGCAACCGCCCCGTACACCCCGCCGAACATAAACCAGATCATTGCGAAAGAAATTGCGGGAGTTCGTGCCTTGCCCTTCGCCTTCTGGCGAATAACCTTTACGCCCACGACAAAGCTGATGAAAAAGACAAGAAAACTGATAAAAGCATTCACCAACAAGCCATTGCCCGGATTCAAAGTCATAACTCCCTCCTACGCAAAAATTTAAGCGAAAAAATCGTCCAGCAGATCTTCGTCCTTCTTTCCATCCCTGTCCGGAGCTTTGGAAATCGGCTTGCAGATCAGCTGATCGCCCTTCTTAACATGAAGTTTCTTTGCCGCCGCATCGGTAAAAAGAATCCGATCCCCCAACTCCTTTTTTGTGCCAAGGGACAACACCCCGATTCGGCCCTGCTGCGTTCTCACCTGCACAAACTTGAGTTTCCTTTCGGCAATCAATTCCGCTTTCCATTCCTCGTAGAGAGTCCGGTCTACATATGCCACATCATCAGCCTTCAAAAAGCCGGTCAACTCTTCATATCTCAACAAATGAATAATATTCAAGGGCTGAACAAACCGCTTATCTATCAAATCCGTCAGAATCGTCAACACCTTAAACTCGGAAAATCCGCTGGCATCCACCAGATCATCCACATCCCGCGTACCGTCCAGCAAAGTCAGAAGATGTACCGTATCCTCATCAAAAGAATCCTCCATCGTCTCCATCCGGGTATCAATGGTGGCGGAAAAAATCATATAATTTTTAGGCACAGCCCTTCTGAGATTTTTAATTGTGTCCTTCTGCCTTGCGGATTCCAGAACCAGATCGTGAAGCGTCTGCTTAATCAAGCGTTTTTTATGCGGCGGCGTGGCAATAAACTCAAACTCGCCTTCCGCCTGCTGAAAAATCTCAAACGCAGCTATCTCTCCCGTATTCTCATTTGATTCAGCGTTTACAACATCACCCTCATTAAAAAAAAGCATCGCTGAAAAACTGCCTTTCCGAATCTTTAACATCCCCGTCTTCCGGTTCAAGTGAAGAAGATTTGCGATATCGCTGATACTGATGTTTCCCAATTCCCCTTTAAGTGCCATTCATCTACTCCATAATAAAAGCTTCTTTTATTTTAGCACAACATAAAAATCAACTCAAAATAAAACATGCCGCGTGGCAAACTTATAAACGCAAACACAGGCACACCCACACGTCTGAGAGAAAAACACCGCCGGCCTGCCAGAGCAAAACCCAAGGGAAAAATCAAAATCCGCTTTACAAAAACCACAAATTCCTTATACTGTTTCTTGGCGCCGGTGTGGCGGAATTGGCAGACGCGCTGGACTCAAAATCCTGTGGGCTTTACGCCCGTCTCGGTTCGACCCCGAGCACCGGCACCAAAAAATTCTTGACCTCAGCATTTTCCAGCCTATATTGAAAAGTGCACCAACTTTCCCGGACAAAACCGGGCAAAGCGGAATCTTCTTTGAAAACACCGGAACAGCGGGAACACCTTGAATAAAAGTGTCTTCCACCCGGTACCATTATGGGGGCGAAAGGGTTCGACGGGCAGAGTTGAGGCTCAGGCCGCATGCCGAGGTTGGTTTTCCTCGTAAATCAAGACCAAA
>JAADGL010000002.1:0-19206 GCA_013152385.1 Acidobacteriota bacterium
AAACGATGGAGGCAGCTATGCATTCACATAAAGCAATTCTCGTAATCATGGACGGCCACGGCATCGCACCGGCAGGGCCGGGGAACGCGGTAACCACCGCAGACACACCGAACCTTGACCGGTTGTACCGGAAATTCCCCACCTCCCGGCTTCAGGCCTCCGGCCTGTTTGTGGGGCTGCCGGACGGGCAGATGGGAAATTCCGAGGTGGGCCACCTGAACCTCGGCGCAGGCCGGGTAGTGTATCAGGACATCACCCGGATTGACAAAGCGATTAAAGACGGCAGCTTCACCCAGAACCCGGCATTGAAACACGCTTTTGAATCCGCGCGGAAAACCGGAAGCAGGGTTCACATGCTGGGGCTGCTTTCCGACGGCGGAGTGCATTCCCACATCCGCCACTTGAAGGCGCTGCTGGAAATGGCGAAGAAAGCCGATGTCCCGGGTGTTACGGTTCACGCATTCATGGACGGGCGGGATACGCCGCCGGACAGCGGTATCGGCTATATTGAAGATTTGGACAGTTTCATCCGGAACCTGGGTTTCGGAGAAATCGGGACGGTGACCGGACGCTACTATGCCATGGACCGGGATAACCGCTGGGAACGGATTCAACTTGCCTATGACGCGCTGGTTAACGGAAAGGGCAGAAAAACCGCCACGGCTGAAGATGCGGTCAAGACCGCGTATGCAGCCGGAGAGACCGACGAATTCATTAAACCGGTGGTAATTGAAGGCAGCCATTCCATTTCAGAAGGGGATGTGGTTCTGTTTTTCAATTTCCGCTCCGACCGGGCCCGGCAGATGTGCCATGCCCTTCTGGATGATGAGTTCAGCCATTTTGAACGAAAAAAGCTGCAGTTTACCGATTTTGTGACGTTTACGGAATATGAAGCCGGGCTGCCGGTGTCTATTGCCTTTCCTCCCGAAACCCTGAAAGGCCTTTACGGGGAAGCGGTGTCCGATGCCGGGCTGAAACAGCTCCGCATCGCGGAAACGGAAAAATATGCCCATGTGACTTTCTTTTTCAACGGGGGGGAAGAAAAGAGTTTTCCCGGTGAAGAACGGATTCTCGTGCCCTCTCCCAAGGTTGCCACTTACGACCTGCAACCGGAGATGAGTGCGTTTGAAGTGGCGGACAGGGTTGTGGATGCCATTGAATCCGGCCGCTTTCAGGCTATTGTCCTGAATTTTGCCAACTGCGATATGGTGGGGCATACCGGCGTGTTTGATGCCGCGGTGAAGGCGGTGGAAACGGTGGATACTTGTGTGGGAAAGGTTGCGGATTCTGTGCTGAAAAACGGCTGGGATATGCTGCTGACGGCAGACCACGGAAACGCGGAAAAGATGCTGGATGAAAACGGCGGCCCCTTCACCGCGCACACCACCAATCCCGTGCCGTTGTGCCTGATTTCAGAACGGTTCCGCCGGGCAGAACTGAATGAAGGGTCGCTGCGGGATATTGCCCCCACCCTGCTTTTTATGCTGGAAGTAAAACAGCCGGATGAAATGACGGGAAAATCACTGATAGAGTGAAGTTCCGTATAGTGGCTGGTGAATAGTGGATAGTGGCCGGTGGATAGTAAAGGCAGGAATTACCATTAGCTGTTCTTGCCAACTCTTTGATTTTTTCCCCCAAACTCCCACTTGCACTTTCACTCGTACTTTGGAGAAAAGGGAAAAGAAGATTCGGCCAGGCGCAACCGGTCCCGGATACGGACCGGATGGTTGCTGATGATGCCGCTTAAGCCCATTTTTTTGAACAGTACCGCTTCTTCGACAAGATCAACAGAATAGGAAAAAACCGTTTTTCCTGCTGAAACAAGGCAGGCGATTTCTTTCGGGTCATAAAATTCGTGCTGAAAAACCAGGCCGTCCGCACCGGAATTTTCCACGTATCCGCAGAGGTTTTCAGGCGCCCCTTCCATCAGCAGCAGGCCGGGAATCCGCGGATATGCTTCTTTCAGCTGCGTAACGAGGGAATGGTGAAAAGAAGAAAAAATAAACCGATCCGGCGTTTCCTTCAAATGGGGAATGTCATTGAGATGTTCCATTACCCCGTGAGACTTGATTTCAAGGTTCAGTTTCAGCTTTGGAAGGGTATTCAGCAGTGCTTCAAGGGAAAGGGCGTTCAGTTCCCGGCCGCTGAAACGAACCGGGACCATACGCCGACTGACAACATCATGGTGCAGGACGATTTCACCGTGGCGGTTGACCCGCAAATCCGTTTCCGCCCATTCAATGCCGTTTTCCAGCAGATAGCGGAAACCTTCCAATGAGTTTTCCGGATACACCGCCATGGCGCCCCGGTGCCCGATAATGATGAACGCCTGTGTTTTCGGGATTGTTCCGTTCACATCCGCGCCCAGATTACGGGAAACGCAATCAGCAGCAGCCAGGATAGAAGCAGAAGCCACCCGCTGGAAACAAGATAGGGAATCCCCATCATCAGGCCGCCGGCAATCATGGCGCTCATGTTCTGCTGCTTTTTCCCGTAGCCGAAATACGCCATTCCGGCAATACTCATCATGACAATCAGTAAAATTTTAAACGGCGACATGGCACATCCTCCTTTCGGGACATGCCAATTTTACCACCTTATTAAGTCTGCTGAAAGAAGGTCACACTACCGGCAATATTCCGCCATCATATCATCGAAGGTGACGCGCTGCAGATAGGTGTTGGTGTTATACCGGACATATTCCTGTTTTGCCCGCTTCGTTACCTGGACAGCGGGACGGTCGGAAAACCAGTATTTCTGAAATCCCATCAACAGCATATCATCATCCGACACCGCACTGACCTGAGCCGACAATGCCCAAACAATGTAGTCTGAAAACTCAAATACCAGGGTTCTCCCAAACCAGGTTGAACGGGGGCTGGAACAGAAAGCATATACATAATTGTCTTCATCTTTAACAATATGCAGATCATCTCCCATATTCCCGGAAAACCAGGTTGGGTCTGCCGTAATGGCATCGCTTTGGAAATTTGACAGATTAATACTTCCCATAAAATATTGTGACGGAAAGGTATCTGATATTTCAACCCACGTAGGGTGCTGATCACGGGTTCCAACGCTTATATTGATAATTAAAGACATTTTCCCGGCGACAATTCCACCGCCGTACATCAGGACATGATGCTTCAGGCCGTCCTGAATCAGCGTGGAAAAATCCACCGTCGAAGATGTACCGGCGAGATTACCCGGAATATTCTGCAAAAGAACAATTGTGCTGTACCTTTGAGCCGTGTTGTCGTATTTAGAAAATATTGAATAATACTTTCCGGTGGCCGCATCGTAGCTGATGGATGTGGGAATCCCCTGAAAATTCCTCAAGTAAACGGTTTGGGTGCCGTCTCCAACGGCAAAGGAGTAGCTTTCCACCATATGATTTTCATTTCTTATATTTACCTGAACTGTGGCAGTGCCGTCCGTGGCCGCGCACATCCGGGCGGCATCCAGGTATGCATACATCGTTGCGTCTGAAAAGACTTTCTTCCACATAATCGTACCATTGGAAGGATTCACCCGAACAATAAAATATGAGGGATTTGAGGCATTACTGACATCAACCCCATACGCGAACGCCATGGTGTGATTGGCATCACTGACAATTCCCAGCGGAAATAACTTTTCGTACCCGACAGTTTCGGTAAACATCAAACAACCGTCACTGAGGCGAACCCCTTTTATTTCGCCATACTCTCCCGCCTCCTGCGTATAGCAATCGCAGAACGCAAGCGCATTCCCGTTCGCCCGGGCAATACCGTACACTCCCGAATATTCTTCATGGTTTTTCAGATGCCAGCCCTCTCTGTCGGAACCTGTACCGGTGAAGAGCAGTTTGTCATTGTCTTTCCCGGAGATGGTGATACCGGTCAATGACCGGGTATCCGCCGAGAACACAACATCGTTGATGTCGGCGTAGGGAACACCGAACTGAGCTTCAAAGTAGTTCACGACTTTGCCCTTTGCGGGAATGGTTACCTGGCTTGTGGTATTGCCGCTTGTGGTCATCACCGTTACATTGGCTGTCACGTCACTATCGGAACCGTTAAAGACCGCGAACCCGCTCCAGGTCAATTTGTCATAATAATTGGAGGTGGAAAATACAACTTTGTCACTGAGTTTCGACGGCAAATCAAACTCCGCCGTACCCCCGCCGGTGGATTCTTTTGCCATATAACCCAGGCGGAGCCGCAGCGAATTGGAGCCGCTTTCCACCTCTCCGTCAACACCATTCAAAGGACGAAGAGTGATGGTCAGGCTCTGGCCCGCCGCAACCTCATAGTACCGGTGGTCCACCACCGCCGTTCCGGTCTCATCATACAGCGTCAGATAAAATCCCTGAGGGTCCGGATTCCGGAGATTGTCGGCAATCAGATATGTTTCCCATGAATCGTTGGCGGTATGAATGTGGGGGATATAATAAGTTCGCCCCCATACTACTGCAGCAATAAACAGAAAAGTAACCAGTACCGCCATTCTTGTTAAAACTTTCACACTTCCTCCTTTTGTCTGAATTTCCAACTTCAGACGCGGTTTACGCAAATTGCAATGCAATTTCCACCGTGTTAATAAGTATGCAATTAATAAACTTTTTTTAGTATATCAGATAATTATTAAACAACAAGAAAAAATATATTCAGCAATTTCTTCTTCAGGTTATGACTCACAAACTCACAAACCGGCAGTGCCGGAAGCACCGGCCAGACAACAAATTGTGTTAAATACCGGTTCCGATCAATCAGTATTGATTCAACAAGCCCTCGTAAGTATCTTTCCGAATACTCCCTCATTCAAAAACGCCATTGCATTTCCATTGCGTTTTTATCCGCAACCGGGGACTGATGTTTCATGTAAGCGGGAGCAGACATACCGCTGCTTTCCTCCGCACCCCATACGCGAACAGACAAAGTCTAAAGATGTGCCGGGAAAATTGATCATCAGCGTTCTGTAGTCAGACCCGGATTACGCAGATTGTGAGGCCAATCCTCTACCCGGCTAATAATGAGCAATAAGTATAGCGAAGATGCCAAAGTTAAACACCGGGGAAAAACGGAAAATCTCTCATCAGTACCCGTACAGAAGATCGGGAAGCGTGACCTCTTCAATCCAGGTATTTGCATTGGGGAATATGTCTTTTGTAAATCCCCGCCTTCCTTTCATAGTGAATTCCGGCCCCTCTCTTTTTTCCTGTTCATATGCAATCAGAAACACCCCATTGTCCGATGCCGACCGCACATTGATTGGGAGTGTCCGAACCAGACCGGAGTAAGAAATCAAATGTGTCCGGAAAGTGCTGTCATCCGATGAGACATCCCCACAGAAGGCGTAGGCCGTGTTCAGCCCGTAGCTCACAACATTGACGGCATCCCCCATCAATCCCGTCTCATTTGTGACAATGAGGGTTGTAGTCCGGGGCCAAAAATTATTGGCGGGAACCGTTCCGATGATAAACTGGGCCGGATGCGCGTCCATCGGAATGACCTTGCCGTAGCTCGGCCACGAGCCGATACTTACTTTGTACAGCAGGTGTACCGTGCCATTCAAAATTGCGCCGCCGTAAACCAGCACATCGTGTGTGATAGCATCAGCAAAAATATAGGAAAGATCGGCGGTGCTTCCAACACCGGTCAGACTATTGGCATTGTTTTTGTAAAATGTTACCTTCGAATATTTATATGAGGCGGAGTCATATTGGGAATATATGTTGAGGTAATTTCCGGTGACGGAATCAAAAATCAGGGTGGTGGGTATCAAATCCTCAGCAGTCTGACTGGCAGATTTAATAACTCCGGTATTAACGTCAATCAACGCCCGGGTCATGAATCCGTCTTTGTTTCGCATATTCGCCTGAACCGTGCTGCTTCCATTGGTGGCAACACAGATGCGTTGCTTTGCCCGATTGTCAACAAAAGTGTTCAAATCCACCGATTCCGCCAGATTTGTCTTCCACAGCAATGTGCCATCGTCCGGGTTCACCCGGGCAACAAAAAAATAGGTGTGGGTGCTGTCGCTGAGGTCAAGGCCGTAGGCGATTGCAACAGAATTGCTGAAATCAGTGACAAGCCCCACTGGAAACAGATTGGTGTAGCTGTCGCTTTCCTCAAAGCACACGGAACCGTCCAATGGAGTTATGCCTTTCATGTACGCCCAACGAGTGGAGTTTTCCATACGAAAACAGAATGCAAGGACGGTGTTGCTGGCCAGACCCAGGCCGTTCACCCAACTGTATGAGACATGGTTTCTCACTTTCCAGCCGGAGCGGTCTGCCCCGGTAGCGGTGAATAACAGTTTTTCATTCTCATTTCCGGAAATAGTAATTCCGGTGAGGGCATTGGCATCGGCGGAAAAGATAACCCCGGTAATGTCACTGAATGCTACGCCGAACTGTGCGTCAAAATAATTCACCACCTTCTCTTTGGCAGGTATTGTCAGTTGAGTTGCCGCTTTTCCATTTACAGTCATTATGGTCACATTTGCCGTAACATCCGAATCACTGCCATTAAATACCGCGAAGCCGCTCCAGGTCAGTTGGTTATAGTAGTTGGAGGTGGAAAACACAACTGTATCGCTGAGTTTCGACGGCAAATCAAATTCTGCCGTCCCGCCGCCGGTTGAGTCTTTTGCGACATAACCCAGGCGAAACCGCATGGAGTTGGACCCGCATTCCACTTCCCCCGCCACGCCGTTCAGTGGACGCAGAGAGACGACCAGACTCTGCCCTCCGGCAACCTCATAGTACCGGCGGTCCACCAGTACGCTTCCGTCTGCCGAGTACAACGTGAGATGGAACCCCTGTGGCCCGCAATCATAGAAATTGTCCACAATGAGATAGGTTTCCCACGAGTCATTGGCCGTATGGATGTGGGGAATGTAGTAGGTTCGGCCGAAAACAGTCGCAGCCAATAACAGGTATCCCGCCAATACAAGCATCTTTTTTGAAAACTTCATTTTGTCCTCCAATTGTCAAAGGTGACAATTCAATTTATACAAATTCACTGGCCGAACTTGTTTTTACTCATCCAGTGTAAACCCGCCGGTACCCCAGTCCTGCAGGGATGTCATGGCAAAAACCGTATGGCTGCCTAATGTAAAATCAAGATAATTTGCAGGTTTTTCCATGGACGTAACTGAAAAAGAAGGTATTTCCGCACCAATCAACAAGTCTCCATGAGAAAATGAAATGGCATCCACTTTGTAGGAAAGGGCCGCCAGAGGCCAGAAAGAATTAAACCCATCGTCGGAAAGCACGGTATCGAAACGAAAGAGACTGGAACCACTGTAGGGATAGAGGCCCGGAAAAATGGCAATCGCACCCCCCGTTCCATCTACAACGCACAGGGCTCTTTGCATCAGCATTCCGGTAACAGTTGTTTTCACCGGGTTCAGAATAGCCGGGTTCAGGGAATCCAGGCTCACATGTGCCGCAACAACCTGAGCCGGCTGCATTGCAAAACCAGTGCTTATCCCTCCACCATTTATGGCTTCACCAACACTTGCCATCATCACGAAGTAGAGATCCCCAGCAAATGCCGTGGCACCGGCGACAAAGACATGGTGAAGGGCAGAATCACTAATAATACCGCTTGCATCCCATATGGTACTCGTTCCGGTCAGGCTGGTATCGTTATTTGTGAAGAGATAAATATGGCTATACATACCGGTACCGCCATTTTTCAGCGATCCGTCATCAAGAGCTGTCCCGAGGCCAGCATAAATGCTGTACCCGGTATCATACACAAGGGCAGTGGGAATCCGCGAAGTCGGAGTGGAAAATACTTTCCTGTCAATCTGGGAACCATCGGAGGGATTCAACAGGTAACGCACCTCATAGCTGCTTTCATCCACCAGAACCACTTCAATCGTATTTCCTGAACTTGCCGCAACAATCCGCACGTTGAAGTTCCCATCAATGGTAAAAACACTGAATTGATTTGCATCGAGATGTTTGGTCCACAGGATGGCTGCTCCTGCCGTATTTACCCTGGAAACAAAATAATCCCGATTATTAAAATCTTCATAATAAACCCCGTAAATTATTACAACAGCTCCGTCCGGGCTTGAAGCCATCCCATAGGGATAATATTCACGGGACAAAATCGTTTCTTTCCCGACTATATCTCCCGTGTAATGGTTTACCGCCATCAGATAAAGTGAGGAAGTTGCCCCTTTGAGCCCCAGTGGAACACGCTCAAGGACAAAATCGTTCTCCGTGCCGGCAGCCACACCATAAACTGTCCCGTAGGACTTACTTGAATAATTCCAACCGTTGCCGGAAGTCCCCACCGGGGTAAACAGCAGTTTGTCATTTTCCTTTCCGGTTATGGTAATGCCCGCCAGTGCCTTCTGGTCTGTCCGCATCACCACCGAAGTCAGTTGATCCATGGGCACCCCAAACGCGTCCTCAAAATAATTCACCACCTTTCCGTGGGGCGGGATGGTAAGAGTGCCCCAGGAAATATGGCTGCCATCCGTTTTCAGAAGGTTCACAACAACTGTTGCGGTTTCTTCTCCGCCATTCATCACCGCAAACCCGGACCACGTCATATCCCCGAGATAAACCGATGGAGAAAAAACCGCCACCTGCTTCAGCGTGGACGGCAATTCAAACTCTGCTGTTCCACCACCGGAATCCTCTCCGGCTTTGTAAGTAACCCGAAAACGCATAAAGTTTGATCCGCACTCCACTTCCCCGTCCACGCCTCCAAAAGCCCGCAGGGAAACAAGGGTCTGCGTTCCGGCACTGACGGTATATGCCCGACTGTCCAGCACCACAGACCCGTCTGCCGCATACAGCGTCATACTAAAAGAATGCGCATTGTTACTATCTTCGTTTTCCGCCACAAGATAAGTTTCCCACACATCACTCCCTGTATGGATGTGGGGAATGTAGTAAGTTCGGCCGAAACCCAGAAAAGTAAAAAATAATACACCAACCATTGACATCAAACGCAAGGATTTCATAATTGCCCCCCCTGATGGACTTGCCATCAGATTTGAAAAATATGTTTTCATTGAACTCATTTTATTATACACCTTAGGCCGTTGGCATACACTTTTTTCATCGTATTGGCTATGTACATGTGGATTCTATCTATTACAATATTATCCTTGACTTCTGTCTAAAAAACAGGCAAACTATCAACAACTTAAGACTGAGGAGGAAAAACATGGGTGTATTGGGCATGGGAATTGTAGGCGGTTTACTCGCAATTGTAATCGGTATCCTCGTAGCAGCACTTTTTCTGTGGGTGGCGGCAAAAATCGTCAAGATTGAGGGAGCTTCTTACGGCAAAGCCATCCTTGCCACAATTGTGGGGTTCATTGTAGCCGGAATTGCACAGTTTATTCTGACTTTTATTCCGATAATCGGGGCAATTCTGGGTTTCATTGCCGGCATTCTTATTATGGTTTTCATTATTCAGAAGTTCTTTGCCACAACTTTTGGCAAAGCCTTCCTGGCATGGCTCATTGATTTTATTATCATGGTTGTTATCGGCGTGATCTTCGCCCTGGTAGCCGGTGTCTCCATGTTCACCATGTTACCGAAATAAACAGGAAAAAAGTAAGTTTTTCTATCGCCCCGGCCAGGCCGGGGCTTTTTTTCTGCCTGCAAAACAGAATTTCCACGATTGACATTGTCAGGCGAATTGTCTAAACTGCGATTGTTTGATAGTTATCCAATTATCGTATTTTATAAAAAGGAGAGAACGTGGAAACCATCGTCAACATTGCAAAGGCTTTTTCAGAAGCAAAACGCCTCCGGATCCTCATGGCGTTGCGAAAGCGGGAATTGTGCAGTTGTGAAATCAGCGAACTGCTGGCACTCACAGATTCCACCGTTTCCACCCATATGGGGATTTTAAAACGGGCGGGACTGGTAGTCAGCCGCAAAGACGGGCGCTGGGTCCATTACCGCCTGCCGGAAGAACCGGAAACACAAATCCGGGACGTTTTAAACTGGATTCACAGCACACTGAAAGACTCCCCCCGGATAAAGGAAGATGAAGCAAAACTCAAGGGGGCAAAGGTATGCGGAACAAATTGAAAGTTCTGTTTCTCTGCACGGGAAATTCCTGCCGGAGTCAGATGGCGGAGGGCTGGACAAGGGAGTTGAAGGGCAATGTCATTGAGCCCTGGTCCGCCGGTGTGATAAAGACCCGGCTTAATCCCCACGCGGTGGCTGTCATGGCAGAGGCCGGAATTGATATTTCAAACCATTTTTCAAAAGAAGTCCATGAGTTGAGGGATATTCCCTTTGATTACGTTGTCACCGTCTGTGACCATGCACGGGAAACCTGCCCGTTTTTTCCCGGAAAGGTAAAGAAAATTCACTGCGGGTTTGATGACCCCCCTTCCCTGACTGTCAATATGCCAAATGGAGAAAGAAAGCTGGATGTGTACCGGCGGGTACGGGACGAGATCCGCGCGTTTGTGGAAACACTGCCCGAACGGCTGCTTCAGGAAGCAGGCGGAGCCGATGCATGAATAGCAATCCGATAATCACACCGGCCTGTCCGGGGAAACAACCGGCGGGAAAACTGTCTTTTCTCGACCGCTTTCTCACGTTGTGGATTTTTCTTGCAATGGCGGTTGGCGTGGGCCTGGGTTATTTTGTCCCCGGAACCGAACCTTTCATTCACCGCTTCCAGGTGGGAACGACGAATATTCCCATCGCTGTCGGCCTGATTCTGATGATGTATCCGCCACTTGCAAAGGTCCGGTACGAAGAGCTGGGGGACGTATTTTGCAACTGGAAGGTGCTGGGAATTTCACTGGTTCAAAACTGGATTATCGGCCCCATTGTGATGTTCATTCTCGCCATTGTATTTCTCCGTGGCTACCCCCACTACATGGTGGGATTAATCATGATCGGGCTGGCCCGCTGTATTGCCATGGTCATTGTCTGGAATGAGCTGGCAGAGGGCGACACGGAATACTGTGCCGGACTTGTCGCTTTCAACTCCATTTTCCAGGTTTTGTTTTACAGCCTGTACGCATGGATTTTCATCACTGTCCTGCCACCGCTGTTTGGCCTGCAGGCCGGTATCGTGAATATTTCCATTGGCCGGATTGCCAGATCGGTTTTCATTTACCTCGGCATCCCGTTTATTGCCGGGGGCCTCACCCGGTTGGTGCTGGTAAAAAACAAAGGAAAAGAATGGTACCATGACAAATTCATTCCATTTATCAGCCCCATCACGCTGATTGCACTGTTGTTCACGATTGTTGTCATGTTTTCGATGAAAGGCAGGCTGATCGTAAGCATTCCTCTGGATGTAATCCGAATCGCCATTCCCCTTTGCATTTATTTTGTACTGATGTTTCTGGCCAGTTTCTGGATGGCAAAAAAAGCCGGAGCCGATTACAGCCGGAGTACAGCCCTTTCTTTCACTGCCGCCAGCAATAATTTTGAACTCGCAATCGCGGTGGCAGTGGCAGTATTCGGCATTGATTCCGGTGAGGCGTTCGCCGCTGTCATTGGACCGCTGGTAGAAGTCCCGGTACTCATTTCACTGGTAAATGTGGCGCTTCGGCTTAGGAAACGATGGTTTTTTCTGCCACCCGAATAAATTTATCCGAACCGGAAGCAAAATGATACGTAAAACAACAAAGAGAACGAATCCGGCCGGGGCAGACAGGCTTCCGGAAACAGAAAGGAGAAAGCTTATGCGCGTGGAACTCATTCTTGACCCTGATTGCCCCAATGCGGAAGAAGCCCGTGAAATGCTACGACAGGGATTGAAAGAATCCGGATTACCGGTCAAATGGACCGAATGGGACAGAAGTGCCCCGGAAGTCCCCCTCTATGTTCGCAGCTACGGTTCACCAACCATCCTTGTAAACGGGCGGGACATTGCGGGAAGCGGCACCGAGAGCACCCACAACTGCTGTCGGATTTATGGCAATAAAAACGGATTTCAGGGGGTTCCGGAACTTTCTTTATTACGAAAAGCCCTGTCCGGTGAATAGTGGTTCCCCGATAATGTCGTAAACCACCGGTACAGGTCTTTCATGCATTTTGGCCATAAAATCGCGTGCAGCCGCTTCAATATCGGCCCTTCTTTCACGTTCGAGACAAAGGCATGGCAAAATCGGCTGTACCTCCCGCTTTGTGATAACATAACGGGGATAAACAGGGGGCATAAATGAAAGCTCTGCATTGGTTCCGTATTTCCCTGCTGTTTTGCGTCGCATCTCTTCTCTATGCGGCGCCTCCGCAAACAAATGCACATCATCGGCTCCGTGTCGGCCTGGTGTTAAGCGGCGGCGGCGCACGGGGAGCGGCGCATATCGGCGTATTGAAGGCACTGGAAAAACTTCATATCCCGATAGATGCCATTGTCGGGACTTCCGGCGGCGCACTGGCAGGTGGGTTGTACGCAAGCGGGATGAGTCCGAATCAAATTCAGCACCTTCTCCTTGACACCAACTGGGACAAGATGTTTCAGGATGCTCCGGACCGAAACCACCTCTCCTGGCGGCGCAAACAGGATAACGGGAAATATCTGCCCAACCTGGAACTGGGACTGAAAAACGGAAAACTTATGATGCCGACCGGATTGAGTGCGGGAAGAAAAATCAGTTTTATGCTTCACCGGGCACTGCTTAGAACCGGCGGAATCCGGGATTTCGACAAACTTCCCATCCCGTTTCGTGCCGTTGCAACAGACTTGACGACGGGGCAGATGGTGGTATTGTCCCACGGTGACCTTGCCAACGCCCTCCGTGCCAGTATGTCGGTTCCGGGCGCCATTGCCCCTTTTGAACTGAACGGGCGGCTCCTTGTGGACGGCGGGCTGGTCCGGAATCTTCCGGTGGATGTGATGCGTCGGCAGATGCATGTGGATGTGATTATTGCCGTAAATGTCGCAAAGGGGTTGTTTCCGAAAAACCGCCTCAATTCGGCACTGGCGGTATCTCAGCAAATGATTACGATTATGCTTCTGAAAGATGAGAAAACACAGCTTGCCCTCCTTAAAAAAGGTGATGTGTACATCAAACCGAAGCTCGGCGATATGGCTGCTTCTGATTTTACCGGAATGGGAAAAGCGATAAAACCGGGAGAAGAGGCAACAATGGCTCACCGGAAAGCACTTCAGTGCTTTGCCATCCCTGAAAAACAGTACGCGGCGTTCCTGAGCCGCCTGCGGCATGTTCCCCTCGGCAATCGAATTGTGGATTTTATTAATTTATCGGACAAATCAAAGCTGGCACCCAAAGTGCTTCTCAGCAGAATTAAAACAAAAACCGGCAAACCGCTGAATCTCAAAACCCTGCAGAATGACCTGGACAGAATTTATCAAATCGGCGCGTTTGAATCGGTCAATTTCGAATGGGTCAAAGCTGAAAATAAGAATGGCCTCCTTATCCGCACAAAATCAAAGCCGTGGGGCACCCAGTTTTTACAGGCAGGGCTGAAACTTTCGGATGACCTTCAGGGGGACAGCCGTTTTGACGTTCTCCTCTCCCACACGATGACGGAGGTGAATCCTTACGGCGGAGAATGGAAAAATGAAATTCAGATGGGGCGCACCCGAAGAATCCGGACTGAGTTTTTTCAGCCTCTGGATGCCGCAGGCCGCTGGGCGATTCTCCCGTTTATGGAATACAGCAGTGGAATTCTTGACTCGTACGAATCTTCCTACGGATGGAAAGAATACGATATCCGTCTGTTTAAAACCGGATTTCTCGCCGGCCGTCAATTCGGAAACTGGGGCGCCGCTATGGTCGGCCTGACACGAAAATGGGGAAGTTCATCACCATTTTCTGTATTTCAGAACAATAATACCGGCGAAAAAGACGATATCAATATCGCCGGCTACACCTTCCGATTCGACTATGACCAGTTGGATGACCCTTATTTCCCCGTTCACGGAGGTGCCGGCTATTTCCATTTTTTCCGAAGTTCCCGGACAATGGGATCGGACTTTTCATACTACAAGGTGGATTTAAGGTTTGAACAGGTCAGTTCATTCGGCGCCAACACCATTATCTTCACAGGAGAGTATGGTGACAGCCTCGGAACCACCCTGCCGTTTTATGACAATTTCCGTCTCGGCGGAATTTTCCATCTCACCGGATTTCAACCCGGGCGGCTCACAGGAGACAGCAAGATTTTTACCAGCATTGTTTACTATCGAAACCTTCCGATAGAGGCATTCGGTTTCAAATTTTACGCCGGTGGTTCAATAGAAGCGGGAAGCACCTGGATGAACACCAATCGTTTTTCCGTAAACAAACTCAGTTATTCAGGCTCCCTGTTCGTCGGCTCCCGGACTCTGATCGGAGCTGTGTATATCGGGTATGGCCGTTCGGATGACGGAAGCGACCTTTTCTTCCTGACACTGGGGCAGATATTCTGATGCTCGGCAAGAAGGAGCGGTGAAAAGAAAATACCGTGCCCATACGCCGGCACGCTTGAGGAAAAGCCGGTCAGTGACGGCCGTGCCTCATCCTGCGGTAAATAAAAGAGTGGGGATTCCGCCTTCCGTTTCTGTTGTATTTTTGAAAAACCCAGACCGGAACTCCGTTCTCCATTCGGATTTTGATAATCTTCTTGAACACAGTAACTGTCCTGGAAAGAACAATCTCTCCATTATCTGTTTTCACAAATGAACCGGTTATGCGGACCCGATTCCCGGCAGCCGGTTTTTTCGTGTACAGGCTGGCCAGACCGCCATCCACAATTATCGCGGGAAGATTCTTGTCCGGAGCAACTACAAACAGATAATTCGGCTTTTTCCCGTACCAGTGCTGCTCCTCTACCTTCAGAATTTTCCCGGAAAAACTGCGGACAGTATCGGGATTATACCTGATTATTTTTTCTGCGGATATTCCGTTGGAAAAGAGGACAAGCCAGAGACAAACCCATATTCTGCTCATTATTTTCGACCTCCCTTCCCCCGAATTCCATATTTTTCCATTTTGTAGCGAAGATTGCGTTCACTGATACCCAGAGCTTTTGCCGCACGGAGCTGAATACCTGCAAATTCTTCCAGCGCACGTTTGATCATATCCCTTTCCAGATTTACAACTGCTTCCGTCAATGTCCCCTGAAAATAATCATATGAATCCGAATCTGTTTCCGGAGCTTCCAATTCAAGATTGTCAATTGTATCCCCTCTGGCCAGGACCACCGCACGTTGAATAATATTGTTTAATTCCCGAATATTTCCCGGGTAATTATACCGCAGGAGCTTTCTGTATGCCTGCGGCGAAAATCCTTTAACCGGAATACCGTATTGACGTGCCCATGTTTCCAGAAAATGCTCAATCAAACCGGGCAAGTCCTCTTTCCGTTCCCGGAGAGGCGGAATATTCAATGTTACGACATTAATCCGGTAAAAAAGGTCCTCCCTGAAGCGGCCGCTTTCCATAGCCTCTTCAAGGTTTCGGTTTGTTGCGCAGATCAGGCGGAAATCCACCGGAATACGTGTGTTACCCCCCACCCGCTCAATTTCCTTTTCCTGCAAAACACGAAGGAGCTTTACCTGCACATCTACCGGAATATCTCCGATTTCATCAAGGAACAGGCTGCCGCCTGAAGCAGTCTCAAACCGTCCGGCCCGGACAGATGAAGCACCGGTAAACGCCCCTTTTTCGTGGCCGAACAATTCACTCTCCAGTACACCTGCGTTCAGTGAAGCACAGTTTACCGGAACAAACGGCTTTTGACGCCGGGGGCTCAGGGAATGAATGGTCCGTGCCAGCAATTCCTTTCCCGTTCCACTCTCTCCCAGAATCAGAACCGGTACATCCGTACGGGCAGCCCTTGCCGCAATATTAAGAATTTCGTTCATTTTCGGGTTTCGGGTAATTATGGTTTCACCGGTGGTGTAGGTCAGTACTTCGTCCCTCAAATTGCGGTTTTCTTCCATAATCACTTTTCTGTCCAATTCCTTTTTCAATCGAATCGCCAATTCGGAAAGATTGACCGGTTTTATCAGGTAGTCACTTGCCCCCGACTTCAGAACATCCACAGCATCCGACACATTACTGAAAGCGGTTATCATTAAAAATGGAATCAGCGGATCCCTTTCCCTGACCTGCTTCAAAAACTCCAATCCGGACATCCCGTTCATCTTCATATCGGAAATAATTAAATCCACCGATTCATTTTCCAGTTGTACGAGAGCATCTTCCGCGCTTTCAGCCTGGTCCACAGCGTATCCCTCGGATTCAAGGAAACGGGATAACACGGACCGCTGAGATGCTTCATCGTCCACCACTAAAATTCTGAAACTCATACATCCCCCTCCAACGGCAGCAGAATTGAGAATCGCGTTCCCACTCCGGGTTCCGATTCCACCCGGATAAAACCACCGTGGGCTGAGATAATTCGCTGCGCATATGCAAGGCCCAGCCCTGTTCCCTTCTGTTTTGTCGTATAGTACAAATCAAATACCTGTTCCACATCTTCCGGCTCCATTCCGCTCCCATTGTCCCGAACGGAAATTTCCGCGAATCGGCCGGCCTTCACTCCCTTTATTTCAATGAAAGCAGCATGAGCATCCAGAGAATTCTCCAACAAATTAACAAAAACACCCTTCAACCGATTCTTATCATAAGACAGCGTAATAGATTCATCAATTTCAACATTGAGTTTAACACCGGCCGACCGCATTCTGGGCCGATACAGCTCTGCCAGTTCAAAAAGCAGCGGAGCAAGGGCTGCCGGTTCGGGATGAATGTCCGGGTCTTTCGACACTTTCATAAACTCTTCAATAAAAGCGTTCAAACGCCGAACTTCTTCTTCCGCAAGCTGCAACAGGTCTTTTTCCGCTTTGCCCACCGAATCCGCATGAATAACCTGCTGGAATATCATGGAAATCGTATTCAGAGGATTTCTGATTTCGTGGGCAAACGCGGAAGCCAGTTTCCCGGTTGAAAACAGCCGTTCTTCACGGGCACGGCTCTCCTCCGCCGCATCTTCCAAGGTCACATCGCGGATAATAAAGATGTCCGTATCCTCCACGGGATTCCGGAGCACAAGAAATACTTTGCCGTCACGGTTCAGTCGGGACAGACCCGCCGGAGCATCGCAAACCACGGCACAGGGATTTTCCCCGAACAATTTTCCAACACTCACATTCCCGGTCCAGCCTCCGTCACTGCGGCGAATTAATACACCGTCCTGAATCCTCTCCAGAATTGCCTGATACTTGCGGGCTTCCTGATTTAATCGGCGGTTCCGATGCCAGGCAATTACAAAGAGAAGGTCCAGCAGGCCGACCATTCCCAGGGTTATCAATGTCAACCACAGCGTTGTACTATCCAGCAGCCGGACGTAATCAAGAGACAATCCCACCCGGATTACCCCTTGAAAAATATTGTCAACATATACCGGCCAGACCGCTTCCAGTACTTCTCTCCCACCGGGGGAAATGGTCCGGACAAAAGGATGGTTGGCATAAACCGCTTCCATAATCTCAACATCATTCCCCGCAGAAGACAAAAATTTCTCAAGCCCTTTATCAGCCGAATCGTATAAAACCTTTTCCATATTTTCAAACCGCACAAATTCCAGGCCTTCATACCGGCTGACATGCGTCAGCACATGGGTAAAAGTTGTTTTCTCAAAAATCTGATGCAGGGCGCTCCCGTCCATAATCAGTACCAGTGCTCCGCCTCTCTTTAAATGTGCGGCCAGCCCGAAACGGTATCCGGTTTTGCGGTAATTTTCCCGAAGGCCGATCACATATTCGGCACGAACTCCCTTGCAGACTTTTAAAATATCGGGATCCGCCTGTCGGCCGAACCCTCCCTGGGAACTCCATGCCACATTGCCGTCCTTATCCAGTACCACCAATTTCCACAGTTGAAACTGCCTCAGCACTGATTCCGCGATAACCGGGTTGGAACGAATCTTTTTCAATTTCCCTTTAATGGCGGATGCGGAAATTTCCAGCTGAACCGCCAGTTGCTTCTTTAATTGCCTCTGCGTGCGGTAAGCGGTTTCGAGATTGTGGCTCAACCCTTCGAGAAATAAAAAAGCATCTTCGCTCCGGAGAGAAAGAAAGGCTTTTCGCTGGACAGACTGCCGGTATCCGACAAAAAACAGCAGACCGATATTCACCGCAACAATCAGGGCAACCAGCACCCTGAGCTTCACACGCTCCGTCATAAAACCTATTTCCCTTTCTTCAAAAACGGGTCAGACTGCGGCGGCCGGGAAAACAGCTCCACCAGCGCTGCAGGTGATGTATTCATTTTTGCCGCAATCTCTCCGATTGTGTCCGTCTCAGTAGCTGTATATCCGTTAATGGAAAGCCGGCGGATGAACCGCTTTACCGGAATTCCCGTTTTCCCGCTATACTCAGACAACGACAACTTCGCCACTGACACGCCTGCATCGGAAATGCTTCCCTCCTTCCGTTCTCCGTGAAAGCGGGACTCCCGGGCAAACAACTCCGCCAATGACATCGGAGACACTTTCAATTTCCCGGCAATCTTTTCAAGGGTATCCGTTTCCGCCGCCCGGTATCCAAGAGCAGCCAGCCGTTTTTCGATTTGAACCAGCGGAATTTTTGCAGCCCGGGCATACGCCTTCAACGTCAACTTCTCCGCGTGGGGCATTACCGGCTTCGTTTTCGGCGTTTCCCACGCATTGGACGCCATTGTCCCCAATTCGGAAATATAGGACAGCGGCGGAACATTCAGCAAAGCCAAAGCAGCAATCAGCAGCACCGTCACCAAAGCTATTGCAGACTCCCGTTTCCAGTGAAACATTGACCTGCCTTTTTCCTTTAAATAATGAATAAAGGGTTTCCAGTTATAGACAAGGTGCCAGATTCCGATTCCGACAAAAAGAAAACTGAGCACTGTATGGAGCGCAATCCACTGTTCCTTTGTGGCAGCCAGAAACCGCCAGTTTACCCAGTGTGCTACACGGCCCGGAGGCGCAATATACAGCACAAGGCCTGAAACCAGCAGAAGCAGCCCGGAAAACCCCAGGAAAACGGACACATAGGCCCGCAGACGAAAACTCTTTTTCTTTCTCATTCTTTTTTCACTCCATTTCCTGTTATCGGCCAGTATAGCATAAAGCCCAACAGCTTCATCACCGGCCACCTTCATAAATTAATAAGCAAGAACAGTGCCACTATGGTTCACAGAGAAAACAACGGACAATCGGCACATTGACTCGTCAAAACTGACGACTGAAGGGAATACTTTCGTCAATTCTGACGAAAA
>JAADGL010000002.1:19230-41750 GCA_013152385.1 Acidobacteriota bacterium
TTTTTTCAACAAAATAGCTGGCATGAAGCTTGCACTTAACCATTCTGTCGGAAAAAGTTTTTGAAGGAGGACTCAAATGAAAAAAACACTTTTAATCGGATCAATGCTTTTACTGGCATTGGGAACAACATCGGTAATGGCCGGTGGACACGGACGGGGAAGAAACAGAAGCAATCGCACCTGCACCAACACATCATCCACAACATCAACTGTAAAAGGGCAGGGAAATGGACAGGGGCAGCGGCTCAGAGACGGTTCCGGTTCGCAGCACCAGTATAAAGGAAGCAACGGAAAGAAAGGGCAGAATAACGGACAGGGACAGAAGCTTAAAGACGGCTCCGGTTCCGGTTCGCAGCACCAGTATAAAGGAAGCAACGGAAAGAAAGGGCAGAATAACGGACAGGGACAGAGATTCAAAGTCAGTTCCGCAACAACAGACACAACTTCAAGTAAATAACTTGAAATAAAAAATCAAAAGGAGAAAAACAATGAAAAAACTCACTTTAACACTGGCAATGATGGTACTTATCGCCGGAACGGCAATGGCTGGGCACGGCCATGGAAACGGAAACCAGAACAACGGAACAGGACAGGGATTGACAACTTATGATGTCACTGCAGAAGCCACCTATACGGCAACGGTAATCGGCCAGGATACGGCATATCCCGCCCGTACAATCATCCAGCTGTCGGACGAACGTCAACTGCCGATGATTACGGCTCCGCAATGGTACCTTTCCCGGCAGGACATTTCTTTCGAAGCCGGAGAATCCATCTCCGTAATCGGTGTCATCACAACACTTGCCGACGGTTCCGAAGGCCTCATCGCAAGGGAAATTGTCACGGGAGACAGCACATATGATTTCAGGACCACCGAAGGGCTTCCCCTGTGGGTAAGCAGGCGGGGAATGAACGCGGCACCCGGCAATATAAATAACTGCGGCACAATGAGCAGCACAATCGCGGACCTTCCGGCACAGGAGCTGGACGACACCGAAATCAACGGCCTGCTGCACATGCGGGAAGAAGAAAAACTTGCCCGGGACGTTTACATCACCCTTTTTGAAAAATGGAACCTGAACATCTTCCAGAATATTTCCCAGGCTGAACAGTCTCATATGGACGCAATCAAAGCACTGCTTGACAAATACAGCCTTGAAGACCCCGCGGCCAACACCACGGTAGGCGTTTTCCAGTCCCAGCAGTTCACTGACCTTTACAACTCACTGGTGGAAAAAGGCAGTACCTCACTTCTGGATGCCCTTACGGTCGGCGCAACCATCGAAGACCTGGATATAAATGATTTGCAGATTGATATTGCCGCAACCGACAATGAAGACATCGGCATGGTTTACCAGAACCTGATGAAAGGCTCCAGAAACCACCTGCGCGCTTTTATCCGCACATTGACAACTTATGGCGGAAGCTATGAACCTCAGTACATCTCCCAGGAACTCTTCGATTCCATTATCTCCACCCCCATGGAAAGGGGAACCGTACTGGATGAAAACGGAAACGTTCTCACCTCCTGCGGCGGAAACGGACAGGGACGGGGTTCCCGGGGCGGCGGACGCAACGGCTTCTAAAAGATTTCAGCCGCACCGTATTTTATCAACAGAAAAAGGGCCTGTCGTCTGGCAGGCTCTTTTTTCTGTGTAAAATCAATTTATTATTTATTTTCAAATGACAACAGACACACATATTATCAATACCGTGCATATTTGAATCCCGATTCAATAAACAAAAAACGCCGGGGCAATCATCCAAAAACATTGACTGTTCTACCTGTCTATATTAAAGTGAAGCCGTTAAGATTGCTGGAGGAGGATGCTATGGCAAACGGAATTTTCAAAGTCCCGACACCGGTCAACGAACCTATAAAAGCGTACCGGCCGGGCTCCCCGGAGCGGAAAAGCCTCAAGAATAAATTAAAAGAACTGAAATCCACGGAAATTGAAATTCCGCTGATCATCGGCGGAAAAGAAGTGCGCACCGGAAACATGGGTAAAGTGGTCATGCCCCATAATCACGCCCACGTTCTGGCCACCTACCACAAAGCCGGAGAAAAAGAAGTCTCCATGGCGGTGGAAGCGGCAAACAAAGCCAGAAAAGAATGGGCAGCCATGCCCTGGGAACACCGGGCAGCTGTTTTTCTCCGGATGGGTGAACTTCTGGCAGGGCCGTACCGGGACCTGCTCAACGCGTCCACCATGCTGAATCAGAGTAAGAATGTTTTTCAGGCGGAAATTGATTCTGCCTGTGAATTGATTGATTTCTTCCGGTTCAACGCCTATTACGCGGCGCAGATCTTCGGTGATCAGCCCCTGTATTCTCCCACAGGCATGTGGAACCGGCTGGAACACCGGGGGCTGGAAGGATTTATCTTTGCCATTACCCCGTTTAACTTCACCTCCATCGCCGGAAACCTGCCCACCGCCCCTGTGCTCATGGGCAATGTCTCCCTGTGGAAACCGGCATCATCCGCCGTTTTCTCCGGATACCAGCTGATGAAACTGTTTATGGAAGCCGGTATCCCCGACGGCGTTATCAACTTCATTCCGGGCTCCGGCGGACAGGTAGGAAACCCCGTACTGGCAAGTCCCTACCTCGCCGGCATCCATTTCACCGGCAGCACCGCCACCTTCCAGAGCATGTGGAAAACCATCGGCGGCAACATTGCCAATTACAAAGGTTATCCCCGTATTGTCGGTGAAACAGGCGGAAAAGACTTTATCTTTGCCCATGGCTCTGCCAATCCGGAAGAACTGATTACAGCTATTGTCCGGGGTGCTTTCGAATACCAGGGACAGAAATGTTCCGCCGCATCCAGGGCCTACATTCCCGAATCCCTGTGGTCAAAAATCAAAGACAAGCTTATTGACACCATTAAGGGGTTGAAAATGGGTGACGTGGAAGATTTCACCAACTTCGTCAACGCCGTTATTGACCGGGGCGCCTATGAAACCATTAAAACTTACATTGACTACGCCAAAGCCGCCTCCGACGCGGAAATTCTCATCGGCGGAACCTGTGATGACAGTACCGGCTACTTTATTGAACCCACCGTCATTCTCACCGACAACCCCCGATTCAAAACCATGGAAGAGGAAATCTTCGGCCCGGTAATCACAATTTACGTGTATAAAGACAACGAATTTGAAAAAACGCTGGAACTCTGCGACACCACATCTCCCTACGCGCTGACCGGCGCGGTCTTCGGGCACGACAGAGCCGCGGTGGTAAAAGCGGAACGCGCGCTTGTTCACGCGGCTGGCAACTTCTACATCAACGATAAACCCACCGGAGCCGTGGTGGGCCAGCAGCCGTTTGGCGGCGGACGGGCCTCCGGCACCAACGACAAAGCCGGTTCCATGCTGAACCTGCTGCGGTGGGTCAGTCAGCGGACAATTAAAGAAACATTCAATCCGCCCCGGGATTACCGCTATCCCTTTCTGGAAGAAGAATAGCAGGAGCAGGATAGAGATTCCGATTCAATTCAATGAATTAAAAGCAGAAAACCGGGTTCATATTTGAGCCCGGTTTTCTTTGTTTTAATAAAAAACCTACTTCTCCCCCCATCCGGCTGAACCTTTCCGGCAATTAAACGTTATACTGGCAGAAGGAGGGAAAGTCAGATGGATGACAGTACAATAATCAAGCGATGTCAGGCCGGCCAGCTGGATTTATTTGAATTGCTTGTCCATCGATACAAAACCCCCGTATACAGCTTCTGTCTGAAATTGGCAAAGAATGAACCGGACGCGGCAGACCTTTTTCAGGACACATGGCTGAAAGCTCTAAAAAACATCGAAAAGTGTCGTCCGGACAGCCGGATATTAAGCTGGTTCTTTTCAATCTGTATTAACTCTTACCGGGACAACTGCCGAAAACGAAAACGGTGGCGGAAACGGATCATCCATATCCGTGAAGATTCCGGTTTTGAAGGAAGCTCGGAACTGCCGGGGCCGGATAGTGTTCTGGCACACAAAGACCAAAACCACAAACTCCGGCTTGCGGTACAGAGCCTTCCGGATAAATTCCGAATGCCGGTACTTCTCTTCTATTTCGGAGAATTCCAGCTGAAAGAAATCGGAACAATGCTGGAAATTCCGGAAGGAACTGTAAAATCCCGGCTGACAGAAGCAAAAAAACGGCTGAAACGCCGAATGACGGAGGAAAAACATGGATAATCATGAACTGGAAACACTCCTGAGAGATTATGGCACCCAACGGGTCTCTCCACCCGCAGAATTAATGGAAACGGTTCAGGAACAGATTTCAGGCAGCCTGGCCAATGTTCCGCTGTTTGGAGGGGTAATGGCACTGAACCTGATCGGATATATCATCTTTATTTTCGTACTTTTCCAGGCGGGGAAAAGTTTCCTGTGGTACCTTTGCTCACTGGAAATTATTTTTTTAATCACAAATATCTCTCTGGTCATACTTTTGTTGTTCCGGGATAAACTTAATGCCATGCTTCTGCCGGCATGGACATTTTCTCCGACAATTACTGAAAAAAGGAGGACAAAATGAAAACGAGCCCTTTCAAAATTGTATTCTGGACTCTGGCAGCAATCCTCGCAGCCGCATTCTCCGGTGTATTGATTTTCTTCATTCGCACCGCGGGGGCTCCGAATGTAAAAGGAAATTTTCATGTGTTTACATTTTCATTTGTCCTCGCATTTGCAGTAATCATAATCGGGCTACTGACCCTCATTGCCATACTGGTGTTCCGGGATGCAAAAAAACGTGGCCTGAACCCCTGGCTCTGGGCAATGGTGGCAACCTTTGTTCCAAATTTCCTCGGGCTGATCCTCTATCTCATTGTTCGATACACGGTTAAAAAGCCCTGCCCCCACTGCGGCCGGGGCCTTCAGGGCAACTTCAACATCTGCCCCTATTGCGGAACAAACCTGAAACTGCACTGCCCCGAATGCGGGGAAGATGTCCTGGAAGAATGGAAGGTGTGTCCCCACTGCGGATACAAATTGGATTCAGCCTCCGCCGCAGAATAGCTTAAACCATCTTTCGGGAACAACAGAAATCATGCCGGGTTCCGAAAAAAACCCGGCATGATTTCTGTTGACAGACCGGGCTTTATTGCTATACTTGGTCACTGGACGTTTGAGGGAGATTTTGTGCCATTATGTTTGAACAACTGACTGACAAGCTGAATCACGCGTTCCGGACCATCCGGGGAGCGGCACGGCTGACTGAAAAGAACGTTTCCGATGCCCTGAAAGAAATCCGGATGGCGCTTCTGGAAGCGGATGTAAACTACAAAATCGTCAAAGAATTCACTGCTTCAATTAAAGAAACAGCGCTGGGCATGGATGTATCAAAAGCATTGAATCCCGGACAGCAGTTCGTGAAAGTTGTGCATGACGAGCTGGTCAAAATTCTGGGGGCAAAAGCCGAAGACCTTGTTATTGACAGCAAAAAACTCAATATTATCATGCTGGTGGGACTCCAGGGCTCCGGTAAAACAACCTCCGCAGGCAAACTGGCAATGCTCCTGAAAAAGAAAGGCTGGTTTCCTTTTCTGGTACCGGCGGATGTATACCGCCCCGCCGCCATTGATCAGTTAAAAGTGGTGGCCGAGGCGGTCAATGTTCCGATATTCGAAGCCGGTGACGACCGCAACCCGGTCTCCATCGCGAAACGGGCAGTGAAAGAAGCCGAAGGCCGGGGCATGAACGTGGTAATTCTGGATACCGCCGGGCGTCTGCACATTGATGAAGAACTGATGCAGGAACTGAAAAACATCAATCGGGCCGTTTCCCCCACGGAAATCCTCTTCACCATTGATTCCATGACAGGCCAGGACGCGGTAAAATCCGCCGCTGCATTCGGCAGTGAACTGGATTTAACAGGCGTTATCCTGACCAAACTGGATGGTGATGCCAGAGGCGGCGCGGCTCTCTCGGTTAAATATGTCACGGGAAAACCCATCAAATTTGTCGGTGTGGGTGAAAAATACGATGAATTCGAACCCTTTTATCCCGACCGGATGGCATCCCGGATACTGGGCATGGGAGACATGCTTTCCCTCATTGAAAAAGCTCAGGACGTTGTGGATGAAAAAGAAGCGGAACAGCTTCAGAAAAAGATTGCGAAAAACCAGTTCACACTGGAAGACTTCCGGAAACAGCTGGTTCAAATCAAAAAAATGGGATCAATGGAAAAGATACTCTCCATGGTACCGGGCATGTCCCAGGTAAAAAACGCTTCAAAACTGATGGATGACAAAAAAATGATTCACATGGAAGCCATTATCAATTCCATGACCCCGAGAGAACGCGAAAACCATATCATTATCAACGGGAAACGCCGCAGGCGGATTGCCAGAGGCAGCGGACGGCCGGTTCAGGAAGTCAACGCCCTGCTGAAACAGTTTGTCAAAATGCGCAAAATGATGAAACAATTGTCTAACCCGTCGGTTCTTGGTAAAATGAAAGCTATGAAAAAGATGAGGAATATGAATCTTCCTTTTCAATAACGGAGGTAACAGAACATGATTGCAATTCGTCTCAAAAGAATGGGCAGAAAGAAAAAACCTTTTTATCGTATCGTGGTATCCGAAGACAGCTATACACCCACGGGCCGGTTTGTGGAAGAAATCGGGTATTACAACCCGCTGACCGAGCCTGCGGAATTGAAAATTGACAAGGAAAAAGCCATCCGCTGGTTACAGCAGGGCGCAAAAGTTTCCGACACTGTAAAATCACTTTTCAAAAAAGAAAACATCGGGTAAAATAACATCAAGATATCTTGTCAGTGGTAGGGAGTCCTGTAATAGCTAAGGAGGAAGACATGAAAGATCTGATGGTAGCAATTGCCAAAGCGTTGGTGGATCATCCCGAACAGGTGGAAGTAACGGAAATTGAAGGTGAACAGACAACCGTCCTCGAACTGAAGGTCGCGCCCGAAGACTTGGGGAAGGTAATTGGCAAACAGGGCAGAACGGCCCGGGCTGTCAGAACCATTCTGAACGCGTCCGGGATGAAACTGAAAAAAAGATTCGTTCTGGAAATTTTAGAATAGCCCTGAATGTCGCCTGAATTCCTTACCATTGGCAAAATCGCAAGACCGCAAGGCATTCGAGGGGAAGTCATCGTAAACATCGAAACAGACTTCCCCTCGCGTTTTTTTGAAACATCCGATTTTCTGATTCGAACAGAAACCGGGGATTCCCGGACCATGAAGGCGGAAAAAGCACGGATGCACAAAGGCCGTGTCGTCATCAAATTTCAAAACATAAACACAATGAACGACGCGGAAACCCTTCGGAACGCTGAAATTCTGATCCCTGTTGAAAACCGGAATACCGAAGACGAAGATTTTTTTTACCACTTCGAGCTGAGCGGCATGACAGTCTCCGACGTGTCCGGACGAATCATCGGGAAAGTAAAAGAAGTACTGATAAACCCCGGAAACGATATTTTGGTTGTCCGGGGAGAAGACGGGGAAATCCTGATTCCATTCCGAAAAGAAATCTGTATTGAAGTCAATCGGAAAACAGGGCAGATTACAGCTGATCTTCCGGAGGGCCTTGAAGAAATCAACCGCTAATGCAAGGGAGGTTCCGCAATGGCCCCGTACCGCTTTTCCGTCATCACAATTTTTCCCGAACTGTTCAAGCCATTTTGTAAAACAGGGGTTTTCGGAAGAGGGGTCTCCAACAGGCTTCTGAGTGTTTCCACCATCAACCCCAGAGACTTTACCACCGACAACTACCATTCGGTGGATGACGAACCTTTTGGAGGCGGCAGCGGAATGGTTTTTACCCCCCTCCCCCTGTACAAAGCCATTCAAAAATCAAAGAAATCCACCCCCGGCCCGGTTGTCTTTCTGACACCGGCCGGCACCCCGCTGACACATGCCAGAGTCGTATCCCTGTCAAAACTCGACGGAATAACCCTTCTTTGCGGACGATATGAAGGAATTGACCAGCGGATTGTTGATCTTTTTGTGGATGAAGAAATCTCCATCGGCGACTACGTACTCTCCGGCGGCGAACCTGCCGCCATTGTACTCATGGATGCCATTGCCAGACAATGCAGCGGAGTTGTGAAAGAAGCGGCATCGGTGGAAAACGACTCCTTCTTTGACGGCCTGCTGGATCATCCCCACTACACCAGGCCGGCAGAATTCAACAGAAAGAAAGTACCGCAAGTCCTGCTTTCAGGCGACCACAAACGGATTCAGAAATGGCGAATGAAAATGAAACTGGTGGAAACCCTGACCAAACGGCCGGATTTGCTGCTGACAGCCCGACTCTCCCCTGAACAGAAAAAAATGCTGACTGAAATCCGGGAAGAATTGAGGAAAGGATCGCCCGCAGATAAATAATAAAAAATATTCTGCAGATACCGGATCGCCGCCGTTGGGCGTGGGCGGCAGAGAAAAAGAAAACAGGAAACAGAGTAAAGTCAAATTTTACTTGCCTTTCGGGATGGTTTTTCTTGTCCGGGATTGTTCGGCCACGCTGTTCCCTCTATCTTGTTCTTTGCTTTCTTGATTCTGGCACCCTGTTTGATTTCCATTCGGCATCCGGGACCGACGGGCCGGCGTGTTCTATGCTCTGACCGGGCAGGGACGATTTATGCTAAAATCCTTCATTCCGCCGAAAAGGGCGGGGTTTGGGATGGGTAGCCGGGGAATTCCCTGATTTTCTGCCTACTGGGATTTTTTCAAAACATTCCACAAGGTCCGGGTATTTTCTTCTGATACTTGGATTTTTTAATTGCTTGAGTATCAGTTTTTTATTGAGATTATCAGATACCGGAAATTTGAGCAGATACAATGTGTAATTTCTAACTGGTTCTTCTTGCTTTTTTAAAGCAGTAAAGAGACCTGGCAGGTTTTTACTGCCAATAAAAAAAATTTCCTCCCCAAGCCATTCCGAATATTCTACATTGTTGTCGCGAAGCACAATTATTTCCGATTTAAGAAGAGATTCTATTGCTTTTGGTTTTCCCAGCTTTGCATAGTTCATAAGTGCTTTTATGACGGATCCTGCATTATTTCTCAAATCTGTTTGCGTAAAACTAAAATAATTCGGATACCCCCATTCGTCCAGCCTTTTACAAAACCTATTCACATTATTGTCCGATGGATTCGCTGTTACTGCAATATATGCCTTCAACAATTTCATTTCCTTTTCATTTTGTTCACATCCCTTTGCCATACAAATCTTCGGAATAAGCAAAAAAAGCACACTCATTGCAATAATAAATCTCATTCTTTTTGACCTTTCCCCATTTTCTGTACCTGTTCCCATGAGAGTATCACAGCTCATAACTCACCCTCAACTGGCCTTTCCCAAAAAAAATCAATATAAATCCAGCTTTACCAGACGGGTTTCCAACGGCCCGTTGAACAAGGGTACCCGTTTCGAGGTACGAAGCCCGATGTGTTTCATCAATCCGACACTGCCGCAGAGAATCCAAGCGGTGGAGCCGGTACAATTTTGTTTGAGAAAATCACCGAAATCCCGGATTGTCCGCTGGGCATACTGCTGTTCCCCGAGGCGGACACCATAGGGAGGATTGGTAACAATGGTCACTCCCCTGAATCCCTTCAAGTCATGAAAATCCCGGCGCCGAAGCTGCACTCTGTCTCCGCCGGGGATTTCACTCAGATTTTCAGAAGCCGCATCCACCGCGCGCCCATCAATATCAAAACCGGAAATCAGTCCGTCCGGAAGCGGACGGACAAGGCCGTCGGCATCCTGCTTTACCTTCCGCCATACTTTCCCGTCAAAATCCGGCAGCCGGGTAAAGCCCCATTTTTCCCGTCGAAACCCTGCCGGCACCCTGCAATATGCCATCAGCGCCTCCGCGGGAATCGTACCGGAACCGCACATGGGGTCCACCAGCGGCGTCTCCCCTGTCCAGCCGGAAATCCGGATAACCGCAGCTGCCAGTGTTTCCTGCAGCGGTGCCGGAACCGAGGATTTACGATATCCCCTCCGATGTAGCGCCCCACCGGAAGTATCCACGCTGATGGTGGCAAAATTGTCCCGGAGATTCAGATTCACCCATAAATCCGGTTCTCTCGTATCTACACTGGGCCGGATTCCCGTTTTTTCACGGAAAAAATCCGCGATGGCATCTTTTACCCGGAGAGCGGCAAATTTGGAGTGATTGATCTGACTCCCGGAAACATTGGCAAATACCGCGAAAGTCTGATCCGGTGAAAGAAAACGGGACCAGTCAATTTCCATCGCTTTTCTGTAAAGCACCTTTTCGGTGTGACAGCCGAAATGAACCAGAGGCGCCAATATCCGGCTGGAAATCCTTGAACAATAGTTGACGGCATACAAGACTGTTTTCGATGCGGTAAAATAGACGCCCCGATATGCGGGTTCCGGATTGCCGGCTCCCAATTCAGCCAGTTCTTCGGCGGCAAACTCTTCGATTCCTCTGCCGCACTGCGCAAAATATTGTTGTTTTTCCTGATATAAAAACTGTTGATCCGTCATATTCTCTTCCCTCTCCCTTTTTACAAAGCGGCGGCCAACATGCCGCCACTTCATTGTTCCGCATTCTCAGTGTAGCCTATCCGCGGGGCCGGCACCACAAAAAGCTTGGCGGACAGAATCGGAAAAAGTCACAATCCGTACAACAGTGCCGGATGGCCGGTTTTCAAATCCGTTTCATTATGTTACAGTTTCGTCATGAGCCGGAAACAGTTTCTGCTGAGCACCACACTTTTTATCCTGACCTTTGCCACCACTACTTTCATCGGCGGCAGCAATTTTGAACAGTTTTATCTAACCCATACCACCATATTCAATCTATCGTTCTGGATCGGCGGGCTTACATATTCTGTCCCGCTGATGGCAATTCTTTTCAGCCATGAAATGGGACACTACCTCACCGCAAAGAAATACGGCCTTACCGTAACACCGCCCTATTTTGTCCCCGCTCCCACCCTCATCGGCACTTTCGGGGCATTTATCCGCATCAAGTCCCCGTTTTTCGGCAAACGGGAACTGTTTGACGTGGGAATTGCCGGCCCCATTGCCGGTTTTGCTGTGGCGGTTCCGGTTCTGATTACCGGGCTCTTTCTTTCCCGCATCATTACGGTGAACCCGGCACCCGGAAGCTTTATTGATTTCGGGAAACCGGTTCTTTACATGATTCTGGAACCTATCCTCTTTCCCCGCATCCCGGCCGGAGGGGATGTTCTCCTCCACCCCACCGCCTTCGCCGGCTGGATCGGCATGCTGGTCACATCCCTGAATCTGCTGCCGGTGGGACAATTGGACGGCGGCCATATCGCCTATGCCGTACTGGGGAAAAAGGCCAACAGGCTTTCTTTTTCCCTCATTGGAATTCTTGCCTTACTTTCTTATTTTTACGAGGGCTGGCTTTTGTGGATCGGCCTGCTTCTTCTCCTGGGCCTCCGTCACCCCGCCCTGCCCTACATGTCGGAGGAACTGGACTCCACCCGGAAAAAGCTGGCGCTTCTCGCTCTGATTATTTTTATCCTCTCGTTCATGCCGGTTCCGGTAAAACTGTGAAGAAATGTGTTCCGTTCACCTTTGGCACCCGTGTTCCGGCCGGAAAAAAAGAAAGTAATAATAGTCAATTCTATGATTTTTCTTATCTTTAATTCAATATTTAATATCCGGCGCAGCATGCCGTCCGCCGCCCATAGCCAAGGTATCATGCGCAACCCCGATTGACATGGATTCATCACCGTGGTACTTTGAGCGGGATTGGAGGCTGTCATGAATATTTTGTCTCAAAAGATTCTGAATGCCCTTGAGTTTACCTCCGGCTGTACCGAACCCGCCGCCATCGCATACGCGGCCGCATGGGTGGGTTCTGTGTTTCCCGGTGAACCGGACAGGCTTCTTGTGGAGCTGGACCACCGTACCTACAAAAATGCCTTTGCCGCCGGAATCCCGAACGGGGAAGGAAATACCGGAAGCGAGTTGGCTGCCGCGTTCGGTTTTTATATTGGAAATCCGGAAAAAAAACTCTCGGTTTTTTTGGATTTGACCCCGGGAACGGTGGAGAAAAGCAAAAAATTTGTAGAAAACAACCATGTACGGGTAGAGATTGAGACAAGAGAGAAATTATTCATTCGAATTACAGCGGAAAATGACAGAAACAAAGCTGATGCACTGATTCAAGACAGCCACACTGCTCTTTGCTCCGTCACATTGAACGGGGATACCGTTTTTTCTGCAGAAAAAAATGAACCCGGAGCTTCTTTTCTTTCTTTCGATGACAATGATTATAACTGGCAGAACTGGGAAGAGATGATAGAAACGGCGATACAGGACCCGACTCTCCGAAAAACACTGGAAAAGGGAATCCGGTGTAACGCAGAAGCCGCCCGTTACGGCAAAACACACCTGGACGGAGACAGGGACGATCTGGTTTCCGGTGCCATTTTTTCCAGAATGACGGGAGACCCCATCATGGTCATGAGCTGTGCCGGTTCCGGAAACAAGGGCCTGACTTCCATTGTGCCGGTTCTCGCGGTAGCAAAAAGGGAGGATGCCGACCCCGAAAAACGCCTGAAAGCGGTCACCCTGTCCGCGCTGGTTACATCGCTGGTCACGGCAAGGTTCGGTGCCGTTTCCTCCACCTGCGGCGTTCTGTACGCCGCGGGGGCCGGGCTGGTCGCTGCATTTCTGTATCTGGAAAACCGGATGGAACTGTTTCCCGCTGCATACCGGAATTATATTTCAGCTGTCGCCGGAGCGTTCTGTGACGGTGCCAAGGGAAGCTGCGCCATGCGGGGAATTTCAGCAGTGCAAAATGCTCTGAAAGCTGTTCAATTTGCCGAAAAAGGATTTCAAATGAAGGAAAAAGACGGGTTTCTCGGGCATTCTTTCCGGGAAACGCTGGACAATTTACTGAAATATAATCCGGCAGTTTCTGAATTTGACAGTCATACTATCCGAATCCTGCAGGGAAAAACAAAATAAAAGAAATCTGTTAAATACGGATATCCAGGATTTCGGACAACTATTTTTTCCGGGAAATCAGTTCCTGAACTTTTCGAACCATTTCGTCAATCTTAAATGGTTTTCTCAGGAAAAGAAGTTTATTCTCATCGGTCAACTTCTTGATTTCACCGTCATTTGAGTATCCGCTGATGAGCATGACGTTTACGGATTCATCCATTTCTTTCAACTCGAAAAATACTTCCTTCCCATCCATTTTCGGCATGATCATATCCAAAACAACTGCGTCAATTTTATCCCGGTTTTTCCGGTACAGCTCAAGCGCCTCCAGCCCGTCAGCGGCGGGAATCACCTCAATTCCATGAATTCCCAGAATTTCTTTTGCCAATGAACGGTTATCAGCTTCATCGTCAACAAACAAAACACAGCCGGTCTCGGTGCGGGTTGTCCTGTCTTCTTCGCTTATCACAATTTCTTTCTCCTTATTTCTCCCGGCTTCCGGAAAATAAATCGTAAAAGTGCTGCCAATTCCAGGTTTTGTTTCCACGTCAATAAATCCGCCGTGATTCTGGACAACTCCATACACCATCGCCAAACCCAAGCCTGTTCCCTTATCCGCTTTTGTGGTGAAAAACGGTTCAAATATTTTCTGTTTGGTTTCGGCATTCATTCCGCTTCCGGTGTCTTTAATCCGAATAAAAACATAGGTTCCTTCCTGAAGCGGGCGTTCCGGTGTCCCGGGCGGGTTGGCAATGTAACGGCTGCCGCTGGAAAGTGTCAGCCTGCCGCCGTCCGGCATAGCATCCCGCGCATTGACACAGAGATTCATTACCACTTGGTGAATCTGAGACGGGTCTCCCCAAATAGCAGGCACATCATCCAGGAGATTCAGTTTAATTTCTATTGTTTTTGCAATGGTACTCTGCAGAAGTTTTGCCGTATCCGATACAATTGTGTTGACATTGAGGCGAACCATGGAAAATTGTCCCTTTCTCGCGAAGCCAAGGAGGCGGGCAGTCAGTTCTGCGGCGCGGACTGCCCCCCGTTCAATGGTTTCCACATAATCGTAAAAAGGATGTGCCGAAGACATTTTTGATTTCATCAATGAAGCGTATCCCATCACTCCACTCAAAATATTGTTAAAATCGTGCGCCACACCTCCCGCAAGCCGGCCGATACTTTCCATTTTCTGCGCCTGGAACAATTGTTCCTGAAGATTGACCAGTTCGGTGATATCATGGAGTGTTCCCACCAGAAGCTTTTCGCCGCCAAACTCATTCTGCTGCAGGCGCACCGAAATCATGGCCTCCCGTGTAGTTCCGTCTATCCGTCTCAATGTCAGGCGGCGGTTCCGCACGAATCCGTCCCGCTGCAAGTCCTCTATCAGCTTTTTTCTGTCATCCCTGTTTTCGTATACATCTTCCACCTGCAAAGCCTTCAGCTGCCCCAGGGTCTTGGCGCCAAAGAAATCCAGCCCCGCCCGATTCATCTCTACCATTCGCCCTCCTTTGGTTGTAATGAAAATCGGGTCCTGTGACGCCTCAAAAATTGTCTGATAGCGTTCCATTGAAGCATTCAATCTCTTTTCCGCCTGTTTCTGCCGGCTGATGTCCCGTATCATCAGAAGAGTAAGGTCCTTCCCGTACGGGATAAAGCGCATTTCCACATCCTGTCCTCCGTGCGGCCCGGATAAATGCACTTCCATCTCCTGAATCTGGTGTTTTTCGACACAGTGGCGAAGAAGTTTCGCCGAATGAGCCTTCAGGCTGTCTTCCATTAAGGCGCTGAGAAAATCACCGGAGCGGATAATGTCATCGGAAAGGGTTTCAAAGCAAACCCATCCTCTCGGTGCGTGATAATCAACAACCTTTCCATCCGGTTCCAGAAGGATAAAAGCATCGGGAATCGCATCCAATAAAGCTCGAAACCGGGATTCATTAACCTTGAGTTCATGGTTGTTTTTAAGAAACCGCCCGACAAAATATGAAATTGTCCCTGCAACAAAGAAAATAGCGAACCAGCTTAAAAACGCAAACAACAGGCTGAACCCCGATTCCCGGGGGCGAATCACCTCCATATTCCAGGTTCTGGATCCGACACTGAGTGCCACTCTCTCACAATACTGCTTTGAATTTCGCAAAACGGAAGTATGCCCCCCGGGCGGGAAAAGTACATTCCGTGCTTCCGTGTCTGTCAACCGGAAGCGATATGTCGCCAATTCCATTTTCGTAAAACAAAGTCGCATCACGCGGTCCACATCAAAAACGCCCGCAACAACACCCACCGGGCCTTTCTCCCCCGAAATAGGTGCCATCACCACAAATCCGGGCTTTTTGTTCACCAGTTGAATCGGAGTGGAAACAACTGTCAAGCCGGTTCTCATAGCTGTACGAAAAAATGCTTTGAACCGGTCTGTTTTTGTTAAATCAAGAAAGAGTACCGATTTATTCTCCTTTAATGGGACCACCACATCAATAATTCCACGATCATTGATGTGATCAATCGCTTTGAAACCGGGAAATTTATGATATAACTTCAGTGCGTGTGACTGAAAATCATCGGGATTCACCCCCACGCCCTGTAATTCTGCAGCAAGGTTTTCCGTAATGGCAATTCTTGTATTGATAAATTCCTGAAGGCGAATGGAGAATTGACGGCTTACAACTTGAAATTCATTCCTGACAAACCCGGTCTTGTTCTCCTGCTGAAGATACCACACACCACCCAGCAGCAGCACGACCAGAAAAAAAACAATGACCTGAACCAGAGCAACTCGCCTCACCCTTTGCCCACCTTCCCGTCTTACTTTGTTATGTTCAGTATAGCGCAATTTGGTAAAAAAGGGCAAAAGCATATTTGAGCATATGAATATGGACAACAAAAAACAGGACCGAGTATGGAAACAAATATAGGGCAATACAATCTGTTCACTCCCTGTCTTTGTTCAACATTAATGTTGTGCTGCCTGTTTCTCTCCGCTGTGCCGCATTCCCTGCTCCGGCTATTCGTTCAAATGGAAAGGGCGGGAGATATGGCTGAGAAATTCCTCACGGGTTTTGTGATTATTCCTGAAAGCACCGAGAATTTCAGATGTTACCATTTTGTTCCGGGGTTTCTGAACTCCCCGCATCACCGAACACAGATGAATTCCCTCCATCACCACCGCCACTCCTTTCGGATGCAAAAGTTTTTCCAATGTGTGAGCGATTTCCACCGTCATCTGCTCCTGAATCTGCAGCCGTCGGGCAAACATATCCACCATACGGGGAATCTTCGAAAGACCGATAATCTTCCCATCCGGGATATACGCCACATGAGCAACACCGAAAAAAGGAACCATGTGATGCTCACACATGGAATAGAAATCAATGTCCCGGACCACAATCATCTCCTGATAATCCGACCGGAATACCGCACCGTTGACCACATCGTCAATGGATTGGCCATATCCGGTGAGGAGTTCGTTAAGGTACATCTTCGCTACCCGTTTCGGAGTATCCACAAGGCCTTCCCGTTTCGGATCTTCCCCCACAAGTTTCAAGATTTCTTCCACGTGATATTTCAGTTTATCGAATCTTTCCTTACTGTCCATCAAACAGCTCCCCTGTTTCAAAAAAATTGTTGTTTGTTTCTTTCAATTTAATCCGATACAAACAGGGCCCTAACTTCTGCTCCAGGCCTTCACGAATGAATGAAATCAGATTCTCCGATGTGGCCGGTTTATTTCTGAAATATGCCACTTCCATATCCAGCCGTTTCCCCTGAAGTTCCGTGTTCAGGAAATCCCGAACCTTTTTCTCCAACTCTTTCAATGGCATTGTCATCCCCGTTACAGCATCAATCAGCTGCTGAACAGAAACAATCACTTCATAATTATGGCCGTGCCCGTGTTCGTTATTACATTTCCCGTACACATCCCGGTTTTCCTTTTCAGTCAAGCTGTCACTTTGCAACCTGTGGGTAGCGGAAAAAGAAAAACGTTTACTGAATACCGCTTCTCCTTCGTCACCGAAAAATTCGGCAAATACACTCTCTGTTGTGTAAAGGCGAACCCTGTGGAGAAAAACCCCTGCCGGCAGGCCGGGTTCTATCAGGTTCCAGAAAACCCGCGCCACGTTCTCCGCTGTAGGCTGAAGATCAGAAAACCATGGCAAATCCACATTCAAGAAACGGTGGTCAAAACGCTTGACCACTGCCCCGATAATCCGTTTCACTTCAGATAGATTGATCACCATTCCGGTCACGGGATTCACTTCTCCTTTCAATGTCACATCAAGGATATAGTTGTGCCCATGCCCGTATTTCGATGTACGGGAACCGAACATCGCCTGATTCTCTTCCTCGGTCCAGTTCGAAACCCAGTAACGGTGGGAAGCACAGAAACGGAACCGACGGGTGATGTACCCAAAACTCATTGCCCCTCCCGAACCGGTATCCGGTTCGGTGGCCATTATATCATGGGAAACCGCACTGCGTTCAGAGAGAAGGATTCCGGAAAGGAAATCATCACTTTACGGTTAAGCCCCCCGTTCATTGACTTTTCCCGTAATTCCGGGTATTATCCTCTTCATAAGTACATAATATTTTTAATATGAACTCTGTTTTTTTACTTTTGGGAGGACCGTATATGGCTTTATCAAGGCGAAATTTTCTCAACGGATTTCTGGGCATCTTCAGCCTCGGCGGATTGGCTGCGGTATTCGGCCCCGTGATTCAGTATCTCAGCCCCGTGAAACAAAATGGTGACACCGTATCTTCGGTGGTAGCGGCAAAAGTCAACGAATTAACACCTAACTCCGGAAAAATTTTTAAGTTCGGAAGCAAACCGGGAATTTTAATAATGACACCGGATGGTGAAAACCGTGCGTTTACAGCCGTATGCACCCATCTTGGCTGCACTGTCCAGTACAGCAGTGAAGATCAGGACATCTGGTGTGCCTGCCACAATGGGCACTATGACCTGAACGGCAATGTGATTTCCGGCCCACCTCCCCGGGCTCTGGAACAGTACAAATGCTTTGTGAAGGGAAATGAAATCATAGTGCAAAAGGAGAACACCTGATGTTAAAAAAAATCACCACATGGCTGGAAGAACGGTTGGATCTGTCCGCCGTCCGCCATCTGACGCTGGAAAAGACTGTTCCGAAACACCGGTACACACCGTTCCATCTTTTCGGCGGACTGGCTCTGTTCTTTTTTATGGTGCAGGTTATTACCGGTATCCTCCTCTTGATGTATTATAAACCGACCACCGGAAACGCATATGAAAGTGTTAAATTCATCGTCACCCGGATCCGGTTCGGCTGGCTGATCCGCTCCATCCATTCCTGGTCTGCCAACCTGATGATTCTCACGATTTTCATTCACATGTTTGCCAAGTATTTTTTAAAAGCCTATCGCAAACCACGGGAGCTGACCTGGGTTTCGGGATTTATTCTCCTGACGCTGGCCATGGCATTCGGCTTCACCGGCTATCTTCTTCCCTGGAATGAGCTGGCTTATTTTGCAACACGTGTGGGAACAGAAAGCGTCGGCGCCACTCCACTTATCGGTCACTGGCTTTTGGAACTGCTCCGGGGAGGAACGGATGTAACCGGAATTACACTCAGCCGCTTTTTCGCAATTCACGTCACCGTACTCCCGTTGATAATCATTGCTTTCTTGAGCATTCACCTCATCCTCGTTCAAGTGCAGGGAATGAGCAGACCGATTGAGGTGAAAGAAAATGGTAAAATCCCATTCTTCCCCGATTTCATGCTTCGAGACCTGATGATGTGGCTGGGGGCGCTGGTAATTCTTGTTGGCCTGGCAACGTTTTTTCCCTGGGAACTGGGGCATCCGGTGGACACCTTCGCATCCGCACCGGCAGGGATCAAGCCCGAATGGTATTTTTTGCCCATGTACCAGATTCTGAAATGGATGCCATCATCCATTGTGGGAATCTCCGGTGAACTTGCGGGCATTGCCCTCATCAACATCGGCGGAATAATAATACTGCTGGTTCCTTTCCTTGACCGGAAAGCATCCCGGGACAAAAAATCAACATGGTTTACAATTTTCGGTATTCTGGCACTGGTTTTTCTGGTGGCCATTACCGTCTATGCCCGCTTGTACTGACAGGAGGCATGAAATGAAAACAAGATCAATTCTGATTTTATGCGCGATAGTCACATTTGGCTTCAATGTTTCCGGAACCGAAACATCCTGTGAAAACTGTCATATTTCGCTGAAAGAACAACTGTCCCGCCCCGTAATACAGTGGCGGGCCAGTGTTCATCGTCAAGCCGGCATCAGCTGCACGGACTGCCACGGCGGAGACCCGGCTGCAGAAAAAACGAATGCAGCTCACAACCGGGAAAAGGGGTGGATTGGAAAACCCGGCCCCATCCGGATTGTAAAACTGTGCGGAAACTGTCATGCAGATGAACCTTTCATGAAAAAATACAATCCCAATGCCCGTACGGATCAGTTGAGAAACTACCTGACCTCCAACCACGGCATCAACATCATAAAGAAAAAGGATGGCAGGGCCGCCACTTGTGTCAGCTGCCATGGCGCCCATGATATTCTCAAAGCCATGAACCCGCGCTCCCATGTTTATCCGGCAAAAGTAGTGGAAACCTGCGCAAAATGCCACGGAAACAAAAAACTGATGGCCGTGTTCGGGATCTCGGGGAACGAAGTAACCGAATACAAAAAAAGTGTTCATGCGAATGCCCTGTACAAAAAACACGACCTGTCTGCGCCTACCTGCAATGACTGCCACGGAAATCACGGCGCTGCACCGCCCGGGGCAAAATCGGTGGAAAAAGTGTGCGGAACCTGCCATGTAATGAACAGAAAACTCTTTGATGAAAGCCCGCACAAGGCATGGGACGAGATGGGGCTGAAGGGCTGTGTGGAGTGCCACGGCAACCATGCCATCCTCCATCCCACCGATGCCATGCTTTCCAAAAAAGGAGGTATCTGTCTGAACTGCCATGAACCGGGAGAAGAAGCATTCAAAACCATGGAGAACATGTATCAATCCCTGACTCAAATCAAAAGAAAACTCAATAAAAGTGAAAAACTGGTAACAACCGCTTCGGAAAAGGGAATGCTCATGGATGATGCCATGCTGACCCTCCAGGACGCGAAAACCAAATACATCCTTTCCCGCACCGCTGTTCACAAATTCGATGGCAATTACGTGGAAAAAGCGGTGAAAAATGTGCAGAATGATGTAAAAAAAGTCCATAAAATAGCGAAAGAGAGCCTGACGGAAGTGGAAAAACGGCGCACAGGGTTTTACCGGTTCAGCGGCTTTATTCTCATTCTTCTTATCCTTCTGTGGTTGAAGATTCGATCCATGGAAAGATAATGAAAGCGCTGTCCCCGCCCCGCGAAAAAACAGGTGAATCAAACAGACAGGAGAAAATGAATGGGAAATCGCGGTTTAAAAAACAGGGAATCGCCTGATCCTTTTCTTCGTGGATCACAATCAGAAACTCACGCCGGATCACCATACCCGGTTTGCGCAATCCTGTTTTTTCGTTATAATTATAAAAAATGCGGTGGGGAGTAAAAACAATGAACAGGGATGCGAATCACACACCATCGGAAAACCGGACGGGAACCATTCACGTCCGCACCAACATGAACTGTGCCCTCTCACTGGACGGCAAAGAGACCGGACTCACCGACAATGCCACTTTCACATTCCGGGACGTTCCATACGGACGGCATATACTGGAAGGCAGCACTGACCGCCACTTTGCCGGCAAAGAAATCTTTCTCAACCTGCCGGAGCTGAACATCCGCCTTGTTCTGGAAGAACGGGGAGGCGTTCTCACCGTGGAAAGTGAAATGGAGGGATGCCGGATAGAGCTTGAGGGGACAAATTACAACTGCCCTGTAAATATACCCGACCTGAAACGAGGGATCATCCGCATCCGTGTTTCCGGTGAAAATTTCCACTTCACCGATAAAGTCCGGATTCAGAATAATCAGACCACATCCTATCGGGTCACAAAAGCCCTTGTCCGGGAAAAACAATTGGAAATGGCGAGGCAGGAGTATGAGCGAATTCTGAAACTTCCGGAAACCACACTGAAAGAGCGAAAAGACAAAGTCAAAGCACTGGATGAGATTCTGGTCACAGAACAGCGGTTCGATCTGAAAGCGGGCATTGAAATCCATCGACGGCTTGTGCAGGCCATCCGCAGAGAAGAGTTTGCCCGGGAAACCATGAGCCAATCTATTCGGATTGAAAAAAATAGAAAAAAACGAAAATACAGCCTGATTCTTTCCGTTACAGCCATCGTTTTCATCCTCGCGCTGGCAGCGGTTTTTTTCATTACACGGTCAAACCGGATTCAAAAAGATGAAAACTGTTACCTAAATGCGGTGCAATCCGGTTCCCCGGCCAAATACACAGCCTACCTGAAATCTTTCGGGAAAAATGCCCGGCATTTCAAAGAAGCCCGAAATTTTCTGGACCAATCCGAAAAAGAAAGGCAGGCATTTAATCGGGCAATCCTGATAAACACCATTGCCGCTTTTGAAAATTACCTGAAAAATTTCGGGCAAAATGCAGCTCACCGGGCAAAAGCCCTGACCGCCCTTAAAAAACTCCGGACAAAACAAAATTTTCCGGAACTTGTAAAAAAACTTGAGCTGGCCGTCCTGCCCGGCGGCAGCTACTCCATGGGAGCTTCCCCTGCGGAAAAAACCGGAACAGGTGACAATCTGCCGACCGTCTGGGTCAAAATCAACCCCTTTGCCATCGGCAGACATGAAGTCACCTTTAATGAATACGGGCTGTTCTGTAAAGAAACCGGGCTGCCACTTCCAAAAGACGCGGGATTCGGCCGTGGAAACCGGCCGGTTATCAACGTCAGCTGGGAAAATGCTCTGGCATACTGCAAATGGCTGTCACAGAAGACCGGGCTCATTGTCCGGCTGCCATCCGAAGCGGAATGGGAATATGCCTGCCGTGCAAGCCGCATGTCCGTCTTCTTTTGGGGAAACGAAATGGATCATCAATACTGTATCAGCGGACAAAAGCGAAGGGGCCGCACCCGGCCGGTAAAAAGCACAAAACCGAACAATTTCGGCCTCTATGACATGTCCGGCAACGTATATGAATGGTGTTCGGACCGCTATCAAGACCCTGTTTTCCCCGGAAAAAACAAGAAATACCGGGGCAGCAGTTACCGTTTTTTTCAAAAATATGAAAAAAATGAGAGTAAAAACCCTGTTTTCAGAGCATGGGGAGACCGGCGGATTATCCGGGGCGGAAGTTACCGAAGCAGTGATTTTGCCTGCCGCTCCAGCCACCGGGCAGGCACTCTGCCGACAACAAAACGAAATGACATCGGCTTCCGCATTGCGGTAAGCATTCCGAAATAGCATTATCCCGGAATACCGGAAAGCGCAATTCCGAATCATTTTATTTCATGAAAGCAGACAACCTTGTCCCTGCTTTTCATCTCAGGCTAACGGTGTTTCCAAATATCTGCGGCAAGGGCCCGCAAACCTGCCAATTGCGTTCTGGTACAGCAGGCACCTCTGCCGAAACGCATGGCTTCATATTTTTTGAAAAACTCTG
>JAADGL010000049.1 GCA_013152385.1 Acidobacteriota bacterium
GCGGCAAGGGCCCGCAAACCTGCCAATTGCGTTCTGGTACAGCAGGCACCTCTGCCGAAACGCATGGCTTCATATTTTTTGAAAAACTCTGTCAAGTGGGCTTGAAGAGAATGGTCTTGAATCTGCTTTACCGCTTTTCTCCATGAAAGCCCCGCTGTTTCCGGATAGTTCCGGGCAAGCCATTTCTCCATTTTCAATGCGAGAAGCGAAACCGGAACCATCTGCCGCAAAAACTTCCGCCTTCGAGCCCATACCTGAAACATTCTTCCCAATATCAGAAAAATGCCGAGAAAAATCAGCATCGTAATCACCGCGGCTGTCACACTCCCGCTGTTTTTGAACCCAAAACCGTTGAGACTCACCCCTTTCAGTACCGCCTGACGGTCTTCCGTGGAAAAGCCCACCACATAGCGGTCCCACACAAAGCCCAGAATATCAACATAATTACTGAAAAAGGAACGCGCTGAAAATTCTGTGGCCGGTGTCGGGTCAAACCGTACCCATCGGGTTCCGATGGCTGCTTCCACCCAGGTGTGGGCATTGGCCTGACGGACCACGTAGTAGCCCCCGTAAGGATTAAAATCCCCCCCGCGGTAGCCGGCCACAATCCTGGCCGGCACCCCCACCGCCCGAAGCATCAACACCATGGCAGTTGCGTAGTATTCACAATATCCCTTTCTTGTATCAAAAAGAAAATCTTCAATAGGGTTTCCCACATTCTCGGCAAGGGGAACTTTCAGAGAATAGCTGCAGTTTTTTCCCAACCATTGCATGATAGCCCGGCACTTTCCGGCAGCGTCCGTTTCTCCTGCCGTGATTCGGGCGGCAAGTCTACGGGTACGCGCCATCCCCTCCGGAAACTGCAGGTAGAGAGCCAGTGTCTGAAAACGGACACGGGGGCGCTTCCCGGTACTGACCACACGGTAATTCAGGCGTTTCTTCCGCCGTCTGGACACCGCCACTTCACCGTTGGGATACCGTACCACCCATCGGCTGTCGCATTCAATCCGGGCAATTTCACTGAGGCCGAAAACCGTCCCGCTTTTGGGAGGCTTTAACAGAATCTCCTGAACAATTCCGCCTTTGGGAAATTTCCGCGTAAACTGAACCACACCTTTCCGGTTCCGATAGGGAAACCCGCGGGTCCATCTGCTTTCCCATGAATTTTTTTCATAAGTTTCAAACACCTTCCCCCGCCAGTAGGGTGCCACAGGTTTTCCCCCGGGCAGGGAAATCCGCATCACCACATCCGCAGAGCCGATTACCTCCTCAAAAGTACCCAGAGAAACCTTGTCGTCAAATCCGGACATAGCCTTCTGACGGTTTCGGCTCCCGAACAACCCCCCTGCCCCTCTCGGTATTACAATAAAAACCACTGCGACCAGCGGGAGTACAAACAGGGTCAGTACAATTCCTGACTTCATCAGTCCCCTGGGCATTTCCTCCACTTCCGCAGCCTGATAAGAAGCCATAATAAACAAGATTGAAGAAGCTATGAAAATAAGAAAAATTACGGCAAATACCAATGGCTGCCCCAGTTCCGAAGCCACAACAAGCTGAATCACCGACATAAAAAATACTTGCAGCCCGTCACCGGGTGTCCGGATATCAAAACTTTTAATTGCATGAAAGGCGAGGGTCAGATTTCCCACGGCAATAAGCAGGTCGCCGGAAATTATAAACATATCGCATATAAAGAAAACCAGTGTCGCAAACGCCGCGATATTGAGAATCCACCGCCCGGCCGGTGCTTTCCCCCGGATCAGGGACAAATAACCCGCAGCTGTCACCGGCATCAGAAAAAAGAGCGGTTTCGGCATTTCCCCGGTGATGAGCAGCGCCGTATGGCTGATGATCACAATAAAAAAAAGTGCCCATTTATAACGCCGCTGCATCAAACACCCCCGCGGCACCCTGCGCCAGTTTTCGGAATGGTGAATTCCGGCTGCACAAAATCACAAAAACCGCCTCTCCGGCTTCAACCGGAGGAAATGCGGCATCAACCGCCTCCCGTTGCAGCAATGCGAGCATATCCATGATGTGATAGAACTGTTCACGGCTCCGGGCCGGAGTACTGGCCGCCCCCGGGGTCAGAAGCCGAACCGGAATGCCGTCGGAAAAAAATAAATCAACCAGCGAAGCCGCCAGTGAAATTCCTTTTTCCAGTGTTTCCATATCCGCCTCAACACCGGAATCCAGCGCCACCGTTACCTGCCTGGAAATTCCGGCCCGGAATTCTTTCACCATAAAATGCCCGGACTTTGCCGTAGCCTTCCAGTGAATATCCCGCATGGGGTCTCCCTGCCGGTAGGGCCGGATATCGGTAAAATCCTCCCCCGCCGGATGCGGCAGCACCCCGTCGGCGGTCATTCCCCGGCTTCCTTCCAGCAAATTCCGGACATCCATTAATTTCGGATAAACAAGAAAATGTTTCGGATTCTTTAAATTCCGGCTGTTTTGATAAAAGCCGAAAGGGTAGCCGGAAACCAGTTTCATTTCGGAAAGGCATACCCGCCCCCGCCGCCGGAAAACCGCCTGGCTTCGAATCGTTGTCATGCTGTCCGGCGCAATCCGGGGAGCTGTCGCCGACAATCCGGCAGCCGGGTCCAGCAGTTTGACAAGAAAGGATGTGCCATGCTTTCTTTCATTCAGAAAACGGAAGGTTACGGATAATTCTTCTTCCGCGTATACCGGTTCTTCCACATCCGCATCACCGCTGATTTTTCTCAGATTGAACCAGCCTGCCGCCACATCCAGAATGCCCAGCGCCAGCATCAGGGCGGTGAGCAGGTAAATCAGATTATTTCCGGTATTCAGAGCCGCCATTGCCACCAGAACACCGGTAACAATAAGCCCTTTGCCCTCACGTGTCAGTTTCATTCTCGATCAGACAGGCCGGGGAATCCCGCGGATAATAGACGCCACCAACTCCCGGGAATGACGGATTTCATGATTCCGTTTTAAAAGGAGCCGATGGCCGATCACGAACGGCGCCACCGCCTGAATATCATCCGGAACCACAAAATCACGTCCGTGAAGAAACGCGTAGCCTTTGGAAGCCTGCACCATAAACCTTGCCCCCCGGGTACTGACACCAAGACGGATTTCCTCATGTTTCCGGGTTGCCCCAACAATCTGAAGAATATATTCCACCAGGCTTTCATCCACAAAAATTTTCCTCACCTGCTCCCGGGCCTTCAAAATCTCTTCCACCGTCACAATGGGAGTCAGTTTTTCCAGATCCTCAATGGGCCGCATCTCCATCAACGCCTTTTTTTCCTGTTCAAACGGCGGATATCCCATATGCAGGTGCATCATGAATCTATCCATCTGGCTTTCAGGGAGAGGGAAAGTTCCATGATATTCCACCGGATTTTGAGTGGCAATCACCATAAAAGGATGCGGGAGATCATGGGTTTCCCTGTCTATGGAAACCTTGTGCTCATTCATGGCCTCCAGCAGAGCGGACTGGGTTTTGGGGTTTGTCCGGTTAATTTCATCCGCCAGCACAATATTTGCAAAAATCGGCCCCGGCTTGAACCGGAAACTCTGTTCGGCGGGATTGTACATATTGACACCTAGGATATCCGAAGGGAGAAGATCACTGGTAAACTGAACCCGGTTAAAACTGCACGCAGTTGCCCGGGCAAGGCCCAGCGCCAACGTTGTTTTCCCCACTCCCGGAACATCTTCAATCAACAGATGGCCGCCGGAAACCAGTGTCACCACCGACATCTTCACCGCTTCCTCTTTCCCTTTCACCACATCATTCAAAAGCGCAGTCAGCTTTGCAACCCAGGGCATGGAACCTCCTTTTTTTTAATTTTAACATGCTCAGCCCTTCTGGCGTCGGTCGTCAGCGCATCACCGATTGTTTTCCGGAAGAACGCCCCGGAAAGTCAACCGGTGAATCGGGCAGGGGCCGAAGTCCCGAAGTGCCGCTTTGTGAGCCGCAGCGGGATAGCCCTTGTGCTTTTCAAAGCCGTAACAGGGCCACCTTTTCGCCACCGCCGTCATAAATCTGTCCCGCAGCACTTTCGCGAAGATAGATGCGGCGGCAATGGTTTTGAACTTCAAATCGCCTTTCACCACAGTAAACTGAGGGTATTTCGTTTCAATGGGCTGGTTTCCGTCCACCGCCACAACGGGACAAGCCCCTTCCGGTAATTCCAGCCGCTCCACCGCCCGCTTCATGCCCAGCCTTGCCGCCTGTAAAATGTTAATATTATCGATAATCCGGTGGCTGACCACGGAAATCCGATACGAAATCCCCATCGCAAAAAGCGCGTTTAGAACCTGTTCCCGCTGCCGGGGCGTGAGTTTTTTGGAATCGGTTAATTTTTTCAGGCTCAGCAATTCATCAAACCGGTTCCGGGGGCAGGAAACCGCGCAGACATACACCGGTCCGGCAAGGCAGCCGCGTCCCGCTTCGTCCACACCGATTATGGTGTCAAAATGCTCAAAGAGCCCGGATTCC
>JAADGL010000020.1 GCA_013152385.1 Acidobacteriota bacterium
AGTTCACGGTCTGCGGCGTGGTGCCGCTGATGGTGCCGTTTGCGCCTGCTGTGTAGGTTAATGTGTAGGTGTTGACGGCAAAGTTCGCCGTGACGCTGATGTCGGCTGTGACGCTGGTGTCGGTACGGGGATTGGCTGTTGAGCCGTCACTCCAGTTTACGAAGTGGTAGCCGGTGGCCGGTACAGCTGTTACCGCACTGCCGTCGGCACCGTAGTTCACGGTCTGCGGCGTGGTGCCGCTGATGGTGCCGTTTGCGCCTGCTAATGTGTAGGTGTTGACGGCAAAGCTGGCAGAGATGGTATGATCCGCTGTAACGTTTGTAAAGGTGTAGCTGCTCACCGCACCCACTGATGTGCTGTCCACTGTTACATCACTGATGTGGTAGCCGGTAGTTGCGGTGATGGTAAAGGCCTGGTCCGCACCGTCGTTCACCGTTACATTGCCTGCGGGGCTGATGCTGCCGCCACTCCCCGCACTGGCTGTGATGGTGTGGGTAGTGCTGACCGGCGCCGGTGTTGTTTCCGTACAGGAAGAAGCCGTTACCGTTACATCATCCACATACCAGCCCTGGCTGCTTTGACTGCTGTCACATGCGAGGCGGAAACGAATGATGACATTGTTACCCACGTAGGGAGTCAGGTCCACCGTTACTTCGCTCATGCTGCCCAATGTACCGCCGGTCCATGCGGAACGGCCGGCGATTGGACTGCTGAAAGAGGTGGAAATGGTTCCGGTATAGCCACCGGATGTAATGTCATTGCCCAAATCACTGAAATTATTTCCGCCATCTGTTGAGATTTCGATTACGCAGCCGTCATAGCCGTTTTCCATTTCGTAAGTATGCCAGAAGCTCAGGGTGGCGGAAACGACAGATGTCAGGTCAATCGCACTGGTCTCCAGGTAGTCATCTTTTACACTTGCTTCATCCTGGCTATACCAGGCGTTGGAAGAGGAATGGACATATGAACCATTCAACGCCCAGTCGGTGCTTCCGCTTGCCAATGTTGTTGTCCAGTTTCCGGTACCGCTTTCCATATCGTCTGAGAAGGGTATGGAATTTGCCGGGGTTGTATTTGTAGTAAAAGTGTAGATGTCAGATTCCGACGCATTGGATGCAGAATCGGTTGATCCAACTTTGAAGTAGTATAAAGTAGAAGCTGTCAGTCCCGTAAGAGTTATACTGTGGCCGGTTACCAACGCCGCATCGCTTGTGGTTGAAGCGGGGGGATTATTTGTACCGTAGGTCACAACAGAGTCCGCCGGTTCATCGGTATCCCATGTCACCACACACTGGTCCGATGCAACGCACAAAGAAATGTTGGAGATAACAGGTGGCGTTGTATCAGTGTACGGTGCAATGGCCGCTGTGGCATGGGCAACCAGCGCAAAGGGCTGAGGCCCCTGCGGAACATTATATCCGGTGACCCGGACAATGTAGGTTCCCGAAACAGGCGCCGGGACATCAATGGTCTCACTATTGTTCACCCGGTCAGCGGAGGTTCCGTGATTGGGGTAGAGTGTTGTGCCGGATGGAGTCTGCACTGTTAAGTCCAGGTCGTTAACCAGTTCTACGGAAGCTGATGCGGCACCCGGATAATCTGTCCAGGTTAAAGTAATTTTCATTGGTTTGGATGTATCGGATATAACAATCTGATACGCGGCTACATCACCGGTATTCAATCCGGTGGTTTCATCAACGTAAGAAAGTTGAACCGGCGAGGCAGGCATCAGGGTTTCACTGAGTTTGACCCGGCCCCATCCTTCAACACTGTTGGGACGCAGTGTCGGCTGCTCCTGAGTTGCACCCGTACCATATTGCCCGGGATACATGTCATACGCACCGTTCATCATTGTGGCTTTAATCAATGCGGCGGAGGGAGTAACGCTTTCGTGATTCACAAAAAAATCACGGGTGACGACCGCTGCCCCGGAAGTCAAGGGAGTTGCCATGGATGTACCGCCGTCATAGAGGTACCAATCATCATAAACCCCCCAGCCGGTACCGGCACCGCTGGCTTGGGACCGTGTGGAAATAATCATGGTGCCGGGTGCACTGATTTCGGGCTTGATCCGGTTGTCCGGCGCCGGCCCGCGGCTGGAAAATGCCGCCATTCCGTCCGGATCCTCATCAACTCCGTCACTTTTGATCGGATCAGCCGGAAAATCCGATGACCAGTATGCGCCCCATGTGCCGGTATCGTCATCAATATCACTCTCTGTTGCGCCAACCGTAATGCAGTTTTTCGCGGTTCCCGGTGCCGTAACAGATCGGAGATCCACAACACCATCACTATTTCCATCTGATCCGTCGTTTCCGGCGGCAAAGAGGATAAGAAAGTCTTTGTGGTTCCACATAAACTGATCTACTTCCACTGCTTCGCTGTCATAGACATATCCGCCGGAACTGAGAGGCAGTCCCCAGGAGTTAGAATGGACCCTGGCACCGTCATCATACGCCTGCTGAAACAGGTCATTTAAATCGTTTGGAATTCCGCCGAGGCCGCCGTTACTGTCGAGTACGGATTGCTCCACTAAACGAGCTTCATATGCCGTGCCTTTAAAATTACCGGCCGAATGACTGCCGTCCCCGACAATGGAACCGGCTGTATGGGTGCCATGGCTGTCGGTATCAGACCAGTCATTGGTTCGGCCCAATGCATATGCTGCCACAAGGCGTGTTGTATTTGTACTGCTGTTGTCATCATTATCAAAATCAGCGTGAATATCGGACAAACTGCCCTTATCCAACCCGGTATCACAGATACCGACAATCTGGCCGTTTCCGGTATATCCGGCTGTCCACAGAGCCGACATGTCCATGATGCTGCCGGCATGCTGGTTTTTCAGCTCATTTTGCGGCCGTTTCCTGAGTTTAAGCGCCACTTCAGGTTTTTTGCTGTAAAATACGGGTTTCCGATACTTTTCAATCCATTTGAGGCCGGGCAACACCGCCAGATTTTCCAGCTGAGACTTTTTCAGTTTAATGATTGCGGATTGCTGCCATTCACTTTCCGACCATTTTATGATGTCCGCCCCGGCATCCTGAAGCCGGTATCGGACAACAGCCGCATCAGAGATCGGATAAAACTGAATCTGAAGGGTTAACTCCCTGTCTTGAACCGTGCCTTTGATACCTGCTTTGTTTTCCCGCAAAACGTCCGGAGAAATCCGGTATTCAGGCTGAAAAATACCTTTCCATCGAAGATGTTTCAAATGAAGTTTCTGCATGACCTCCGGTGTCGCAAACACCGCATAGGCGAAATCCGGAACATAATCCACCACACGGCATCCCGCTTTTTCCAGTATTGCCCTGGCATCCCCGGTAACCGGGCCGTCAAACTGGACGATATGCAGCCGAATCCGGCCTTTGGGATATTTCGCGATAAAAAAACGCGACTCCCGTGTTTTCAAATTGAAGGCTTTTTCAGGATTCACAGTCCCTGCTTTAAACCTTAGCAGCAACGGGCCGGAATAACCGGCAACTGCAAACAGGCAAACGAAAAAAGCTATGGAAATTCGTCTCATATCCCCTCCAAATGAGATAATTATCTTAAAAAATACTATAATTTAATTTCGTGTAGGAGGAAGCTGAAATCCTTTTCATCTCCATTCTCCTCAACAAAAGTTGAAATATTGTATCAGAATTACACATATAAATAAAGCAGAAATTGGCCGGAAATAAGGATTATTAAAGATTCCCGTCGAAAACCGCCCCTGTAAAAAACCGTAAAGTCAATTGGATTAATTTTTCCATTTTCGTTCATGATATTGCGAAAATTATGCGCTTTCAACAGCATGTTTCGGTACGATTTTGGCCTGACGGCTGAAATCCCGGAAACTGCCGTGGTACAATGATGACCGCAAAAACGGAGGGAGTATAACTATCAATGCAAAAACCATTCGCGGAGCAGTTTCGGCCGGATTCACTGGATGATTTTGTCGGACAGGAACACCTGGTGGGGCAGGGAAAGCCTATCCGCCGGTTCATTGAGGAGAAGCATGTTCAATCCATGATTTTCTGGGGGCCGCCGGGGTCGGGGAAAACGACACTGGCCCGGATTCTCAGCCGCTCCCTTTCCATGACTCTCCTTGATATTTCCGCCGTTGAAAGCGGGGCTAAAGAATTGAAGGCCATTGTTGCCAAAGCAAAGGCTGTGGGGTCCCTCCTTCTGTTCATTGACGAAATTCACCGTTTCAATAAGCTGCAACAGGATATTCTTCTGCCCCACGTGGAAAAGGGAACCCTGGTTCTGGTGGGGTCCACAACTGAGAATCCTGCTTTTTCCGTCAACAAGGCAATCCGGTCACGCTGCCTCATCATGCATTTTCAGCAGCTGACACGGGAATCCATTGAAAAAGCGCTGAAAAATGTCTGCGCTTCCCGCAATATCAGCGTAAAAGAAGAATTCATTTCCCGTATTGCCGCTCTTTCTCAGGGAGATATGCGCCAGGCGTTCAATATGCTGGAAGCGGTTTCCGTTGCCGGTGAATCCGCGTTTTCCGAATTGGAGGCCAATCCTGTTTACGACCGCCTGTCTGACGCCCATTACGACCACGCATCCGCTTTGCAGAAAAGCATACGGGGGGGAGACGCAAACGCAGCAGTTTACTGGCTGGGAAAGATGATTGCAGCGGGAGAAGATCCGGAATTTATCGCAAGACGGCTTTTTGTCTGCGCGGCGGAAGATGTTGGAAACGCGGAACCTCTTGCCACAATTTTAGCTTCCGCCGCCCTCAATGCCGTACAGCAGCTGGGATTTCCGGAAGCGCGTATTCATCTTGCGCAAACTGCCGTCTTTCTGGCACGGGCTCCAAAATCAAATGAAACGATCCGGGCCATTGATATTGCCATGCACCGCATTCAAAACGGAGAAAGTTTTCCGGTTCCTCCTCACCTGAAAGACCGTCATTACCCGGATGCCGAAAAAATGACCGGTGGCAAAAATTATATTTACACCCATGATAATCCTTTCGAAAACCAGCTTTTTCTGCCGAAAGAGTTACAGGATGCCGCCTTTACCGGAGAAACAGAGTTGACATTTCTGCCGCCGGATGTGGAAAAGGAATTGACCGGATTATTGGAACGGCATCCGGAAGGAAAACTGAACCTTCAATGGATGGCACGGCAATCCGGTATTCCGGCATGGAAGTTAAAGAAAGCACTCCGGTATTTTGTAAAGATTCGGAAGCTGGAACTGAATGGAGATTTAACTTTCCGGCTGAACAAAGAAAATAAGAATCCTCAAGGGGATTGATGCGAACGGATGTATGCCAGAATGTCGCCGGGGCTTCCTTCCGGAGAAACACCCCGATAAATTTTTTCCACCCGGCCGGCAGGATTTATCAACACAGTATCTCTTGAACAGAATCCGAAAAAACTCTTGACACCGAAGAGTCTCATAAGTTTCTTTTTATTGTCTACAAGCAGGTCAATTTTCAGCTTGTATTTTTTCACAAATTTCTTATGGCTGGCAGAACCGGCAGAATTAACACCAAATACCACCGCATTTAAAGCGGAATAATCGTTTTTCAGCCGCGTAAACGCCAATGCTTCTTTCCGGCAGCCCGGGGTACCGTCTTTGGGGTAAAAATACAGGATCAACCATTTTCCTTTATAGGAAGACAGGTTGACAAGTTCTCCGTCCTGGTTTTGGAGACGTATTGCGGGGAATTCGTCTCCCGGTTTCAACGGAGCCGGCCGACTGGCGGCAAAGAGCGAGAATCCGATAATGGATAAGAGCATGTACATTGAAATTTTCATTTTTCCCCCTGATTTTTAAGCCGCCGTTAAACACCGAATGAAAGGCGCGCGGCAAGATGATAAGGCAGGCCTTCCGCCAGAATGCGGTTCTGTGCAGCTTCAACATTGTAATGAACCCGGTAGTAGTATAGTTTTCCGGTATCGGAATCCATAATCAGAAAGGATGCCCGATAATCGCGGTCACGGGGCTGGCCCACCGAACCCGGGTTGATCAGATAGCGGTGAGCCGGATCAAGGAGAACCACGTCTCTGTCCAGAAGCCGTCGAAAATGAATACTGGTTCCGTCAAAATCAAAAATACAGGGGACATGGGTATGGCCGAAGAACATCATGTGGGTGGAAAAACGGTTGAATACCTGAAAAGCGTCAAATTCACTGAAAAGGTAGTAGTCTTCATTGGCCGGAGAACCGTGAGACAGCATGATTTTGTCATTTACCCGAACCGGCCCCCGGGGCATTTCACGGATAAATTTGAGGTTGTCCATGGATAATTTTTCAAATGTCCAGTCTGCGGCAATTTTCGCCTTATCGTTAAAATTATATCCTTCTTCAATTCCCGAACACACTTTGTCATGATTTCCCCGGACCGTCACAAGGCCGCGGAATTTTCTGACCGTATCCACCACCTGATTGGGAGCGGCACCGTAGCCGACCAGATCACCGAGAAACAGGACACCGGAATATTTTTTCCTCCTGACAAATGCCAGAACAGCCCGCAGGGCTTCTATATTCCCGTGAATGTCACTGATAACAAGGTGTCTCATCTTCTGGCAAATCTCTCCATAAAATGTGTCGTCAGGTTACCCGCCCGGAAATCCTCATCTTCCAGTATTTTTAAGTGCATGGGAATGTTGGTTTTGATTCCTTCAATAAAGAACATTCCCAACGCACGTTTCATGCGGGCAATGGCTTCCTGCCGGTCATGCCCGAATGTAATCAGTTTCGCAATCATGGAATCGTAGTAAGGAGAAACCGTGTAACCGGAGTAAGCGGCAGTTTCCAGACGCACCCCCAATCCGCCGGGGGCATGAAAAGCCTCGATTTTTCCCGGAGACGGCATGAAAGAGACCGGATCTTCCGCATTGATTCTGCATTCGATACAATGCCCGAAAAATTTGATATCCCGCTGGGTGAAAGGAAGTCTCTCACCTGCCGCAAGGGCAATCTGAAGCTTAACCAGATCAATGTTTGTGACACCTTCTGTAACGGTATGTTCAACCTGGATACGGGTGTTCATTTCCATAAAATAGTAATTCCCGTCTGCATCCAGAAGAAATTCAATGGTACCCAGGCTGGAATACCCAATGGCATGGGCAGCACGTTTTGCCGTGTTCCCCATTTCTCTCCGCTGTTCCGGTGTCAATACGGAAGAAAGCGCCTCTTCAATCAGTTTCTGATGATTACGCTGAATTGAACATTCGCGCTCTCCGAGATGTACAGTGTTCCCATTGTTGTCCGCAACAATCTGAACTTCAATATGCCGGGGATTCTCAATATATTTTTCCATGTACATGGTATCATCGCCAAATGCTGCGCCCGCTTCGGTCCTGGCCATGTTGTATGCGGATAACAACTCACTTTTCTCCCGAACAATCCGCATTCCCTTTCCACCGCCTCCGGCAGAGGCTTTTAGAATTACCGGATATCCGATCCTTTCGGCAAGTTCCGGCAATTCATTTTCGGATTTTATCGGCCCGTCACTGCCGGGAACCACAGGAATCTTCTTCCGGATCATGGTGTCCCGTGCCCGGGATTTATCGCCCATTAACCGGATATGTTCGGCTTTGGGGCCAATAAAGGTTATTCCGCAATCACTGCACACTTCGGCAAAATGCGCGTTTTCCGCCAAAAATCCGTAACCCGGATGCACCGCATCCGCTCCGGTAATTTCGGCAGCGGCAATGAGGGCAGGGATAGAAAGATAGCTTTTGCTGCTGGCAGCACTGCCAATGCAAATACATTCGTCCGCTAATTTTACATGGAGTGATTCTTTATCCGCGACAGAATAAACACTTACGGTCGGAATTCCCAATTCTTTGCAGGCATTGATTATTCTCAGTGCAATTTCGCCCCGGTTGGCAATCAGGATTTTCTTGAACATACGGTTACCGGCCTCATACCGGTTTTACAGCAAATAATTTCTGACCGAATTCCACCGCTTCCGCGTTTTTCGGAAAGATTTTGACAACAGTTCCCTCAATCTCCGATTCAATCTCATTCATAATTTTCATTGCTTCGATAATACAGAGAACCTGGCCTTTCCGGATCACATCACCAACCGAGATATAGGGTTCAGAATCCGGATTCGGAGAACGATAAAATGTGCCGATAATGGGTGATTCTATGATTTCAAGGTTGTCCAGAGAAATTTCATCCGCACCCTCTCCCTCAACAGGAACTTCGGAAGGAACGACAGGAGCCGGCGGAGCCTGAAACCGGCCGGGTATCGGGGAGCCTGCAACAACAGGATTGCTTCCGCCAACTTCCTTTTTCAGTTTCAAGTTGAAATCCTGTGCGGCAAACTCAAATTCCGAAAGCCCGTTTTTATGAAAGGCTTCCATCAGTTTTTGAATTTCTTTTACATTCACTTCTTCACCCTCGTAATATATTCACCTGTCCGAGTATCAATTCTCACCTTCTCCCCCTCGGTAATAAATAATGGGACCTGAATCACCGCGCCGGTCTCCACCGTCGCCGGTTTGCTCCCCCCGCTGGCAGTATCTCCGCGGAGTCCCGGGTCTGTATGGCTGATTTCAAGTTCCACAAAAATCGGAAGCTCGATTGAAATCGCCTCCCCTTTGTAAAAAAGAACATCAATTTCCATGTCCTCCTTCAAAAACAGCCGCTTGTCCCCAAGTTTTTCCACAGGTACCGGGATCTGGTCATAGGTATCCAGATCCATCAAGATTAAATCGTCCCCCTGGCTGTACAGAAACTGCATATGCCGATCCTGCAGCTCGGGTTTCCCGACTTTTTCCCCCGCACGAAAAGTTTTACTCAGCACTGCGCCCGTCTGCATATTTTTCATTTTTGTACGGACAAAAGCACCGCCTTTTCCGGGTTTTACGTGGAGAAATTCAACAATTTCAAAAGGGACGCCATCCAATTCAATTTTTAAACCATTTCTAAAATCACTGGTATCGTACATTGTCTCCTCCTGCCGTTTGCAAATTGAGTATAAGGGCTTTCCCGGCTCCAGTCAATACAGAAGCCCGCCGGGGATTGTTCCAACGGGCTTTGTTTCTCCGATTTTTCCCTCTCCGGTCAATTACCGCAAAGCTGTTTTTCGAAAGTATGCGGAGCTCTTATGTCAATTCCGGCAGCAAACGGCTATATAATTTCAACATATCTAATGCAAAATATTTGCTGTCCTCTCCTTTTTTTCCCAGCAATGCGATAAAGAAATCACCTGCCTGACGTAAAAGAACCAAACGGCCATTTAAATCCAGCAATGTTTCTTCGGGACGAAATATTTCCAGGCGAATCGCGTTTGAAACAATATCCGCAAGATCAATGACCGTTTTTTCCAACTCCAAACCGGGGGTCTGATACACAACCAGGGCCTCCTTATCGAAAATGACAAATTCCCTGTCCGCCAGGTCCTTGGTTATTTCGCTGAATTGCATGTGATTTTCTCCACCCAGTTTTCGAGTTTGATAATGATATGTTTCCGGCTGCTTCCTGTCCCTCCGGCCAGTTCCCTGACACGTTGGAGTTCCGCCGCCAATTCATCGGTACCCTCTCTGCGATATAATGTCTCCAGAATATCCAGCGCTTCCCGGTACATTTTCTGGCGTTCATAAACCCTGGCCATTGTCAGCGTTTTGATCTCAACATCATTACCGGATGAAACCTCAACAGATTCCGCATTTTCTTCCGGAACACGAACCGTAACAATTTCATCCGGGACAACTGTTTCTTCTTCCGGGATCTCTTCAAGGCCGTCATCAATCGATTCGGCGATTTCTTCTTCAGCCGATTGGCCTCTTTCTCCCAGTTTTAACACATCGCCATCTGCCGGGCGGGATTGGGATGAGCTGTCCGGTACGGAACCGGTGAGTTCACTCTCAAGAAAGATCTCAGTAACCTCATCCTCAAGGATAATGTCCTCATCTGCATCGGCAGTCTCAACATTATCCGCTTGCGTTTCCTGATGCTCTTCCCCATCTCCTTCTACAATGCCGAATTCAAGTGTCTCCGGCTGTTTGTCAGCTGTTTGTTCAGGTGGTCGCTGTAAAGCCTCGGCACGCTGGCGAAGATCCAGTAAAGCCGGATCATTCTCCGGAACCATGAATGCCAGAAATTCCAGATGCACCATCGCCTGTTTTTGATCATGTTTTTGAATCAGCAACTCGGTCAAGATCATGCGTGCACGGATATTTTCAGGGTTCGCCGCAATAATTTCCCGAAGTTCTTCCACCGCTGCATCAATACTTCCGGTTCTGGACAGAATTTCGCTTTTTAACACCCTTGCCGGGCTGAACCCGGGGTAAAGATCGAGGCACCGGGAAACAATTCCCAGTGCCTCATCATATTCACCCTTGCGGGCCGCGTCTTCGGCCTTCTGCAGCAACGCGATCCGGTTGGTCTGTACCATCTACCTGAGCCCGAGCGTTATAACCCTGCCGGCGGTCTGGCCATTTTCCCCCCGTGCCAGAATCAGCAATGCGACTTCAGGGGACAGATTTGAACGATAGTCGTCCCGAAGCTGAATGGACAGCCTTGCGGAATCGACAGGAATGAACCTGCCCTGTGAAAGGGAAACCCATTTACCATCGGAAGTTTTCATTTCGATGTCCCGCTCACCGGAAACCGTTTTTATTAGTACGGAACCACCTGCCATGTCTGCCGGGAGATTGATGGTAAAAGCAGACACCGGTGCCTGTTGCGGAGTTGCACGGCGGATAATGGGGGCATTTGTATCAAAGTGCAGAGAATTTGCCTGTTTGCAAAGGCCACTCCCCTGAACCAGAGAGTAATGATTTACAGCACTGCCGTCCTTGTCAACAGCCACCAGCTGAACCACGCTGTAACCAAATCCCTTGCTCAAAATCTTATAATTGACAGAAATCAATCCGTTTCCATCTTTCAAAGAACCGGAGTTCCGATTGAATACCAGACGGTCACCGTCAATGGTATAAAGTCTGTAACTGACAGCGGACTGCGCAAGGTCCTCCACATTCCAGGAAAGAGACCCTGGTGCAGAAGTCCTGTCTGCAATTTTCACGGCATTGTTTTTAGTCGTATTCACCTTGATTTTGAAGGTCTTGTTCACAACCGTACTGTCGCCATAAGCAGTCAGAACGAAAGTTGTATCCACGTTAATCGGTTCAGTTACAGCAGAATTCTGATGTGTTACATCCAGAATATCGTCGGCCTGATTGTAGAAAGGAAACAATTCCGCCTTTGTGTAACTCCCTTGAATTGTCCAATACAGATGCGCCACACTACCTGCATCCACACTGTCCGTACTACCGGTAAAAAGAGTAATTTCCGGTTCCGAATTGTTCACGGTCAAAGCGGTAACGGCTGTTTTCACTCCGTCGCCATTACTGGCCACCAGAGTATAAGTGGTTGAGAATTGCGGAGAAACGGTTGTCTCACCGGAAGTTGATGCGACAGTGCCGATTCCGGGATAAATTGTTACAGATGTCGCATCTGACACATCCCAGCTTAATGTCGCACTCTGGCCGCTGCCAATTGATGCCGGTTGAGCGGAAAAAGTGTTAATTGTCGGCAGCATCGGGGTTGTTGTAACCTCATCAATATCAACACTTTCTGAAGTTACACCGAAAATACCCATCGCCACCAGAGTAAAAGTCTGGGGAAAATCCACATTGTGAATTGTATAGGTGCCATAGGGATAGTATCCGGCAGGTGTCAAATGAATATCACCCGGGTTCAGGATTAACTCATTCACGTCACCGGTCACATACCATGCCAACGCCACATCCTGCCCGTCTACTCCTTCTTTCTTATCCGCAAAGAAAGAACCGATTGCAGGGACAAGCGGGTCCACATCGTTCCCGTAGTTTGCAATTGTCACTTCAATGGACCCAACAGCATCCACATATTGCCCGGAACCATTCTTGCCATTGAATGTAATTTTTGCCGTCATTTCATAGGGAGACAGTGTCCCGGCGAGGGCACCGCTGGTTTTTTCCTGCAGTCGAACAACCATTACATTGAATGTAGTTGTGCTGTTCACGGTAACTGTCTGTGAGAGCCCTCCGGTGAAATTCGCGAAAACCGTACCCCCGTCAGTTCTTGAAAACTCGACTTTGTAACCGGTAATGGTCACATCATTAAAATGAGACGGGGTCGCACTGGGATTCTTCAGATAATTGCTGACGGTAACTGTTGCGTAATCTGCGGTAACACCATCCGTGGCATTTACCATATCCGATTCAATGTTATTCTGGCCATTTGTGCTGACGACGGAATCCACTTTGAACACGGAAGGTACCTGGGCGTCCCCGGTAGCACCACCGCTGCAGCCCAGCGTGAAAACCATCCCCAGGGCCAAAAGAAACGAGAAAATTTTGATTTTCATACTCTTCTCCCTCATCCTTATTTTAATATTCGACAATTTTCGGCGTTACAAAAATCAGCAATTCGTTGTTTGTCGTGGAATTCAAGTCATGTTTGAACAGCCAGCCGAGAAGCGGAATTTTAGACAATCCCGGAACCCTGCCATGATCATATTGATCGTTTACCTGAAAAATTCCACCAATAACCGTTGTGCCTCCATTCCTGACCAGAACCTGAGTCGAAGCGTTCCGGGTCACAATTGTCGGGTTCCCCTGAATCACGTGTGTCCAATCCGGTTCTTCTTTCTTCACATGGACATCCATAATAATGGTTCCCTCGGCCGTAATCTGAGGCGTAACCTCCAGTTTCAAAGAAGCATTGATGTACTGAACCGTAACGGTGTTGTTCTGTACGGTTTGAATCGGAATTCTCGCGCCGCTTTCAATTTCAGCGGTTTTGTTGTTCTGAGTTACCACCTTGGGCCGGGAAAGGATTCGTCCGAGGCCGTCGTCTTCCATTGCGGATAAGACCATATCCAGAGAGAAAGAACCCAACACGTTCCCCATGTGAAGGCCAAAAGCGCTGGTCGCGCCGGTGGCCGGCAAATTCACCGCATATCCGCCGATAGAACCGATTTTCCCGGAATCCGGGTCTATTGTCCCGCCAAAACTCATACTGTTGGGAAAATTCATGCCGGTCTGAGTTCCCAGGGAAGAATCGTAGATTCCGGTAAATCCCCATTGAATCCCCAGTTCGCGCTTAAATGTCTTGGCCACTTCCACAATACGGGCTTCAATAAGCACCTGAGTGGTGGCTTTATCCAGGGTATTGATAAGCTCAACAATCCCGGGAATTTTATCCGGAATATCCGAGACAATAATAATGTTTGTCCGCTCATCCACCATAATTTTCCCGCGCTTGGAAAGATTGGCTTTAATGATGGGCTCAATATCCTTAACCTTCGCGTAAGACAGCGGTTTTGTAATAGTCTGTACCGGAACACTTAAATCCTGCTCTTCTTTCAGTTTCCGGCGCTCCTGCTCTTCCTGACGGAATTTTTCCGTAGTCGCCACCCGCAGAACACCATTCTGCAGTTCACTGCCCAGGCCTTTATCTTTCAGGATAATATCCAATGCCTGGTCCCAGGGGATGTTTTTGAACCGATACGTTGCGGTTCCGGTTACCGACTGATCCACAATCAGATTCAAACCGGCAAATTCCGAAATGTAACGCAAGAGATCTTTGATATCAATATCTTTAATATCAATCAACCCGATTTTCTCACCAACATATTTCTTTCCGCCGCCTTCGATGGTCCGCGTAACGAAAGCGTATTTCTGCTTTTTCTGATCTTCCTTTTTGATGTTGTCCGGCAGGGCAGTATCCTGAGCAGGGGTCAGTGCCTCGCCCACATAAAAAGCCAAACCATCGGGATTCTCCCGCACTTTCGCCATTACTTTGGGAAAATCGGCATCAACGGAAATCCTCACATTATCCCCGACCTGACGTACATTCAGATTTTTAAAATGCTTCGTCCCCGCCGGGAGTTTTTTCCCATCCACTCCCAAGAGGGATGCGTTCCGAATTAACAATTCCGCATGGTTTCCTTCACTGGAAGCTGTATAAAACGCTTTTCCAACGGTAGCAAACTTCACCGCGAGAAGATTGTCATCCAGTGCCGTAACGCCCTTCAGGGTCATTTTGGTCTTTTTATTCCCGGTAAAGAGAAAGGAAAGATGTTGTGCGGTATTTTCCACAGAGACATGAATCCCGGGGCTTTTCAGAAAAGTCAGCCGATACTGGCCATTCCCAATGTTTTCCATATTGAATGCCCGGATTTCCTTTGTTGTCAGTTTGGGAATCTTTGCATCCATCTCCTCCACACCTTTAATCTCCACCACATACAGATGTCCCGAATTACTGACAACCGTATAACGGAGAGGCTGATGCTGGTTATGAAAAACCGTAACCTTCGTGCCATACTGGTTGTCCACATAATTCAGCCCCTTGATGGAATAGGCAAACAGACTGGTTCCCACCATAGTGGACAAGAGCACAATAAAAATTCTTGCCTTGATGTTCATCAACTCCCCTCCTATTTATTTAAATATTTAGTGATATCACGGTAAGGCAGCAGCTGAGAAGGGTCATCGATATCCTGCCGGAATACCACCTTCTCCACCTGTTTGCCGGTTTTCTTGTCTACGGAAACACCGATTGACAAAACACGTCCGTCGTAAAGTTCATCGCCCGGCTTGATCCAATAAATTTTGTTGTCACTGCCAAGGACCAGTGCCTCATATCCGCGTTTTTTGGATTTGATAATCCCCTGAATGACAATCTCATTGATTGCCATTCCGCGAATTCCCGGCCGCCGGTTTTTCTTCCCCTTCAAACGCTCCAGATCAAAGGGAGAAACGAAGGGATCTCTGTTGGATTTCGGAATGTACCGGCTTTCACCCTCAACGGATATTTCCTCTGATTTCTTCTTTTCCGTTTTTCCGTTCTGCTGTGAAAAACCCGGTGCCGTCATCAGCATCAGCAGTATCACGAATGAAAAAAGTCGCTTCATTTCGCACCCCCCCCCAAATCAGAGATGTCTGTCTTTTCATTGTAGATAAAAGTGGAAACAGTACAGTTTACCGCAATGGAGTATTTGGAATTGTCTGTCTTCAACTTTTTCATTTCCAGACTTTTTACATTCAGAATCTTGGGGAAATTTGCAAGATTGGCAAAGAAATGTCCGACATCATTATAACGTGCCCGTAATTTCAGATTGTACGGCAACTCGGTATAGACGTCAGTGCTGATACGTTTGTCCGCTTTGATGCTGACAATGTACACCTGATTATCATTGGCCATGCGGTTTAAATTCCCGTACAGTTTCCCCGCTTCCAGTGTACTGGGCATAATCCCTTTCAATTTAGCCAACTTACGTTTCAAGTCATTGATTTGACGGTTAAACTCATTGATCTTTGCTTGCAGTGCCCGGCCTTTCCGGATATCCGATTCCACTTTTGTGATCTGAGCTTTGGTGGAATCAATTTGCTGATACCAATCTTTGAAGACAGCAAAGTATCCGATGGCAACAATTAAAACCAACAATATGATCAACACCGCCGCCTGGGCCTTGGGGGATAGATTATCCATCATCTACTCCTTTATGCTCCCATCCCCGGCTTGGAGGACTGGTTGGTTGACTGGTTGATAGACAGAACCATTTCAAAATACACAACGTTCGGAATTCGGTATTTCTCGTCTTTCCGAAGCAACGGATAGTCAATGTTCTGAACAATAGGTGAGTGAGACAGGTCCTGATAAAACTGGTTTGCCGCCTCAGAATTTTTTGCCCGCCCCTTGATGGTAACCGTACTCCCTTTTTGAACAATGCTTTCAAACCAGACTGTATCGGGACAGCGGTTATAAATCTCCTGCAATAGCTTCATCGGCTGAGACTGACGGTCTTTTAACTGAACAATTGTCTGTTCTTTCTTCTCAAGCAGTTCCTTTTGTGCCCTGAATCGCTTTTCCAGCTCAATGAGGCCCTGGTACCTTTTCAGCTCCTGTTTTTTCGCACGAAGTTCCCGGGCCTTTGCCTCTTTAGTGTTATACAGGGTATACCCCCAGACGCCAAAGCCAACCAGACCCAGGATGAATACAATCGCAGCAATGACAACAATCGCATTGGATTCACCTTCGATTGCCGAAAAGGCCGTAACTGCCGTAGACTCTTTCGGAGCCTTTTTGGGAGCCCCCTCTCTGCCAGAAAGAAGATTAATCTGTATCATTTACATCTCCTTTCTCATCGCCAACCCAACTGCGGTTGCAGCCATCGACGAAATTTCGTTGATAAACTGGGCATCAAACATATTTTCATTCACCTCAATGGTTTTAAAGGCGTTGAAAATCTCTACTTTGAACCCCACTTTATCAGTAATTACCTGTTCAAGGCCATATACCAGTGCCGACCCTCCCGAAACCAGGATCCGATCAATGTTGGTATACTGGGAAGTGGCCTTGAAAAACTCAAATGTCTTTAAAAACTCGCCGACCATGTCTTCTGAAACCGAGTTCAATATCGGAATTACACTTTCAAAAGAAACCCCCTCAACCGAACCGCCCTTTTTCAGAATTTCCGCATCTTCGAAGGAAAGGTTTAATTCTTTTTGAATCGCATTGGTATAGTAATTTCCTCCAATGGAAAGATCCCGCCAGAAAAGAGACCTGGAGCCGCTCATTATATTGATATTTGTCGTTGCGGCTCCGATGTTAATCAAAGCGGTAGTCACTTCATCTGAAACGTTATAATTCAGCTCGGTTGCATTCTGGAGGGCAAACGCTGCGACATCCACCACTCCCGGCTCCTTCCCCGCCTGCACAACCACCCCGGTATACTCGCTGATTACATCTTTCTTGGCAGCGGCAAGGATTACTTCCATCTGGCCGTCCTGGCGGTCTTCACCGGACACAATCTCATAATCCAGATTTACTTCATCAATTTCAAAAGGAATGTACTGTTCCGCTTCCCAGCGAATTGACTCGTTCAATTCCTCCATGGACATTTGTGGAAGCAACATTTTTTTGATAATAACTCCGTTTCCGGATACCGCCACCGCAGCTTTAGCAGCCTTGGTTCCCGTTTTTTCAAACAGCTTCCTGACCGTATCCGCAACTGCGAAAGAGTCCATAATGGCACCATCCACAATACTCTCCGGAGGAACCGGTTCCACACCGACATTCACCAGGCGATATCGCATCCCCTCCTTATCAAGCTGCTTGAGCTCAACAAGCTTGACAACAGTGGAGCCAATATCCAAACCTACCAACTGTTTCTTTTTTCCAAATATCACATTCCACCTTCCCAATTTTATTTATATAAACTTGTTAAAAAATACAATAGCTCACAAACCTCCCTTTTGTCAACAAATAAATCTCCTTCATGGCTCCTCCCGGACCACAATCACAGTTATATTGTCATCCCCTCCCTGCTCATTGGCTTTATGAATCAATTGATCAATTAATTCTTCCGGGTTCTCATGAAAACGAATAAAGATTTTTTCCATGTCATCAGCTGCTACCATTGAATTGAGGCCGTCACTGCAAAGTGCCACGAGATCCCCCGGTTCCAACGGCAGTTCATCTATCTCTACGGACAGGCGCTCGGCACCTCCAAGCGCCTGCGTAACCACATTTTTCATCGGGTGTACCCGTGCCTGTTCCTCGGTGATCAAACCACGCCGAACCTGCTCGGATACCCATGAATGATCGTTGGTCAGAAGTGAAAGTTTTTGATTCCGGAAAAGATATGCCCGGCTGTCCCCGACATGGGCAATGGTGGCGTTGTCCCGGTCAAAGATGGCGGCAACGATTGTGGTTCCCATACCATTTAACTGCGGGTCCCCGGCAACCTTTGACAGGATTGCGTCATTGGCCAGTTTAATGCCCACCATCAACTTATTTGCATTCAGAGAAAAAGCAATATCATATTTATAGGGCCAGGTAATGTCCTCGTTTCCGTTTACCTGCCTCAGGAATGAAGACATCCGCTCAACCGCAAGTTCTGAGGCAACTTCACCGGCGGCGTGTCCTCCCATTCCGTCCGCCACCACCGCAAACCCCAGTTCGGGATCTGTTAAAAAAGCATCCTCATTGTGATTTCTCTTCATTCCCACATCTGTTTTACCAAAAAAAGTGCAAGTCATAATCTACTTCCTACCGAATAACTTTAAAAATAAACCCTTACCGCTTCCATTCTTTGAAACGCCTCCGCCGAGACGTTCCAGCCCGTCTATCGCCTCCTGGCACGAATCATCCAGCTTCAATGCTTTCTGAAAATATTTACGCGCACGGGTTCGCATTCCCCCTTCAAGGTAAAGCGTACCGATTTTAGCACGGTATTCAGCTGAAAAGGGATCCAGTGTAACCGCTTTCTCCAGATACTCCACAGCTTTCCGTCGCTTCCGGGGATCTTTCCCCATAACAGTCGCAAGGTAAAAAAGGTATTTCGGATTATCTTTATCCAGATACACAGCCTTTTTGAAAAATTCCTCTGCCATTTTATATTCAGAAAGATTATTTAACTGATTGAGGCCGTTTTTGAAGAATTGTCTGGCCTGTTCTTTTGTGTCAGTTTGTTTAACAGTGTCCGAATCCGTTCCCAAGCCCTGATCGTATGCCGCCCGTTTTTCAGGGTCTTTCAGGGTATTAAATGCCGCTGTAATTTCCTGAAAACGGATTTCCGCTTCCGCCTTCTCATCCGGGTCAGCGTAACGGTCCGGATGATGCAGCTTAATTAATTTACGAAAAGCGGCTGATATTTCATCCTGAGATGCATTCTTGTTGACCTGCAACAAATCATAATAATTCACTCATCACCTCATTTAACTAATTACATTATAGGAAAATACAGCTTGATGTAAATAGTTTTATCAATATTTTTTCCGCCCCCTTAATATTCTCTGTGCCGCACGCCTCACAAATTCCGATAACGATCGGTCCCGATTGATCAACTGCAGATCCCTGTCTGTCAAACGATGGAGCAGGGTCAAAGAAATGTCCTGAGGAACTTTCGGGTTCTTGACCAGATTTAACACAACCTTGTATTTTTTCAGAAAAACCCGGCTGGATGCAAGTTTCCGCAACACATCCCGGTGCACATTCCGCATCGCCGAGATTGTTTCCGCTTCCTGTTCCGTAAGCTTCGGACTCTGCATCACCGCCAGCGCTACAATTCGATTTGAATCCCGAATCAAAATCGAACGCTCTTCCTTGTTCCCTTTCAGGGCCCTCTGTATTTTTTGAGAAACCGACATTTTCAACAGTTTCTGGAAGGTGTTGAGGTCCATATCATCTTCAATTTCAATTGCTGAAGGTGAATGGAGAACATCTTCACTTTCCTCCGCTGTCAGTTCCGAATATACCTCCAGAACTTCCCCGGAAATCTCTTCTTCAACTGCCGGCAGTTCATCCTCGCCGGGAAACTCTTTTTCCGAAACCGGAGATTTTCTTTCGGCCGGGGCAGCTCCCTGTTTTCCCACCAGTCCGAATTTCAAATATTCCTGCAGACGTTTGGACTGAGCAGGAGAAAGTGCTTTGTTTTGCACCAGTGCATCAAATACGCTGGGGTACGCCTGCAGTACCGCATGGTTATTTAAAAGATAATTCAATACGACAGAAGAGGAAAGGGCAGCCATCTTTTCCAGGATTTCCCCGTCACTTGCAGGGTTCCGAACAATATCCAGAAAATATTTTTCAGCATTCTCATGGGCACCGCCCTGCAGAAGCTCAAAATAAAATAAGAGCGCTTCCCTGTCATCCGCATGAAGCAGAAAATCACTGACCACATCAGACGGGATTTCCGGAAAAGACCGTGTCACAGCCTGACGGATTCCCTCATCTCCCTTCAGGTATACAACCGGCAATAAAGAAAGCATCTGTTCCGGTGGCAATGGGAAGGTAAGCGTCGCAATTGCAGAAAGCACATCCGGTGGAATATTTCCATCCAGTATTTTCTTCTTCAGGTCCAACATGGGTATCTAATTACCGGTACTGGCAGTTCTTGTCAGATCAAAATCTTTTACAACCCGTTTCCCGGATGGAAACTCAATTCTGACATTGTTGACAAACACGCGAATATGCTCCGCATTTCCCACACTGACAACCGCCGGTGCCCGGCAGGTAATTGAATAAAGTTCCCCTTTCATCAAAATAAAATCCATTTCTTTTTCGGGACAACGCAGATGAACCCAGCACTTTTCATCCGCCTCAAATCGGATGGAAACCCCCGTACTTTTTTCTTTCCCGGTTCCAGGCGCCACATCCTGATTGCCGGTCTTTTCCGCAACAGCAGGAGCTGAACCGGGTATCACAGGCTGAGCAGCGGTTGTCTTCACCGGTTTATTCTTTTTATTCATATTCATGTCAGCCGATTTTTCCACTTGTGCCGCAGCTTTTTTCCCCTGCGTTTCCTGCGGGGGAGCTTTGAACACCGCCTTCCTGGGCAGAGATTTCCCCTTATTCCGGGCAGGGAGGCTTGTACGTGGGGAAGTTGTGAACTGAGAATTCCGATTCCCCGTTTTCATGCCGGGCAGCCACTCTCCATGGCGGAGAACAAAAAAACCAACGATGATAAGAACAAATACAAAAATAAAAATTAAAATGCCCCGACGGGAAGTTTCTTCCGAAACCGGTACGGGAAACTCCGGTTCCGATTCCGTTTCCGGGCCGAACACCTCTTTTAAAATCACCTCCGGGTTTGTTCCGATAGCTTCACAGTACTGACGGACAAAATTTCTTGCAAATACACCGGAAGGAAGTGCCTGAAAATCCCCGGACTCAATCTTTTTCAACAACCTGACGCTGATTTTGGTGGTTTTTTCAATCTCCCCCAGTGTCAGGCCCCGTTCCTCGCGTTGTTTTTTCAGCTTTAAACCCGTTTCCTGCATATCACCCGTCTGTTTAAGATTTACAAGTTCAGGATAAACGATTGCTTTTATGTGTTCAAGTTAAACTTTCCGGTGAACAAAAAAAGGCGCGGGAAAAACCCGCGCCAAAATTCTTTTCAGAATCTATCGGTTAATAAGTAAAGGAAAGTTTCCAGCTGTCCAGGGTTCCCACATCCGCCCCGGCATTATCTGAAACTTTCAGTTTCCAGTTTCCGTTGATAGACAAACCGCTATCGGCAGTTACTGTCCATGTCTTATTGATGTTGTCAGCCGAACCGCCTTCACGGTTGGACAGTACCGTAGATGAGCCATCCGGGGCGTACAGCGTCACAATCAGGTCCCCAATGTAGGTATGGGTAATATTCACCGTCACATCAAAACTGGTGACAGTAGCCGAACCACTGACAGCAAGTGTGCTGGTAATGCCGGTGGCATTGTTATCCGGAATGGAAATCGGTGTATCCGTACTGTTGTAATCATGGGTACTGCTGGTGTAGGTTGCCTTTATTGTCAGAGACCAGCTGTCAATTGTACCGGTGTCATAAGCGGCAAGGTCTTTCACTTTCAACGTCCATGTCCCGACAGCATCCTGGCCGTTATAATTGGTCAGAGAGTAAGTTTTGTTGATGTTGTCAGCCGAACCGCCTTCACGGTTGGACAGTACAACTTCGGTCCCGGACGGTGAAATCAGGGAAACTACCAGGTCTCCGATGTAGGTATGAGTAATATTCACGGTAACCTGAAGATCCTGGATACTGTGGCCGTCGTTCAGCACCAATGTTGAAGTCACACCGGTGGAATTATTGTCCGGAATGGATTTCGGAACATCACCGGAACTGAAGGTCCGGGTATCCACGGTCCCGGATGCCGGGTTTACAGTCACGGTCACGTCCTGGCTGACACTGCCGCCGTCTCCGGTCGCTGTCAGCGTATAGGTCGTGGTACTTGTCGGACTCACCGTCATACTGCCATCCACAGCCACCGAAGAACCGTTGATGGTGCAGCTGGTAGCATTGGTGGTATTCCAGGTCAGAGTTGCGCTGTTCCCTTCCGTAATGGTGGTGGGACTGGCACTGTAACTGTCAATTGTCGGAGCCGGTGTCACGGTATTCACGGTCACCGTCACGTCCTGGCTGACACTGCCGCCGTCTCCGGTCGCTGTCAGCGTATAGGTCGTGGTGCTCACCGTCATACTGCCGTCCACAGCCACTGAAGAGCCGTTGATGGTGCAGCTGGTGGCATTGGTGGTATTCCAGGTCAATGTCGCACTGGAACCGGAATCAATTGTGCTGGGGCTGGCGCTGTAGCTGTCAATTGTCGGAGCCGCCGCATTCACGGTAACTGTCACGTCCTGGCTGACACTGCCGCCGTCTCCGGTCGCTGTCAGCGTATAGGTCGTGGTGGTAGTCGGGCTCACCGTCATACTGCCGTCCACAGCCACCGAAGAACCGTTGATGGTGCAGCTGGTGGCATTGGTGGTGTTCCAGGTCAGAGTCGCACTGCCGCCTGCGGTAATGGTGGTGGGGCTGGCACTGTAACTGTCAATTGTCGGAGCCGGTGTGCTGCCGGATGAGGTAATGGATACATCATCTACGTACCAACCGGTTTTGTTAACCGAGCTGTCGCACGCCATTCTGAAGCGGACAATTACTTTGTTTCCGGTATAAGAACTGAGATCCACCGTTACTTCGGTCATGGTTCCGAGAGAACCGCCGGTCCACGCACTGCGGCCACCGATGGGAGACTGATAACTGGTGGAAATGGTTCCGGTATAGCCGCCGCTGGTAATATGGCTGCCCAGATCGGTAAATGTATTGCCGCCGTCGGTAGAAATTTCAATTACCGCACCGTCATACGTATTTTCAAGGTAGTAGGTGTGCCAGAAAGTCAATGTCGCGGAAGAAGCGGACCTGAGGTCAATTTCCTGCGTCATCAACATATCATCTTTTACCTGAGGCTCGTCCGCACTGAACCATGAATGCGTACCGGAATGGACATAAGAGGAAGAAGTAATGGCCCACGGAGTGGAACCCTGTGCCGCTGTTGTCCATTTTGAACTTCCGCTTTCCATATCATCACTAAAGGAAGTCGGTGTCACCGGTTCGGCTGTGGTGGTAAATGTAGAAGTACTGCTGACAGATTCATTACCGGAACTGTCTTTGGAGCGAACCCGATAATAATAAGTTGTCTCCGCAGTTAAACCGTTGAGTCCTACGGAATGACTTGTTGTGTATCCGGTCGGTGCCACAGTCTGGCCCAGAGAAGAAGTGGTGCCGTATTCAACTGTGGAAGTTGCGGATTCATCGGTAGTCCAGCTGATTATCGCGCTGTCATAAGACGGGCTCGCGGAAACAGCTGAAATCACCGGAGGCGTCGTATCAGGCGCAGAAGTACCGAAACCCGCGTGGCCAACGAGAGCGAAAGGCTGAGGCCCCTGAGGCACATTGTAGCCCTTCACCGTAATGGTGTATGTCCCGGTTACCGGAGATGCGATATCCACCGTCTCTACATTATTTGTATGATCCGCTCCACCGAGATGGTTCGGATAATAAGTTGTCCCTGTGGGAGATTGAACCGTCAGGTCCAGATCATTTACAAGCTGTTTGCTGGAAGACGTGGAAGCCGGATAGTCTGTCCATGCCAGTGTAATATGCATGGGGACAGAACCGTCGGTCACATCCCAGGAATAGGTTTTTGTTCCGTTGGTGTTCAGGCCTGTTGTCTCATCTACATATTTCATTTCCGTCGGTGCTGCCGGCAGGTAGGTATTCCCGAGGTCTACCCTGCCCCATCCTTCCACATTATTCGGACGGGTTGTCGGTTCTTCCTGAGTGGAACCGGTTCCATACTGGCCGGGATACATGTCATGGGCGCCATTCATCATGGATGCCTTGACCAAAGCGGAGCTGGGGGTAATTCCTTCATGCTGGATAAAGAATTCACGGACAATCACCGCTGCACCCGCTGTCAGCGGGTTCGACATCGAAGTGCCGCCTTCATAGATATACCAGTCATCATAGACACCCCAGCCGGTATCCGCATTGGGATCCTGAGAACGAACCGAAATGATGTTGGAACCCGGCGCCACGATATCCGGTTTAATTCTGCCGTCATCGCAGGGGCCGCGGCTGGAAAAAGCCGACATCCCGTCTGCATTGTCACAGACATTATCGCTTTTAATCGGATCGGTGGGGTAACTGTCCGGCCACCAGGTTCCCCAATAGCCTACATTCTGATTAATATTACTTTCGGATGCGCCAACCGTAATACAGTTTTTGGCTGTGCCGGGAGAGCCCATGGAATCCAGATCCACAACGCCGTCCCGGTTGCTGTCCACACCGCTGTTGCCGGCGGAAAAAGTAATAACCATATCTTTATGGTTCCAGGCGAACTGGTCCACCTGCTCGGCTGAAGTATCATACTGTCCGTTTACAGCCGCACCCCAAGAGTTTGAGTGTACTCTGGCGCCATCATCATAGGCCTGCTGAAACAGATCATTTAAATCGGAAGGAAGCCCGCCGAGGCCACCTCTGGAGTCCAGTACGGACTGCTCCACCAGTCTTGCCTCATAGGCTGTTCCTTTAAAACGGCCATTGGATTTTGCACCGTTACCCAGAACGGAACCAGCGGTGTGGGTGCCGTGACCCGAATCGTCACTCCAGTCATTTGTGCGGCCGAGCGCGTAAGCTGCAACAATTTTATCGTTATGGCCGTCATTATTTGAATCATTGTAGAAATCCCGGTGAATGGTATCTTTGTCTCCCACATCCAGACCGGTGTCGCAAACCGCCGCAATCTGAGAAGCGCCGGTGTATCCGGCATTCCACAGGGGAGAGGCATTCATGATAACGTGGGATGCTTCATTCTTCAGCCCGTGACGGCTGGCTTTCATTGGAACATCCATGTGAATATCATGAACCTGCGGTGCGATGTAAGTTTCCACCCATTTCAAGCCCGGCACCCTTGCCAGCTGCGGAAGCATGGCAACGGGAACCGTCGCAATAAAAGTAGACTGCCAACGGGTAACATCTGATTTCTCAATCGTCGCACCCATATCCGCCAGCACAAAACGGCAGGTTCTGGCATCCACAAAAGGATACAGAGAAATACTGACTTTAACTGATTTTGCCTTGGAATTTTTCAGTTTATTATCAATGCGGTAAGCAGGCTGGTAGATTCCTTTCCACTGAACGGAAGGATCCTGCAATGCATGAATCTGAAGGCCATTGGTCCATACCACAAATGCATTGTCAGGAATATAATCCGCAATTTTCATGCTGTGGCGGGAGAGAAGATCTTTAATCTCGCTGTCAATCGGCCGATTGAACTGAACAATATACAACCGCATTTCGCTGTCCGGAAACTGCGAAACATAATACGGGTTGCTGCCGACCCTGGCCTTAATGTGTGCCGTCGCTTTGGCGGAAGTGTCAATTCTTCCCGATTTCAGGAAAAGCATTGAGCTTCCTGCAAAGACTGTTGCACTCATTAAAATAATAATGAATAAACCAAACAACCGTTTCATACAAAACCCCCTCAAACAATATTTCATCCACGGGTTCAATGAACCCGTACCGCAAACTTAATTGCTGAATTTCAGCCGTACCCCCGATAAAAACTGAAGGCAATATATGGCTGAAATCCGATTTCGGTAAAAAACATTGTTTAGAAGGGAACTCTTTCGCTCTGAATATGCGGGACGAGGGCATATGGAGGTAAAATCAGATAAAATTGTTTTACCTCTGCTATCAATAATATCAATTAAATTAGACCCTGAAACTGCTCTCATTCCCGCCTCTTCCGTTGGAGTACTGAAACGAGAATATCACCGGACAATTCCGAATGCAACATTTTTTTTGCATTTTTTTTAAGATTTTTTTATTCAATTATAAAATTTAACAAGTTTTGCTTAAGATGAATAATTACCGATACATGCCGTGTCAAAAATAAATACAATTTCTATAAAAAATAGCGCCATTCGGAACGTCAGTGGCCCAAAGACGGTGAAAACCAGTCAAATGTAACGTTGCTATTATATGATTTCAATGGACAAAAAACGATTTGTATTGATAAACACATATGACATTAAAAAACAAATTTTGCACTACAAACTGCCATCTTTCAGGATCTTTTTTGCAAAATTTTCTACAGATTTTGTCAAAATCGGCAAGACAACGGCAATATGGGCCAAATGGGCAACGGAATCGGCATCTGTCCGGGGACTATCGGAAACCACCTTCATACAGTGAAACGGTATCGCATTATTGATCGCCCACTGCGCTTGATAGAAGCACTCCATATCCACAAAATCACCGGAAATCATTTGCTTTTCATCCGGAGACAACACCGGAACCGATACCGTAATCAGTTTGCCAAACCCTCCCGACATCAGAACAATCTCATCATTTCCTCCCCACAGCCGGACAATGGCAGGCAGTACTACCTCCCCGATTTGATATTCAGGACACAACGCTCCACAGACACCCGTATTCAACATTGTCCCGCAAGCGGGCAGTACAAGGGGGCCCGGAAACTCCGATATTCCCATCCCTGTAACAAGAATTTCTACCTGCTGTTCCCGAATCCTGGCACGCAGCCAGGCGCTGGCCGTCAGCGCCCGTTTCTCCGCCGGAAGGGCAACGGTAATCAGAAGATTTCTTTTTCCGATTTCAAACTCCTGGTCATCAATTCCACCACGCCCTGTGCCGGGGCTTTGCCGTCATAGAGGATCTCATACACTTTTTCGGAAATCGGCATTTCAATTCCCATCTTTTCCACCAGCTGCTTCACGGAAATGGCGGTTTTCACCCCTTCCGCCACCATTTTCATTGAAGAAATAATCTCCTCAATGTTCCGGCCTTTTCCCAGCTCTCTCCCCACTGTCAGGTTCCGGGAAAGCCCGCCGGTACAGGTCAAAACAAGGTCTCCCATTCCGGCCAGCCCGGAAAAGGTGGTGGGGTCACCACCGAGGACAAGGCCCATCCGCATAATTTCCACCAGGCCGCGGTTGATCAGTGCCGCACGGGTATTGAGGCCGTAGCCAAGCCCCTCCACCATACCGGATGCCAGGGCAATCACATTTTTCAATGCGCCGCAGAATTCAATCCCCACCAGATCCGTGTGGCGGTAAAGACGGAAGTATTCGCAGGCAAAGGCGTGCTGAACCTCTTTGGCCATTGTCTCATCTTCAAAGGCAACGGTAACGGCTGTGGGATATTTCTTTGCCACTTCCTTGGCAAAACTCGGCCCGGAAATGACACCGATATGACGGACTCCGGCAGGTTCCAGAAATTCATGAAGAATCTCGGTAACCCGTTTCAGAGTATTGTTCTCAATCCCCTTCGAAGCGGAAAGAAAAATCATGCCGGGTTTTACATAGGGGACAAGATTCGGAAGTACATGACGATAAACCTGGGTCGGAACCACTGTCAGAATCACTTCCGCGTCATCCATACAAAAAGCCATGTCATGGCTGGGAAGCAGATTATCCGGAAACGGAAAACCCGGCAGATAAATTACATTTTCCTTTTTTTCAAGAATTTTATCCGAACCGTCTTCCTCAAACACCCACAATCGGACATCATGGCCAACATCCGCAAGGAGCAGTGCCAGAGCCGTTCCCCAGCTGCCCGCGCCAATCACAGCAATTTTCATGATTCCCTCCTAATTTAATCTTTTTGAATCCGCACCGGACGGGGACAAAGGGCCTCCCGTCAAAGGAAAACACGCCAACGGACGGTACACCGCACCATCCGGCTTCAACTCACTTTGAAACAAAACAACTTCGGAAACCGGGAAAGAAATACCGGCGGGAAAAGGCACGGAATTAACAGTTCCCGGTTTTTTCGGCCTGTAAACGGTTATATGGGGCGTAAAAAGCCGGGTTTCCCGTTGAAATCCAAGCTTTCCACAGACACTGTCCACTGTTTCGGCCAAACGGCGTATCGGCTCAACCGGCGTTAAAGATACCGCAACAATACGGGGAGCCGCAGGATTGCCGAATGCAAGCAGCCGGTTCAGTTTCAGCCGAAACGGCCGGGTCTCCAGAAGTGATTCACAGGCGGCATCTGTAATTTTCCCCGCCAGACGCGCCTCAACAGAGCCGAGAAATTTCAATGTCAGGTGCATGGATTCGGGACGGGTTCTGCCCCGCTTCCCGAAAATCGGTATCAGCTTTTCCTGTACATCCGCCAATATTTCCTTTGTCTCGTCCGGCAATGGAACTGCCAGAAAAAGCCGTTTTTTATCCATTTGAAATCACCGGCCTCCCCCGTTCCCGAAAATGGATAAGCGCAGCAGGTTCAACGCCGCCGTAACAGACTGCAGCCGGACCATTTCCCGGTTTCCGGCAAAATGAAACTCCTTTACATCATCACCTTTTCCGGTACTGACCGCAATGTAAACAAGGCCGGCAGGCTTTTCCTCACTGGCATCCGGCCCGGCAACCCCGGTAATCCCGATGCCGAAACCGGAGCCGAAAGCCTTTCTGACTCCGGCAGCCATTCCTTTTGCCACCGCATGTGAAACTGCACCATCGGCAGCAATGATTTCCTCCGGCACACCGAGAAAACGGGTTTTTGCTTCATTCTGATACGCAATCAGTCCCCCGAGAAATACCGCTGAACTTCCCGGGATATCAGTCAGTGTCTTTCCGAGAAAGCCACCGGTACAGGACTCTGCCACAGCCACGGTTTTTCCCGCGGCTTTCAGCTGCTCAAGGACAACTTCTTCAAGAAACCGGTCGCCTTCCGAATAAAATCCCTCCGGAAATTCATTTTTTACCCGGACAGCCATCTCCTCCACGCAAGTGCTGTCTTTTCCCGTCAGAATCACCTGCACCCGGCGAAGGCTGGCGAGAATAGCAAATTCCACCCCCCGGGCGGAAAAATCAAATTTCCTGAGCCGCTGGTCAATCACAGATTCCGGAATCCCGGCAAAATTCATGGTAACGCTCACTGGAACCGGAAGCTGCCACCTGTCCCGCAGCCGGGACAGCACAAAACTTTCCATCATGTACCGCATCTCCCGGGGCACACCCGGCAGCAGCACAAGCACCGTGCCGTTATTTTCCAGATATGTGCCCGGCGCCGCACCGGGACCGTTTGGAATCGGCTCCGCACCCTCTATCACATAGGCCTGCTTCGTGCTGTTCTGCTGAAATGCCGTTCCCCGTGCCCGGTACCGCTGTTTTAATTTTTCCAGCACATCATTGTCCAGTGCCATTGACAACCCCAGCGCCTTTGCCAGAACATCCCGGGTAATGTCGTCCCGGGTCGGGCCCAGCCCTCCGGTGCTGATTACAAGATCCGACCGGGAAATGGCTGACAAAAATGCATCTTCCAGGCGGCCGGGGTCATCCCCGACCACCGTTTTCCGCACCACCTGAATTCCAAGCCGGTTCAATTTTTCCGTCAAATACAGGGAATTGGTATCTATTTTCTGCGGCCCGAGCAGTTCGGAACCGATGGCAATGATTTCAGCTTTCATATTTTCACACCTTCGCAATGTCTTTCCGGTATGTCATACCGTCAAAACGCACACGGGAAATACCATCATAAGCGGCCTTCCTGGCATATTGCCGGTTTTCTCCCATACCGGTAACGGAAAGCACCCGGCCGCCTGCCGTTACAAGTTTCCCGTTTTCTATCCGGGTTCCCGCATGGAATAAAATGGCGGAATCCGGAAAATCCGACAGAATATCAACAGGAAACCCTTTGGAATATGAACCGGGGTAACCTGCGGAAGCGCCTACCACCGTCACCGCTGTATCTGTTTTTAAAGTGAGCTTTCCGGAAAGCTTTCCAGCCGCGGCAGATACCAGTACCGGCACAATGTCCGATTCAATTCTCGGAAAAATCACCTGACTTTCCGGATCGCCGAACCGGACATTGAATTCCAGAACAAAAGGCCCCTTCTCCGTCAGCATCAAACCGAAAAAGACAGTCCCCCGAAACTCAATTCCATCCTCGTTCAGGCCCCGGATAAAGGGCCGGATAATCTCAGACTCAATACGGGACAATAGTGAAGCATCCATTCCCGGAGCGGGAGAAACCGCACCCATGCCTCCGGTATTCGGCCCGGTTTCCCCGTCAAAAATCTTTTTGTGATCTTTGGCGGTGGGCAACAGAACATAAGATTTTCCATCCGTAATAATATGGATGGAGGCTTCCACCCCGGACAGAAATTCTTCCAGTACCACCCGGTCACCGGCCTCACCGAAAGCACGTTTTCCCATAACCGTCTCAATGGCGGATTCGGCAGACACCCGGTCACCGCAGATCAGAACCCCCTTGCCCGCAGCCAGGCCGTCCGCCTTCACCACCACCGGAAATTCCGCGTTTTCAGAAGCAAGGAAGCGCAGCGCATTTTCCCGGCTGCCGAAAGTATTGCTGGCTGCGGTGGGGATTTTGTGGCGGAACATGAATTCTTTGGCAAAAACCTTTGACCCTTCAAGAATGGCTCCGGTTTTTGAGGGGCCGAATACCGGCAGGCCTTTTTCCCGGAAGCGGTCAGCAAGGCCGTCCACAAGGGGCTGCTCCGGGCCCACCACCGTTAAATCAATATTGTTTTCAAGTGCAAAGTCCAGCAGCCCGTCCAAATCTGCCGCATCGACAGGCACATTCTCTCCGAGTGCCGCTGTTCCGGGATTTCCCGGGGCGCAAAAGATACGGGACACCTGTTTCGATGAAGCAATCTTCCAGCACAGGGCATGTTCACGCCCGCCGCTTCCAACCACGAGAACCTTCATTTCACTCCCCCGCAAGCATCGTTCAATATCATCATTTAACAACATTCAACTGTAAACCGCAAGGGGAAGAATCAGCAAAAAGTTACAAAACTTCTTTTATTATGAATAGATTGAATGAATCATTCTTCGGAATCGACCGGAATCCCTGTTTCCACGATATGGCGCCCGCGCATCACATCCACCACATCAATAATTGCAAAATAGTTGAGGACAGCGGCGGTAATCAGGAAGGAAGTCCCGAATTCAAAAGTAAAACTTTTGACCACACCGGCCGCCAACGGGGACAATGCCAGCACCACATACAGCGGCCCCAATCCCAGTTCCACCAACGCGCCCCAGCGAAACAGAACATTGGGGTCCCCCGGGGTATATACCTGCCCGTGGAGAAAAATCCCGTAAGCAAACATAAACAGAATAATTCCCCCCAGCACAAAAGCGCGGCGTTTCTGTCCGAGGATAAAATGGCCCAGCCCCGGAAAGAGCCATGCCATACACATAACAAAAATTTCTTTCTTATCTATATTCATTCAGGAAGTCCTGATCAGATATTTAATGTCTGCGGGTTCATAATCCGCATGTTCACCGTCAATGGTGAGGGTAAAGGTCCCGGCAGGCAGCTGCGGGATGGAAAAAGCTGTCTCAAAAACACCGCTGCCATCCGTGTAACCTTCTGTAATCAAAGCGGGTTCCTGTTCAACACTCAGAATTTTCACCGCAATTTTCACACGGGATAACGGATCATTTCCATTTTTTGACATAGCGCTGAGCTTCAAATGAACCTTTGAATCGGACCGGAATTCCTGTCCCTCATCCTCCAGCACAAGTATCATTCCTTCTTTGGCAGAAGAATGATTCAAATATGCCAGCACAACTTCATCCAGTGTCTTTTTGGAAAGGGATTCATCCAGCGAAGCATCGTCCCCCTCATCATATTTCCCGACCTTGATATCCCGGATTACCCTGCGGTGCTGATCTTCCATCAGCTGGGTAATCAACGCCTCATCAAAGCCGTCCACAATTTTTTCCGAATAATCAAAACGGATGGAATCCAGAATCTGCCCGCCCACATAAATCAAACTCTCAATCTTGGGATTGGATTCTCCCTTGTCCTCCGTCTGGACATGGAATACCCGGCCGCCGTGCTTTACATCTGTGTTAAATCCGGTAATCATCAGCCATCTTCCTCCCCCAAAAATCAATTTTAATTATACACACCCGGAGAATCATCGTCAACCGGGCATACCAGTATCGCTCAAAAGGAGAACAATAAATCCATGAATTTCCAATATGCCGAAGGAAAGAAAAGTAAATAAATTTGTTATTTTAATTTGATTAGTACAGATGACAACTGTATAATAAATTTAGTTTACTGAGTGGAGGAACGATATGAAAAAACTGGTTTTTTTAAGCTTGTGTGCATTGTGTGCGCTTGGCCTGATTCTAACATCATGCTCTTCCGGTTCCAATTCGTCGGATAACAGTTCCGGAAACGAGAACATCGTCGACAAGCAACCAAATTGGACACTTCCGCTGTCCTGTTCTGCCTGTCCGGGGGACAATGGCTATAGAATCGTTTCAACCAGTAGCTCAATCATTGAAACTGCGCACTCATATTCAACAATCATCTCCACGTGCGACCCGTTCCATAGTATGATTCTAACTGCTAACAAAGAAGTTGGCACAATCACCACCACAGAAATCCCCAATTATTACATTGTAAATTTTGTCTTGAATCCAGATGGAAACCTCGTCACCCTGAATCAGACGGGAGACCCTGCCAACAGCACCGTAAAACTGACAACCTTTTCCCCAACCGGAGAAAAAATGAAGGAAACAGTGTTCCCCGGAGCATCCCTGAATTATTCAAATGCACTGGCAGCAGATGATAACGGAATAGTTTTTGGAATCAAGGAATCTGACGGACCGGTTCTGGTCAAAACAGACTTTAACAACAATATCCTCTGGGAAAAACGATTTTCCAATGAATTGGACCCTGCTCTTGAAGGTGCAGAATATATTGAACCAGGGACAATTCAGTGTATAAAAAGAGACGTTGACGGCAATTTTATCATTGCCCAGCACCTGACTGAAAAAAACACAGAAGATCTGGAAGACAGCGGATATGTAATCTATCAAGTCAACCCCAACGGAGAATTAATCTGGGCTAAACCCTATTATTGGGGAGTAACCGCTTGGCAGCAAGACACCTTTGTACACCAAATGATCCTGCTGGAAGACGGCTCCATCGTCATTGAAACAATGTCTGTCGGCGGCGATCCGGGTTCCGACATTTGGATAACATATCTTGATAACCAAGGGGATTTTATTCGAGATTTGCATCAAGCCCATACCGGCATCGGCCCACTGGCATTGAGTGCTGATCACTGCCTCATTTATTCCAACCGGGAACTGGATCCGCAGACAGGAACAGATGAAACCGTTTGTTACAAGTTCGGGCTTGACGGCACCACAATCTGGAAAAAAACCTACAAACTGGAAACCGAAAACGGAATGGAGGTTTCTCTTTATCCACATACCGTAATCCGGAACTCGGATGATACATTTTTAATCGTAAACACATACGGTATTGAAAACTCAAACACCTATGGAATCGCTTTGCTGAAAATTGACAAAAATGGAGAACGCATAAACCAGCTGACATTTTAAGCAAAACAGGGAATTGCTGAAATTTTTAAAACGGTTCAAACACTTATCATCAAGTAGGTATGGGAAATTAAAATAGTTAGTGGCTCGGGAGAAATATGATGCCGGCTGTTTCGGTGATTTTACCGGTGAAAAATCAGGAAAAGTTTATTGAAGGTGCATTGTATTCGATTGTCAAACAAACTTTTACAGATATGGAAATTATTGTCATTAATGACGGTTCCTCAGACAACACCGGGGAAATAATCCGAAAGTTTCAAAATGACAAACGAATTCAGGTCATTGAACTGCCACAATCAAGTGGAATCGTCACCGCGCTGAACACCGGGCTCAATTCAGCCACCGGAAAGTACATTGCCCGGATGGACGGAGATGATATTATGCACCCCGAACGTATCCGGAAACAGTTCGATTTTATGGAATCTCATTGCAACATAAGCCTCTGCGGTTGTTGCGTGACTTGTTTCAATTCTGCCGCCCCCCTTTCAACCGGGGTCCGCAATTTCCAGAACTGGCACAATTCACTGCTGACGCATGAGGCCATGCGGCAGAATATTTACGTGGACAGCCCCATGGTTCATCCCACGTTTATGGGTACCCGTTCTTTCTTTCAAAAGATGGGTGGATACCGGGATACCGGCTTTGCGGAAGATTACGATTTTATCTTCCGGGCGGTTTTTTACGGGGCAAAACTGGCCAAACTACCGGAAATACTCTTAAACTGGCGGGATCACCCCCGCCGTGAAATCCGCACCAACCCGAACTTGAAAAAAGACCGTCTTTTTCGACAGAAAGCCCGATTTTTCCGAAAATTTGATCCATTATCAAAACAACCTCTTTTCCTCTTCGGGGTAGGACGGTTCGGAAAAGCCCTGCTGGACGCTTTACAGGAAGAGGGGCTGGAAATCAGAGGGGTAATTGACCCGTCCGGAAAACGCCTGAACAGCGGCATACGGGGACTGCCGGTTTCAAGCCTTAATGCAACATTTCCCCAAAACGCGGTAATCATCAACGCCCTCTCAATTTTGGGAACAACGTCATCAGCAGCCAGAAACTTTCTCAAAAACAAAAAGGTGTTGCACTGGACTCTCTGAATCTTCCGGCATTACGCAAAATCCCAGACTTCGAAGAAAAACACAATACCGGTTTTGCACCTTAATTTCTTCCCATTGCAGCCAAAGACTTTTCTCTTTATTTGCATCTTGAAAGTTAAGAAAAGAAACCCCGGCCCGTGTTCCACGCTTTTTTCTTTGAAAAGTAACGGGATGGGGTATAATAAACCCGACATCAGAAACCTTACAGGGGGAAGCAGATGAAATTAAGAGCAATCTTTTCCGTTTGTGCCGTTGTCCTGCTGACAGTTTCCTGCCACAAGGCACCGGCCCCGAATCCGAAACCGGCTCCGCAACCGAAAAAAACCGAACCGGCGGCAAAAACCGTGACGGAATCACCGCTGGAAAACAGTCAAATTAATGAAAATGCCCTTGGAAACAACTCTTTTTCAGGGAAAAGCGTTGATGACCTGAACCGGGAAGAAACATTGCAGGATGTATATTTTGATTTTGACAAGTCCGCACTGACCGGCGCGACCCGGGATGAACTGGCAAAACATGCCGAATGGCTGAAAGCCCATCCAAGCGTTAAAATTGTCATTGAAGGGCACTGTGATGAAAGGGGAACCGAACAATACAACATGGCACTGGGAGATCGGCGCGCGACAAGTGTCAAAAATTACCTGATTTCACTGGGAATTTCTCCGGATCGAATGAGAACCATCAGTTACGGCGAACTGCGGCCCAAAGTCAAAGGACACGGAGAATGGGCATGGTCTCAGAACCGCCGCTGTCATTTTGTGATTGTGGAAAAATAGGGAGGGATTATGTTGAAATGGATTGCAGCATCACTTTTACTGTTAACAGCGATTTCCTGTGTGGAACAATCCAACCTGACTCAGGACATTACGGATATCAAAAGTCAGATATGGCGGATTCAAAAGGACCAGGCGGAACAGACAAAAGCGATTGAACAGCTTGGGAATTCTGCGGCAAAGGGAGAAAATGCCAATAAAACCCAGGCGGACATACAGGCCACCCTGGAAGAAATCAGCGGAAACATCAACATCCTGTTCGAACGGGTTCGGGACTTAAACGATAAGATGACAGTTCTTCTGGGAAAAGTCGCCAATCTGAGCGGACCGGGAAAACTTCCGGAAAACGGGGCGGAGAACAACGCATCGCCAAATGCCACAGGAACAACACAGGCTGCCGGTTCACCGGACATCGTTTTTTCTTCCGCCTACACCAACTATCTTCAGGGGCATTATGATGTTGCCGCCATCGGATTCAAGGAATTTGCCGCCAATTATCCGAACTCGGACAAAGTGGACAACGCCCTGTACTGGCTTGGCTTATGCTATTACGAACAGGAAAAATACCGGGATGCCATCGCCCAGTTCGAGAAAGTAATTAATAATTATCCCGACAGCGATGTACTTCCGGCAGCAATGCTGCGCAAAGGATTAAGCCTTCTCGCTTCCAACAGTATCGGCGTCGGTGTGGTAGAGCTTCAGGATTTAATCAAAAAATTTCCGTTGTCCCAGGAGGCACGGATCGCCCGCAAAAAGCTGGATGAGCTTCGCGTTAAAACCCAATGAAATCGCTTACTGTCCATGCCCCCGTCCGGGTAGACCTGGCCGGGGGCACACTGGATATCCGGCCGATTTCTGCCATCATCCCCAAAGCCGTCACACTGAACTGCACATTGAACGGCGGAGTAACTGTAAAAATTGAAGCGGTTTCCGGTCCAACAAGCCTGATAAACGCCGACACCGGCACCACAGGCACAGCGGATTCCGCTCATCCGGATTTGAAACTGGCAGCCGGGGCAGTAAATTTTTTCGGGAAAAAGGCAAAGCAGGGCTTTAAAATTACCGTAAAATCCGCCCTGCCCAGGGGCTCCGGCCTCGGGACTTCATCCGTTATCCTTTCGGCTCTTCTCTCCGGAATTTCCCGGCAACTTGAATGTCCGATGGACCGTCTGGAAATGGTACGCATTGCAGCCGATATTGAAGCACGGATTCTCAACTTCCCCACCGGTGTCCAGGATTACATTGCGCCGCTTTTCGGCGGAATGAATGCTATTCGATTTCCCGCCGGAAACATGACAGTTTCTCCGATTTCGCTTCCGGATGCGCTTGCCGGGCGCATGGTGCTGGTTTTCACCGGCATCTCCCATTTTTCCGGTGCTCCGAATTGGGAAATGTTCAAAGGTTTTTTTGACAGCAACAAGATTCGAAGCGCATTCTATCGCCTCGCTGAAATCGCCAACCTCGCGGTAGATGCGGCAGAAGCGGGAGATGTCAACCACATTGCCCGCCGCATGCGGGAAGATTATGATATCCGAAAATCCCTTCCGGTTCAGCTTCTTCCGCAGACGGGAAACCTGTTCCGCTTTCTTGAAAACAGCCCTCTGGTAACCGGATTCAGAATGTGCGGCGCGGCAGGAGGCGGAACTGTTGTTGCCATTGCTGAAAACGGAAAAAAAGAACAGCTGGAACAAAAGGTGGCTGAAATGGGGTATCGAATATTGAATTTTGAACCCCAACATAAAGGAATCGCCATAGATGCCGAATAATGCCTATACCGTCACCCAGATTACGAGAATTATTAAAACCCAGCTGGAAGTCCCGGCTCTGTCCCGAATCTGGGTTACAGGAGAAATCAGCTCACTTTCCCGGTCCCAGGCCGGACACATCTATTTTTCCCTGAAAGACGAAAACGGCACCATACTCCCCTGTACTTTTTTTGCAAACTATACCCGGTCGCTGGATTTTCAACTGGAAAACGGAATCAAAATTTACGCCTTCGGGATGATTACAGTGTATGACAAACGGGGAACGTATCAACTCAACGTCATGAAAGTTCAGTCCTCAGGAAAAGGGGAACTGGCACTGGAACTGAAACAACTGAAAGAAAAACTCCAGAAAGAAGGCCTGTTTGATGAAATCCACAAAAAACCGGTGCCCGCCGTGCCCGGCAAAATCGGGCTCATCACTTCACCCAACGGTGCCGCCATCCGGGATTTCATGCGGATGATTCAAAACGAACCCACCCTTTCGGTCGTGGTTTTCCCCGCCTCTGTTCAGGGGGAAAAAGCCGCGGCATCCATAATTCGGGGAATCGAAATCCTGGACAGCATGCCGGAAGTGGATACCATTGTCATAACAAGGGGCGGCGGCAGTGAAGAAGACCTGTTCTGCTTCAATGACGAAACACTGGCCCGGGCAATTTTTGCCTGTAACACTCCGGTGGTCTCCGCTATCGGCCATGAAAAAGACACTCCGGTTTCAGACCTTGTGGCCGACCTCCGGCTCCCCACACCCACCGCGGCGGGACGTTATTTTGCCGAAAATGTACAGGCACTGAGAACCAAACTGCAAAAATACCGGGAAACATTCATCACCGCCATGCTCCGGCAGCGGGACCGGAACCCGGACATTACCCGTTTTTTTATGGTGAGCGAAACACTTCGAAACCAGTTTCTGCGCTTTCTCCCGGAACGGGAACAGCAGCTTGACCTGCTTTCCGGCAGCCTCACAAACGGTATGAACCGGCAGTTTGACGCCAGAAAAATTCAGTTTCAAAACCTGGAAAAACGTCTTCATCCCGCATATATGGAAGAACGGGTGGAGGTTTTTGAAAACCGGCTCCGCGCGGCTTCCGGGCAATTAACCACTGCTGTAACCGGGAAACTGGGCCGTCTGGAACAGCGCCTTCATGCCCTTACCCGCACATTAAACGCAGTAAATCCACTGAATGTACTGGAAAGAGGCTTTACCGCCACCTTTGATAAAAGCGGGAAAAAACTCCTCAGGAAAGTAGAAAGCATTCACCCCGGAGACACCGTAAACACCCGTTTTGTTGACGGATTTGCCCTTTGTCATGTACTCTATACCGAGAAGAAGGAGCCAAAATGAGTCAAAAAAACTTTGAACGGAAAATGAACCGCCTGGAAGAGATCGTAGAAACCATCAACACCGGAGAGCTGGCACTGGAAGACGCCCTGGCCAGATTTGAAGAAGGGGTCGGGCTGATTCGGGAACTTTCCGCCGAACTGAACGAAGCCAGAGGAAAAATTACAAAATTTGTGGAAATGCTGAATCAGGAGGTCCCCCTCGATGTCCCGGACAATTCCTGAACAGCTCACCGAACTGAAAAACTTCTTTGAACAGAAAGCTGAAAAGCTGTTTCCTTCCGTTGTCCCGGAGGCACCGGTACTGGGGGACGCCATGGCGTATTCGTACCATGCAGGAGGGAAACGGATTCGGCCGATTCTAAGTATTGCCGCGGCAAAGGCACTGGGGAAAGATCCGGAAACAATTATCCCTGCGGCACTGGCTATTGAAATGGTCCACACCTACTCCCTGATTCATGATGACCTGCCTGCCATGGACAACGATGATCTTCGCCGGGGAAAACCCACCAGCCATATTAAATATGGAGAAGCACTGGCAATCCTTGCGGGAGACGGCTTATTAACCGAAGCGTTCCGTGTGGCTGCGGAAGAAACGGGCCGCGGCGGAATTTCCCCCGGGGGGCAGCTGCATTTTATCAAAAAGCTGTCGGAATCCGCCGGAATCCGGGGCATGGTGGCCGGCCAGGTTATGGACATGGAGCATCCGGAATCCAAAGATGCGGATTTTCTGAAACAACTCCATCTCAGAAAAACAGGCGCTATGATTCAACTTTCCTGCCTTGTTCCGGCCATCCTGTGGGAAACCCCGGAAAAACTCTACCGTGCCCTTGAAGATTACGGAGAAAAAATCGGCCTTCTCTTTCAGGTCACAGACGATATTCTGGATGAAACCGCAACACTGGCGGAACTCGGGAAAACCCCGGGAAAAGACCGGGAACAGCATAAACTCACCTACCTGTCCGTCTACGGGCTGAACGGCGCCCGTAAACTGGCGGATTCGCTGCTGAAAGACGCGCTAATGGTACTGACAAATCTCCCGAATCCTGAACTTCTTGCCGGAATCGCCCGTTTTATCCGGGAAAGAAACCACTGATATGCCCCATTTCTTAACCCTGCTGGCAATTTCACTTTCACTGGCCATGGACGCACTGGCTGTCTCTGTCTCCACCGCCGTTTTTCTCGGAGATGTTTCCAGGCGCCAGGCATTCCGGATTTATTTCCACTTCGGCCTGTTTCAGGCCATTTATCCGGTTATCGGCTGG
>JAADGL010000064.1 GCA_013152385.1 Acidobacteriota bacterium
CAACAGACAACCGGGGTTCGTTCATCGGGGGAATGGTGACCCAGCGCAATTTCGGCGGAGACTATAACCGGGTGGTTTCCATTGACGGCGTGCAGCGGATGAAAAAGCTGACCCTTACCTATCAGGGTGTGGTTTCCACAACCACAGAGGCGGACACAAAGGATTCCGGAAACGGCCTCTATTTGAGTATGTCTTATAAATGGAACCAGTATTTTGGAACCAGTGCGGCATTTTCCCAGTTATCTCCTGATTTTCGGGATGACGCGGGATTTCTCCGTCGGGTAGATTTCCGCAGCTATTCTATTTCTCAAACCTATTCGTACTCGCCTAAAACAGACCGAAGCTTTATTAAAAGTTTATCTGTGGGGGTTGGTTACGACGTTACCTATAACTATCATTCTATAATGATAAATCAAGGCGGGTCGCTGTGGGTCTTTACGACTTTTCCCCATAGCATAACTTTGGTGGTTGTTTGTAATACAGACAATGAAGAGTATGACGGGATAATTTATGATACGAAAAACATAAATTTTAATGTAACCTGGTCCGAGAAATCTGGATTTCAGCCTTACCTTGCCTTTTTGACAGGACAATCCATCCTCTATGGGGACAATCCCAAGTTGGTGGATATGAAAACCTTCGGCGGCGGGGTGACTTCCCAGTTGGGTGCTTTTTCCCTTGATGTGAGTTCAAATTATTATACCTATCGGGACCGGGTTACCGATAAACTGGAAAGGCGCCAGGCTTCCGTTGAGACAGTGTTGACTTATATCCTGAATGACAGAATCAACATAAAACTCTTCCACATCTCGGATATCGCACTGATGAAGGATTATAATTTTAATGAGCCGTACCACTATTTTAATCTGCTCTTTACCTGGCAGAAGAACGCTTTTTCGAAGGTTTATATCGGGATTACAAACGGCCACGACACCTATCGGGACGCGAGCCTGGCCCCCATAAACTTTCAGCAGGACAAACAGATATTTGCAAAAATCACCTGGCTTTTCTGATGGGAAGTGAAAAAGTCGGATTTTGTCACTTTGTTTGAATTTGTCAATCGTGATGTTTCCGGATTAAGCGAAACGGGCATGGAGTGAGTTAAATATTTCTATCATCTTCTGTACTGTTTTCGGGCTTCCGTTCATCATTTTTTATGTGACCTTGCGGTTGAATTTTTGAAGATGGTATACTGTTTTCGAAATAATGGAATTGTGAGTAAGTCCATGATATTTCAGAACTGATGAGAGGTGAGAATGAACAGGAAACAGCGATTGAATCTGTCTGGCAATGCGCGGCGGATGTGGTTTTTTTCAGCAGTTGCCATGCTGGTCTGTTTTGCTTTCGGGACAGATGTTTCGGCGTCGGAGAGTTTCCCGGTCTATTTCCGCGTGGGGGCGGGAATTGCGTATTCGGAAAACACCGCTTTTTTTGATGTGGATTGCCATTCTGTTTCACCGGTTCCCCTGTTTGGCTGTGTGACCGGCAATGACGGCCGTCCAATCGGGGCATACGGGGATTTTAAAAATTCAATTGTTTTGGATATCGGAATCGGCTGCCGCTGGAATGATTGGCTGCGGACGGAGATTTCAGTTTCCGACCGTCCGGATTTCCGGTTTGCCGGAAGGAGCAATTTCAGTCAGCTTGACCCTTCCGTTCCCCAGCTTGTCTGCGCCGATGTCAGGAGCTTTTCACTGATGTTTGCCGGAGCGGTTCGTCCCCTGGCATTGTTTGGGCATAAAAAGTGGTTTTTTAATCCCTTTGTTAAGGCGGGAGCCGGTATTGCCAGAAACAAAATTGATTCAATGAGCTACACTTTTCCAGATACGGAAACCATAACACCGGACGGAAGCCATACCGGATTTGCTTGGAGTGCCGGTGCCGGATTCAGCTGTGATCTGAGAAAGAATCTGGAGCTTGAAGTTGAATACCGGCATTCGGATTTGGGGCGGATCAGTACCGATGCGGGACTCATGAACATTATTGACCGTTCCACAGGTGAAATTGTCAATGATTCGATTGTAATCAATGGAACAAAAGCTGATCTCAAAACCAATGAGGTACTGGTGAGCATTGTCTGGTTTTTTTAATTCCTGTGTCTGTGGCCCGTGACGGAAATGAAACCGAGGTGTTTTGTGTGCGTATCATATCTATGGAGGTGAGGATATGATTTTCCGTACCATTCGCGCCATTCGGTTTTTGTTTCTCGGGCCGGTGATTCTCGGCTTTCTGGTGCTGATCAACTGGATAACAACCCCCGGCCAGTGGTGGGTCCAATGGGCGGCACTCGGCATTGGAATCGCCTGGGTTGTCAGTCTGTTCCGGGTCATTACAGCGGTTCTGGTGGCAGGGGGAATTGCGGCGCTGGTTGCGGCACTCAGGAAGTAGCCGGTTCTTTTTTCCCCGTCTGTCCGCGATGACGGCGCCGGTTCGGTATGATAAACTGGCTGCGTGATTCAAAAACACTGTCCGGAAGTATTTTTATATGAAATTTTTTAATGTGGTATTGCTGTCCTTCATTTGTACCGGCACACTGCACCTGCTGTTTGTCCTGGTTGATTATTCCCCGGGCAGGCGGATTACAAAGGTTTTGCTGATGCCTTTTCTGATGTTGTGGGTATATTCGGTTTTTCCCGATTATCTTCTGTTGTCGGCATTGTTCTGGGGATGGCTGGGAGATTGTCTGCTGATAAAGAAAGAGAACGGTACTTTTCTCCGTTTGGGAATTCTGGCGTTTCTTGCCGGTCATTTGACTTATGTTTTGCTCTTTGTAATTCATATCCCTGCTTTTCCGGGTACGGCGGCATTTTGTGGGATATTTTTTCCGTATCTTCTGTTCGGGGCAGGCATGTTCCGGCTGCTTCGGCCGGGGCTGGGCCGGATGGTGTTTCCGGTCGGTGTGTATATTTTTGTTATTTCCTCCATGAGCATGTCCGCGCTTCTCTTTGCCTTGTCTGTGGGTGGGACGGCATGGCTGGCATTTGCAGGTTCTCTTCTTTTTGTGTTTTCCGATTCCGTACTGTCATTTCAGCTTTTCATGAAACCGTTCAAATACGGGCGCTTTGTTGTGATGGCCAGCTACATTCCCGCACAGTTTCTTCTGGTGCGGGGATTTCTTTTCCGATGAGGCTGTACGCTTATTTTCCAAATTTAATTTTCAATGTCCATGCGAAACGGCAGGGAACTTCGTTAATGTTCAGGCATGGAATTTCCATATCAAGACAGTTTCCGTCCAGCCGTTTGAAGTTGATTTTTCCACTGTATCCAAGGAGAGAAATTCTGCTGATCTTTTCGGTTTCCGTAAGGTGAATGACAATGTGACGGCACCATTTTGTGAAGATGCAGTAGAGGGTGCCTTTTTGGGTGGTGAAATAGACTTTCTGATTCCCCGTTTTTTCGGCAGTTATGCTTCTGCGCCTGCTGTTGTAGATAGCTTCGCCGTTTACTTTCAGCCATGCGCCGATGTCTGTCAGTCTTTCCTGCATGATTACCGGAATTCGGCCGTCCGCGGTGGGGCCGACGTTTAAGAGCAGATTGCCGCCCCGGCTGACGATGTCAATGAGTTCATGGACAAGTTGAGCGGAAGTACTATAATTTTCAAGATTTTCTGCGCGGTTAAACCCATAGGATCCGCCGATTCCCCGGCTTTCTTCCCAGGGATGGAATTTTTTGCTTTTTTTCATGTCGTTGTATTCGCTGGAAAAGTAGTCACCGTGTTTTCCGGGCATTCCTTTGCAGAACCGGTCATTTACGACGATTTCATCTTTTACCGGAGAATCATTGTACAGCCAGGCGAGAAATTCCTTTGTTTTCCAGTGTGCTGCCGAACCGTCCCATTCGCCGCCGTCGGCAAAGAGAAGTGAGGGCTTATAGTTGACAACCAGTTCTTTCAATTGGGGAATCTCTACCTTATTTACATATTCATTGTCCGGGATTTTGTATTTTTTAATGATGTCTGCAGGGAGAAAATAGCCTGACGGCGTTCGATGTGTCCGTGTACTTTCCCATTCAATGATGGAGTAGTAGAATCCCATTTTCAACCCGGCGGCTTTGACGGCCCGCGTTAATTCCCCCACAAGGTCCTGTTTCGGCCCCGTGTCCATGGCGTTCCAGTTTTTTTTGTAGCGGCATTTAGTGGGCCATAAACAGAAACCGTCGTGGTGTTTGGCGGTTAATACGACATATTTTGCTCCGGATTGTTTAAACAGTTTTGCAAAAAATTCCGGGTTAAACAGTTCCGCCCGGAACATCGGAGCAAAGTCACGGTATTCGAAATTCGCTCCGTAGTTCTTAACGTGGAATTGCCTGCCGCCGTTTTTTTTGTTGTACATAACCCGGGCGTAGTACCATTCGGCATAAGAGGCATAGCGTCCCGGTTCCAGTTTGCGCCATGCGGGAACGGAATAAACGCCCCAGTGAACAAAAATTCCGAATTTGGCATTTTCAAACCATTTCGGAATTGGCCGGGTATCAAGGGATTTCCAGGTGTCCCTGTATTGTTTCGCAGACGCGGACGTAAACAGTGTTAAAATTAAGAGAATCAAAGTAATTTTCTTTTTATTCATGTTTCACTTACCTTTTTTTGAATTGAGTTTATTCTATGCCTGTGATTCCGGATTGTCAACTTTTCCGTTTCCCGGAAATTGATTTTGGGTTTTGAGGTATTTTGTTTTTCGTTTGATATTGAAATCACGGTTTTCCGGGACGGGGATTTTGGCCTGAATTTGTGATTCCGGGCTCAAGGCTGAAATGATATGATTATTTTTTACCGGGAGGTGAGATGGAAACAACGGCATTGTTCGGAGAAATCGCGGCGGTTTTAACAGCGGTATGCTGGTCATTCGGTTCACTACTGTTTACCGCGGCAGGGCGCCGGATTGGTTCGGTGGCGGTGAATCAGATTCGCCTCTGGTTTGCGCTGGGCCTGCTTTTGTTGATTCATTTCTTTGTGTTCGGAGTGCCGTTCCCCGTTGACGCCGGGAAATCGGCGTTTTTCTGGTTGGGATTATCCGGTTTTGTAGGCTATGTGCTTGGAGATTCCATGCTGTTCGAGTCTTTCGTTTTGATTGGCGCGCGGCTCGCCATGCTGTTGATGACACTGGTTCCGATTTTCAGCAGTATTCTGGGCTATTTTTTTCTTGGCGAATCCATGAACCGGGTTGAGATTTTTGCCGTTCTTGTGACGGTTGCCGCCATCGGCTGGGTGGTGGCGGAACCGAAAGGGGAGGATGCCCGGCCCCATCCTCATTATGTGTTGGGCCTTTTGATGGGGGTCGGAGGGGCTATGGGACAGGCGTTGGGCCTGCTGTTTGCCAAAAACGGCCTTGCAGGCGGATTCTCACCGATTTCCGCCAATTTGATTCGTGTTTCCGTTGCCGCCATTGCCATCGGGCTGATTTCAGTTTTCAGGGGAAAGTTCAGGGTATATTTCCAGGGCTTGAAACAGCGTCCGGTACTGGCACAGCTTGCTGGAGCTTCTTTTCTCGGTCCTGTTCTCGGCGTAGTGCTGTCCCTTGCCGCCATTGCCTACACAAGAATCGGTATCGCATCCACTCTGATGTCGCTTTCGCCTCTTTTTCTTATTCCTCTGTCGGGGATTTTCTTTAAAGAACACATCAGTGTCCGGGCAATTGCGGGGACTGCTGTTGCCTTTGCAGCATCCGCGCTGCTCTTCTTTTATTGAAAAAAAGGCACCGGTTTTCCGGTGCCTTTCTTCTTTTGTTACTGATGAATGCCGCAGAAACTCAGCGTTGTCCGAATTTCTTCCGGCGACATGATCTTCAATGGGAGGGGAAAAAGGTTTTCCCCGTCTGTGATAACGGAAATCAGAGAATCGGGTTTTCCAAACAGTTTCAGTGTTTTGAATATTCCCTGGGAAACGGTGGCCCGGTGGCCGACCAGAATGTCCGCTTTCCCCGCCACCGGGGTGTTTACGTGTTTTTCGCGGGCAGCTTCCGGGGAGAGGGCGACATCCATGGAAAGGGGCCCTTCCACCCGAATCCCCGCACCGAATTGATTCCGGTTTCCCATTGCTTCCATAACAGATGCCGGAACAGCCGATTCCATTTGAAGCGAAACCACTTCAACAGCGGATAAGACTGCAATTCTGGGCATGTCAATTCCTGTTTTCCCCGCCACAAAGGCGGCATTGGACACAATTTTACTCAATGTCGGGATATCCGGTTCCGGATGAACAAAGCTGTCTGTGAGAATCAAAGACCGGTTGTTTAACTGCAGAATGCCCACATGGGAAAATGTACGTCTGTGTTTTTTCGCGATTTCACGGAGCGTTTTGAAAGTATCGGATGATTCCGGTTCGTTGCAAATGAGATAGTTTGCTTTCCCGGAGTAAAAGGCATCAAATGCTGCTGTCGGATCCAGCGGTTCCGCAGAGAAAGGGAGCCTGCAGTGGGCACCTGTAACTGTAATCATTTTTCACCTCCGCCGGCGTATAATACACCCAGTGCCAGTGACGCTTTTTTGTTCATTGCGGAATCGGAACGGGACACCAGACAAATGGGTACCGTACTGCCCATGATGAGACCGGAGAAAACCGTGCTTGTATGAAGGGTCAGCCCTTTTGTAATGGTGTTGCATTCTTCGATGGAGGTGGCGACAAGGCCGTCCAGCTCCCGGAAAGCATATTCCGCTGTGACGGCGGACATGGGATGGAAATCCGTCCCGAGGTCTGTTAGTTTTTTGCAGATTTTCTCGTGTTCCGGTGTTATTTCATCGGCGTATGGCGCCAGAAAACCGAACCGAAATGGAGAAATTTCAAGTGCTTTTGCCAAATCCGCCATGTTTCGGCAAATTGCCTCTTTCTGCGCGGTGTCGGGCTTTGGAATCATTCCCCCGTCTGTGAAAAACAGCAGCTTGTCCCGGCCCGGTATGGAAAGAACCGCCACATGGCTCATTACGTCCCGGGATTTCATGCCCGGATTTGCCAGGAGCGCTTTCAAGAGAACAGCCGTTTTTACAAATCCTTTCATCAGAAACCGTGCTTTTCCTTCGGCAGCCAGCTTTACCGCGCGGGCGCACCCCTGTACCGGGTCTTTTTCATCAACCAGTTCCATACCGTTCAGTGAAAACCCGTCTTTATCGGCAATTTCTTTCATTTCCGCGCTATCACCCACCAGAATTGCGTGAATCAGGCCTTCCTGTTCTGCTTCAACCACCGCTTGCAGCACCGACGCGTCATTTGCCATTGCAACGGCAACGGTTTTGTTTCCGGCCTGCTTTCTGGCATTGTCCAGAATTTCCTGTGCATTTCGAATCATATTCACCTCAACAATATTCTTTTACCGGTATTTTCCCGGAAACAGCAAGGAATCCGGCCTCTCCCAGTGCGTTCATTTCGCCCTCTCCGGGGTAAACCGAGACAGGGCCAAGAAATGTGATGTATGCTTTTAAATCCGTGATAAAACGTTCGGAATGCGCAATGCCGCCGGTGATGAGGATTGCTTCATAATTTCCCTTCAACGCAGCAGCTTCCCTGCCGATTTCCTTTGCCACCTGAAAGACAAATGCCCGGTAGATTAACTGGGCATTTTGGTCTCCGGAATCTGTTTTTTCCAGCACTTCCCGGAGGTCGGATGTGCCGAGATAACCCTGAAACCCGCTGTTGATGGAGAAATCCCGTTCAATTTCCTTCCTGGATTTGCCTGAAAAACATAAATCAATCACACCGTTGAGCGGCAGAATTCCGGCCCGTTGGGGTGAAAACGGCCCTTCGCCCAGGAGCCCGTCATTGACATCCCGGACTTTGCCGCCTTCCAGCGCGCAGATGGAAATTCCTCCGCCGATATGGGCGACCACGTAATTTACATCATGAATTTTTTTCCCGAGGGATTCCGCGTGCCGCCGGGCGGTGGCCCGAATGTTCAGGGCGTGGGATCGGCATTTTCGTTCAATTCCGGGAAACCCTGAAATTCTGGAAATGTCCCAGAAATTGTCCACTGTCACCGGATCGACAATAAAAGCCGGTACCGACCATTCTTTTGCCAGTTTATCCGCAATCATGGAACCCATATTGCTGGCATGATTTGCGTATCGGCATGATGCGTAGTCATCCAGCATTTTGTCATTGATTCTGTAAATTCCGCCGTCCAGCGGCTTTAAGGGGCCGCCGCGGCCGACCACGGCCACAAGACGCTGGTTTTCCGGGCTAAAATGTTTCTTTATTGCGGTTTTTACAGCTTCATACCGAAGATTAAATTGGTCTGTCGCTTTTTCAAACCGTTTCAATGAATCAATGTCATGTTCGACCGATTCTTCCAGTACCGCGCCATTTTGAGAGAAAATCCCGTATTTTGTAGAGGTTGAGCCGGGATTTATGACAAAGATAACATCCTGCATTTAAGCTTGCCTCCTGTAAAAAATCCGACTGGGCAAGTGTAACACAAAAATTTACATGTGCGTCTGCCGGAGTGATTCCGGCGCTGATTCTTAAATTGATTCAGTTATTGAAACGGCTTATTTGCTTTCCACCGGGACAGCTATCGGCTGCCAGACTTTTACAGGTGTTTTCCCATTGTAGAGGGCAGGGGAGAAGCGCCATTTCAGGACGGTTTTAAGTGCCTGGCTGATGGCTTCGCTGTTGGCTTCTTCTTTGTTTAGATGGCATTCGAGGTAGAACGCGTTCTGAACAAACCCGGTTTCGTCAATGTAGGCATTGACCAGAACAAAACCTTTTACTTTTCCGAAAATCCCTTTTTTTTCCACCATGGCAGCAGGGTGAATGATGGGGCTTGCTTTTTTGACCATGTTTGAGAACGGTACCAGTTTGCCGAAGTGTACCTGTTTCAGCGAAATGATTTCAGCTTTCAGTTTCTTTATCCCGGTTTCCAGTTTTGTTTTTTCTTTTTTCAGGTTTGCAGCCTCATTCTGTGCATCCAGCATGTCGGCAACCAGTTTCCGGGAAGCATTCCCTTCCTGATTCATGTTGTTTTGAAGGTTTTGAATGACCCGTTTCAAGCCGGAGATTTGGTCCTGATAAGTGAGAATGTCCTTTTTTGCGATGGAAATCTGCTGTTGCAGTTCCTGATTCAGTTTCTTCTCGTTTTGCAGCATAAACTCAGTTTTTCTCTGTTCTCTGTTCAGTTCTTTTATGAGGTTTGTGTTTTTGCCGGCTTTCTGTTTCAAGGCGCGAATGGTCCGGTCCCGGCTTTCAATATCCTGTTTCAGGCTGTCAATTGAAGCCATCAATTCTCCTTTTCCTTTACTGGAAGTGGAGAGCCGGTGTGCCATTTTTTCAAGCTGCTGCCGGATTTCTTTCAGCTCGTTTTCTGCGGCCGATTTTTCCTTTCGGAGCGTTGACAGCTGCTGTTCCGTTTCATGACGTTTCAGTTGTTCCTGTTGCAGTTGAGAATAAAAGAACCCCGCAGCCGCGGCAGCGCAGAGAAAAACAATTGTTATCCCTGCAATGGCAAACAGGCATTTCTTTCCGGATTTTGGCGTTTCGCATTTCTCTTCCGGGTTTCGGATCCGTGCTGCCTGCCTGAATTCAAATTCCTCTAACGGAGTATGCTTCTCACTCATCAAATACAATTATACCCTTGCTGACCAGTTCTGCAAAAATCATTTTTGCCCGTTCCTCCGGAATGGGGGAAATCTTAATAATGGAATTGATATCCCATTTGTCATTGATTCTGGAAACCAGGAAGCCCTCTTCCGGCGACAGGTTCTGTGCTGCAAGGTCATTGAGGGAACAGGAGAGACGGGGGACGGCGGTGCCGCTTTTAATTACTTTTTCCGCATTTTTCACCAGATTTTCGAGCTCCTGACGAATGGGTTCGGAATCGGGATATTTTATAAGGAAAGATTCTGCCATAAGGTAGGGTTCAATGAAACCGGATTCGGCCAGTGTTCTGATCTTCGGAACGACTTCTTCCGCCAGGTCATGCTGCTGGATTTCTTTGGGTTTTTTCAAACGGACAAGGCCGTTTTCATGGCATTCGAAGAGATTCTTGAATACGATAAACCTGGAGGTTCGGAATTCCATTGTAATATCGTTGATACTTTTTTTGCCATCCAGTGCCCGGAGAAGTTTTGTGAGATTGGAGGACAAAGGCAGGGCGTTAATGACCCGGATAGCATTGGCAACCGGGATGTAATCTCCATTTGGGATGACAGTCCGAATCCTTGCCCATTCGTCCACACGGCGTACACCTTCCAGAATAATGGTGGTGACATCCAGATTGATGTCAATAAACTTTTTTTCCAGCTCTTCGCCTTCTTTGAATTCAAATTCGCCGCTTTCCCATAAAAAAATATCAAAAAGGGATTCCTGTGCTTTAATTTCAAGGAACATTCGAATTTCAGACAGGGTAAGAATCCCTTCGTCCACCAGAATTGTTCCCAGCATCAAATCATTTTTTTCTTGAGTTTCCAACAGGGATTTCAAACCTTCCTCTGTGATTTTTCCGTAGCTGATGAGGAATTGTCCGAGATATTCACGCGGGTTTGTGGATGATGTGGCGGCAATTTGACCGTCTTTGAAAAAGATTTGTTTTTTGAACCGGTCTCCCGTCAGTTGAAGTACTCCGGTTTTATGCCCGTGGTGAATCCACTGCAATACATCGGCAATGGCCATGAGGTTGACAGTGCCTTTCAGCTCTGATTGCATTTTTTCCCCTTTTTTTTCGGCCAGTCCCGAATTACCGTTTGTTTTGCACGGGAAATAGCAAGTGAACACGAGGGTACATCTTTGGTGATTGTGGATCCGGCACCGACGTATGCGTCATCTCCAACGGAAACAGGCGCAACCAGCTGGCTGTCCGACCCGATGAAAACATGCTTGCCGATTTCTGTCCGGTGCTTTTTTTCACCGTCGTAATTGCATGTAATGGTTCCCGCTCCGATGTTGCTTTCTTCCCCGATTTCCGTATCGCCGAGGTAGCTGAGATGGGATGCTTTAACACCTTTGTGGAGAAGCGCTTTTTTGGTTTCCACAAAATTTCCGACTTTTACCTTTGCTTTCAGTATGGTTCCCGGGCGCAGGTGGGCCATTGGGCCGACGGTGCATCCGTCTTCAATAACGGATTCGGTGATGACGGAGTGGGGTTTGATCTCACATCCTTTTTTGATGATACTGTCCCGGATCACCGCACCGGGGTGAATGACACAGTTTTCCAGGATTGAAGTGGTTCCGAAAAGGTGTACCGGCCCGAAAACCGTTGTGTCCGGTTCGATTTTGACATCTTCTTCGATTCGGACCAGTTCGGGGTTTAAAATGGTCACCCCGGAAAGCATCAGTTTCTGTTTTTTCCGTTCAAGTGCGGCGGAATCCGCATCAGCCAACTGTCGGCGGTTATTAACCCCGAGAAAGTCCGTGGGGTCTTCGGCGGTAAAAACCTTAACATTGAATCCTTTTTGTGCAAGAATTGCCGGGAGGTCAGTCAGGTAATATTCGTTTTGTTCATTCTGATTTCCGATGGAATGGATATGTTCCCGGAGGTAATTTGCCCGGAAAAGATAGATACCCGTATTTACAAGGTGGATTTTCCGTTCTTCGGGGGAGGCGTCCCTTTCTTCTACAATTGCCGAGAATGTATTTCCATTGGTAACAATGCGTCCGTATCCTGCCGGGTTTTCCGGCCGGAAGCCCAAGATTGCACAATCTGCCTTTTCCCTCTTGCTTTTTGATACAAATTCGGAGATGGAATCTGTTGTGAGCAATGGCAGATCTCCCGGTAGAATAAGGATAAACCCTTCAAAATCATTGTAAAAGGGAAGGGCGGAGCGCACTGCGTGTCCCGTTCCAAGACGTTTTTTCTGTTGAAAAATAAAAGTATCCGGGAAAACAGCTTTGACTCTTTCCGATGATTTTTCGAATCCCTTTCCGAGAATTACGGCGATTTCTTCTGTCAGCGGGGAAATTGCATGAATGGTTCGGAAAAGAATCGGAATGCCGGCAACCTCATGAAAGACTTTTGGGAGAATTGACCGCATTCGGGTTCCTTCTCCGGCTGCGAGAATCAATGCTTTTAGTTTCATAAGAAACCCTATAATTCTGCAAGTTTTTCTTGCAAATTCTCAAAAAGTACATCCCTTTGTGCGTGCAGTTTGTTGGCAGGGTTCAATGAGACTGCTTTTTTCAGCAGTGTTATTGCCTTTTCCTCATCTCCCATCCCTGCATGGGCGGCTGCGAGAATGAAGATCAAAACATCATTTTGAGGGTCTTTTTTCAATACAGGCTGCAGAGTGGCGATGGATTCTTCAAATTCTTTCCGGTTTAAGAGAAAAACCGCCCGGGCAACAGGGTCAACATTCTTGACAGCTTCTTTCTCTTTGGATTTTTCATCACAATACCGGATATGGGCGTTGCATTTCTCCCGGAACTGAGAATTCTCTGCTTTCGCCACAAGTTTCTCAAATGCGTTCCTGGCTTCTCTGAATTTTTCCTTCCCGAGCAATTCCAGCGCCTTTTCGTAGCCCTTTATATTCATAGTGCCTCCCGTCTGTTACTGATGAAATTGTATCACAAATCCCTGCCTGCCTCCAGCGGGGCGGGCTATGAAAATGGCATTCTGGCTAATGAAATGTTTGGGTTATGGGGTTGATGCCAGTTTTCTTTTCTTTCTGTTCTCTACTAAAATGTTATGGAAATCTGCAGGTGGACGGATTTTCCATAAAATGTGGATATATCCGATTCCATCAGATGAATGCTTTTGTATCGGCTCAGCTCCAGGCCGACATGAATCTTGTGTGGAAAATGATAACGGAGGCCTATTGACAAGCGGTGATTGTGGGTAATGGCATCATGGGGATGGTCTTCTCTAAGGTGTAGTTCGCTATATCCGGATAGTGAGAAGATTCCGGCCCCCATCCAGCTTTCAAGATTTCCAGATGCAAATATGAGTTGGCTCAGCCCGCCGGTACTGGTAAATTCATGGATCCTGCCGTCTGGCAGCCGGGCGCAGTCGAAAAGCAGGTCTGTGGTAAAAAACTGAGATCCGGCCCGGGCACGAAAGCCTGAAATCAGCCATGACAGGGTTTCGGTGACGGGGAAATTCCACTCTGTCATAATAATACCGGGGTGAAAATGTGTCCCGGAATGCAGCCGCATATCCCCACTGTGTCCGGCAATCTTTCCGTTTCCCCAATTGAAATGAAAGAAAATCGCAGCTTCAAAATCCGGGCGATCGGTTGAGAACGTCTCTTTGTCCGTGCTGCCGTTTTGTGCCGGTTCATCTGTTAGCGAGACGGCAAGTTTTAAATGCCCGGTAAGTTGAAATCCCCATTGAATCTGGTTTTGATTTGCTTTTGCCCCGGTCTGAATACCGCCGGAGGAGTAAAAACCATCATAGTTTAATGTCGTTTCTCCGGTTGCAACCAGATTTTCTGTTTTACCGGCGATAAAATAGTACCTCCCTTTTTCCAGGCGTATCCACGCGGACACAATTTCAAAACCCTTATTCCCCATAAAATCAAATCCGGTTTTAAAAGTTGTTTTGATCCCGCCCATATCACTCAAACTTCCGGTAATACTGAATCGGCTTTCTTTTGCGTTGGATACGACATTGCTACCGCTGTTGGTGGCGTAGTGCCCGAAGTCATCGTCGGTGTTATGGTTTTGCAGATAATCCGTAATGAAAGCCCCATGCACAGCGGTATTTTTTATTGAAAAGCCGGGTTGTGCTTGGGAAAGTACAGGGGACAGGCCCATTGACAGCAGGAAAATGGATGAAACAATACGGTACGGGACGACTTTCGGATTCATTTGCCCTCCTGAATGTGCTTTTGCCTATAAAATTAGGCAGACCTAAAATAAGCCTTCGCCCGGTAGATTGTCAAGTGGAAAATTTCTGGAATACTCATGTTAATCAAAATATGTACAATAACTCCTTATCTTGAGTTGAGAATTTCCTGAAACAAAAATTTTTTTATAAAGTGTTCTTGACAAAAAATAGGTTGACCTATAAAATGCAGGGTGGAAGGAGGTGGCGAAATGCTGACCCATACTGCAGAAGATTATCTGGAAAGAATTTATATGCTTTCCCTGAGGCTGGAACGGGTGAAGAGCTCCGATATTGCGAAAGAATTCGGGATTCGGACGCCTTCGGTGATTTCGGCATTAAAATTACTGAAAGAAAAGGGGTTTGTTCATTACCGGAAGCATGGCGCCGTGACTCTTTCGGAAAAGGGGATGGAGCGGGCGTTGGACGTGTATGATCGGCACAAAACTACTTACCGTTTCCTTCGCTTTGTTCTCGGGGTGCCCGATGGGATAGCATCCGCCGATGCCTGCGGGATGGAGCATTCGGTTTCTCCGGAGACTGCCGATGCAATGAAGGATTTTTTCAGCTTTATCCGTTTAAAAAAAGATGCCGGTGTGGATATTCAGGGGGAATTCCAAAAATTCAGGAAGGAGAAACCGACAGTTGGAAAGAGAGCGCGATATTCGGACACCGACAGTGGGACCCGGCGTCTGAGTGTGGTCAAAGACGGGATTCGGTGTGTAATCCTGAAGCTGGACGGAGATCGGGAAGTGAAACGGCGGCTTCTGGATATGGGTGTCATTCCGGGAGAAACGGTAGAGATTCGGAATCGGGGGCCGCTGGGATTTCCCATTGAGATTCTGATTCAGGGATATGTGCTGACCCTGCGAAGGGATGAGGCCGAATCCGTGATAGTGAGAGAGGCGTAGATGGTACCGCTGGCATTTGTTGAACCGGGCAGTGTGGTTGAGGTGCTGGATTTCCGCTGCGGCAGTGCCTGTACCTGCCGTCTCCGGGAACTGGGAATTGTCAGGGGCTGCCGCTATCGGGTGAGTACCGGTGCGGTGAACCGTCCGTTTATCCTGTCAAATGGAGAGACCCGGATCGGAATTGGGGCAGGAATGGCGTTGAAAGTAATGGTGAAGGATGTGAATCATGGCGGATAAATCCTTTGTAATCGCGGTAGCAGGAAACCCCAATAGCGGGAAAACGTCCCTGTTCAACCGGCTCACCGGCTCAAACCTGAAGGTCGGGAACTGGCCGGGCGTTACGGTGGAGAAGAAGGAAGGGGAGATTTGCCGTGCAGATATTTCCTTTACTTTTGTTGATATCCCGGGAACCTACGGCCTTTCCGCTCGTTCGGAAGATGAGAGAATCGCTATGGATTTTCTGACAAAAGCCCGCCCGGATGCCGTTATTGTGGTGCTGGACTCAGCTAATTTCAATCGAAATTTCTATCTCTTTACCCTGATCATGGAAATGGGTCTGAAAGTGATTCCGGTTTTGAATATGACCGATATGGCGGAAAAACGGGGGATTACGCTCCATACGGATCGGCTCGCTGCTATTTTTGGCATCCCCTTTGTGAAAACCATTGCGTCCAGAGGGAAGGGGATATCTGCCTTGTGGAAGGTCTTGGAAGGTGTTGGCGAGTTGAGAAAACCGGTTCACCTTCCGGTCTATCCGGAGCCGGTGGAAACGGCTGTACAAGTCCTGATGGAGCGTTTTCCAAAAGAGGCTTCTTCCCGCTTCCGGGCTCTTGGGGTCCTGGACGGTGGTATTGTCATTCCGGGCAATGATGAACTGAGAAAAACAGTGGCCCGGTTTCAGGGTGAAATTGAAGAGGAACTGCAGGGGGAACCGGACGAACTCATCGCGGAGAAGCGTTATGAATTTGTGTATTCAGTGGCAAAAGAATGTGTGGAACGGCGGATGAGCACGGAGCAGAAAGTTGCCCTTACCGATCGGATTGACCGCTTTGTCACCAACCGCTATCTCGGTGGCCCGCTGTTTCTCTTTGCCATGTGGCTGCTGTTTTTTCTGGTTTTTACAGTGGGGAATCCCTTTGCAGATTGGATTAACCGGGGGTTTGGCGTGTTGTCGTCCTTTGTCCCGGGGTCCGGCCTCTTTGCTTCTTTTATCCGTGAAGGGTTGATTGCCGGAGTGGGGGCGGTGCTGGTCTTTGTTCCCAATATTTTTATCCTTTTTTTTCTTATTGCGATAATGGAGGATTCCGGATATCTGTCCCGGGCGGCCTTTGTGGCGGACCGGTTTATGCACGCGCTGGGGCTCCACGGAAAATCCTTTATTCCCATGCTTCTGGGTTTCGGGTGCAACATTCCGGCTGTAATGGCGGTACGGACACTGGAAAATGAAAAAGATCGGGTGCTGACAGCACTGGCAATCCCCTACATGTCCTGCTCGGCGCGGTTGCCGGTATACTTGCTCTTTGTCGGTATCTTCTTTACCCGTTACCAGTCCACCGTCGTGTTCAGCCTCTATCTTCTGGGTATCTTCATCGCTGTCCTTGTTGCCAGAACGCTGCGTCGTATTTTCTTCACAAAGGCAGTTTCCCCACTGGTGATGGAACTTCCTGCTTACCATGTGCCGTCTGTAAAAACTGCGGCGCATTCCGCCGGGATTCGAACCCTTTTCTTCATCAGAAAAGCCGGTACCTTTATCTTTGGAAGCGTCATGGTAATCTGGGTGCTGGCCAGTCTGCCTCTCGGGGTTCCTTACGCTTCGGCCCAAAGCATCATCGGCAGAATCGGGTCCGCTGTTGCTCCTGTTTTTCATCCTGCCGGGTTTGACTCCTGGCAGGCGGCTGTGGCCCTGATCTTCGGCTTTCTGGCAAAGGAGGTTGTTGTGGGAACATTCGGTGTACTTTACGGGGGGCAGGCTGCACTGTCATCCGCCATCGGTGCACATTTTTCCGCTCTGTCTGCCATGAGTTTCATGGTAATGACACTGATCTATATCCCCTGCGTGGCAACCATTGCCGTTATCCGGCGGGAAATCGGTACAAAATGGGCCGCCCTTTCCGTTGGTATCAGCGTTACCCTGGGTTATGGGCTGGCGGTGGTGGTTTTTCAGGTGGGAAAGGCCCTTGGAATGGGGTAATTAGCAGACAATTAAGAAGAAAATGATCAATAAAATCGGTTGACTTAAAAAGTTCCGCTGTGGTATTATACCCTCCGGCTTCGGGGAGTGGCGCAGTCTGGTAGCGCACCTGCCTTGGGAGCAGGGGGTCGGAGGTTCAAATCCTCTCTCCCCGACCAAACGACCCGGAGTGATGAGCACCAGTAGCTCAGGTGGATAGAGCAACTGCCTTCTAAGCAGTGGGTCGGGGGTTCAAGTCCTCCCTGGTGCGCCATTCTTTGATATTTTCTGTGGTGGGCGTAGCTCAGTTGGTAGAGCACTGGATTGTGGCTCCAGTGGTCGGGAGTTCGAGCCTCCTCGCCCACCCCATTTTCTTTTTTTAAATCTTATTTTCTTTAATGGGAACAACACTTCCTCTTTTCCGAGGAGTGATTTCGCTTTCAAGGGCAATGGCGACAGAGGGGGCGATGCACTTTTCGATTTCAGAAATTTTCCACCAGAAAATTTCACCGGTCTCGTTGCCGATTACAAGATGCTGTTTGTCTGAAGTGATACAGCCTGAAATGCCAATACTCATTGAAGATTCCATTCCTCCTGAAATTGAAGCGTGTACAATACCGGCTGAGTCCCGTGAAAACTGATATCGCATAATGTTTCCCGGCCCGAAATACCAGATTTCTCCTTTCCGGCCGGAACATAGCGACATCAATGTGGCACGGTAAATCGGCAATTTGAAGAGTTTTCCTTTTTCAAGATCGTAAAGGTAAGCCGCATAGGGATTAAATGCGGAAAATGCCACAAGGTTCATTCCCGGGACCTGTGCGGTCTGATAGATGACTTTTGCGTTTGTCTGATAGTGGGCCCAGTGATATTCACCTCTTTTTTTCTCCAGTTCGATAATACCCATATCCCAGCTTCCGACGAGAACCCGCTTTCCATCCGGACTGCTCCAGACAGACTGGCCGGAGGTTTTTCTGTGTTTAATGATATCCGAAATCCGAATAACTTCCAGTGGTTCCAGATCCGGCCAGCTCCACTTTTTAATATCTCCGTCCGAGGATACGGACCACAAATTTTTCGGGCTGAGCCAAAGCCCGGTAACCAGAAATTTGTGCGCCCGGCTTCTCCATTCTACTTGCATTTTCGGGAGTTGCCAGACTGCGATGGTTTTGTCGTCGGACGCGGTTGCGAGAAATTTCCCGTCGGAGGTTAATGCGCCGATTCCAAGGGTGTGGAGGGAATGGGTTTTGTATACTCCGGTCTTGCCGAATTCGTACAATTCTCCCCGGGAATCTCCCGCAAATATATGATCTGTCGACCCGGAACACATTGCCCAGATTGAATTATTCCCAAGCCGATATGCAGTCCCATTTGGAATTCGGTTAAAATAAAATGTACTGAGTTTCATGTTTTCGTCCAGAGTCAGGATTGTACCGTCCCCCCTGAAAATCTGTGTCAGTTTTCCGCTTTGGCTGACTGGAATGGTTCCGATGCGCCCGTCTTTTCTGTTCCACAGAAAGCCACCGTAAATTCCTCCTGCCGCAAGTGTGGTTCCGTTTCCAAGCCATGTCACGGAGTGGGATTCTCCCTTCTGTGAAATGGTGACAATTTTGTCCGGATGCAGGTAATCAAGGAGATAGACTTTGTCAAACCAGCCTCCGACTGCGATAAGATGCAGTGGTTGCGAAATGGCGAGGGAGTACAGGCGCAGCTCATTTAAATGGAGAGTGGCGGCAATTTGCCCGTTTTTCAGATGAATTACATGGATTTTTCCCCTGGGAAGTGCGGCTGCCGCTACCTTTCTCCCCATTGCGAGCAGGACTGTGAATCCGGTAGTATCGCGGGAATAAAGTATTTTTGCTGTTTTCTGATCAAAAGAGAGGAGGCGGACTTTTTGATTTGTGGAATATAACATCCGCGTGTGTTCCGGGTTTATAATTCCCGAAACAATTTTCTCATTGGCATCCAATGGAGGCAATCCGGCTGCGACTGTCTCCGTTTGATCTGATTTCGGGTTCCAATGGAGAAGGGTGCCGTTTTTAAAAAGGAATGCGCCGATGGAGTTATCTCCACATATGAAAAAAGATTCCCGCGGGAATGGGATAGTGGCTGTTTTCCCGGTTTTGTTGTCAAGAAGGTAAACCCCCCGTGCTCCCTGAATCAGAATTTCCTTTTCGTTCTGGCCCAGAATGTTCCGGGTATCCGGAGGCAGATTCCATTTTGCTGTCTGTTTTATTACCGGGTAAGTTTTTTTTATTCTTTTATCTGGAGTTGTGCTTGGCCGGGAGGGGATCACCGTGAATGAGAAATGACTCCAGCCGATGATTATGGCAATGATGGTAAACAACATGAACCCACCCCACAGTTTCCATCCGAGACGATGATGGAGAGAATCATTCTCCGGGTGCAGGGACTGTTTGGAGTTTACGGGAGAGCTAAGTCTGCGGGTGGGATTTGCGGCGGCAACTCTCTGCCGTGAGCCGGGGGGAAATTTGCTGTTTGTTTTGTTGAAACCGGAAACGGTTTTCAGTGTGTTACTTCCGGTTTTTGAGACAGCTTCCACAAGCCATTCAGTCATTTTCTTCATGGCGGATTCATTGTGTTTCAGTCGAAGTGCTTTGAGAAAATCTTCCACACTATTAAAACGGTTTTCCGGTTTTGGCTGGGTTGCCCGGTAAAGGGCATTGGCGACCGGGTTTTCCACCGGAATCCCAATGGAAATCAGGTCTAAAGGGTGGTGAATCTCGGTGGAAACGATTTCCAGCAGGCTCTTCCCTGCCCGGGGGCAGTTCCCAGACAACATTTCCGCTACAACGAGAGCCAGGGTATACTGATCTGTCCATCCCCCCGCTTCCTGATTTAGAACCTGTTCCGGGGTCAGGTATTCCGGGGTGCCCACAACCGCTCCTGTGGAGGTAAGGCGGGTTGTATCTCCATGTTCGCTGATGAGTTTTGCAATTCCGAAGTCAAGAATTTTGGGCACCACGGTTTTGCCGTACAGGCTCAGAAAAATGTTTTCCGGTTTCAAATCCCGGTGAATAATACCGCGGTTATGGGCAAACGCCAGCCCTGAAACAAGGCCTTTTGTGATTCCTGCTATCCAGGGTTCCGGAAGAGCCCCGCCGTATTGAAAAATCAGTTCATCAAGGGGAAGGCCTTCGAGGTGTTCCATTACAAAATACGGCGCCCCCCATTCCGTAACATCCATATCATAAATTTCCACAATATTCGGATGACGAAGTTCTGCGAGAACACGGGCTTCCCGGAGAAATCTTCTGGCAAATTCTCCGGTATCGGATTCAATCCGGGGGAGAAGAATTTTCAACGCCACTGTTTTGTTCAGTGTGGAATGGGATGCCCGGTACACCATGCCCATTCCGCCGGCGCCCAGCGCGTGTTCCAGCCGGTATTTTCCAAGCTCCCATCCCGCCAGATAGTCGGCATTAACCAGAGTGAGGGGCTTTCCGCAATATTCACAGGAACTTCCCTTTGCCTGAACGGCACGGCAGGCCGGACAAATTCGGAGCTCCATCAATTGGTTTTCACCTGAACCATGATGTGTCAATCCATTTTCCCCCTTTCATGGCCTAACAGATAGTTCTCTTTTCATTATACGGCATTAACCGGAAATTAAACGGCCTTTTTTGCCCTGTTGCCGAAATGAGGTTGGGGGAGACCTCAGGGGGGAAAGAGTTATTTTGAAAATGGGAAATTATCCCGGAAAACAGGCAGAGGGGAATGTCTTCCTCCCCCTCTGCCTGTTATGGTAATTACAGAATCAGTTTTTCCCGTTCATTTGTTTAAGGCTGCCAGTATCTCCAGAGCACGGCTATTGGCATCGTTTAAGAGAGCCATCAGGTATTTGTGATTGTGGAATCCGGTGCTTTCATCAGAGTCCGCAAAATTAAGATTGTGCTGAGCTTCTTCCAACTTTGCCTGTAATGATGCATCTGAAACGCCCTCCATCGCCGTGGCTGCGGCAGAAACATTGGCCCCTGCGGTTTCGTCAAGAGCTTGGAATTCTGTTCTCCAGGTGGAAATGGCTGCCTCCAACTGTGTTTTGGTGCTGATGTTGTCGTGGCACTGACTACATGAAACGGAGCTGGTACCATCTTCTTCCTGAACGGAAACATCCCAAGTGTGCCCATGAAACATACCGGAAATGCTGTCATCAGTTTCACTGGCGTACATGTGGCAATCTGTGCAGCCGACTCCTGGCATTGTTTTTGTGTCTGTCACACCGATTCCGCCTGTTCCTGTTTCAATGTTGTAACTGAGATGGTCTGTATCCGGGAACCGGAGATTCCCGTGGCACTGCCCGCAAAGCTGGCTGTTGCTTTCCATGACCTGATGTTCTCC
>JAADGL010000053.1 GCA_013152385.1 Acidobacteriota bacterium
ACTCTACCCCAGCCACCGCCCCAATGCAAGCCTTTTCTTTTATTATTTGCCTGTCCCCATTCTGCATTCCATTCTGCATTCTATTCTGCATTCCCCCGCTTTTTCTGGCTTTCCTTTCTGGCTTTTGTCCCCTTTCTGGCTTTTAGCCAATATTCCCTATCTGCAAGGTTTTTTCTGCTTTAGTCCATGACCATAATAAACAGCTATAAATAGCATTATTAACAAAAAAGACGCTATTAAAAGCAGTGAAAGCAAATTTTGGAAAGAGAGAGACATTATTCCATGCCATATTTGCTGCACGCTCTGCTTCAACTGAGAGCGGTCATAGAGACGATATCTAACTACTAGAGCTGTAGCCAAGGAAGATGACATTAGAACAAGACAAACCACACCGACAGTCTTACCTTTTGAATCTCCAGATGACATTATTATTAGAATTATCGTTGTAAATGCCCACAAATATATAGAAAGCAAAAATTTTATACTAGTTGTTGAGTAATCTTTGGAAAGAAGAAGGAGAAGTACCTGAACTACACCCGCTAGAAAAATCGGCAATATTCTTTCGGAACGACCATTGATCAACTCACTTACAATCTCTTTTGTTCTATCTATACACTCAATTATTTGATTAAATAGATAGATTCCTATTGACCCAAGAACAAGGATCACTAAAATTGGCCCAGTTACTCCAACTATGATACCAAGAATATTCAAAACTATATTGAATAACCCGACAACAAAGTTAGATAATGACAATGATATATTAATAAATGCAATGAAAAATTTAATAATAAAAGTTATTCCAAATATGCTGACAATTATTACAATTATATCACGTAGTATATGCCTTAAATTATCATCCATATCTTACCTCATCTTACTTCTTGTGCAGAATTCTGGCTAACGGCCTGCGGATCAGTGGCAGGAGAAAATGCGAGACTTCTCGCATTGACGACTGTCCGCTGCATACGCTTGATGAACGGCGCAAAGCGCCGGGCAGCAAGTGGATGGTAATCCGCAGGCCGATGAACGGGCGCAAAGCGTCCGGTCATCATATTTATTAAGCCGCTGCGATATAATTAGAAGTTCTCCCGATAAATACAGTGATTTGTGCCGTACAGTGATCGGTTGCCCTGCAATTTGCGGCATAATCCGGGGATTTGTCCGAATATACGCATGCGGTATAAAAACGGTTCCGATTATCCCGGTTGAATGAATCAACCCGGCTGCCAAAATCGCGTCTAAGCACTGCCCTCCTTTTCTTTCTTACATTCAATTTATACCCGGATCGGGGTGCCGTCAAGTGGAAAAATGATAATTTTTACTTTATTTTCTTTGAATTGTGTATATTTTTTAGAAAATTGGACTGCGGAGCCCGCCATCTCCTCCCCCTCTTTCCTTTTCCCTGGCCTGCGAAGCAGCCGGGACTGGAAACTTCAATTAAAAGTATACAATTCCATATTTTCGTTCCCGGGCGGGAGCGGGCAGCTTCGGTGCCCGCGCACCAACCAGGGGAACGAGACGCGACGGATTGGGCCAGATGTGTGCGTTCGCTTCCGGAATGCAGGAGGAGCAGTACGTCGGTACGCGACGAGAAATGGAGGGAGTGAACGCGCGCAGATGGCCCGGGACTTGAGCGTCCGGCGAAAGGAGGGGGAGGCGTGCCGGTAACTGCCAATTTACCAAAGAACCCGCATTTCATAAAACGCAGTTTTATGAAATCGGAACTTTCTTGAAGCAGGTCATTGAGTCTGCTCAATATGAGCTGCTTCAAGAAAGTTCCGCACTGCCGGCGAAAGTCGGCAGTGCGGGTTCAGACATCTAATTTCCGAATCTCCGGTTCACTGTCACCTGTTTACCCGGTAAAGCGGCACACCGCTTTTCTATATTTCCTCCACCGGGACGGTGAAGATTTTGAGGCCTTCTTCCGGAAATTCTTCTTTCATTTTTTTCAGTTCCGTGGACAGAAGGCCAAGTTTTTCGCTGTCTTCGATGACAAGCAGCATGTTGTTCAGGTCCGGGTACACGGAGGTTCCCAGATGAAATCCGGTTTTGCACCCCTTCCCTTTCACTTCTTCCAGCTCGGTGAAGCCGCAGATGTCCATTTTGTCCAGAAGTCCGTGAACCGCGGTGTCTAATATGTTATTGTACACGGCGATGAGCATCCGGTTTTTCATGATACCGCCTCCTTTTTCCGTTCAAACAGGTAGTATACGGTGGGCACCAGCACCAGTGTGATGAGGGTGGATACTGTTAATCCGCCGATAACGGTGATGCCCAGCTGGTTCCACATTTCAGCGCCCTGGGCCCGGCTCACCGCCATGGGCACGGTGCCGCCGATGGTGGTGATGGTGGTCATGAGCACCGGCCTGAGCCGGCTGTGCCCCGCTTCCACTACGGCGTCCACCAGTTTTCTGCCCCTGGCCCTCAGCAGGTTGACGTAGTCAATGAGAACGATGGCGTTGTTGACCACAATTCCCATGAGCATGACCACTCCGATGAAGGAGATTAAGGACAGCGGTGTCCGGGTCAGTACGAAGGCGAGGATGACACCGGTGAAGGTGAAGGGGATGGAGAACATGATGATGAAGGGCTGTTTCAGCGATTCAAACTGCGCCGCCATGACCATGTATACGAGAATGATGCCGAGAATGAGCAGCAGTGTAAGGGTTTTGAATGCTTTGACCTGTTCTTCCACGTCTCCACCGAATTTGTAGTAGTAGCCCGGCGGCATGTTGTAGCGCGCCAGTCTTTTTTTCAGCAGTTTGGTAGCCTGCCCCAGGGAGGTGTGAAAGAGCGAGGCTTCCACTTTTACCACCCGTTCCCGGTTGATCCGTTCGATTTTCACCGGGCCGCCCCGGTCTTTGAAGGTGACCAGGTCCGCCAGTGTGATGGTCCCGCCGTTCGGGGTGGGAATTTTTATCCGCTGGAGGTCGTTGTAGCGGGTGCGGAATTCCGGTTTCAGCCGGACAAAGATGTCAAAGTCTTTGCCGCTGTCCCGGAATTTCGAGGCTTTGTAGCCGTAGAAGGATGCCCGGAGAATTCTTGCCACATCTGCCGCGGAGAGGCCGGCAAGGGCCAGTTTTGACCGGTCCAGCTGCAGCCAGATTTCCGGCCGGGGTTTTTCTACTGTTGTGGTGACGTCCACAAGGCCGGGGACTTTTTCCATGATTTTTTGAATGTCACCGGCGATTTTTCCCAGTTTTGAGAGGTCGTCGCCGTAGAGTTCCAGGGAAACCGGTTTGCCCTGGGAGGAGAAAAAGATTTTCTGGTACGCGCTCATGGCGCTGACGGAGAGTTTTTCAATTCCCGGTATTTTTTTCAGCGCGTTCCGCATGACGTTGGCGATTTCTTTGGCGGAACGCTTCCGTTTGGTTTTGTCCACGAGTTTGGCGCCGGACTGGATGATGTAGGTGCCTTCTTCAAAGCCAAGGGCGTTTCCCGCCCCTTTTTCGGTCCGGCCCGCAAAAACGTAAGCGTGCTCTCGTTCCGGGACCAGTTTGGCGTATAAGTCCATGACTTTTTTCGCAATTCTCGCCGATTCTTCCAGCCGGACTTTCTGGTTTAATTCAATGTTGATGCTCAATTCCCCGTTGTCCGCTTCCGGGAGAAATTGTGTCCCCACCATGGGTACCAGAAACAGCACTGCCACAAAGATTACAATAGCAATCAGCACTGTCCGCCACGGATGCCCTACGCCTTTTCCCAGAAGCCGGCCGTAGGCGTCTTCCACTTTTGTGTAGAAACGGTCCACCATGTCCTGGAACCGGTGCCGCCCTTCCCCCGGCATGGAGAGAAAGCGGGAGTTGAGCATGGGGGTCAGCGACAGTGAGGTGAAGAGGGATGCCAGCAGGGTAACGGTGACAATGACTGCCAGCTGCCCGAAGATGATTTTTGTGATTCCGGTGGTGAAAATCATGGGCAGAAATACGATGACGGTGGTCAGGGTGGAGGCGGAAATCGCCATTCCCATTTCCGACGCGCCGTTGATTGCCGCTTTTTCCCGGAAACGGGCGCCTTTTTCCAGTTTTTTCATGGTGTTTTCCACAATGACAATGGCGTTATCCACCACCATTCCGATGGCAATGACCAGTGACATCAGCGAGATGACGTTGATGGTGTAGCCCAGCAGGAACATGGCGGCAATGGCCATAATCAGGGAAAACGGGATGGTCAGGGATACAATCAGCGAGGAGCGGAAGCTGCCGAGAAAGAGAAATGTTACCAGAATCACCAGAAGGCCGCCATAGAGCAGGCTGGTTCTCAGGTTGGAAATCATGTTTTTGATGCTGTCTTTGGTGTTGATGATGGGCTGAATTCCCACATCGGACGGAAGGCGTTTTTTTACTTCCGCCAGTTTCCGCTCCACCGCTTCCACCACTTTCACAGTGTTGGCGCCGGACTGTTTCTGCACGTACATGACAAGGGATTTGTCTCCGTCGGCATAGCCTCTGCCGATTTCCTCTTTAAATCCGTCAGTTACGGTGGCAACATCCCGGATGTACACCGGCTTTCCGTTGAAAACGGTTACCGGGGTATTTCCAATTTCTTTCGCGGATTTGAACCGCGCCGGAAGCCGGAGTTCATACTCCGAGATGCCGGTTTTGATGCTTCCCAGCGGCAGGTTCAGGTTTTCTTCCTTGATTCGTTTAATCAGGTCAAGGGGGGTCAGATGATATTCCGCCAGTTTTTCCGGGTCAAATTCCACGTTAATCTGCCGTTTCCGGTTTCCTTCGATTATCACCGCCCCGACGCCGGGGACTTTTTTCAGGTTGTCCGCAACCACGTCTTTTGCCAGCCGGTTTAACTGGGGATAACTTTCCCGGGCCGTCATTGTCATCACCAGAACCGGCGCCATGGCGGAGTTAAACTTGAAAATCATGGGTTCATCAATATCTTTGGGCAATTCCCGCTTTGCCAGGTCAATTTTGTCCCGGACATCGCTGGATGCCACATCCAGGTTTACCCCCCAGTTAAATTTGCAGGTAATGATTGAGATGTTGTCTTTGGATGTGGAAATCAGTTTGTCCAGATTGTTCACCGAGCTGAGCTCATCTTCCAGAACTTTGGTTACGTCATTTTCCACATCGGTGGCGTTGGTGCCGGGGTAAACGGTAATGATGCTGATGGCCGGCGGGTCAATTTTGGGCAGCAAGTCCACCGGCAGCTGAAAGTAGGACACCGCTCCCAGAAGAAGCAGCGCGAGGAAGAGCATGGTAACCGTTACCGGCCGCCGGACACTGAATTCAGGTAGTTTCATCCCCTTCCCCCTTTATTTCACAATGGAGACAGGTGTGCCGGTTTTCAACAGCCCCATTCCCCGGATTACGACTTTATCCCCGGTATCAAGCCCGCTCAGCACTTCCTGCACATTTCCCTGAATCCGCCCCAGTTTCAGCATCCGCTTCACCGCCCGGTTGTCTTTTCCGACAGTGAAGCAGTAGTACACGCCGGTGGCGGGAAGCCGCAGCAGGCCGTCCCTGTCCACCGCCGGCGCAGTGTCGGAACCCGCGATGATTTTGACTTTGCAGAACATTCCGGGACGGATGCTGCCGTCTTTGTTGTCCAGCAGAATTTCCACTTTGCCGCTTCTTGTGGCCGGGTCCAGGGAAGACGACACCGCATTTACCACAGCTTTCAGTTTCCGGTTCAGGGCGGGAATGGAAACAATTGCCGCCGCCCCTTTTTTCATCAACGGCAGCAGTTTTTCTCCGACAGAAGAAAGCACTTTTACCTGTTTCAGGTCGTCCACAACAAAAAGCGGCTTTCCGCCCCCCGCCACAGACCCGGCATCCAGCGCGCGCATGGAAACCTGCCCGTTGATCGGGGATTTAACATAATAGTCTGCCAGCCTTGCCTTCAACGCGTCATATTGCCCCTTCAACTGCTTTTTTGTCTCCGCAGTGGCTTTCAATTCCGCCTGAATTGACTCCAGCCGGTGTTTTGAAACCGCATCCTGTTCATAAAGACGCTGAAACCGTGCCGCATCCGCCTGCAAAAGAGACAGCTTTGCTTCCACCGCCCCCATTGCACCCCGGATGGAGGCCAGCTGCTGATTCACCGCCCGATGGTCCACCACAGCGAGAACCTGTCCGGCTTTCACACTGTCGCCGATATCCGCTTTCATTGCGGTTATTACGCCGCCCACAGTGGGCACCACAATGGCCCGCTTCACCGGAACGATTTCTCCGGTTCGCTCTTCACTGATATCAAAAGCCATTTCCTTTACACTCACCACTGAAACCGGCACCGCCGCCTGCTTCTCCGCAACTGCCTGCTTGTTTCCGCCGCATGCCGCGGCGAGAAGCAGTACGCTCAATCCTATCCACCCGATTCTGCTCATTCTGCCAGCCATGGAAATCCCTCCTCCATATTTTCGGAAAGTAAACGCAGCCGCAGTCCGGCCGCCCGCCATTCGTCCTCGGCACTGTAAAATCCGGCTTCCGCCTCAGCCCGGAGGGTAATGGCATCGGATAAGTCCACCGACGAAATCAAATGTTCATTGAATTGGAGCTGTGCCACCCGATAATTTTCATTTGCCGCTTTCAGCCGTCCTTTCAGTGCCGTTACTTTCTTTGCCAAAGCCTGAAACCGGTCTTCTTCACTGCCGAGCTGTTGACGGATTAACGCTTTCGTGTCCCGCTGCCGGAACTTCGCCGCCTCAGCCTGCAATAGTTCGCTTCTTCGCTGATAGTGGCGTTGAAATCCGTCAAACAGTTTTAATTTCACCCCCACAAGAAAGGAGGTATTGGAATGGTTGTACACAAAATTATCACTGGTATCCGTGTATTGAACCCGGACAAAAAAATGCGGCAGAAAAGCGGAACGGATTTTCTTTGCATTCAACTGATGAATTGTCTCGGAAACTCCGAGAAGTTTCAATTCTTCCCGGTTTTCCAGTGCCTTTGCCTCGAATTGGCCGCCAGTTCCCGGTTCCGGCAACGGCGCCAGCTTTTTCGCGTCCACATCCGCCCCTGTCAGGCGGGACAGGGCCCGTTCCGCGGACTGGAGTCCCGCCCGCGCCATGGCGAGCTTCGCGTCCAAACCCGCCGCCAGCGCTTCCAGCCGGTACACATCAGAAGCCGCCACCAGCCCTTCCCGGTGAAACGCCTTCACCTGCTTTAAATGTTCCGCAGCCGAATGACGGGCGGTTTCCAGCGCGGTGAGCTGTTCCTCCGCTTTCCTTGCGGCTTCGTAAGCGGCCAGCAGATCCAGGCCGGTCTGACGGATCATTGCGCGGGTTTTGAGCGCCGCCGCGGTATTCCCGGCCCGCGCGGACCGCATCACCGACTTTCTGCCGCCGAAATCAAAGAGAAGATAATCCAGCGTAATGCTTCCTCTGGTAACATTTTTCTCCGTAAGTGGATATACCAGCGGTTGCGGTGAAAAAGTACCGGCCGGAATATAGCTTGCCACCGTTTTATCAAAACTCACCCGGGCCCCTTCGGCGTCAAGTTGCGGCAGATAAGCGGAACGAGCCGCCTTCACAAGAGAACGGGCCGCTTTCTGTCCCGCCCGGGCAGCCTGAATCTGAAGGTTATTATTCACAGATCGGCGGAAAAGCGAGGCAAAATCCACCGCATTTGCCGCAGACACCCCGAAAATCCATAACAACACCGAAAAAACGGCTGCTTTTCTCATTGAAACGCCTCCACACCCTTAAAATAGAAAGAATAAAGAATCTCCACATCCCGTTCAACATCCGTTTCCCTTCCGAACAGCATATTAAAAGTCATTAAATTTCCAATAAATTCATGAAAAAGATAGGACAGAAGCCGGCGTTCCTTCTGAATTCCCATTTCCGCCAGGAGCTTTTCCAGCCGTGTCATTACCCAGTCAAGATGCTCCCGGATAAACCGGCCGTGTGCACTGGCTGCGGAGGGAAATTTGCAATCGGCAATCTTCACCTCATTGGCATACATCGTCAACAAAGCCATATTTTCCCGATAAAATATCAATGCCCTGCGAATCATATTGCGGAGCTTCTCTTCCGGGCCGCCGGGGCCGCTGAGAATCTCCTCCTCCTCCCGGTGAATTCCCCGCACACTTTCCTCAACCACCTTCACTAAAAGCCCCTCTTTGCTGTCAAAATAATTGTAAAGCGTCCCTTTGGCAACGCCGCAGAATGCCGCCAGCTTGTCCATGGTGAATTCGGAAAATCCGTTTGTCCCAATCCATTCCCGCGCCTTCTCTAAAATGGCTCGGCGTTTATGCTCCTCCACATTCAAAACCATATTCCATCCTCCCGAAGATGATTTCAGACAGGTAATCCATGCACTTTGACCAAAGCGGTCACAAATATGACCGTTAAGTCATTATACTGACTATCGAGTCAATGTCAACCGTATTATCGCCCCGGCTGTAAACTATTTTTCACATGTAAAATAAACTGTAATATTTTTATTACATGAATGAAAAACTCTTCTTATTTATTTTCTATATATTATATATTTGGCAAAGCTCTTGCATTAACAAACGGCATCTTTGATGTACGGAGGTTATAATGACACTGACAGAAGTTTTGGTTACCATCGGAATTTCTTCCATCGTTACCCTTGGCGGCACGGGGCTGGCACTGCATCCCCGAAAAATGAGGATGGAGGCCGCGGCCATGCGGCTTTTCGGAATGATGAGCCGTTCCCGCTCCACCGCCATGGCCACAGGGGGATACGCCGGTGTTTTCATGGAGAAAAACAGGGAAAGCGGTAAAACCACTTTCTGGCGGGTTGTTGACGGAAACAGCAACGGGCTGAGGCGCCGGGAAATTGAGAACGGAATTGACAAAAAAATCGGGAAGGGATTTACGCTGGAAAAAGATTATCCCGGAGTCCGAATGCGGTATTCCGGGCTGACAGGGGGAATTATATCTTTTTCTCCGGCTTTTAAATCATCCAGCGGTTCGGTTTATTTCTTTACCGAAGACCCGGCGGAGGGCAAAATCAGAATTAAACTCTACGGGTTATCCACCCTGACCCATCCGGTACGGGTTTTCCCCGACGGCAGGGAGAAACCGCTGTGATTCGGGAATGGCTGATGCTGCACCGGGCACAGGGCTTTTCCCTCCGGACAAAGAAAACCGCCCTGATGAAACATAACGGAGAGGTTTCCGAAACCCTGCGCTTTTTAAAGAAGAAAGGATTGTCCACAGATGAAGCATCGGATAAGCACGTTATCCAGGAAATAAAGAAGCTGGGCGGGTGGATTATTACTTTTCCGGATGATGATTACCCGCCCCTGCTCCGGGAAATTTCCGATCCCCCCCTTTGCATTTTCGGCATCGGAGAACGCTCGGCACTTTCCCGGCCGGCAATCGCTTTTGTGGGAACCCGCCGGGCCACTCAATACGGATTCAACGCCTGCGCAAAACTGATTCGGGAACTGTCTCCCGCCAGGCCGGTGATTGTCAGCGGAATGGCTTCGGGAATCGATACCCGTGCCCACATTGCCGCGCTGGAAAACAGTTTACAGACAATCGCGGTTCTCGGAACCGGGTTGAATGTCATCTATCCCAGAGAAAACCGGAATCTTTTTCAGCGGATTACTGAACATGGCGCCGTCATTTCCGAATGCGACCCGGACACAAAACCGGAGCCCTTCCGCTTCCCGATACGAAACCGGATTATCAGCGGAATCAGCGAAGGGCTTGTGATTGTGGAAGCCAGAGAAAAAAGCGGAACCCTGATTACCATGCGCCTCGCGCTGGAACAGAACCGGGAGGTTTTCGCGGTGCCGGGACGGCTCTTTGACCAGGCTTCGGCTTCTACAAACCGGGCCATCCAGAGGGGGGAAGCCAAACCGGTAAGCAGGGGGGCCGATATTCTGGAGGAGTTGATTGCGTTTGACATCCTCGGAAAATCTGATACAGTCGTTCCCGAATCCGCGCCGGGGCTCCTCGGGCTTCTTGAAGAAAATGCCAGAAGCATTGATGAGCTTGAGGCGTTGAGCGGCCTTCCGAGAAGTCAGGTGCTCATGGAAATCACCATGCTGGAAATGGACGGCCGCATCGAAAAGAACGGGGCAAACCAGTTCAGAAAGAGAGAGTAATGGCAAAAAAACTGCTGATTGTCGAGTCACCCGCAAAATCACGGACCATTTCAAAATACCTGGGAAAGGATTTTCAGGTGGAAGCCACCATGGGCCACATCATTGATTTACCCAAGTCAAAACTGGGTGTGGATCCGGAAAACAATTTTGAACCCCAGTATGTCGTAATCCCTGAAAAGAAGAATGTAGTCACTTCCCTGAAACGGAAGGCAGCATCTGCGGAAGAAATCTTCCTCGCAGCCGACCCGGATCGGGAGGGAGAAGCCATCTGCTGGCACCTGCACAACCTTTTAAAGAAAAAGGGGCGGATTATTCACCGGGTTCTCTTTAATGAGATTACAAAAACCAGTATCAGAAAAGCGGTGGAAAACCCCGGCGAAATCGACTTGAACAAGTTTAACGCCCAGCAGGCCCGGCGTATCGTGGACAGGCTGGTGGGGTATAAAGTGTCTCCGCTGCTCTGGGAAAAAGTAAAACGGGGGCTGTCCGCGGGACGGGTTCAGACTGTGGCGCTCCGAATCATCTGTGAACGGGAAAAAAAGATTCGTGCTTTTAATAAAGAAGAATACTGGTCTGTGACCGGGCACTTTATTACCGGAAAAGGCGATGAAATTATCGCGAAACTGGGCCGCGTCAACGGCAAGAAGGTCCGTTCCGGAAATGCGAAAAGCGCTTTTACCGTCACCTCGAAGGAACAGGCGGAAGAGATTCTGTCCCAACTGAAAGCCGGGAATTTTACCGTTTCCGCGCTGAACAAAAAGGAAAAGAAACGGCGCCCGCTGCCACCCTTCATCACCAGTAAACTGCAGCAGGAAGCCTCCCGCGCGCTGGGATTTTCAGTTAAAAAAACCATGACCACCGCCCAGCACCTCTATGAAGGAAAAGACGTCGGCCAACAGGGGCCGGTGGGGCTCATCACATACATGAGAACCGATTCCACCCGCATTGCGGCGCAGGCGCTGGACGAAGCCCGGGATTTCATCAGTGAAACCATGGGGAAAAATCAGATTCCCGCCCGGCCCAACATTTTTGCCGCCAAATCCGGCGCTCAGGATGCCCATGAGGCCATCCGCCCCACCATGGTTCACCTGTCACCGGACAAAATCAAAAAGTACCTGACCCGGGATGAACTGGCACTGTACACCCTGATCTGGAAACGCTTTGTGGCATCCCAGATGATTCCCGCCGTTTTACACGAAACCACCGTGACCATCAGCTCCGGAATCTATGATTTCATCGCCGGCGGTACTACACTTGTGGAACCGGGCTTTACAAAGATATACAATCCCGGAATCGCAAAAGACAAACTGCTGGCTCCGATTTCAGAAGGAGAAAGCCTCACGGCAAAGGAACTGATTCCCGAACAGCACTTTACCACTCCACCGGCCCGCTTCACCGAAGCCACGCTGGTGAAAGAGCTGGAAAGCAACGGCATCGGGCGGCCCAGTACTTACGCATCCATCATTTCGGTGATTCAGAATCGGGAATATGCCGAACAACGGGAAAAGAAATTTTATCCCACCGCACTGGGAGAACTGGTCAATGATATTCTGGTCAAAGCTTTTCCCGATATTTTTGACATCCGCTACACCGCAGAACTGGAAAATCAACTGGACAGTATCGGACAGGGCGAAATGGATTGGCAGGAACTTCTGAAAACCTTTTATCAGCGTTTTTCCGGTGAACTGAAAAATGCCAGTGACAATATCGCGAATGTCAAACGAAACGGGCTTCCAACCGACGAAAAGTGCGGGAAATGCGGTTCCCCGATGGTGATTAAAGTCGGGCGCTACGGCCTGTTTATGGCGTGCAGCAACTATCCGGAATGCAAAAATACCCGGGATATCAGCAGCGATAATGAAGAAAGCCAGACAGAAGAAACTTGTCCCAAGTGCGGAAAACCCCTTGTCTTAAAATCCGGACGCTACGGCAAATACTTTCAGTGCAGCGATTATCCGGAATGCGATTACCGGAAATCAAAGAAAAACGGAGAAGTCAAACAGTTGGAGCGGAACTGCCCCAAGTGCGGAAAACCCCTCGTGGAACGGAAAGGGCGGTATGGAACCTTTGTTTCCTGTTCCGGCTATCCGGAATGCCGCTACATTGAGAACGGCAAGAAAGAACTGGATATTCCCTGTCCCAAATGCGGGGAAGGAAAGGTGGTGCAGCGGAGAACCCGGAGAGGCAAAACGTTTTACGGTTGTTCCCGGTATCCCGACTGTGATTTTGTTTCATGGACCCGTCCCGGAACAGAGAAGAAAAAAGAAAGCGGAAAAAAAGGGAAAAAAAGCACCGCTCCGAAATCAGACTAAAAAGTTCTTTGCAATGCGGGGTTGTTGCACTATAATGTGAACCCTGAGTGGATCTTTAAGGAGGATTGTGCAATGAAAAAGAACATTCACCCGGAATATAATGAAGTGACCGTCACCTGTGCATGTGGCAACACGTTCAAGACCCGGTCAACCAAAAAAGAAATTTCGGTGGAAATATGCTCGGCCTGTCATCCCTTTTTCACAGGGAAACAGAAACTCATTGATGCCGCCGGCCGTGTTGAGAAATTCAAACGCCGCTATGGAAACAAGGGGAAAAACTGAGCACCGCAGATGTTTGACAAACTTGCGGACATCGAAAATGATTTTGAAAACCTGACACGAAAAATGAGTGATCCTGAGGTAGCTCAGGATCATTCTCTTTTTCGCAGACTTTCCAAACAACGTTCGGAACTGGAACCTCTGGTCGCCGCTTACCGGGATTACATGCAAATCAAGGAGCAGATTGCCGATACGAAAGAAATGATTTCGGATTCCGGCAGTGACAGGGAAATGAAAGCGCTGGCGGAAGAAGAACTGCTCTCCCTGAAAGAGAAACTGACTGCCCTTGAAGAGAAACTGAAAGTCCTGCTCCTTCCAAAAGACCCCAATGATGAAAAGAACGTGGTTCTGGAAGTCCGGGCCGGTACCGGCGGCGATGAAGCCGCACTATTTGCCGCTGAAATTTTCCGCATGTACAGCCGGTACGCGGAAAAACGGAACTGGAAACTGGAAATCATGGATATCAACCAGACCGGTGTCGGGGGCTTAAAAGAAGTGGTTGCAGTGATTGAAGGCCGCTACGCATACTCCCGGCTGAAATACGAAAGCGGTGTTCACCGGGTTCAGCGGGTCCCGCAGACAGAATCCGGCGGCCGCATCCATACCTCCGCCGTAACGGTGGCTGTGCTGCCGGAAGTGGACGCTGTTGAAGTCAACGTCAGTGACAAAGACCTGCGTATTGACCGCTACTGTTCCTCCGGCCCCGGGGGCCAGTCGGTAAATACCACCTATTCCGCCATCCGGATCACCCACATTCCCAGCGGCCTTGTGGTCACCTGCCAGGATGAAAAATCACAGATTAAAAACAAAGAAAAAGCCATGCGGGTCCTTCGTTCCCGGCTTTACGAAATGGAACAGGAAAAACAGCAGGCTGAAATCGCGAAAGACCGGAAAAATCAGGTGGGAAGCGGAGACAGAAGTGAAAAAATCCGTACCTACAATTTTCCACAGAGCCGGGTCACCGACCACCGGGTCGGGAAAACCATCCATCAACTCACCGCTTTTCTGGACGGTGAACTGGACGAAATCATTGACGCTCTCATTGCTCACTACCAGACCATCGCCATGAAAGAAGCCTCGGCTTCCCGGGGATAAACCGCCGGAAAGATGAATCGGGACGACACGACCCGCCTGCACCTGAAAAATGCGGTAAAAACGCTGGGAAATGCCGGAATTCCGCTTGCCCGAAATGAAATCACTCAAATTATCAGCCATTTTTTCTCTATCCCCCGTTACCGGGCCGTAACCGGAGATTTCCGGCTCTCTTCCCCTCAATGGCAGCAGTTCCAAAAAGCCATTCAACAGCGCAGTTCCCGTATTCCCCTGCAATATATCCTCGGCAGCTGCAGTTTCTGGAAACACGAATTTACCGTTACACCGGATGTACTGATTCCCCGGCCCGAAACCGAACATCTTGTTGAAACCGCTCTGAACTATCTGCCGAAAAACGGAAATGAGGTTGTGGTGGACTGCTGCACCGGTTCCGGCTGCGTGGCAATTTCCCTGGCGTGGGAGCGGCCGAATACCCGGGTCATCGGCTGTGACATTTCTTCCGCAGCACTGAAAGTTGCCGAAGAAAACAGGACAAAAATCGGTGTAGACAATTGCTCTTTTCTCACATCGGATATGCTTCAATCATTGAAAGCCGGATCCGTGGACATCATCACGGCAAATCCGCCCTATGTTTCCCCCGCCGATGCCCCGTCACTTGAGGCAGAGCTCTCTTTTGAACCTGCCGCCGCCCTGTTTTCACAGAAAAACGGCCTGAATCATATCCGCACCCTTTTGCGGCAGGCACCGGAAATACTTAAAAAAAACGGCTGCCTGATGTTTGAATTCGGGTATAATCAGGGGGAAGCTGTTCGGAAACTGGCAGAAAATGACGTTTCCGGAAGAATCCGCCAATTTACGATTATTAAGGATTTAAACGGTTATGAGCGAATTGGATTTCTCCGTTATGCCTGACAAATTGACAATCCGGGGAGGAATACGCCTGACCGGGAGTGTTGAAATTTCCGGTGCCAAAAATGCCGCACTTCCCCTGATTGCCGCATCCATTCTGTCCGAAGACGGCCTGGAACTGAACAATGTTCCGGATGTGATGGATGTCCGGACCCTTTTGAAAGCAATGGAACGCCTCGGTGCCATCGTAGATTTCCAGTCGGAAAGCGGCAGATTGATTTTGAATACCAAAAATGTCCGGCCGGATGAAATCCCCTACGACATTGTCAGAAAAATGAGGGCATCTGTCCTTTTAATGGGCCCGCTCCTGGGACGGTTCCGGGAAGCCCATGTGTACACCCCCGGGGGCTGTGCCATCGGCGCCCGGCCCATTGACGAACACATACAGGCATTCCAGAAACTCGGTGCGGATTACCGGATTGAATCCGGTTTTGCCATTCTCCGGGCACCGAAAATCAAAGGCACGCAAATCCTCTTTGATCGGGTAACGGTGACCGGAACAGAAAATGCCATCATGGCGGCGGTACTGGCGGAAGGTGAAACCATCATCGAACATGCCGCCAATGAACCGGAAGTGGCGGATTTGTGCCATTGCCTGATAAAAATGGGGGCGGAAATTGACGGCATCGGTACCAGCCGCATCATGATTCAGGGGGTCAACTCCCTTTCCCGCGCCACCCACCGGGTGATTCCCGACCGAATTGAAGCCGGAACCTACATGATGGCTATTGCCGCAAGCGGCGGCAGCGGAAACCTCTGCGGTGTAAACCCGGAACACCTCCGGATTCCTATCGAAAAACTGGTAGAAGCCGGGGTGACGGTAACAACCGGAGAAAATACCATTTCGGTGAAAGCCCACCATGACATTCACCCGGTGGATGTGGAAACGTCTCCCTATCCGGGGTTTCCGACTGATCTCCAGGCCCAGTTTATGGCGCTGATGACTCAGGCGGACGGCGTTTCTTTTGTTAAAGAAACAATTTTTGAAAACCGGTTTCAGCATGTTCAGGAATTGAACCGGCTGGGGGCACGGCTGAAAATTGACGGAAACCGGGTCATTGTCCGGGGAGGCACGCCGCTTCAGGGAGCGGAAGTCATGGCAACCGACCTTCGCGCCAGCGCTTCACTGGTCATTGCCGGGCTCACCGCATCCGGCACAACAACGGTTCACCGTATCTATCATCTGGACCGGGGATATCACAAGTTTGAAACAAAACTCCGCAATCTCGGTGCCGATATTTGCCGGATTTCAGAATAGATTCAAATGATTGCCGATTCCATCAGATTCCGCCACTTTTCCGTTTCGTTTTTTAACCCGAGTACACGCAGATGTGACAATACATGGCGCATGGCAAGGGGGACAGAATCCCGAAACCATTTTTTGCCTGTTTTATAACCGAACCAGGAAAAGGTGCCCAGGGCTTTCAGGTTCCGCTGCAATGCGGCCCAGCGCAGCGCGGGAGAGCCGGCCGCCGGTTCCAGTTCCGGAATCATCTCCCCCAAATCCAGATAATTGTCAAAAAGAAGGGAAACATTGTCATAAAACTCCGGAGCCGGCCGGGTATCCTGAAAATCAATGATACAGACTTCCCCGTCCCGGACCAGTATATTCCGGAAATGATAATCCCGGTGGGACAGCACCCACTTTCCCCCTTCCAGTACACGGGCAATTTCGGCGCAAAGGGGAACAAGCCAGGAAATATCAAGATTCCTGAAAATTGTATCCCCCGCATGGTTCAGAAAAAAATCCAATTCCTGTTTCAGCCTGATTTTCTGCCCCCCGGCATTTCCGGCATCAAGGTTTCGGATGAGAGAAATAAACCGGTAAACCGAACGAACAAAATCGGATTTCTCTTCAGCAGTTCCCAATTGATGAAACCAGTTTACACCATCGGTGTTTCCCCAATCTTCCAGGTACATTTCCATCCGGGCTCTGTCGTACCGGAGAATTTCCGGTACCGGAATGCCGGCGGCACGGTAACGGGCACTCCAAAAGAGATAGTTATCAAAAGATTCTTCCCCGTCAATCGGGTATTTTGCCAGAATGTGCCCGTGGCCCCGGTAATAGCTGCGGCCGGACGCATCCCCCTTCAACTTTCCGTACCCATCCGGTATCCCGAACCGACCATCATTCATACGCTTCTCCCCCGAGTTCTTCCCGCTCCGCCAGCGAAATGAACCCTGCCGGAGAAAAAATAAGATGATCCCGAAGCACAAGCTCCATCAAACGGCACGCCTGGTTTAATTTTTTTGTAATCAGCAGATCCTCCCGGCTGGGAGAAAGGTTGCCGGAAGGGTGATTGTGGGCCACAATAATGGATGCGGCCTCCAGTTTCAATGCCTTTTTCAGAATTTCGGAAATAAATACCGGCGCGGCACTGTGGTTTCCCCGGAACATTTGTTCAAATTCAATTAAAGCACCCTGGGAGTCCAGAAACAGCGCATAAAAACGTTCGCTTCCGTCCACCGGAAGATATCCTCTGAGAAAAGCGTAGACCTCTTTCGGAGAGGTAAAGCGGTTTTCCCGGAGTTTCAACTGACTCTCGTAGTAGCGCCGGGAAAGCTCCATAACGGCGGCAAGTGTGGCCGCCTTGGCTTTTCCCAGCCCTTTGACAGTCAGCAGGCTCTCTACTTTCCGGTCAAAGAGTGCGGATAAGCCTCCACAGCCTGCCACAAGCTCCTCCGACAGCTCCACAACACCCTTTCCCGCTCTGCCGGTCCGGATCAAAATCGCCACAAGCTCACCGTCCGTTAATGCCTCCGGGCCCAGTGCCAACAATCTCTCCCTCGGTTTCATGCCAGTATTTCTCCTTCAATCCGGGTCCCGGAAGCCACTTCCCCTTTCATCAGAATGCTGTCGATCAGTTCTGCCCCGGACCTGACAATTCCGCCGCCGTACACAACGCTTCTGTCAATTTCCGCTCCGGGCTCCACCGTTGCACCGGGATAAATGAATGTATCTTTCCCCGTTACAAAACGGTGGGCGGCAAGGAGCCCTTTTCTTGTTCCGCAGTCAAACCAGTCTCCCTGGAAAACCTCTCCGCCCAGCTTTCCCGCCGCAATCAGTTCCCGGTACAGCGGTACAATGGATGAATGTTTCACCATCGGCAGGATTTCAGGGGACAGAATCTGACAGCCGGTAAAGAAAAAGTTTCCGGAACCAAGGCCGGTAACGCGCCCCCTGCTAAAATCAAGCCCCGTCGCATCGGATTTGTCCAGACGGGGCATCAAAAGCAGGGTTATCAGATTGCTGCCGGCTTTGTGCCGCTCCCGCAGGCGGCGCGTGAATGCGCCGTCTCCGAAAAACAGGGCATCCCCGTTCACCGTCAGCATGTCTTCATTGAAAAATGAACCGAGGGCGCTGAGATAGCCGCCGGTTCCCAGAATTTCCGTTTCCCTGAAAACAGACAGGTTTCTTGATTTTCCATAAGAAACAATCTGTTCTGCCAGATGATGGGCATTGATGCCGATTTCTCCAATCCCCGCTTCCCGAAGCATTCTCAGGCTGTAATCCGCCAGCGGCTGCCCGGCCAGTTCCACCAGTACTTTGGGCACATGGTGGGTAATGGGCAGAAGCCTCGTTCCGAACCCGGCGGCAAGAATGAACCCTTTCATGACAAACGGCGCATTTCCCGGTTTTTCCGCCCCCGATTCCCCGCTGGGCCGTAACAATCAGAAGACAATCTCATCGCCGTCACTCAGAATATGAACATTCAAACCGTGAATCTCTTCACGGATCCGGCCCGAAAACTGTGGTTTCAGATGATAGATAAATACATCGGCATCTGTTCCCAGCTTTTTCAGCTCCCCGCCCAGCATGGAACTGGAAAGATGATGGCTGATTCCGGCAAGGGCGTCCATATCCGACGGAAACGAACATTCCGTCACCACGCCTTTCAGCAGAGGCTGTTTTTTCAGCCATTCCCATACAGCATCGGTTTTCCCGGTATCAGAAGTATAGGCAAACCCGATCTTTCCTTTTTGGATATAACAGCCGGCAGAACCCTTAACATGATTCACAGGGAGCGGCGTCAGCAAGTAATCTCCGACATTCACTTCATAATAATATTCAACTCTTTTATAGACCAATGCCGGAAACTCCCCTGCGGGAATTTTCTCAAAATCCGGCCATACCACCCCGTTAAATACATATTCTCTCAAATAGCGGATGGTGGTTTCGGTGGCATAGACGGTGACGGATTTTCCATACAGCGCCCGGTTATCCACAAGAAGCGGCAGTTCCCCGATATGGTCCATGTGAATGTGGGAAATGAAAACATCATGAATCTTCAATTGCTCTTCGAGGCTCAACCCGGTACAGACAGACCCGCAGTCCACCGCCAGCTTTCCGTCAATCAAAAATGTCGTCAGCATGTTCCGAATTGTCTTCCCGCCGGAAGTACCCACCGCTTTAATTTTCAACCGCGACCTCCCGCTCCAGTCGATTGAGAAATGCTTTCACCACTTCAGGGTCAAATTGTGTACCGGACATCCGCTGCAATTCATCCCTGGCCGCGTCATGGCTCAGCCCCTTCCGGTACGGGCGGTCCGTTGTCATGGCATCATAGGTATCGGCCACTGCGATAATCCTCGCAAACAGGGGAATCTTTTCTCCCTTCAGCCCTTTCGGGTATCCGCTTCCATCCATTTTTTCATGGTGGTAAAGTATGCCATCCACAACATTCTTCAGAGAATGAATTTTCTGCACAATTTCAGCACCGAAAACCGTGTGCTGTTTCATCGTCTCAAACTCATCATTTGCCAGCGGGCCGTCCTTATTCAAAATATTGTCCCGAATTCCGATTTTCCCGATATCATGCAAAATTCCGGAAAGCGCCAGCCACTTCTTTTCGGCGGATGGCAGTTTCATTTCATCTGCAATCCACAGGGAATACCGGGTCACCCGCCTGGTATGCCCGGCCGTGTACCTGTCACGTTTTTCAATGGCATCCGCCAATGCCAACGCAGTTTCCATAAAAGTTTTCTCCAGCTCTTTAAACAGTTTCGCGTTTACCAGTGCCGTCGCGATGGGAATGCACATCATTTCCACCGAACGTAAGTCCCGCCCGGTAAATACTCCTCCGTTCTTTTTGTTGATCAGCTGAACCACTCCCACGACCTTATCCCGAAATAAAAGCGGCACGGAAAGAATCGTCTTCGTCTGAAAATGTGTCTTTTCATCCACTTTTACGGACCAGAATTCGGAATGTTCTGCGTCTTCAATGATAACAGGAGCGGATATCTTTGCTGTGTGACCTGCGACACCTTCTCCGATTTTCAAGCGGATTTCTTCCACAATTTCACTGTTTCCTCCGCTGAAAACTCTGAAAAACAGCTCCTCTCCGGCTTCGTCCAGCTCCCAGATGGAACTTCGTTCCGCATCCAGAGTTTCCTCCAGATATGACATGGCATTCAGCAGAATATAATCCAGTTCCAAAGAAGCATTGAGCTTTTCCCAGATGGTCAGAAGTTTTTCGTAAAATCCTGCATTGAGCCCTTCAATCCTCATAATCGCGGTACCAGCCCGGCAGCGCCCCCGAAGTCCGGGCCTCATCCAACAACTTTTCCTTACTTTTCTTCAATTTCTGAAGATGAGCTTTCGCATTATCAATCAGCTTTTGCAATTTCTGCATCTTTCCCGCCAAAGCTCTCTTTTCCATCTCATCGTCCGTCTGGAGACGGCGGGCCATCATGGCATTCATCTTTAACTGCATCTTCTTCAAATCCTTGAGAACACCTGCCTGAAGCTCTTTATTCTCCTCGAATTTCTCACGCCAGTAATCTTCTCCGTGGCCGTTATCGTCTACAATCCCGGTGGACATCCCCGGTTCTTCTTCCAGAGTTGTGTTCCCGTTTTCAGCCTGTTGATTTTTGTCAGCCTCTGAATTTTTCTCATCTGCAGCTGCTTCCGATACAATTCCCCTCTTCACCGTCTCGTTGGTAATCACCAGCGGCACCCGATGCTTCACCACTTCTTTCGGTGGAGACGAAACCGGCTTCTTACAGACAGGATGCGTCGTTTTATGGACCGGGGGCATCACTTTTTCATGAACCGGCTTCTTTAGATTTGCCTGTTCTGTCGCAGCCATATCCACAAATCGAGTCGGGAAAATAATCTTTTTCCCTTTCAGCGTCTCTGCCGTCACACGTTTTCCCGAAAAATCCGGCTTTTTGACCAGCTCCAGCACAGCCCCGTTTTTTAAAACAAGTCTGTAGGCACCAAAAGCCGGTACCATCATGAAAAAAATTAACAAGACCATCAATTTCTTCATCGTTTTCCTCCTGAAAAGGACAAGCAAAACAACTGTCCCCGTCCACATTTAATTCTTTTTTTATTTTACCATATTCATTTCCCGAACATGATTCCCGGATTATGCATTGAAACCTTTCACCGAAAAAAAACGTAAAAACCACCATCAAACCCGGGGGGGGATTTATATGAAAAAACTACTTCTGTTTCTTCTTCTCGCCAGCTTGCCCGCCATGGCGCTGGATTATGGCATTTCAGTCAAACTTAACCCGAAAGGAAAAACAATTTCAGGAACCGAAACCATTGTCTGGCAAAACACCACCGATACCGCCACGGATATCCTGCCACTTCATCTTTACATGAACGCTTTTTCCAACAACCGGTCCATCTTTGCGGTGGAGTCCGGCGGGAAACATCGGGGAAACCGGATGGATGTAAAAGAAACAAAAGGGTTCGGCTACTGTAAAATCATCAAAGTTCTGGTTAATGGCGAAAATGCCATGGACAAATTCCGGTACATTTCCGACGTTCCCGACCCTGAATCACTGGGTGTCTTCTGGAAAGACGAAATCTCAAAAAGAATCCGGCCGGACAAAACCATCGGCATCATCCGGCTTTCCAAACCACTTGAACCCGGTGAAACCGTTACCCTTACCATTACATTCGAAACAAAATTCCCAAGGGTGTTTGCCCGGACAGGGTATTGGAAAACCTTCTTCATGGGCGGGCAATGGTTTCCGAAAATTGCTGTATTTCAGGGTAAAAAAGGATGGAACTGCCATTTTTTCCATTACAGAAGTGAATTTTTCGCTGATTTTGCCCACTACACCGTCGCGTTGACGGTTCCTCAAAACTACGTTGTCGGCGCAACCGGCTACCTGAAAACCGAGACAAAACAGGGAAACACAAAAACCCTGACATTCTCCGTAGACAATGTCCATGATTTCGCCTGGACAGCCTGGGACCACTGGAAAGTCGCCACAGACAACTGGAAACATGTCAAACTTTTTCTTTTGTATCCACCGGGACATGAAGGCACGGTACATCGGCAGCTTGAAGCACTGAAAGCCGCTTTTTCCGGTTACGCGGAACTCTGCGGAGAAGACTATCCCTACAAAAAATTCACACTGGTGGACCCGCCTGCACAGGCGTCCGGCGCAGGAGGCATGGAATATCCGATGCTGGTCACCGGAATGTTTCCCTCCATACTCATTCCCAGTGAAGTCAGAATGCCGGAAATGGTGATTGTTCATGAATTCGGACACAACTATTTTTACGGAATGCTGGCCTCCAATGAATTTGAAGACGCATGGATGGATGAGGGAATGAACTCCTTCGGTACCGCTTACGCAATGGACCGTCATTACAAATATGACGTGGATTTTCCTTTTCTGAAAATGGACGGATTTGATGAGGCAAGAATGGGATACGGTGCTTATAAAGGGCCGGATTTCCCGGGGAAAGCGGCATGGGAATTCTCTCCAGCAGGAAACGGGTACAGCAATCTGAGCTATAACAAGCCAACCATCTACCTGCGTACATTGGAAAACATGCTGGGAAAAGAAAAATTCCTGCAGATCTTCCATACCTATTTCACAGAATACAAATTCAAACACCCCACACCGCAGGATTTTCTGACGGTTGTTAAAGAAACAGCGGGAGACCGGGCCGAAGATTTTGTCCGCAGAATGCTCTACACCCGTGACAAAATTGATTTCGCCGTCACAGAAGCAACATCACGTAAAACGCCTCCCTTTCTCGGATTGAAAGACTTCAAACCCATTCATCACGACAGGGAGAAAGAAAAAATAAAAACCGGCTATCAGAATACAATCATCGTGGAAAACCGCGGAGATTTTCAATATCCGGTCTCTGTTGAAGCCAGATTCAAAAACGGTTCAAAAAAAATGTTCACATGGGACGGGAAAGGAGGATGGCATCGATTCGAATTTAACAGCACATCTCCGATGACAGTTGCCATTGTTGACCCGAACCGCATCTATGCCTGTGACATCTCCCTTAAAAACAATGCCGTCACCCTGGACCCCCGAACCGGAAGCAGCATGAACAAACTGGCACTGTTTATATCGCAGCTGGTTCAGATGGTCTTCAACATCTCTTCCCTTTCCATTTAGGAGGCATTCCGATGAAAGCATTGAAATCCGTTATCAGGCAGCATAAACTGGTCACTATTCTCTACCTGCAGGAACTTGCGCTTTTCCTCATTATATTTATCCCATTGGCAAGCTGGTTCCACGCCGCAGCGTCCCGAACCTATTTCGGCACCTTTTTTACAGTGGACTTCTTCCCGGAAATTCTGGGAAAGGGCGGTGGCGTCGTTGTGGCAACAACCTTCATTCTATTAACTCTTCTCTTTTTCTTCCTCTTTCGAATCTTTCTGATGGGAGGAATTTTCGATTCCCTTATGGGGAAATACAACGGATTCCCCCACCTGCTGAAAGAAAGCGCGAAACACTTTTACCGTTTTCTGCTGCTGTTTATTGCGTACAGCATTCCACTGCTGATACTCACCGGCCTCACCGCAAAACTCACAGGCTCCATTGCGCACAATTCTCCCAATCAGGCAATGCCGGTAATCATGATGATTGTCAGCCGCTGCATTGCCATAATTTTTTCAATCTTCTTCTCCTACTGGCATACAGGCGCCCGGTTCAAAACCATCCTGGAACACAAAACGCGGTTCAGTTTTGCCATGAAAGGGAAACAATTCCTCGGATTCGCCGCTTACCAGCTGATTTCCGTATTGTTCCTCCTGTTGTTTGCCTGGCTCAGCGTTAAATGCCTGACCCATCCGGGAACCGGGCTGATGATTGCCGGTTTCCTTGTAATGCAAATCGGCCTCTACGGACGGAACCTGTTCAAGCTGGCATCCTACAAACTGCTCAGCTGACCATCGCTTTAGAAAGCGAGGGGCTCCCGCAGCCAAAATCAACTGCGGGGGCCCTTCCTGTTTCAAAAACATTAAAACTATTGACAAATCACCCTGCCGGCATTATGATAAGTATCAGGTAGAGATACCTCCTTGCAATTGGCAGGTTTATCCTGCCTTTTTTTTCGAAAAGGGGTCATATGAATCTTTTAAACGCATTGACAGAACAGGAAAAATCTTATTTTCTGCTACTTAACTCCATGCGCAAACAAAACCCCAACGAAAAAGAATTCTCTTTTGTCAAAACCATCGTTCAATTCTCTTCTTCTCCGATCCTGCTTTCCCTGATTATCTCCTGCCCCAAATGGTATCACACGGTGGAAATCAAAGAAGCCTTAAGCGAAAACGATGTAATTCCTTCAAATTTCAATAGTTATCTCCACAAAGTCCTCGGCGTTATTGATGTATTCCGGGAACTGGGCACCACAGATTCTAAAACCAGATCGGAACTGATGGCAGAAGCTAAAAATGAAATCTCCAGTTTAAGAGAAACAGACCGGGAATTTCTGAAACGGCTTATCTCGGGAAAAGTGGAATACGGCCCCTGCGATGAACCGGACGAAGACTTCGAACTTCGGGTGGAGCATACACACCACGAGCTCTTTCTGACAGACCAGTCATTTTCATTCACTGAAATGACTGCTGAAGAAAAACTCCTGAAAGCACGGAACTCCACCGATTCGAAAGAGCTTCAGGCATTGCTCTGGGACGGGCACCCTGAAATCTGCAAAACAGCAATTCAAAACCGTTATCTGGCGGACGCGGAACTGTTTACCGCGGCCCGTCAACTGGAAAATCCGGAAACACTGAAAACGATCTATAACTTCCCCCGCTGGTTTTTCAAAGATGAAACGCGGTCTCAACTTCTGGATAATCCGGCCCTGCCCGCTGATATCCGGTCTGCAATTCAAATCAGCCGGGAAATCATCAGCCTCTTTGAAAAACTCTCAAAATTAAAACATAATGTCGGAGAACGGAACAGCACTGCCATTGAAATTGCCGAGAAACTCAAACAGGTGCCGGAACTGGAACTCCAGTACATCACCGTTGCGGTAAAACGAAAATGGCCTTCACTTCTCAGCATCATCAAAGCCTTTTATCATTTCAGCCAGAAACGCTCCGCATCCGGCCAACCAGCTGAGATTGTCTTTGAAGAAACAGAAAAACTTTCATCCGGCAGCATTAACCAATTAATTCAAATTGCTGCCACTTCCAAAGACGAAAAGGAAATTGCCGTACTGCTGCAACATCAAAATCTCAATGTTTTTCGAAATCTGCTGCAGAATCCCACGCTTACCGAAAGCATGCTGGGCAGCGTTATTCATACAATGGGTAGCGACAAACTGCTGATTCTGGAACACAGCCGCTGGGGAAAACTGCACAGCATTCAAAACCGCATGATTCACAACCCGAATATGCCCGGCGACAAAACTCTCGTCATTGTCTCCCAGCTGAAAACAATGAAAGATCTCCTGGACGTTCTACGGGACAAAAAAATCAAATCCGTTGAGGTAAAAAACCAGGCCTTCTCGCAATTGAGCCGTCAATTTTCTCAGTTGCCGCTGGCGGAAAAAGTATCCACTATTCTGGACACAAACGGTGAGATTTTCAGAGAACTGTGGGGAATCATTTTCCGTGATGAAGAACTGTTACAGGCACTGGTGGAAAGCAAATCCGCGTCCCCTGAAATTTTATCCCGGATTATTCATTCCCGCCTGACTCCGCTTTCCGTACTCGGCAGAATCATTGAATTGAAATTGTGTCTTGACAATCCCGGTGTGGTATTGGAATTTTTCAACAATCCCAAGGTAAATCCGGACCTTCTCACTGCACTCACGGACGCTGTGGACAATAAAATGCGTGAACACTTAAAATCCCGCGGCCTGATTCATGGAAAATAAAATGAAACTCAATCTGCACAAATTGGAGTTCACACCCGCATGACAGCAAAAAAAAAGCAGAAATCAACAAAAAGAACAGAAAATAAAAAACCGTATTGGATTTTTAAACCCGCACTGCTTTTTCTTGTTATGTTTGCAGTGGGACTTCTGATCTACGCACCGGAATTACGGGGAAATTTTATCTTTGATGACGGATTCTATGTTCAGCACAATCACTACCTGAAAAACTTTTCAGCCCTGACGCACTGGCATCAGTTCCGCCAGAGCCGGCCCCTATACTGGTTCTCCTTTTATCTCGGGAAACAAATATGGGGAAACAATCCGGCCGGATTCAAAACCGTAAACCTCATCTTCCATATTTTCAGCGCCTATATCCTCTTTTTCTTTCTGCTTCGTCTTCTGGATCTGAAAGGAATCTATGACCGATGGTTCGCGCTGGCGGCTTCAATGCTTTTTCTTGTCTCTCCACTCGCCACAGAAGCTGTTTCCTATATCTCAGGGAGAAACAACGGTATCGGGGGATTTTTCTTCATTCTGGGATGTTTTCTCTATTTGAAAACTCTCAAGTCAACTGACAGGCGGAAAAAACAATTTATCTTTTTTTCCGGTTCTATCCTGAGTTTCATCACAGCCTTTCTATTCAAGGAAGTCTATATCGTTTTTGTACTATTCTATCCTTTACTTTACCTGTGGGTCCGGCCATTTAAGAAAAAATACCTGTTATTGGGTGCCGGCACCATCATGACTTTCTCCATAGCAGTACTGGTTCTTTCATTTACGGTGAACATTTCTCCATTTAACCGTATCCAGTCACTCATTAAAAATAACAGCCGTCATTTCAACAGCAAACCTCTCGCCACAAATGCTTACGCAGTCGCATATTCCATGAGGTTATTTGCATTCCCGAACAATCTCAACATTGACCACGACCTCCCGGTACTTTCAAGTCTTCGCTCACCAAAGGCTATCGGCGCCATCGCTGTTATTCTGGGCATTGGCCTGATATTCTTTTTTCTGCGCAAAAAACTTCCCCTATCCTTTCCCGCTTACATCTCATACCTTCTTCTTATTGCGCCTACAAACTCATTTATCCTCCGTCACGGGGCATGGATGATTGACCCGTTAAGCGAACGGAACCTCTATGCCTGCGCCATATTCTTTTCCATTATTGCGGCCGAAATCCTGACCGTGTTCATTCAAAAAGAAAAAAACCGACGCGTGGCGCTTACGCTCTTGCTCGTTTTATTTGCCTCCAGAACTTTTGCCCGGAACATGGATTTTCAAAACAATATTGCACTATGGCAATCTTCGCTTCAATATTCACCACAACGGGCCCGGCCGAACTACAACCTGGCAATTGCACTGAAAAATGCAAATCGCATTCATGAAGCCATTCCATTTGCCAGAAAAGCTGTTTCCATCAGCCCGGAAAGCCAATGCTACGGACTATATGCAGATCTCCTCTTAAAGACAGGACAAAAAAAGAAAGCCGAAGAAACTTTACTGGATGGCATTTCCTCCGTTGAAAAAGAGCAGGGACTGCTCCTAAACCAGCTGGGGCAAATCTACTATTCAAACGGACAATTCACAAAAGCCAAACAATATCTGGAACAGGCAATTCAACAAAACAAAGGGATGATACAGGCAAGATTAACGCTGATGCTCATCCAACTGGATGAAGGCAACCTGATTGCGGCACAAAAAAATATCACCGATACCAAACGGTACATTCGTCACGCTGCACGAAAATTCCGTGGTGAACAACAAGTCACCAACGACAGTAAAGCAATGCTGGCATTCGGGGCAGGACTGCTGAAATTTCAGTCCGGTGTCCCGCAGGCGGGAATTCGGTTCTGCCAAAAGGCAATTAAACTGAGCCCGCAGTTTACCGAGCCTATGATCAAACTGGGCGAATACTATTACAAGACAAAACAATACAGAAAATCATGGAAACAGTTTCTGCGCGCCTCCCGGACACCGGGGTTTAAACGATACCGTTCCGGCGCCGCCCCTTACATGAGAAACCTGCAGAAACTACTGAAAAACCCCAAGCTGAACCCGGGACTCTGACACAAAACTAAGGTCGAGTCGAAGGAGGCATGGTTGAGTGAAGAAAAGAAATTAACCTCTTATCTCCCCTTCCCACACGCAGTTTCACTCATACTATTCTGTTCCGTGGGCCAGAGTCGGGGGAATAATCTCGCAATACACCTCATCCGGGTCTTCGTAAATCACATAGGGAATCACAAAGGTATCGGTATAAAGCTCAATTGAAGTTATTTTTGAAAGTTCATCCGCTGTAAAAATATCCTTAAGATTTACTTCTTTCAACTCAAAAGCATTCAAATTTACCCGCTTTGTGTCCCCCACCTGCTGTCCGTTTACATCATAAGCAAAAATCGGCAATTCATTTACCGCATACGGTTTCTGATTGTAAAACACGGCAATGGTATCCAAACCATCCCGTTGGATCACCGGAAACAGCTCATCCGCTGTCTGATAATATTTTAAAAAAGGAAAAGAAACCAGCGTTCCCTTGCTATGGTCTCCGGTCATATAAAAACCGGTCACCGGGCCGCTTCTCACCGTCACACCGATACGGACAAGGTGCGAAAAATCAACCCCAGCCGGAGCCAGGTCTTCCAGGACACCCACCCATTTGCGGTGTTTCCCGAGCAGAAGACTGCTGGTAACACTGGAATTATCATCCATCACCCATTTAAAATTCAATGTGACAGATACCGCATCATCATCCGGAGCCACAAACACCACTCCGTTCCAGCCATTGGCAGCATCATTCAACAGATTGTAAGGAATGAAAAAAGACAGCTCATCTCCAACCTGATCTGCCGGTACCGGAAAAACCCACTTATCCGAACTCACAGCGGGAACATAACTCAATTCCTTATGATTCAACGTCCCATACAAAGCAGAAGCCGTGACAGGCTCATTCGACTGAAAGCGAATGTATGAAACGTCGGCCTGGGAAACACCGGGGAAAAATCCCTCAAAGAGCCCGACCTTTTTCTCATACGGATTCAGGTGAAATGTTACCGTTGAAAGCTCAGTTCCATCACTCCCATACAAAGTAGCCTCCACTGCCGCAGGGTAAAAACGGGACGGATTCAACAAAACAATTCCATACCACCAATAGTCCACCTCCACCGGAACGTGGGACAAAACCAGATCAGTAGCCGGGTTTTCCGCTTTCATGAAAGACATGGACCCATCTCCACCGGAGAGGTAGAAACTGTAAACCGGATAATTATCCGTCATGGAGTTCAATTTCATCCATTGAGGAGATTCCCCTTTTGCCGTTACAACCAGAGGAATTTCGCGAAAAGAGGGGCCGGTAATCGTTTCAGTACCGTTATCCAGTGAAAAACTGTTGCCGTCACGAACCCCAACCGCCCTGAAATCACTGTCATTCCGAACGGTGTTTCCATCCGAAACCGGCCAGAATCCGGCAACAACGAAATTGTCCCAATATGCGTCATCGGGAATGGTATGAGAAATCACACTGGTGTAGCCGGCTTTCTCAATCCCGAACTGATAATTTTCATTATAAAAATTGTTATTCTCAGGTGAAATTTTCAGAAACCGCCGGGAAAAATCCGTGCCGGTAAATGTCTTCAACGGATACCGGTAAATGGTATACCCCATATCCTCCAGATAGTTCTCATTTTCATCATACAGCTCAGCCTCAAAAGGATGATTGGATGAATTGCTCAACCGGCTGTTGCAATAGAGGGACAAGGTGAACGATTCTTCCGGTTCCATGGAAAAGACATACCAGTCATCATTGAGAATCCGGCCGATAAATCCGCCAGGAAGCGGGGAAGCTGCTGAAAAAGAATTGTCCGGTTCCGCAGAATCATCCTCGGTGGTGTTATAACCGGCTGAGACAAGCGCCAAAACGTTATCATGGGTCACATAGGGGTTGCCATCGGGATTCCCGGGAATCACCGTCTCGGGATACCAGCAGAAATCAGGATGATACGTAAGCGAGTCTCCTGTCCAAACTCCCGAAATCGGCTCACCGTTAGAAAGTGTCAAATCATAAGTATAACTGAAAGTTTTATAATTTGAATTTACATCATCCGGCATCACCCCGTCCGTGGAAGTTAATACAGTTAGAGTAACATGACGAATATCGCCATCATCCGTCCAATCCATCGTGTAACTGTAAATCGGCCACGTCCAGACCTCTTCCGTAGGATCGGAATCCATGAGAAGTGGAATACCGTTATCACGGAGGTTTGCCTGCAACTCTGTTTGAAATGTCAGAGGGTCAAGAGAGCCGCCGTCGGTACCACGAAAAATCGTTCCGGTTGCTCCCTGATAATACATGGTCCAAAGCCCTTTCAGGTCACCCACATAAAAGGTATATCCCTTAGAATTGACGGTTTCCGTCGGCTCCGCCTCCGAAACCGCCGCGGCAGACCAGCCATTGCAATGTCCATTCCATGCGGCACCATCCGGTTTATGGTGGTGAAGCAATTCCCAATGTGTTGTCTTGCCATCCAGATTAAATCTCGCATCATATTTCTCCGTTGTAGAAGGATGATCGCGGTATCCTTTTCCTGTGGCAAGCATCCCCTCAGACATCGGCCACCAGTATCCATTCCAGGGTTTCGCCAGGGTCACTTCCTCATGGCCGGCAAAAACTCCGGAAGACGACAGAATCAACAGAGTGAACAGAGTAATCTTTTTCATTCATCCACACTCCCCGAAAGCTCAAAACTCCCGGTTGCAGTTTTCGTATGTCTTTCGCCTGTTTTTCTATACTTTAGAACTGCGGAAAATGGATAAAACCCCGACCTTAACTCCACTGAGATCTGCAACGGATCTTTCAGAACAACCCATTTTTCTTTACCCTGAAACCGAACAAGGCGCCGGATTTTGATAACCTTTCCATTTTTCAGCAACATCTGCGCTTTTTCCCTGCCAAAAAGGAAAAAACGATATAGTTGGTTCACTTCTCTCACCTGCCAACGGAGAGAAATCATTGTTCCGTCCGGAGTTAAACTTTTACCCTTTATCGTCAACGCAGTCTTCGCAGAAACCGGTACGGAGACAATCACTGTCAACAGAAAAAGAAAAAGGAATGTCTTGTTTAGTTGCATCACCAGCTCCTGAAAGGATTATGCATCGGATTCGACTGTAAAACCCACTTTCCGTTTTCCACAATCCACGTTTGTTTTATGGCAACACCATTCAATTTTGCGATCTGAAAAGTCGTATCAAAACGAATGGTCACAGTCGCTTTTTTCCCATTTTTATCATACTCAATCCCGTCAATCCTGGGATTGCTGATTTTCAAACTCATTAACCCGTAATACTGCTGCTGGGTCAGTTCCCGCTTTGTTTTTTCAGAGAGAAAGTCATTATACAAATCCACCTGTTTCCCGCCATATTTAAAGGTATACCGGCCTGCCTCACGGGCATGCCAGAATGCGGTTACCCGTTTCTCCAGTGCTTTTGGCCCGGTCTGAACCACACAGGCCATACCTGCAAGAATGAGGACAGTGCCAAGCAATATGCCGCATTTCTTTTTCCATCTTCCAGTCATTTCTTTCTCCCGGTTCGCAAAATTCTGACAGCCATACAAACAAAAAGAGGGGGCAAATGCCCCCTCCTCCGTTATCCTGAAAATTCAGGTGTTATTATTTCTGAAAAAGCGGTGCGCCAAAGAACCAACCGGGCTGGTCGATGCGAGGCAGCGTACCCTGGCCCTGATTCCCGTCACCGAGCATGCCGAAACCGTCAATTGAAATCCATGTGTTTGCAATTGTCGGCGTGGCTTTCGCAACTACCCAGAAAGGCTCATCGCCAAAAGTAGTATCGCTTTTGGTCACCGGCGTCGGGCTGAATGACGGATCAGACAGCAAGGTCACCAGAATACCGGATTTCGGCAGTGTACCTACGTTGGCGGTATAAACGTCACCATCCTGCTCAATGAGGTAGAGGGTAACATCTGCATCCTGGTCTGTTACACCGGGGAACCCACCTGCGAAAGTTTCATTAAAGTAGGTTACGTTGGTTACCGCAAGACCTGCCCACCACTGGCCGTTGAGAGCCGGGAAGTAGGTGAAATACTCATAAGAAGGATAGTAAACAACCGGCTGAGTCGCCTCATCCGGGCATGCCACGAAGTTCAACGGATAATCGGTGAGGATCACAGAGTTACCGGTTCCGCAGGGGAAGGGACTCCAGGAAATCTTCACATAAGCCGTAACCGGACCTGCAGCCGTGTAACGGCCCATGGTCACATCACCAACGTTGATCTGAGCAGCGTGAGTGGTGCTGGGGTTGGTTACGGTCCAACTCATGGACTCATACAGGTCATAATTGTCCACGCAGGCATCCTTACCGGAGGTATCGCAAACACCGTCAGCCGGAATAAAACCATTCGCATTGTTCAAATTCGAATATTCCGGTGTATTGGTGGTAAGATCCACAGGTGCTCCCGGAGTTCCGGGATTCTGGTTCAAGGTCAGTGTGGTTGCAGGGGTACCGTTCACGGTCAGGGAAGCGCTGTTGATGTACACACCGTCAGTTGCAGACAACGTGCTCAGCGGGTTACCCGCAGCATCTACAATTGTCATGGTAATGACAGAATCCTGCGGCAGCATACCGGCTTCATCTTCAGTCAGATATACACGGCAGATTTCAGGATTACCATCACCATCCTGGTCGGAAATCTGGTTATACAGATCCAACGTGCCCAGACGATACAGATCGTGGCAGTCATATGTGCCGCTGGCCTGGCTCTGGCCCTCTGTATAAACGTAGCACTGGCAGAGCAGTACATCGTCGGTGGAGAGGGAGCACTTGTCATAGTGATGATCCACAACAAAGTTGTGAGTGCTGCCGGTTCCGCCATAGGCGATAGCCGGGTTCGCAGGGCTGTAAGACACACCAAGCTGAGTGCCGTTGATACCGCCGTCCCACGTGGTCAGGGAGATTACGTTAAACGCGTTCTGCGGGAACTGGTCTACGCCGTTCGGATGAGCGGTGTAGTTTACGCAGACCGGAACACCCTGAGTCTTGGTTCCGACAGTCTGAAAATTATCGTCATACAGTGTCGGGGTAAATGCATTACCGTCAATCAGCACTGTGGAACCGAGGCGGAACCATGCCTGGTTGGTCGGGTTCGGCAGAGTTGTCCCGTTGTGCGGGTTGGAGCGGATAATCACTTCAATGTAATTGGATCCGCGGGCGCCACGGGCGAGAACCTGTCCCGGCTGCCACATGGGCAGTGCGGAGGTACCGGCGGTACCGTCTACTTCCAGCTCAACCCAGTAGTTGTTAGCATCGTCTGTGCCATCAAGATCGTGGCAGAGAACAGCCGCGTCGGTCAGCTCAATCTTCACTGTGATCGGAGTGGTGGTTGAAGCAGACTGATAGTCCTGGTCGTTAGTAACAATGAAACGCATGGAACCCACGCGCTCACAAGCTCCGTCATGGTTGACGGACGGCGTTTCAGTTTCAACGTTCACGGTAGCGAACACGGAAACTGTCAGCACAGCCATAAAGATGGTTGTTAAGAGTTTTTTCATCAAACATTACCTCCATATAAAATTTTCCGAAACGCTTCTTCACAAAAGAAATTTGGTTTTCCTGACCTCCTACCACCTCCCTTTACCATAGTTCGTTACGTGTTAATTACCATAAATTTCCCAGATTTTCCGTTTCCTTATCAATCCCATCATAACTGGATTCAATATAATCCATTGATTTCAGACTGTCAACAAAAAACTTTTGTTTTTCCATGATTATTGCCCAACAGGTGACCAAAGTCACTTTTTTCGCTTTCCGGCCGCCGGACCCCATCATGATTTTACCCCATCCTTCTGTAACAAGGCACATTTTTTCTTTTTCCTGCCATACGAATTTCAGATAAACGGATATCGGCCGGCCCGGGATCCGGAACTAACCCGGGTGAGACGTGTCACAAATACCCTTTTCTACTGGCAGCGCGGCTTTCTTTGCTATATATTAATGATGGACGGAAAAAATTGAGAGTCCGGGAGGTACGTATGCGAAAGATTGTTGAAACTCTACTTGTAATTCTTTTTAGTTTTGCCGGGGGAATTGCGGTTCATGCCGATTCCTTCACACAACTTATTAACACCCAATACACGGTTTCCGGCAACCAGAGTACTGTTTTTTATTTTCATGGTTTAAAATTTGTGTCCCCGGCTCTCGGGGATTTCGACGGAGACGGAGACCTGGACCTGATTGTGGGGAATGGGGATGATTATCTGACATATTTCCGGAATGACGGCTCGGCTACCAAACTGGACCCCGGTGCCATTTCTCCGACTATTATAAAGATTCCGGGAGAAACGCGGCTGGTTCCCTATCCCGGAGATCTGGACGGAGACGGGGATCTGGACCTCGTGGTCGGAACCGCCAGCGGTAAAATTTACTTTGTTGAAAATACGGGTGTAACAAACGGGATGCCGGACTTTGTTCTGGATACAACGCCAATTGTCACTGCCATCTCATACTGTCATCCGGCACTGAATGACGCGGACGGAGACGGAGACCTGGATCTTTTTGTCGGCCAGGGAACAGCAGTGGCGTATTACAGAAATGACGGAACGGCAACATCCCCCAGCTTCACATTGGTGCAAAGCAACATCCTCTCCACAACTTCCATTAATAACCTCTCTCCCTGTTTTGCCGACATTGACGGAGACGGAGAAGCGGAAATGTTCTGTGGACAGTATAACGGTCAAATTGCCTATTACGATAAGGTAGTGAACGGATCTACTTTCTCATATAATCTGGTAAGTTCTTCTTACGGCGGAATTACCGTAGGAGAATTCAGCACCTGTTTTTTCGCTGATACGGATAATGACAGTGATCTGGATATCGTATGCAGTGACAGCGGCGGAAAACTGCGGCTTTATACCTCATCGGGGGGGACAACGCCCACGTATTCACTGGCCAGTGATAATTTTGCGTATTTTGACCTGGGGAACAACAACTCCTATAAACTCATTGATATGGACGGAGACGGCGATCTGGATATGCTGGCAACCAACGGGAAAGTCATTGCCTATTTTAAAAATATCGGTACGGACCCGGCAAATCCGAATTGGGAGCTTGTCACTGCAAACCTGGTTTCCACAACCTATGACGGCCTTTCACTGGATACATGGGATTATGACCGGGATGGTGATCTGGATATTATTTTCGGGAACAGCAGCGGCGGTATCGGCCTGCTGGAAAATACCGGGACCGCATCTTCTCCCGTTTTTACCGAAATTTATGCCGGCTACCGTTACACAGCCGAATCTCTGTTTGACGGCTTGAAGATTGAAGCACCTTATTCTTCCATTCAGATGGTTGATATTGACGGAGACGGAGACAAAGATGCCATTATCCTTTCCGGATGGGGCACCTCCGCCTATTACCGGAATGATGACATTAACCTGAATCAGGGCGGGACAGACGACACTCTTGACCCCTGGCAGCCGGGAAATTTTGTCCTGATCAAACACGGTGCCTCCGCCTCTTCCAGCTATTTCCCGTTCGGAACCGGAACCAACGGAAGGCTGGCGGTATGGGATCTTGACGGAGACGGAGATCCGGATTTCCTCAGCACAAATATCAGTTCGGGAATTTCGCTTTTCCGGAATTCGGGGACTCCGGAAAATGCCAGTTTCTCTGTGGAAACAACAAACTATGCCGGCATAAATTTTGACCCGGAAGATGCCAACCGGCCCACTGTAAATATTGATATGGCAGATTTGGACGGAGACGGCTGGCCGGACCTTATCCTCGGCGGCGCCAGTGGCGGACTGGAAATCTATTTGAACAATGCGCCCGATGATACTGTCGCCCCGGATGCCCCGGGGAATTTTACAGCTGTCGCAGTCCGGGACGACCGGGTAAAACTGCAATGGGACCGCGTTACGGATATCGGCGGCACCGGTGTGGCAAAATATGTTATTAAACGGGACGGGGTGGTGGTACACGAAATCCCCACACCCTGCCCGCTGACACTCATTGATACCGGGTTGACCCAGACCACCACATATAATTATGAAATTACCGCGGTGGACCGGGCAGGAAATGAATCCACCGCCGCTACCGCCAGTGCAACTACCGGGTTACCGCCTCAGCTGGATCATTTTAATTTTATTATTCCCAGCGGTTTGGAGAATGCGACATTTGACGTCACTGTACAAGCCATTGACAACTACGGTTATCTATTCGATTCATTTAATGACACAGTGACACTGACACCGTCCAGCGGCAGTATCAGCCCGACATCCGTAGATCTGGTAAACGGACAGGCCACTGTAACATTGACTTTTTCAGATGCCTCTGCGACAGATGAAGTTACCCTTACCCTTACGGCTGAAAACGGTTCTGTCTCTACGCCAAGCGGAGAAATCCATCTGGATATTATCCCGCCGGACACCCCGTCGCTGACTCAGGCCAATCCGCTGGATGAAACTGACGTTCAGCTGGTATGGAGCAGTGTATTCGATTACGGCGGGTCCCCTTCCTACTATATTGATATTTACCGTAACGGTACCAAAATAAAAACTGTGGACGGAAGCCTGATCAGTTGGACAGACAATACCGTCCGTTCGGAAACAACCTACAGTTACAAAGTACAGGCCAGGGACGATGCCGGAAATCTCTCGGCATTTTCAAATATCCTTCAGGCCACCACGCCGGCACCGGCCAATGATGAAACCGCTCCGTCCATTCCCCAGGGGCTGTACAAAATTTCAGCCGGAACCACTTCCATATCTATTGGATGGAACCCGTCCACCGATACCGGTGGATCCGGGCTCTACGGCTACGAAGTTTTCCGCAACGGAACGCAGGTCGGCAGCGTCACAACCAATTATTTTTCAGACTCCGGACTGCAGGAAAGTACCGATTACACTTATTTTGTCCGGGCAGTGGACAATGCGGGAAATCGTTCCAACTTAAGCTCCGGCCTGACTGTTACAACTGCAGGCGGAACCGCTGACACCACCCCGCCATCGACGCCCACCGGCCTTGCCGGGACCGTAACTTCCGATACGTCTGTACATTTAAGCTGGAATGCATCCACCGATACCGGCGGATCCGGATTGAGCGGATATCAGGTTTTCCGAAATGACTATGGAAGTTATACCACTGTTCTTAAATTTGTTTCCGCACCGACACGGGTTTTTGACAATGACGGCCTGAAACCGGGAACCCAGTACCGCTACCGTATCCGTGCGGTGGATGGTGCCGGGAATGTTTCCACTTACTCCAACGAAGTAACTGTCACAACCACAAACAGTGCGGTGGACACGGAACCACCGTCCATTCCCACCGGCCTTACCGGAACAGCACAGTCGGCTCAGGATATTTTTCTGCAGTGGAACCCCTCCACAGACAATAAGGGAGTCGCGTCCTATGAAGTTTATCAGAATATCTCAGGGGGGCCCTTCGGCGACTCTCATTATCTTCTGAAAACCGTGGCCGCTCCCATGGTCAGTACACATATTACGGAAGATAAGGACGGCAATGCGCTGACACCTGCGACGGAATATTACTTTTCAGTCCGGGCAGTGGACACTTCCGATAACAAATCGGATTTCAGCGCCGCTGCAACCGTAACAACCCCGGATGTGGCAAATGACACGACCCCTCCCGCCCCGCCTGCAAACCTGCATTTTGCAGAAGTCAGAAGTTTCCATATCGTCATTACGTTTGATGCGGCTGTGGACAACACCGGCGGAAGCGGAATCCGGCAGTATCATATTTACAGGAACGGCTCACCGGTTGCGGACATTTCCACCACCACCTACGAAGATACGGATGTCACGGAAGACCAGAGCTACAGCTACTACGTTGTTGCCGAAGATTTCGCAGGTAATCTGTCAGACCCCACAGACACCATCACCACAACGGTTCCGGTGGAAGACCTCGTGGCACCGACCACACCTTCCGGGCTCAGTGCTGATATCAGCAGTACGGAAGTCACGTTGAATTGGAACATGAGTGTGGATGACGGCTCCGGTGTGGATTATTATGAAATTTACCGCACATATTCCAGCACTCCGTTCAAGGGGAAAACAACACCCATTGCCACCACACCCTTCACCAGCTGGGCAGATAAGACCGTCACAGCCGGTTCCAGCTATCAATACAAGGTTCGGGCACTGGACCGGGCGGGGAACGCCTCTTCTTTCTCCCTGCTTAACGTGAATGTGCCGGAACAGAGCACCACCGACAATACAATCTATTTTCCTCATCTGGTTTCCGACAGCATGTGGTGGACCGGGTTTGCATTGGTAAACACCAGTGACTCCCCCGCCAACATCGGCTTTGAATTTTATTCGGCAACAGGAGAACCGGTTGCCACCCTTCCGGCATATACGGTTCTGGATGCGGGCCAGAAACTGGTTTTCACCATCCATGACCTCTTTGACGGGAATGTCCCGGCGGGAGCGGCATGGTGGAGAGTTACCTCCGACCAGCCACTCAATGGGTTCGAACTCTTCGGGACCAACGATGCGGAAGAAATGGTGGGTGTCAAAATTTCCAAGACACCTTCCAGCAAACTGCTCTTCCCCGCTGTCAAAGTAGATGATACCTATTGGACAGGGATCTCGCTGATCAACACCGGAGACTCGGACGGGACCGTAACTTTTTATGCTTACGACAAAGACGGAAACGAACTCAGCGGAACAAAAACCTGGCCATTGCCCGCACACGGTAAAATTGTGGATATCGCTCAGAACTTTTTTGAGGACCAGAGCCTGCCTGCAGGAACCGCAATCATTGAAGTGGTTTCGGACCGGCCGTGTATCGGATTTGAACTCTTCGGAACCCATGGAGACGAATCACAGGGAATCAGCAGCGGACTCGCCGGGCTGAGTGCGGTTCCGCTCAATGCAGACAGTGCCTTTCAACAGGCACCGAACATAAACAATAAGGCTGTCCCCGGAATTAAAGGCGGGGACACGCCCAACAACTTGACCGCCATTGTCCTCAATGCATCTTCCGTTGAACTGGATTGGGAAGTTCCGGATACCGGAGCACCGGATACGTATCAGGTATGGACCGCAACCGTCTCAAGCACCCCATTCGGGGACAGAGTGGATCTTGATACAGAACTGGGCGAAACAACATCCACAAGCTACATCGCCGGCGGACTTCAGGCAAATACGGAATATACTTTTGTGGTGGTCGGCGTTACCCAGGGAACACAATCCACACCCAGTAACAGCGTTACGGTTACCACACCGGCTGAAAGCGTACCGGAAGTATTCGCTTACATGGCACCCCGGCTGGAAGAGCTGAACGGCGGCGTTACCGAACTGCATATGGTAAACACCAGCAGTGAAAATGCATCCGTGACCCTGTCTTCCATTGACAACTCGGGGAAAGTGGTGGAAAGTACTGCCGTAACCATTCCGGGACAGGGAGAACTCGCCGTAAATGCAGGAGAAACCTTTACCATCACCACACAAATCAGCGGAATCCGCGTGGAATCAGACAGGAAACTCGTAGCATATGAGGTATTTGACAATGAAACAAGCGGCTACTATGACACTCTGTACATGTTCAGCAGAGGGATGAATAAAATTTATTTCAGTCATATCGCACCCCAGACTGACTACTGGAACTCCTTCATTGCCATATGGAATCTCTCGGAATACTCAAACCTTGTAGATTTGATATTACACAAACCGGATGGCAGTATTCTTTCCACCGTAAGTATTACAATTCCGGCAGGTGCCGTCTCTTCCGGTGAAATCCATGACTATGTTCCGGATGATGATATGGTAAAACAGATCGGATGGATTGAGGCTGTGGGACAATATCCTGTCAACGGCTACCTCGCATTCGGGCCGAAAAACGGTAAAACACTTGCCGCTATTGAAGCGGAATAAGAAAAAAGGGGGAACCGGCCGGTTCCCCCTTTTCATTCATTTGATAACAGAAATTTCACATTTCACCATCATCCGTATATCAACTTGCCTGTTATTGCCTGCTGAAAAAGGCCTTCGCTAATATTTCTTACATTTAACACCATGGAAAGAGCCCCCGGGTTCGGGGGCTCTTTCCATTTTAATAAAAAATAATGTGAATAAGCATCAGAAACGGTGATGATAGCTGATTGAAAACCCGGTCTGGCTGAGATCGTAAAGGCCGGAAGTATCCAAATGTTCAATATATCCCGGCATCAGCGGGTTTATCTGATATTCCTGGCCCGGGACATCATGATCATGAAAACTTTTGAACTGAAGTGCCAGGCTCCAACCGTTTCCCTTGTCCAAATATGAAATTCCCAATGAAATCCAGAATTTCTCACTGGTGGGCATTGCGGGACTCATATCTCCATAGGGGATGCTGTCCGAACCGTAGCGCATTCCACCCATCAGATGAATTTTCCGGGTTGCGACATAGTCCAATGAAAATCCGTAAACCGTCATGTCCGACCACTTTTCCGTCATACCGCGGTCAATGGCAGAAGGCGTGGATGCAGTATAATCAAAAAAAGGAACGGCAATATCCGAAAACATGTAGGTTCCCAGATCCATTTCAATTACCCAGCGGTTACTGGGCCGGAAACTGATACCCAGTGTTGCACTGGCCGGCATCTGGAAAACCGTACTCATCGTTGCACCGATATTTCCGAATTCACGATTGAAGGACTCAACCGCATTGGGGATATCCAACAATGTATACTGATGAAAAGAAACAGGCTTGTTGGAAAAAGAAAAATCGGTTTCACTCTTATAGACTACGGAAACCGACCACCGCTTGAACACGTCCCAGCTCATGCCGATGGTGAAACCGGTTCCGGTATCGGATTCGTCAATACCGCCGACAGCCTCATAGAAGCCCAGCAGATTGTTGTCTTCCCCCCCAAGGTAATTGTAGTACGGGGCAACCATATTATTCTCGTACTTCAACGTGGTGTTGCTGTAGTCCAGTGACATCCCGATTCTAAAACGCTCACTCAACCGATACCCTGCACCGAAAGAAAGTGTGTTTGTCATCAGCTGAAAACGCGAAGCGGCAAAGCGGCCGGGAAAACTGCTTCCCCACGCGTTATCCAGAATCGCCGGTGTGGTAAGGCCGAACCCCAAAGTTAAATTTTCTCCCATCGGAAGGGTAAAAAACATGCTGACCGGAAGCAGAATCTTTTTTGCCGCATCATATTCATTCCCACTTTCGGTGGAATATGCCAGACTGGGAAACTGCAAACCGAGAGTTCCTTCAAAATCCCTGTGCCGGACCAGTGAAAGGCCGGCCGGATTATAAAACAATGCGGACCCGTCTCGAACCGAGTCCACCAGTATCCCGGCCTTCCCGGTACCGGATGCCCCCTGATCCACCAGAAACATGGAATCCGCCCGGGAAATTCCGGGCAATACCAGCAGTACTGCAATGATGACAAACATTTTTTTCATGTAGTTTTGCTCTCCTTCACGATTTTTTCCGTATCCAGCGCAATGACCAGTTCCTCATCGGTGGGAATGACAAACACATCCACCCGTGATTTTTCAGAACTGATTTTCCGTGCCTTGCCGCTTTTTTCTTCATTTTTCTTTTTGTCCAGCGTAATCCCGAGAAAATCCAGGCCTTCACAAACCGTTTTTCTTAAAAAAGAACTGTTTTCCCCGACTCCGGCGGTAAAAATCAGAGAATCCAAACCACCCATAGCTGCCGCATAGGCTCCGACATATTTTCGAATCCGATAACAGTACACATCCATGGCAAGTTTTGCCCGCTTGTTGCCGGCTTCCATTTCTTCTTCCAGATCCCGGACATCTCCGGACAAACCGGAAATTCCCATAAGCCCACTGTGCTTATTCAGGAGGGAATCCGCTTCCGATTTTGACAGTTCCTGCAGCCCCATGATATAAAGAATGATTGCCGGGTCCATGTCCCCGCAGCGACTGCCCATCACAAGGCCTTCAAGGGGGGTAAATCCCATGGAAGTGTCCACCGACTTCCCATCCACAATAGCAGCCATACTGGCCCCGTTGCCAATATGGGCAGTAATGATTTTTTTGCCTTTTGCGCCGTCTTTATAAAATTTGGTGAGATGTTCACTGACATACCGATGGGAAGTTCCGTGAAATCCGTAGCGGCGGATCTGGTAGCGTTTATAAAACACATAGGGCAAAGCATAAATATATGCCTTCTTCGGCATGGACGAATGGAAAGCCGTGTCAAACACCCCGACATGCGGCCGACCCGCCAGTACCCGTTCCGCCGCTTCAATCCCCTTCAGGTTCGGCGGGTTGTGCAGAGGGGCCAGTTTGAAATTTTCCCGGAGTTTATCCTTTACCTCCTTGGTAATCAGCATGGAATTTTTAAACTCTTCGCCTCCGTGAACCACCCGATGGCCCACCGCGTCAATTTCATCAAAAGATTTTAGAATCTTTAAATCCTTGTCTTTCATCAGTTCCAGAACCGCACCGATGGCAGCTGTATGGTCCAGAATTTCCTTTGTCAGTTTCTTTTTCTTTCCATTGCTGGTGGCAATGGAAATAATTGAAGAAGCCATACCGATCCGCTCCACAGAGCCCTTCGCCAGTTTCTCTCTGTTTTTTGTGTTAATTAACTGATACTTCACACTGGAAGAACCGCAATTCAATGTTAAAATAATCATGACGACACCTTTTTCCCGTCTTTGTCGTATTTAAAAAACCCTTCAAGGGTTTTCATTCCGAGCTTCTGCTCCCGCACATGACGCCTGAGCAGCGGACAGGGACGATATTTCGCCTCACCGAGCTCATGAAACAGGGATTCCATCCAGCCCAGCAAAACATCCAATCCGATAAAATCAGCCAGCGCCAGCGGCCCCATGGAGAGATCAAATCCGAGGCGAATCGCCTTGTCAATGTCCTCTGCAGATGCCAGCCCCTCCATTAAAACGTGCATCGCTTCATTGAGAAGGGGCAAAATCACCCGGGTGGTCACATAACCGGGATATTCGAAAACTTCAATATACTGGCGGTCCAGCGTGTTCAAAAGCTTTCTCGTGGCATCAACTGTTTCGGAACTGGTCCGATGCCCTTTCACCACTTCCACCACCGGCACTTTATAAACCGGATGCAGAAAATGAAGCCCGATGAGCCGTGCCGGATTCCGCAGAACTTTGGAAACTTCGGTCACACTGATGGTCGTTGTCGTCATAATCAGCAGTGCCTCATCGTCACTGATCATATCCAGCTTTTTCATCAGATCGCGCTTTTCTTCCAGCTCCTCTCCCTTGGATTCAAAAAATACCGAAGCCTGAGCCAGATCCGCTTTTACTGTTGTTGTAACAATCCTGCTCAACGCCGCACGTTTCTCGTTTTCCGTCATTCCCCACTTTTCGATTTCCCGGTCTATTGAAAATGACATGCCATCAATCGCACTCTTAAGCGCCGCACGGTTTTCATCATAAATTATGACATCCAAGGCATTTCGGGCCAGTGTCAGCGCGATTCCCTGGGCGATGGTTCCCGTGCCGACCAGTGCAACAAGGTTTTGTTTCATAATCAACCCCTCACCGATAAAACTTCACCGGCATTGTAGCATACCGCCTGCGCTGTGTTATGATTTTCAGGACAGATTATGAATTCATGAAGATGAAATCCGGGATAACAAAAGGAGACATCATGGCTGAAAAATTGTATCTTATCGATTCATACGCCCATATTTTTCGTTCTTATTATGCAATTCGAAACCTGACCAACAACGCCGTATTCGGTTTCACCCGAACCCTGATGATGCTGATTCAGCAATTCCAGCCCCGCTACATGGTGGCAGTGTTCGATTCCAAAGGCCCCACTTTCCGCCATGAAATGTATCCGCAATACAAGGCCAACCGGAAAAAGATGCCGGACGATCTCCGGGAACAGATTCCCCTTGTTCACGAAGTAGTGGATGCCTTCGGGCTGCCCAAAACCGAACTTTCCGGATTTGAAGCCGATGACCTCATCGCCACCCTTGCCCACGAGGGGCGGAAAGCCGGATTTGAGGTTTACATCGTATCCTCCGACAAAGACCTGTTTCAACTGGTCGGGAACGGTGTATACATGCTGGACCCCAGGAAAGAATACCTGATCATGGACGAAAAAGCCGTGGCTGAAACCTTCGGGGTACCGCCGGAAAAAGTCGCCGAAGTACTGGCACTGATGGGAGACAGCTCCGACAATGTCCCCGGTGCAAAAGGTATCGGCCCCAAAACCGCAATCCAGCTGATCAAAGCCTTCGGCTCCATTGAAGGCATTTACAGTAATCTTGACCAGCTGAAAGGGAAAAAACGGGAGAATCTGGAACAAAGCCGGGAACTGGTAAAATTGTCACGGGAACTGGTCACCCTGAGGCCCGCCCCCGAACCTCCCATTCCACTGAACGCCTGCCGGTTCACACCGCCCGAACCGGAACAGCTGATTCCGGTATTCAAAAAACTCAACTTCCACGCCCTTCTCAAAGAAATCGGTGGCGCTGAGCCCCGGGAAAACATCAAAACCGATTACAGGGTGTTGAATACACCGGACGAAGTGGATGAACTGGCCCGGGAACTGGCCCGGAAACCTTTTTTCGCATTTGATTTTGAAACCTGCTCACTGGACACCATAGCACCGGAAATTGCGGGAATTTCTTTCTCTGCGGAAGCGGGAAAAGCAGTGTATATCCCGTTTGTGTCAAGAGGACAAACGCTGCTGGACTGCAAAAAAACCCTCCGGAAACTGAAATCTGTCCTGGAAAACCCGAAAATCGGAAAAATCGGGCATAACATTAAATATGAATATGAAGTTCTGCATGCAAAAGGCATTCACCTCACAGGTATCCGGGATGATTCAATGGTTCAAAGTTATCTTTTAAACGCCGGAATGCGCCACCACAGCCTGGACGAAACCGCCGCACGGGTACTGAACCGCCGCACAACCACTTTTAAGGAACTCACCGGCGGACTCAGCTTTTGTGAACTCCCGGTGGAAAAGGTGGTGGACTATGCCTGCGAAGACTCCGACATCGCCCTGCAGCTCGCGGAATACTTCCGCCCCCGGATTGAAGCGGAAGGCCTCATGCCCCTCTACGAGGAAATTGAACGGCCACTGATTCCGGTGCTGGGGGAAATGGAACAGGCGGGTGTCCTTGTGGATCGTGACTTTCTCCGGCAGCTTTCCGCTGAATTTTCCGGTAAACTCCGGATACTGGAACAACAGATTTACAAAGCTGCCGGAGTGGAATTCAACATTAATTCCCCGAAACAGATGGGCTTTATCCTCTTTGAAAAGATGGGACTGCCGATCCTGAAAAAAACCAGAAAAACAAAAAGCTATTCCACCAGCCATGAAGTCCTGGAAGAACTGGCCGCAAGTCACGATATCGCACGGCTCATCGTGGAATACCGGATGTTCTCCAAACTCAAATCCACTTACGTGGACGCATTGCCTGAAATGATTCACCCGAAAACCGGCCGGATTCACACCTCATACAACCAGACTGTTGCCGCCACCGGCCGCCTGTCTTCCTCCGACCCCAACCTTCAGAACATCCCTATTCGTTCCAAAGAGGGAATACGAATCCGGGAAGCATTCATCGCACCACCGGGAATGCAGCTTCTTTCCGCCGACTACAGTCAGGTGGAACTCCGGGTACTGGCACATCTCTCAAAAGACGAAACCCTGATTCAGGCGTTTCGGGATGGAGAGGACATTCACACCCGTACGGCTTCCGAACTGTTCAATGTACCGCTTGAAGCCGTCACTTCAGAGCTCCGCAGCCGGGCCAAGGCAATTAACTTCGGTGTTGTATACGGAAAACGGGAATTCTCCATGGCAAAAGAACTGGGTATCAGCGTAAAAGAAGCCCGGGACTTCATTACCCATTATTTTGAACGGATGCCGCGGGTCAAACAGTTCATTGACGAAATAATCGAAACAACGAAAAAAACCGGGGAAATTTCCACACTGTTCGGCCGGAAACGGAAAATTCCGGAAATCAACAGCAAAAACGGAAATCTCCGCCAAAGCGGAGAACGGATGGCGGTGAACACCCCCATCCAGGGAACCGCCGCCGATATCATCAAAAAAGCGATGATCACCATTCACAACCGCCTTGAAACGTCGGCACTCAACGCGCGCATGATCATGCAAGTCCATGATGAACTGATTTTTGAAGTTGCCGACGCCGATATTGAGCCTCTGAGCCGGCTGGTCACCGAAGAAATGGAACAAATCGTTGACATGGCTGTACCGCTGAAAGTAAATATCGGTATCGGGCCGAACTGGGCAAACACAAAATAAAAATGAAAAACGCCCCGGGGCATCTTTCCTGCCATTCAGGAGAGCGGCAGGGGATTTCCCGCCCCCCTTCCGTTGAACGCAGCACACGCAGCTTTTTCCAAAAACCGGGATTTTCTTTCTTTATTCCCTCTCATGGCGTAAAATTTTCATGAACAATTCCAATCGGGAGGAATACCCATGTCCACAATCAAAATCGGCATCATTATTTGTGACAGATACCGGAACTGCGCGGGAGGCAAATGTTTCCGTTCCCTCAAAAAACGGGAAGGGGCATTCGGCCGCTACAAAGGACAGGATGTAGAAATTGTCGGGTACACCGGCTGCGGAGGATGCCCCGGTGGAAATATTGAATACGCGCCGGAAGAGATGAAAAAAAACGGGGCAAGCGTCATTCATCTTGCCACCGGGTTCGTGGTGGGGTATCCCCCCTGTCCTTACATTGCTCATTTCAAACAATACATTGAAGAAGCATTCGGACTGGAAGTTGTAGTGGGCACACATCCCATCCCGGAAAAGTATGTTCTTGTCCATGAAAAACTGGGAACATGGAATTCGCCGCAATGGCAGGAATGGATTCGGCCTACTTTCCCGGAACAATCCATTCGAAAAGATTATGATTGACAGCTGTCCGGCAATACAGAAAATTCGTCTCTGACAATTTCAGAATAAATCTAACGTCATGGCATCCGGATGGGAAGGGGAGAGAAGTCATCGCATGCGGTGAGACCGGCACCCGGTTCTGTTTCTCCTTTTCTGCCGTCATTATTTTCAGATTTTAAATTTATTTGGATAGGAAATTGAAAAGAAAAATGGTCGGAGCGAGAAGATTTGAACTTCCGACCCCACCCACCCCAAGGGTGTGCGCTACCAGGCTGCGCCACGCTCCGACCGGTACAGTTCATTATAGTGGGCGTGCCGTAAATTTCAATGCTTTTCTGGTTGAATGATGCCGGAACCGGCAATATTTTTCTCATCGGACATCGGGAAAAGAAGGTTTTCCACCGGAATGTCAGGTTCCAAACCGGCAGCCAGAACAAGCAGTGTATCTTCGCCGGGTTTTACTGAAGAAGAACGGCTGCGAATATAATGCTGAACCACAAGCTCACGGCGGACAACTTCCTCCAGCAGAGAAAGTGAGACATGACAGGCGTGAAGGCAATCCTTGTCCAGAAACCGAAATCCCCGGTTCAAATCCATAACTCTCATTGCCTGTCTGACGATTCGAGGATGAAATGAAAATCTGCCGAATTTCGTTGCCGCCTGGTAAAGCTTCTCTGATGCAATTATCCGTTGGATCTGCTGTTTATTCTTATTTGTGAGCGGGGACGGCAAACAAGTTCCCGACTGCAGATATACCCACGCCCGCACTTCCGACAATGTGACCGGACGCTTCCCGACTACAAAGGCAAGCCGATCAATTCTCATCCATCCGCCACAGGCAAAGAAGAGGAGAAAAAAGATTGGAAAACTAAACTTCCATGATGTCAGCTTGCTTCTTCTTCGAGATTTCAGTAATGGTTTCCACATATTTGTCTGTCAGTTTCTGAATTTCATCCTCGCATTTACGCTCATCGTCTTCAGAAATCATCTTTTCTTTTAACAATTCTTTTGCCTGGTCTCTGGCTTCTCTCCGAATATTCCGGACCGCCACTTTGCACTGCTCTTCGTACTCCTGAATTTTTTTACCCAGTGTTTTACGGCGTTCCTCTGTCAGCGGAGGAATCGGTACCCGAATAATTTTCCCGTCATTGTTTGGATTCAGCCCAAGGTCCGAGCTTTGGATTGCCTTTTCAATAACAGAGATGGTTCCGGCATCAAAAGGTGAAATCACAACCAGTGTGGCATCCGGAGACGACAGGGTCGCCAACTGATTCAATGGCATTTCAGAACCAAAATAATCCACACGAATCCCGTCAAAAATAGTGACCGAGGCACGCCCCGTTCGAAGTGAAGACAGCTCTTTTTTAAACACTTCCACGGTTTTTTTCATGTGGGATTCCGCATCCTGCAATACTTCCTTAATCATCTGGACCTCCTTCCTTCCTGACTCTGGTGCCAACATGTTCGCCCAGGACAATTTTGGCGAGATTGCCGGGCTGAAGCATACTGAAAACGATAATTTCCAATTCATTTTCCATACTGAGTGAAATTGCGGTGGAATCCATCACCCGCAATCCCTGCTTCAATACGCTCATATAATCCACTTCTTTCAGAAAACGCGCATCCGGATCAATGACCGGATCCGCAGTATAAACCCCATCCACCTTGGTCGCCTTCAAGAGCACTTCCGCGGAAATCTCGTTTGCACGGAGAGATGCTGCGGTATCTGTCGTAAAAAACGGATTTCCGGTCCCGGCACCGAATATTACAATCCGTCCTTTTTCCAGATGCCGGATTGCCCGGCGCCGAATGAAAGTTTCCGCAACCGCCCGGATTTCCAGCGCGGAAAGTACGCGGGTGGGAATTCCTTCCTTTTCAATCGCATCCTGAAGAGAAAGACAATTAATCAGGGTCGCCATCATTCCCATATAATCGCCGGTTACCCGGTCCATTCCTGCTTCACTTCCGGAAACACCGCGGAAAATGTTGCCCGCACCGATAACAATCCCGATCTGTACCCCCATCCGGTGAGTTTCGGCAATCTCTTTTGCCAGGCGACGAACAATTTTGTTGTCAATCCCGAAACCTTTATCCCCCATCAGAGCTTCTCCGCTCAATTTCAGCAGAACCCGCTTGTAAACCGGTTTTCTTTCTTCGTATTTCATATTGTTACGATACCAGATCGCACAGACACATTGCAAGCCCATTGTCGGCCTGAATAAAACTCAAAGAGAAAAAATCACGGATTGAGGTACTATTGAGAAATCTGTTATTTTCTTTTCTCACCCGGAACAGTCAGGATAATTGGCAGAACTACAGGAAAACTGTTCATTCTTTTTCGGAAATAACTGCGGAGGGCGGACCGGATTTTCGGACGTACAGCTTCCCAGTTCAACCGGTCTTTCCGCTTTAACTCGGAAAACCGCCTGCGGACCCTGTCACGAATCTGGGCCATTTCCTCCTCATCATCGGACAAAAGCAGGAAACCCCGGGTAATCACTTCAACATCTCCCACCAGTTCCGCGGATGTTTCATCCACCAGAAGCGTCACCACAATTAATCCGTCTTCCGATAAACGGCGCCGGTCCCGCAGGGCGATATCTTCCAGTTCTTCGAAGCGGTCTCCCTCAATAAACCGGCGGTTAACTTCAATGGAATCAATTTTACGAACCCTGTCGCCCGCCAGTTCCAGAATGTCCCCGCTGTCCACCACTGCCACCCTTCGCCGCTCCAGCCCCATCTCCTTTGCCAGAGCGGCATGATGAACCAGCTGCATCCGGTCGCCGTGAATCGGAACAAAATTGTGAGGCATCAACAGGCTGAACACCAGTTTCAATTCCTCCCGGCTGGCATGCCCGGACACGTGGACTTCGGAAATTTCTTCATAATGAACTTCCGCTTCCATCCGATAAAGGCTGTTGATAATCCGCATAACAGACTTTTCATTTCCCGGAATGGTTTTGGCTGAAATAATAATCGTGTCTCCGGGATAAATTTCCACCTGTTTTGTTTCCCCCCGGACAATCCGGGACAAAGCGGACATGGGTTCCCCCTGAGAACCGGTGGTGATTATGATCAGGCGATGTTCGGGAATGTCCCGAATCTCTTCTTTATTGGCCATAACACCGGCAGGTACTTTCAAATAACCCAATTGGCGGGCAACCGACATTGAGTTTTCCAGGCTCCTGCCGAGAAGCACAACCCGGCGGTTCAATTCTTTTGCGATAGTGACAATCTGCTGAATCCTGTGAATATGGCTTGAAAAACAGGCCACAATCACCTTCTGTCGGCTGGCTTTGATAATTGCCCGCAGGGAATCCCCCACCGTCCGTTCGGAGAGCGTATACCCCTCTTTCGCGATATTGGTGGAATCCGACAGCAGAAGATTAATTCCCCGGCGGCCCCATTCGGCAAACCCGGCAAAATCAAAATTCTTTCCGTCAATCGGAGTCTGATCCACTTTGAAATCACCGGTATGAAAAGCGGTTCCCGCCGGAGTTTCAATAACCAGTGCCACGCAGTCCACAATACTGTGGGTAACCCGAAGCAGATGCACTTTAATCTCACCGAAACTCAGCGTATCCCCCGCAGCAACCTCATGAAGCTCCACTTTATGGTTAAACCGGTGTTCCTCCAGTCGTTTCCGGATAAACCCGCAGGTAAGACGGGTTCCATAAATATCCATATCCCTGTCCAGGTCCCGGCAGAGAAAAGGGACACCGCCGATATGGTCTTCATGGCCGTGGGTAATCACGGCACCGGCAATAAGGCCGGAAACCCCGACTTCGTTCAAAACCGTGTAATCGGGGACAATGAGATTGACACCGGGCTGATCGGTGTCCGGAAACATGACACCGGCATCGACAAGTATTGCGGTATCATTATAGCGGTACAGCGTCGCGTTCATACCGAACTCTCCGACTCCGCCAATGGGAAGAATCTGCAATGTATCAGGATTATAATTGTATGCCATTCGCCTTTACCTCCCTGTAAAGGGCCAGAAGCTGAGAAACAGACAACTGATCCGCACGGACAGACCGGGGAATATTAAGTTGTTGAAAAATCTTCAATATCCCGGCATCCTTTTTTTTCATAATATTTTTATACAACATTTTCCGTCTGTTTTCAAAAATCCTTCGGCAGAAACGGAAATATTCATCCTCCGGCTCCACCTCAAATTCTTTTTTCCTGGTAAAATGGACCACCGCGGAATCCACCTTCGGCGGCGGGCTGAAACTGGCCGGCTTCAGAGTCATGGCAATCCGGGTATCAAAAAAAGGCGTTACAGCCAGGTTCAGGGGCCCGGATTCACTTACGATCTTATCTGCCACTTCCCGCTGGTACATCAGAACCATTTCCGGAATCTGTTTTATATTCCGGCAGAACCGGAAAGTCAGTGGAGACGCAATATTATAGGGAAGATTGGAAACCACGGCACTCTGCCCCCAACTCTCCGGCATGTTTTTCATAATTTTCAGTGCATCCCCGTGGATCAGTTCCAGCCGGCCATCAAATTTCCGTTTCAGGCCGGGAATCAGTTCCCCGTCCCGTTCCACCACCCGCAGTACCCTGCTCTGCCGTATGAGAAACGCTGTCAGAATTCCGTCTCCGGGACCAATCTCAACAACAGCCCCCTTCCAGCTAAGAAAACCGGCAATCCGCTCTGCTGTTTCCGGATTTGTGAGAAAATGCTGTCCGAAATGTTTCTTTCGCTTTATTCGGGAATCCATTCTGTTAATTTGTTTACCACCTGGTGAATTTGTTTCGGGCTGGTCAGATTAAATTTGGAATGTGCCCGGTACTGGCCTTTCCGCTTCTGGTAGCGGACAAGGCGAACCTTTAAATCACCGAATTCGCCATCCCGCCCCATCTCCCGGTACAGGTACATCACAGTGGACCATGCACCTTTGGAAAGAATAAATTTATCTTCTTCTTTTAAAACCAGTTCACCTTCGTCATATCGTTCAATCGAAATTTCTTCAAGTTCCATTTCACTTCCCTTCTTCGGACTTTATCATAATCCTTTCAATGGAAGCCCGCCCGTTGTCTTCCATCGTCACTTCGCAACCGCAAAACCAGTATCGCCCCTTTGCCGGGGTCAAATGTTCATTGATTCCGGTCCGCATCCGGCGAATCGCCGCATCCATCTCCACTCCGATAACCGAATTCACCGCCCCGGTCATTCCGGCATCGGTGAGAAAAGCGGTTCCGCCCGGCAGAATCCGTTCATCCGCCGTTTGGACATGGGTATGCGTCCCGATCACAGCTGTCAGCTTTCCATCAAATTCATGGGCAAACGCCGCCTTTTCCGCTGTGGCTTCTCCGTGAAAATCCACCAGTACAATATCTGTTTCATTTGCTTTCAGAAACCGGTCCATGGTCCGGAAAGGGCAGTCCACCGGCGGCATAAATGCCCGTCCCAGCATACTGACCACTGTCACGGACCGGTTTTCCGGAAGACGGACAGTAATAAAACCGTTTCCCGGAACCTCCGGCGGATAATTCATCGGCCGCAGCACATACGGCAGCTCTTCCAACAGTGTCCGGGCTTCTTTTTTATCAAAAATATGATTTCCGGAAGTAAAACACCGGACACCCGCAGCTGTCATTTCACCGACAGTATCCCTTGTAATCCCGAATCCATGAGCCAGGTTCTCGCAGTTTGCCACCACAACATCCGGCTTGCGGCCGGAAAGAATGCGCGGCAATTCTTTCTGAACCGCTTTGCGGCCTGTACGGCCGACAATATCGCCAATGAACAGAATCCGAATCATTTAAATACCCGTTACCGGCTATTTGGCGTATTCCACAGCCCGGGTTTCCCGAATCACCGTCACCTTAATCTGTCCCGGATAATCCAGTTCTTCCTCTATTTTCTTTGCAAGGCCTTTGGACAGCCAGAACACCTTATCATCATCCACTTCGTTGCTTTTGACAATCACGCGAATCTCACGGCCCGCCTGAATAGCATAGCTCTTGGACACCCCTTCAAAGGAACGGCCCAACTCTTCCAGTTTTTCCAGCCGCCGGATATAGGTTTCAAGAATTTCACGGCGGGCACCTGGCCGTGCCGCGGACAGGGCATCAGCCGACTGCACAATCACCGCTTCCAGTGTTTTCATTTCCACATCGCCGTGATGTGCCTGCACACAGTGAATCACCGGCTCCTTCTCACCGAATCTTCTCAACAAGTCCACACCGATTTCCACATGGGTGCCTTCAATCTCTTTATCAATGGCTTTTCCAATATCATGGAGCAGCGCCCCCCGCTTGGCAATCTTCACATCCGCACCCAGTTCCTGTGCCATATAGGTGGCAATGTATGCCACTTCCTTGGAATGGTGAAGGATGTTCTGGCCATAACTGGTCCGAAACTTCAAACGGCCAATAAGCTTAATCAGTTTGGGATGAATCTCACCGACACCGAGCTCATAAACGGTATTTTCACCTTCTTCCTTAATCTGGGCATCCAGCTCCATCTTCACCTTTTCAACAATCTCTTCAATACGGCCCGGATGAATCCGTCCGTCGGAAATCAGGCGTTCCAGTGAAAGGCGGGCCACTTCCCTGCGAATGGGGTCAAAAGATGAAACAATCACCGCTTCCGGTGTGTCGTCAATGATCAGATCCACTCCGGTGGCAGCCTCCAGCGCACGGATATTCCGGCCTTCCCGGCCAATAATCCGTCCTTTCATGTCATCACTGGGCAAATCCACCACAGAAACCGTAGCTTCAGTGACATAATCGGACGCGGATTTCTGAATTGCCAGACCGATAATTTTTTTTGCTTTCTGAATGGCAGTAGTTTCCGCCTCTTCTTCCATCTTCTTCACTCTTTTGGTCACACTCTTCCGGGCTTCTTCTTCCACCAGTTTCATCATTTCATACTTGGCGGATTCACGGGTCAGGCCGGAAATTCGTTCCAGAGTCTCAATCTGCTCATCTCTTATTCTCTGAACTTCCTGCTCCTTCTGGGCAATGGAAAGTGCCTGCCGTTTCAGATTTTCCTCTTTGGCATCCAGTGATTGTTCCTTGGAATCCAAAGTCGTCATCCGTTTTTCTACAAGGTCTTCTTTCCGGAGAAGCCGCTTCTCCATTTCATGAATTTCTTTTCTTTTCTCGGTGGTTTCCCGCTCAACCTCTTCTTTGACCTTCTGCTTCAGCTCTTTTGCTTCCAGTTCGGCACGGCGTCGGATCTGGTCCGCTTCCCGGTTTGCCAGGTCCAGTGCCTCTTTCGCCTTCTGCTCCGAAATTTCCAGCAGGTGGCTTTCTTTCTTTTGTCTGGTTTTATAGTAAGCAATCAGGCCGAGATTGGTCAGGAACAGCACAACCACTGCAACAATCAGTGCTATTTCTACTACCATAATCTCCTCCAAATACCATTCCAACACACCTGGATGGAGGAACAAGTGGCCCCGTGAAATCGTGTGACGGAAAATAATGAACCTGGCCTACCAGGTGGGCACATCAGCCTGCCCTTCGGGTTTCCCGCTCAAGGCGGGCCTGCTCTCCCGGGCAGCGTCACGTTCCCGCATTATTTCCGTTGGCTCAATATCGCCCCGTCATCACGGGTTTCACAGGACCCGCTTTTCTGTCAGAGAACTCTCAATCATTCCGATTATGCTCTCAAGCTTGGAAGCAAACTGCGGTTGATCCGCTTTCCGGCATTCCTTCATCAGTTTAAAATAATCATCCACAACCGTCATGGATGCCATGACCAGAAGGCGGTAAAAATCCACACTCCCGGTTGCTTCCGCCAATTCCTTCATCCTGGATTCGAGAAAATGGGCCATCTCCGTCACGTAACTTTCATCGTAGCGTGAGGAGATTTTATACTCCTTCCCGTAAATACGAAGGTTATAAATTGCCATCTTCCCTCTCCACCAGCGTGTCAATTGAGTTAATAATTCTGCCAATACGGCTTTCAACTTCCTTCAAATGCGAGGATTTTCCAAGAGCACCCTCAAGCTCCGTCTGCAACAATTCAACCTGCTTCTTCAGCTCGGTATTCTCTTCTTTAATTGTCTCATACTCCCGAAGCAACTGTGAAACTTTTTTTTCAAGCAGTTGAATCAGGCGGTTCATCATCGAAGTACCGCTCCGAACTTATCAATAAACGCAGCCACAATCTTCTGATGCAGCTGATTAATTTCTTCATTATTCAAGGTTTGATCATCCGATTGAAACACAAAATTCACTGCGATACTGACCTTTCCAGCTGGAACACCCTTCCCCTCATACCGGTCAAAAAGCCGGACATCTTTGAGATAAGGCACATCCAGACTTGTCAGGAATGTTTCCATATCGGAATATCGAATCGCCCTGTCCACAAGAAACGCGGAATCCCGCTCTGTGCTGGGCATCATGGAAAAAGGCCGAAAACGAAGGGTTTTTCCGGATTTCCGAATGAAATCGCTTAAATCCAGCTCCATCGCCACCAGAGGATGGTCCACATCAAAATGAGCCAGAACATCATCGGACAACTGCCCGAGATACCCGACAGTATGCCCATCCATTTTTATCACTGCTGAAAATTTCGGGTCAAATGCCGGAGAATCGCAATCTTCATAACTGACAACCGGATTTCCCAACACTTTCCGTTCAATCCGGGTCAGCAGGCCTTTTAAAAGAAATTCATCCGCCTGAACTTCCCTGCCGTTCCACGCGCGGTGATGAACCCCTTTCACGGCAAGTGCAGCCACAGAAATCCGTTCATCCGCCTGCGTGCCTTTTGGAAAGTACACCCGCCCGGTCTCAAACAACTTCAATGCCAGATTGCCCCGTTTCAGATTCAACGCGGCAACCGCTGTCAAAGTCGCCAGCACAGAGGTGCGCATGGTACTTGTATTTTCTCCCAGCGGATTGGCAATCTGCACCATCTCCATCTGAGAAGGGCGCAGAACACGGTTATCTTCAGGAGAACAGAAAGAATAAGAAATCGCCTCATAAAATCCCGCTGCCGAAAACACCTCTTCCACATGGTGCAACACCTTTTCGGAAGGGGGCGTTACCCGGCCGGGGCTTTCAATGCCCGGAAGTGTTGACGGCATCCGGTTGTACCCGTACATCCGTGCCACTTCTTCAATCAGATCAATCTCGCGGGTCACATCAAGACGGTTGGAAGGCACCTGCCAGACAGTCCCGGCGGAATCCTTCCGGAGCTTCGAAAACCCCAGCCTGCTCAACGTATCGTCCACAAAATCATCTTCGATTTTCAGCCCGGCAATTCTTTCCAAGCTACCGGACTTCAGCAGTACCTTCTGTGCCTCAAACGGCTTCGGATATTCATCAACCGGTTCCGGAGCCACTTCGCCGCCGGCAAACTCCGCCATCATAGCCGCCGCCCGGTTGGCCGCCTTCATTGCAATTTCAATATCGGCGCCCCGCTCAAAGCGATGGGAAGAATCAGTATGAACCGCCAGCCGTTTCGAGGTTTTCCGGACACAGACCGGATCAAACCACGCGGATTCAATTACCACATCCGCCGTATCTTCCCGAATTTCAGAATTCTCTCCGCCCATAATGCCCGCCAGTGCCACCGGACGTTCGCCGTCGGCAATTACCAGGTCATCCGCAGTAAGCTTCCGTTCCACGCCGTCCAGTGTCACCATTATTTCACCGGCAGCCGCCCGGCGGACCACAATACGGTTCCCCCGGAGAAAACGGCTGTCAAAAGCATGGAGGGGGTGGCCCAGTTCCCAGAGAACAAAATTCGTAACATCCACCACATTGCTGATGGGACGGATTCCGGCTTCCGACAAAAGTTCCTGCATCCATCGGGGCGAAGGCCCGATTTTCACATTTCTGACATAACGGGCAACATAGCGCCCACAGAGATCCGGAGCCTGAATATCCACCGAAATTTCCTCTCCGGTCGCAGGGCCGGTTTCCTGAAAAGACAATTCCTCCGGTAAAATCAGCGTCCCGTTCCCCGAAGCCGCCAACTCCCGGGCCAGGCCCACATAATTCATGGCATCGGGCCGGTTTGTGGTCACATCAATATCCAGAATAACAGCATCGCCTTCCCGGCGGATCTCATCCACCGTCAAGCCCTGGTCTGTTAACACCTCCGCAATCCCTTCGGCATTCAGCTTTGTTTCGATATATCTTCTCAACCAGCGTACACTGAAATCCATGGTGCCCTCTTTGTCGAAACCTTCAATTGAACTGAGACAGAAATCTCAGGTCATTGTCAAAAAACATCCGGATATCGGAAATTCCGTACTTGAGCATTGCCACCCGTTCCACACCCAGTCCGAAGGCAAAACCGGAAACCGTCTCCGGATCATAGCCCACATTACCAAATACCACGGGATCCACCATTCCGGCACCAAGGATTTCCAGCCAGCCGCTGTTTTTACACACCCGGCAGCCTTTTCCACCGCACATAATACAGCTGACATCCACCTCCGCGCTGGGTTCGGTAAACGGGAAAAAACTGGGCCGAAGCCGCATCTTCGTTTGCGTCCCGAAAAGCTTTTTCAGAAAATGCTCCAACGTCCCCTTCAAATCGGTAAACGTAACATGTTCACCCACCACCAGGCCTTCCACCTGGTGAAACATGGGAGAATGCGTAATGTCCGCGTCCTTCCGGTAAACCCGCCCCGGCATAATCGCCTTAAACGGCGGCTTCCGGTTTTCCATCAGATGAATCTGCACATTGGAAGTATGGGTACGGAGGACCACATCATCCGAAATATAAAACGTGTCCTGCATATCCCGCGCCGGATGATCTTTTGAAATCCCCAGCGCCTCAAAATTATAAAAATCCGTTTCGATTTCCGACGCGCCGGCCACCTCATATCCCATCCGCTCAAAAATACGAATCAAATCACGATTTACAACATTCAGGGGATGAAGTGCTCCCAGCTCCGGAGCAATACCGGGAAGTGTCAGGTCAATCCCGCCTTCACGGGAATTCGCCTCACCGGATTTCAGCGCTTCAAACTTTTCAGCCAGTGCGGTTTCCACCGCCTGCTTCAGGCGGTTCACCGCCTGACCCAGTTCCGGCCTCAGCTCCTTTGGAACCGAACGAAGGTCGGTGAGAAGCTCTTTAACAATCCCGCGTTTTCTTCCCAGATACCGATTTTTCAGTTCTTCCAGGGCATTCAGGCCTTCCACATGGCCCAACGCCTCATTGAAGGTGTCCCTGACTCCCTGAATCCGAGCTTTCAGGTCACTCATTTGTACCCGGCTTAGCTCAGAGCGTCTTTGGCCTTTGTTGCCAGCTCGGCAAATGCCTCCGGATTGGAAACCGCCAGCTCGGCAAGAACCTTGCGGTCCAGTTCAATCCCGGCCTGCTTCAGGCCATTCATGAAAGTACTGTACTTCAAATCATGAAGTCTCGCGGCAGCATTAATCCTCACAATCCACAGAGACCTGAAATCCCGTTTCTTCCTGCGCCGGTCCCGGTAGGAAAAGGCCAGTGCCCGCTCCACGGATTCCTTCGCAGTACGATACAGTTTACTCCTGCCGCCGTAATAGCCCTTTGCCAGCTTTAAAATCTTCTTTCTTCTGTTTTTTCTTTTGGTTCCTCTTTTTACCCGTGTCATATCTTTCTCCTGCTTTCCGTCAAAAAACGATATTCGGATGCTCAGCCGTAAGGCAGCATCTTTTTCAGCACCACGCTGTCCCCGGCAGAAGCCAGAAATCCCTTGCGCAGATTCCGTTTCCGTTTCTTGGCCTTTTTAGTCAAAATGTGGCTTTTATTGGCATGGTTCAAAATAATCTTGCCACTGCCAGTCGTCTTCGTCCGCTTTGCTGCACCTCTGTGGCTTTTCAATTTCGGCATAGTTCCTCCAAAATTCGGGAATATAGTTCCCGGAAAATTCTCAGTTCTTTCCGGAAGGCCTCGGTACAAAAATCTGCACCATATGAATCCCCTCAAAGGACGGCCCCTTTTCCGGATATCCGTATTCCTCCAGATCCTCTTTCAAGCGCTGGAGAATTGCAAATCCCTTATCTTTGTGCGCCAGCTCCCGGCCCCGGAAACGAACCGTGACCTTAACCCTGTCGCCCGCCTCCAGGAAACGGATCACATGTTTTTTCTTAAAATTGTAATCATGTTCGTCAATCATCGGACGAAACTTCATTTCCTTCACCTGGATGCGTTTCTGTTTCTTCTTCGCCTGCTGGGCCCGCTTCTGCTCGGTGTACAGATACTTACCGTAATCCATAATCCTGCAGACCGGCGGCTTTCCGTTGGGTGCCACCTCCACCAGGTCCAGACCTTTGCTCTGCGCAATACTGAGAGCTTCGTCCAGGCTCAGGATTCCAAGCTGTTCGCCGTCCTCCGAAACCACCCGAAGCTCTTTTTCCCGAATGTTTTCATTGATCCGGGTTCCACCACGCTTACCGTTGCCCCTTGAATTTTTACTAACTGAGCGGTTAATAGACACACCTCCCCAATAAAGTCAGTGTTTCACTATAGACGGAACATTCCCCGTTGTCAAGGCAAATCCAATGATTTTGACCGGACAAGTGAAGTAACTTTCCGAATAAATTCATCGACCGGGACAGCCCCTTCGTCTCCTCTTCCCCGCACCCGGACCGAAACCGTTCCGTCTTCTGCCTCTTTCTTTCCGATTACCAGCATATAAGGAACTTTCTGCATCTGAGCTTCCCGTATTTTATACCCCATCTTCTCACTGCGGTCATCAACGGAAACCCGGATTCCTGCGGCAATCAGCTTATCCGCAACCTCTCCGGCATACGGCACATTATCATCGGTAATGGGAATAACCGAAACCTGCACCGGCGCCAGCCAGAGGGGAAACGCCCCGGCGTACTGCTCCACCAGCATACCAAAAAACCGTTCCCATGAACCGAAAATCGCCCGATGAATCATAAAAGGAGTATGCTCTGCACCGTCCGACGCCACATAGGTCATCCCGAAACGTCTGGGAAGATTGAAATCGAACTGAATTGTCGTTGCCTGCCACTTGCGGCCCAGGCAATCGTAAAGTTTCACATCAATCTTCGGACCGTAAAAAACCGCCTCTCCCTCCATGCGCTCGAACTCAATCCCCTTCTTCGCCAACGCCTGAATCAGTGCATCCTCCGCCATATCCCATTCTTCATCCGTTCCGGCGTACTTCTGCTTATTCCGGCTGTCCCGAACCGACAATTCAAACTTATACTTCTCAAAACCGAACACCCGGTAAATATCCAGTGCCAGATCAATCAGCTTCTCAATCTCCCCGTGAACCTGCTCCGGTGTACAGATAATGTGGGCATCATCCTGAGTAAACCCGCGCACCCGAAGCATCCCGTGAAGCGCCCCGCTCTTCTCATAGCGGTACACCGTTCCGTTCTCAGCATACTTAATGGGAAGCTCCCGGTAAGACCGGCGTTTATTCTTATAAATCATCACATGGAACGGACAATTCATCGGCTTGACAATATACTCTTCATCATCAATGGACAAACTGTACATATTCTCCCGGTAAAAATCATAATGTCCCGAAGTTTTCCACAACTCACTTCGTGCCAGATGGGGTGAAATTACCCATTGATAGCCGCGTTTCACCAGCTCATGGTACAGATAATCCTCAATCTGCTTGCGGACCGTCACCCCTTTCGGGTACCAGAACACAAAACCGCCGCCGACCTTCTCTTCAAAGGCAAAAAGCTCCAGCTCCTTCCCCAGGCGGCGGTGATCCCGCTTCTTTGCCTCTTCCAGCATCAAAAGATACTCTTCCAGCTCTGCCTTCCTGAAAAAAGCGGTACCGTAAATCCGCTGCAACATTCGGTTCTTCTCATCCCCCCGCCAGTAAGCGCCGGCAATGGACAAAAGCTTGAATGCCTTGATAAAAGAAGTATTGGGCAGATGCGGCCCCCGGCAGAGATCCACCCAATCCCCCTGACGGTAACAGGTAATCGTCTCCCCGGCCGGCAACTCTTTGATAATCTCTACCTTATAAGCTTCGCCCATCTCCTCAAACATTTTCAAAGCAGCTTCCCGGGTCACCTCTTCCCGTCGGATTTCCAGTTTTTCTTTGGCGATTTTCTTCATCTCGCCTTCAATCTTCACCAGATCCTCCGGAGTAAACGGCGCCTCCCGGTCAAAATCATAATAAAACCCGTCCTCAATCACCGGGCCGATGGTAACCTTCGTTTCCGGAAAAATCCGCTGAACCGCCTGCGCCATCAGATGCGCACAGGAATGGCGAAGCACCTCCAGTGCATCCGGAGATTTTTCAGTCAGAATCTCCAGCGAGCCGTCCTCTTTCAACGGCAGCGACATATCAATCAAACTGTCATTAAACCTGGCCGCCACAGCCATCCGGGCCAACCCGGAAGAAATGCCGGCCGCCACATCCATCGGAGACGTACCCCTATCAATATCAAGGACATTTCCATCCGGAAGCGTAACGTGTATCTTGTCCATGGCGTTCCCCTATGCGTTGGGTGGTTGATAAAAAAAAATGGTAGGCACGGGCGGGATTGAACCGCCGACCCCTTCCGCGTCAAGGAAGTGCTCTCCCCCTGAGCTACGTGCCTCCACTGCCAGAAAAAATACCAGACTCCGCCCTGATCTGTCAACAAAAAACCGCATCACCTGCGGGAGAACCGGGGGATAAGAAAGAGAAAACAAAGCCAGAGAGAAAAGACAAGGGAAAATACTCACCCCCGAGGCTACCGGATACGCTGCAGAAAAAACCCAACACAACCGCCAAAGGCCAGACAATTAAGCAGAATACAGAATACCGGGACCTGCACAGAGCCCAGAAAGGGAAAAAACATTCTTCATGGACCAGACACGCCGCCCCATCCTGAAACTGAGAAATTGCATACCATTAATTGAGGTCCCCAGTCCCGGCTACTGCGCAGGCTGAGAAAAAAAGAAAACAACCCCGAAGAGCCGAATTTAAATGTACGAAAACTCCTGGCACTACTCAATTTTCAGTTTCCAACCGTATTCGCTTCACAAATCCGTTTCACTCCCTCGCTAAAATTTTTCGGAACACCCTCTCCCCTGATCAAGTTTTTTTGTTGACAGAGGCCTTGGGATGGGTGTCCACGGGTTACCGGTGTCCTTGTTTTTTGCCGCAAACATTCTGCTTGCCGGGATTGATATATTAAAAGTTTTTGTACTTTTCCTGTGGTTTTAAACGATGGGAAATTTTGATTTCCGAATTTCCGGGGAACTTGAGGGGACAGTGGAATAATGATCCCAAAAACCGCTGCTTTCCAGCCGGAATTAAAGGTGATTTTGTTTTGCACCGCGGAAATTTTTCGTCCGAAGCACCTGAACCTCCCGGGAGTGGTATACAACGGCTGCCCGGCCGGGGGTCGCGCACCACCGGTAAATCTGATACAATAAGGCGCATTTTCGGTGCCCCGGAGAAATTCCGGACACTTTAAGCACATGAAAATCAACTGAATTGGAGGATATATGACATACAAAGTAGCAGACCTGAGCCTCAGTGAACAGGGGCGCCTGAAAATTCACTGGGCAGAGTCCCGGATGCCGGTAATGATGGCGCTTCGGGAGAAGTACAGCAAGACTCAGCCTCTGAAAGGCTACCGGATTGCCGGATGCCTGCACGTAACAAAAGAAACGGCGGTGCTGGTGGAAACGCTCCGTGCCGCAGGTGCCGAGGTTTCCTGGTCCGGCTGCAATCCGCTGTCCACGCAGGATGATGTGGCGGCAGCACTGGCAGCAAACGGAACTTCCATTTATGCCTGGCACGGCATGAATACGGAAGAGTTTTACTGGTGCATTGACAAGACTCTGGAAACCAATCCGAATCTGACACTGGATGACGGCGCGGATTTGATTTTCACCATTCACAATAAGCATCCGGAAAAGGCCGGGTCTGTAATCGGCGGAACGGAAGAGACCACCACCGGGGTTCACCGGCTCCGGGCAATGGGGAAAGCCGGCAAGCTGCTGTATCCGGTCTTCGCGGTGAATGACGCGGAAACCAAATGGGATTTTGACAATATTTATGGAACCGGACAGTCCACGCTGGATGGAATTCTCCGGGCAACCAGTGTTCTGATTGCGGGGAAAACCGTTGTGGTGGCCGGGTACGGCCATTGCGGAAAGGGTGTTGCCATGCGGGCAAAGGGCCTGGGGGCCAATGTGATTGTAACGGAGGTCAAACCCACTGCGGCGCTGAAGGCGACACTGGAAGGAATGCGGGTCATGACAATGGATGAAGCCGCCCCTCTGGGAGATATTTTTGTCACCGCCACCGGTGTTAAAGATATTCTTGTTAAACGTCATTTTGAGGTCATGAAAGACGGTGCAATTGTATGCAACACCGGACATTATGACTGTGAAATTAATATTCCGGATCTGGAAGATGTTTCAAAGTCCAAATCGGAAATCCGGATGAACAATGAAGAGTATGTAATGAATGACGGCAGACGAATTTTCCTTCTTGCCAAAGGACGCCTGGTAAACCTTGCCGCAGCCGAAGGACACCCGTCAGAGGTAATGGATATGAGTTTTGCAAACCAGTTCCTCGCCATGATCCGCCTGACGCAGGAAGGAAAGGGCATGGAGCGTATTGTTCATCTGCTGCCGGTGGAACAGGATCAGGAAATTGCCGGAATCAAGCTGAGTACGATGGGATTCTCTATTGATAAGCTGACAGATGAACAGATTGCCTATATTAATGATTACGCGCAGGGAACCTGATTTTTCTGCCATATGAGAATAATAAAAAACCCCGCTAAAAGCGGGGTTTTTTATTATTCATTCATGAACAGGCACCGCCTGCCGGCTTTCAGGCTCAGGTGAAGCCGCCGGAACCGCAGCTGCTGTACGAGGCACCGGCAGACGAAGCGCCGGAAGACCCCGCGGACGCGATGGATGAAACTTTCCGTTCCACGTTGGTGCTCCCGCATTTTGTACAGGGAACAGAATCCGCCTGGGAACTGCTGAACACCAGTTGTTCAAAGTCGGTGTTACAGTCGTTGCAATGGTATTCATAAATGGGCATTTCGCGAACCTCCCTGAAAAAAGCGGAAATCAGCTTTCCAGCGCCCCTTTGATAAATTGTTCAAGGTGCGGTTTCGGCATGGCGCCGATTGCCCGGTCTACCAGCTGTCCGTCTTTGAAGAGCAGAAGCGTCGGGATACTGGCGATGCCATACTGACGGGCAGCGTCCTGATGTTCGTCCACGTTTACTTTGCCAACCTTGAGTTTACCGGCATATTCTGTCGCCAGTTCTTCCAGAACCGGTGCAATCATCCGGCACGGCCCGCACCAGGGTGCCCAGAAGTCCACAACAGTAACACCGCTTCCGTTCAATACTTCGGTTTTAAATGTTTCGTCTGTGAGATGAACAATGTTGTCAGCCATTCTATATTCCTCCTGAATATTGGTTCCTTTTCCGCAAACAGTCTATTCGACCGTTCATATGATAATGGAAATCCCGCAAAGTTACAATTGAAAGACGTGTCCCGAACCCTTTTTCCGAATTTACCGGGAATCCGCTTTGTTACCAGCTGGACGCAATGGACAGCATGTTTCGATACCGTTCGTTCAGTTCATGAAGACGCCTGGAAAGAATAACACACATTTCTTTCATGACTTTGTATCCCGCATCTTTGTCTTCTTCAAGGTAGGTGACAAATTTCACCCCGTTCAGGCGGTACAGCAGCACGTCGGTGTGGGCGATTACGGAAGCGGAACGAACCGTTTGCCCGAGAAGTGCCATTTCCCCGAAGAGCGCGCCCGCTTTCAGCATGGCAATGGCTTCTTCTTCCTCCTGAACATATTTGCTGATACGAACCTGGCCCCTGAGAATCACGTAGAGGTCCAGCCCTTCTTCCCCTTCTGTCAGAATCGCACTGTCTTTTTTGGCTTTCACCGGTTCCAGCATCTCCACAACACGCGCAAGCTGCCCTTCGGAAAGTCCGTCAAAGAGCCGAACCCGTTTCAGAATTTTACCTGCGATTTCCCTGTTTTTCATATCTCCTCGCTTCCGCAACAACGTAAAAATCAGGATCCGCCCCCGGAAACTCTTCTATGGTTTTTCTGGCAAATGCCATTGCCTTCCCCGGTTTTCCGGCGGCATTCATGATTTTCATCATCAAATATGATTTGTAGCCCCGAGGCAGTTTCGCAACCAAAGATTCTGCCTTCTTGAATTCCCCCAGTTTTATGTAATCATCAACAAGAATATAATACACATAAAGACGAATGTCAAAAGCACTGTTCAGGATATGGGCAGAAAATTTCTTTTCGAGAAGGGCAGCGGAGTCTGCCGGATGTCCTGTGATATTAAGATACTCCGCCTGATTCATCAAAAAGTTCAGGCTTTTCTTCGATGCGGCTGTACTTTTTTCTTTTTCGACTATTTCTTTTACACATTGGAAGTTTTTACTCTGAACACAATACTGAAAAGAAATAATCTGCCGAATGGAATCAATAATATGCCGTTTCGGCAGGCTGTCTACAAGTTTTTTCATTTCCGGAATGTTCCGGGTAAACGCATAACAGAGAAAACGAATCAAAACGGCAGAGTTTTCAACCATATCACCGGAACTACCCTTTTCCACCTCATTCAGTATGGTGAGGGCATCTTTTACCTTTCCCATGTAGAGCAGGGATTTGGCCAGATGAATTTTTGAGATAACAAAATCCGGTTTCCGCTTTAAGGCTTTCCGGAAGTATTCGGCGGCCCGGGGGAATTGTCCGGTATTGTAATAAAAATCTCCGAAGCTGTCGTAGGGATTCGCTTCGTCGGGGCGGATATAAACGTATTTTTCAAAAACAACACGGGCTTTTTCCGGCTGCCCCATCGCCACATAGAAATACCCCATCATATTCAGAATCTGGACGTTGTTGGGATAACGGCGGTGCATTTCCTCGTAAAAATGAATCATTTTTTCCGGATTCTCCATTTCCACCAGTTTCCGGTATTTTTGAATCAAGAGCAGAAAGGCATCCATCCGGGATGGGTATTTCTGAAGAAAGGCATCGATTTTTTCCGCAAGTTCTGGCCGGTTTTCCGGCTCCGGATTTGCCAGAACGAGAGAAATCAGGCCCTGTTCGAAGTCTGTCCATTTCGGAGAAGAGACTGCCAGCTTTCTGTACCATTTCGCCTGATCTTTTGCTTCCGAAGACCAGGATTCGGATTCAAGCAAAAACAGGCGCGGCAGGGGAAAATCAGGGTCTTCATCCGCCGCAAGCCTCATGTCCCGCATTCCCTCCGGTATATAGTATTTCATCATGTTGTCCACTCCCTGCTGATAGTATTCCAATGCTTTTCTGGAATGCGTACTGTAAAACCTGTCCCGGGTCAAAGCAAGGTACACGACAACCGCGACACCGGCAATCAACAGAAAAATCAATATTTTCTTAAACATTTTCCCCCTCCGTCAATGGCTCGTTTTTTATTTCGATTGTTACAATGGTGGCATCGTCTGCCAGTTCTCCGTCGGATTTCCGCCGAAGGTGCCGCAGAATATTCCGGGTGAAATCCCGGGGAGATTCGCCGGCACTGCGCTGCAGGAGAGATTCCATTTCATTGTCCAGCACTTCGGTAAACCCGTCGGACAGCATTACAATCCGGTCTCCCCCCCGTAATTCCATATTGTGCTGCCGGTATTGAACCCCCTTCACAAGGCCAAGGGGAAAGCGGGGGTTCTGGCGGGGAACCTGGCTTACTTCCCCGTTCCGAATCAGGTAGGGAGACGGCATTCCGGCATTGACCACCGAAATCCTGCGCTGTTCCCTGTCAATACAGCAATAACAGGCGGCCACAAACATATTTGCACTGCTTTTTTGAACCAGCAGCTCACTGGCCCGGCTCATGATTTCCTCCGGTGTCCGAAAGGAACCTGCCTGGGAGCTGATGGTTTCCTTCGCCGCCACCATCATCAAAGCGGCGGGAATGGATTTTCCGGCAACATCGCCGATGAGAATACCGCTCCGGCTGCTGCCGGAGATTGAAAAATAATCGAAGAAATCACCGCCAATTACTTTTGACGGGACCGAGACCCCATAGGCCCGAAAGAGCGGCGTTTCCGGATGAGCGGAAGGGATCAGGCTTTTTTGAATGTAACCGGCAATTTTCATATCCCGTTCCAGCTCTATCTGCCGGGAAAGCCGGGATAAAAGACGCACGTTTTCATGGGCAGTCACAAAGTGCAGGAGAATTCTCCGGACAATCCCCAGTTCTTCTTCAAAAATCAGACTTCTCGATAGAATAACGGCCCGGACCTGCCCGGCTTTCCGAAACGGAAAGGCTATTCGAAAACCTTTTTGGTAAAACGGATGAAATGCATTCTCCACCGAATTTTCCAGTAGAAAAAATCGGGACTTTTCAGGAAAATCCACTGCGGTTATCAGCCGGTTGGATTCAATATCCACATAGCTGTTATTCTCACTTAACACCAGAACGGCAAAGCGGTCTGACACAATCTCAGAAAGCAGCCGAAGCACTGTCCGATTCAGTTCTTCCGTTTCTTTTATGACCAGCATCTGCTCCGCCCGGCCGGTAATATCCTCCCGGCGTTTTTTTTCTTTTTCCAGAAATACATCTTCCAACTGAACCTGAAGAAAGGAATGGAGCGGATTAAAAAAGAAAACAATAGCCACCGCCAACCCCATGGAATACAGATACGGGTCTGTCAGGTTGTAGTTTGACAAGGTTGTGTTAATGAGGAAAAGAAGTATCGCATAGAGAACAGATGCAATCAGCAGGATGAAGGAATACAGCAGGCTCTTTTTCAACAGAATCCGAATATTAAAAAAACCGAAGCGGTAAATCCGGTAGGATAAATAAACCGGCAGCAACACCATAAGCGCGGAAAAGGCCGAGGCAATGTCCCCCCGGTTTCCGGCAACTCCCAACGGAATCCCCACCAGTACAAAGGGAAGCATGGCGGCAATATACACCCTCAACAGATTATTTTTTTCAGAAAGTTCAGTCCGTCTGCCGCTGAAATAGAGAACAGCCAACGTGGCGGCACTATAGACAAGATAAAGCCCCCACTGCCAATCAAAATGAAAAGGGACATCAGTCAGATAGGTATAAATTGAAACAGCCGTGAGGAAAACGGCCGGAACCGCATACAGAAGCCAAATCAGAAAATGAAAACGTTTCCAGACCGGGCTTCTCACCGGGTATATCAAAAAGAAATGCAGAAGAAACGCAGGAAGAAGAACGTAGGCAAACTGTCCCACAATCCGAATGATAAGGTGGCTGAGCGCGTATGAATGGGGGCGCAGAAAACAGGTGAAGAGCAGCATCATTGCCATCGTCAGATAATAGAAAAGGCGGGACTCGCTTCCCATCGGATTGTTTAAAAGCACAATCAGCCCGATCATGAAAAACAGAATCATCAACAGCCCCGCAAGCACATGAAAAGGCAGAATCGCCCGCCGCTGCTCCAGGGAAACAGAAACCGTAAGGGTATCCCTGCCCCGCTGCAGCAGGTAGGGAACGGTGGGGTCTTTGCTCCCCTGAAGCAGTTCGGGAATTTTAAACGGTTTCTGAACCAGGGTATGGGCCACCCCGAGGAGATGGTCACCGGGACGGATTCCCGCTGTTTTTGCCGGCGAATCGGGATCCACTTTCTGCACCAGCACACCATTTTCGGTAATTCCCGGAGTAATGCCGTCGTAAATCTGCATCCGGCTCATATCATAGAGGCTTAAAAACGCCAGAAGCAGCGCCACAAGCCCGGCGGTCAAATGAATATCCCGATTCATAAAACCAGCACCCCGGCTCCCCTCAGAGAAAGCCACTTCCTTTCCCGGACAGGCCGAATTTCCGGAACCCGGTTCAGTGTGCGCAGAAAACACGTTCTCGAAAGCGTCTTTTCAGCTGCGGTAAGCATCGGCCCGCCCAGTCCCGCCACACCGCCGGCAATATAAAAAGCATCGGGAGAAATAATATCGGAGATTACTGCCATTCCGCGGCCCAGCCGCTCTCCGGCGAAACAAGCCACCTCCGCTGCGGTTTTATCCCCTTCTTTTAATCGGGTTGAAATTTCCAGTGCCGTTTTCAGGGGGGGCTGTGCCTTTTCCCGATTGTACCGTTCCACCAGGGCAGCTTCCCCGATATAGGCTTCCAGACAGCCTCGTTTGCCGCAGGGGCACCCGGGGCCTGCCGGATCGAGCACGATGTGGCCCAACTCCGCCGCCGCGCCGGCATCCGAGGCCAGAAGCCCTCCGTTACAGATAATCCCGCCGCCTACGCCGGTCCCCAGCGTTATGACCACAAAAGTGCGCTGTGCCACAGCTTCCTCAAACCGGAAAACGGCGAGAGCCGCACAATTTCCATCGTTTTCCGCTTTGACCGCTATCCCCAGTTTTCCGGAAAGGAAACCGCACAAGTCTACGGGACACGGCATTCCCAGGTTCGTAGCGTGAAGCACCACCCCTTCCCGGTTCACATTGGCCGCTATGGAAATTCCCGCTGCCCGGACAGGAAACGCTTTTGCAACTCCGGAAAGGAGGACAGCCAATGCTTCAATCAGTCCTGACTGCGGGGTCACGATTTGTCTTGGGAAAGAAGAAAGAAATGATCCCGATGGCGTCATGACACCGTACTTAATGCGGGTTCCGCCGATGTCCACCGCCAGAATCATGGTTTTCTCCCGGGCTTTCCATCCTGAAAATCCGGAGTATCCGTTATCACCGGTATGGAAGATTCTTCAGAGTGGCTGTATTTCAGCAGTTTTTTATACGCCTTTAATTTCTTTGTTGTCATTCCAAGGGCTCCATAGCTCCTGAATTGTAACAGGTAAATCTCAGGAATTGTCCGATTGATCCGCCGGGCAATTTTACACTCCCTCAGAACCGCCCGGTATTCCTTTTTCCGATAATACCGCCGTGCCAGTTCAATATAAAAATACGGATTGCGCCTTTTTGCCTTTTCCAGATCTTTTCTGAGTAATTCAAAAGATTTCATATTTCCCGTTTTTTGAAATGTATTCATTACATTCCCCAGAACCAGGTCCGGAAAACGGGCGGCTCCCAGAGCTCTTAAAAAATGAGCCCGGGCTTTCAGCACATTACCTTCCCTCAAAATTAACACTCCGAGATTATTCTGAACCTGATAGGAATCCGGATAAAGTGCCGCCGCCACCCTCAGTAAGGTTTCAGCCTCGTTGTTGTGTCCGTCGAGAAGCAGGCGGGCACCGAGATTGTTGTAATAAAGCCCCGCAGCTTCAATGTCCGACAACAATGTCAGGTAGTGATACCGTTTTGAATTCGGAATAAAGTCCACCAATCTCCATTTGGGGCCGATGCGAACGGCTGTGATGATATGATTGCTGTGAATCACGGTGTTTCCTTCCGCCTGATTACCGATTATATCCTCCACCAGCATGTAACACGCCTCCAAACCACCAAAGCGCGCCGCTCCCACCAGTAGATTTGTCATCGAGAAACAATTCCCCTGCCGGCTTTGATAACAGGTGTCGGCACTGAGGGTACTGTCCGCAATGTAAGAAAACCCCCCGGAAGCACCCAGCATACAATTGTACAGGTTTTTGAACCTGTCCCGCTCACTGGTGGCCGGCTTCAAACATTTCCCCAACCCGGCCTTCGCTTCCGGGCTGAGTGCATATGGGGGCACCAGCAGTGACTCCGCCGTAATAATCTGCCGTACACCATTTCCCCCGGGAACGGAAATGGTTCCAATCTTCTTCAGTTGATGCCCCAAACGGTGCCGCACTTCCCGGCGAAAGCCGTCTGCAGTGTACCGGATTCGCCCCGGTGTACGCAGGCATGCTGTGGGAAGAAGCAGAATAACAGTCAAGATAACCGGGAGCAGCATTCTCTTCAATATCATTTCATTCCTCATTTCACACCCAACTATACCATTTCTGCCAATAAAAGGTTTCGACAAGCAAAAAATGTTCCCGGTGAAGTGAGAAGAATCACAGGAAATCGAAACTGAAATACGGTATAATTCCCATGTATAAATGCATACGATAGCAGAAAAAACGAGGAGGATAGAATGAGTGATGCAGCCATGTGGTATATCGCTGTCGCGGGACAACAACAGGGGCCCTTCGGGCGGGAAGATATCATCAATAAATTAAGAAGCGGGGAAATTAACGGCGAAACACTGGTTTTCGCAAACGGTGTTACCGAAAACTGGACAGCCGCCGCCGGGATTGCAGATTTTGCGTCCGCCATCAGCCCGACAAGTGCAGCAGCCCCCCCGGTGCCCACCACGGGGGGAAGCATTCGTTCCCATGAAATCGATTACAAGATTTTCGGAGAAGAAATGCAGTTTGTGGAAATCGAACTGGACCCGGGAGAAACCGTTATCGCGGAAGCCGGCGCCATGATGTTCATGGAAGACGGCATTGATATGGAAGCCCGATTCGGAGACGGTTCTCAGCCTGACCAGGGGTTTATGGGAAAACTAATGGCAGGTGCCAAGCGGAAACTCACCGGAGAATCCCTGTTTATGACCTGGTTTACCCACACCGGCACGGGGAAAAGCCATGTATCATTCGGTGCCCCCTACCCCGGGAAAATCATCGCACTGGACCTGAAAAACCTGGGCGGAGAATTTATCTGCCAGAAAGACGCTTTTCTCTGCGCCGCAAAAGGGACGGAAGTCGGCATTGCTTTCAACAAACGGATCGGAGCCGGTTTTTTCGGTGGGGAAGGGTTTATTATGGAACGCCTCAGAGGCGACGGAAAGGCTTTTGTCCACGCCGGCGGTACCGTAATCAACCGGAAACTGGCTGCCGGCCAGACCCTCCGGGTGGACACCGGCTGCCTTGTGGGATTCACCCCTTCCGTCACCTACGATATTCAGATGGTCAAAAAACTGAAGTCCATCTTCTTCGGGGGAGAGGGCCTCTTCCTTGCCACACTGACCGGGCCCGGGGATGTCTGGCTCCAATCCCTGCCGTTCTCACGCCTGGCAGACCGGATTTATGCCGCAGCACCCCAGGGCGGGGGGAAACAGGTCGGTGAAGGCTCTGTCCTGGGCGGTGTCTTTAATATGATCGGCGGGGATTGAGAATTTCAATCCGAAGGGAGAAAATAAAATTCTACCTTTCTACCACTGAGTAAATTGGATTCAAAAAACGGGAATTGATGGAGAGAAAAGGATTTATATCCGATTGGCCGTTAGGGTTTTCTCTCCGCTTTTCCCGTTTTGATATTTTTCTCCACTTTCTGCGGCTTTCAGGAGGATCCAATCATTTTCTTCATAATACGGGCTGTGACAAAGAGCAGAAGTTTCTTCGGAGTAAACCGCTCCGAAAAAGCCATCAGACGGTTTTTGCCTCCGACAATCACAGACGGCTTTTTCCCCAGAGCGTGAAATGCGGTACGAACCACCTGCTCCACAGTAGCCAGCCCCTTCTGATAAGTGGGAATACCGGCTTCCGCCAGAAAATTGGTTGCCGTTGCCGGAGGGTTCAATGCCAGCACATTAATCCCCTTCTCCCTCATTTCATACCATAACGCCTCCGCAAGGTAGAGGTCAAAAGCTTTGGTGGCAGCATAAGTCGCAAACCACGGGCAGGGTTGAACCGCAGCGGTGGAAGCCACAATGACCATATCCCCCCTGCCGATTTCAACCATTCGTTTCAGAAAAAGCCGGGCAATTTTTGTAACAGCGATACAGTTCAGTTGAATCATTTCCGTTTCCCGGAGATCCTCATTTTCAAGGAAGGGGCCGGATGTGCCGAAACCGGCATTGTTTATCACCATTGTCACCGGTAAACGTGCTGTTCCCTCAGCCAGTTCTCCGATAAAATCCCCATGGGCCAGATCCAGGGGAATAACCCGGGTTTCCCGTCCAAACTGCTTCTCAATATCCGCCGCAAGAATTTCAAGTTTATCCCGGCTGCGTGCTACCAATACCACGTTATAGCCCTTTTTTGCCAGTTCGTACACAAAGCCTTTTCCGATTCCGGATGATGCCCCGGTGATAACAGCCCAATCATTGGTTCTCATTCCATCCTCCCTGATTTCTATGATAATATAAGTTTATCATAAAATAAAATTATTCTTCTGCCGTTATTCTTTTTCAACCCCATACTTTTTGCCACAGTCTTTTCCCCGGCTATTTGTCAGCTTGATCGTAATTTCCCCCCGGGCAGCGGTGGTAAGAACCGGAATGTCCCGAAAAAGACGAAGGAAACCCGGAGAAGGGAAATGAAACCGGTTGTGCCGGCCACAGCAAACAATCACAAAACGAGGAGAAACAGCCTTTTCCAAACCGGAAATTGCAGCGTGTCGGCTGCCATGGTGGGGTGCAAGGAGAATGTCGGCATGGGAAAGGCGGGGAATGAGTTTCAGCAAGGCCTCCCCGTCCAGATCACCGGGGAAAAGAACAGAAGTAATTCCGGTTTTCACTTTTAGAACAAGGGAGCAGGCGTTGGTGGGGGCACTTCCCCGGATTACACTTTCCGGATGAAGAACACGGATCAGAATTCCCGGAAACCGAAGCTTCGGGGTGCGAATGGCGGACAGGAGGCGGAGGGGAATATTGTGCCTTGCCAGGGCAGAGAAATCCCGGTTAAAGGTAAAGGAGTGTCCGTCAAGATAAGGCGCATATACCTGCCCCACCGGAAAGCTGTCTGCGACACCGGCAAGGCCGCCGGCATGATCACTGTCAAAGTGGCTTAAAAAAACCGCGTCAATTTTCCGGATTCCGATTGCCTGCAGCCAGGGGACCAGTGCGAGTCTGCTCTCCCATAATCCTGCAGCGTCAAAGAGATAATTTTTACCGTGGGTCTGGAGGAGCACCGCCTGGGACTGGCCGGTATCGGGAATTCGAAGGCATTCGGGGCTCGGCCGCCAGACGATGGAAACAAACAGTGTAATGGCGAAGACGGATGCCAGAATGCCAAAACCCCGGCGTTTGTTTCGGAGGAGGATGGCTGTGCCGGCGGCGGCAAAGAGCAGCATGACAAGTGGCAGAGGGGCCCAGACAGTGAGAACGTGGGGGGAAACTCTGTCTGTCAATGCCGTAAGAAGGGAAACCGCACGGTTCAGAACCGGCGCGAAGGGCAGCCCGAAGGCAGTGAAGAAGAACAGGTAGAAAATGACAATAACCAGCGGAGTGACAAGTAGATTCACGAGGATGGAAAGCGGAGCCAGACGATGAAAAAAGAGAAATAAAACCGGAGAAGCGGCCAGAAACGCAACAATGGGAATTTTCAACCATACCTGCCACCATTTATCCCCGGCATCAATGACAGAAACAATTGCACCTGCCACAAGAAAACTCAAAAGAAAACCCGGATCCCCCACGTGAAAGGGATTCCAGACAAGGAGCAGAAGGCCGGCCATTCCCACCGCGTCGGAAGGGGTAACATCAATCTCCCGGGCCCGAAACAAAAGAAAAACAAAAATCATCAGCCACGCCCGAAGCCCGGAAGGGGAAAATCCGGTAACCGGCAGCATCAGGGTCACAAGCGCCAATGCAAGCCATTTTCTTGCCCGGGGGCGGATCGGCAGAAGGAAAAGCAGCAGATATGCGATGGAAAAAAGAATCCCGAAATGAAAACCGGAAACAACAAAGAGGTGGTAAATTCCAAGGTCCCGGACTTTGTCCGTAAAGGCATCGGGAAGGGCATTCCGATCCCCCGCAATCATTCCCCGGAGAATCCGGCGGTTCAACGGAGAAACATTGAGTGAGGTAAACGGATTCACCTTTTTCAGGATAGCAGAAAGAAGTCCGGGATCAGCTTTGATCATCCGGTGGTCCGGAACCGAAACGGAAAAAAGACGGTGACGGCTGAGATAAAACCATGTACGGTCGGTTCCGGTATTCCGGTACACCCGATGCTTTCTGAGCTTTCCGGTTACCGAGACAATACTGCCCGGAATCATTCCCGGCAGCGGTGACGTACCGGAAACAGTGAAACGGATGGTTCCGGGAAGTGCCAACCGTTTGTCCCGGTAATTTTTCAGGGTGGCAAAAAGCAGGGTGCCGGAAATGAACCGGTCTTCTTTATGAATATCATGGAGAATTCCGGAAACGGTAACCGGGGTGCCGATAAGGTTTTCCAGACGGTGCTCCTGAAAACTGCGGATGGAAAATGAAGTGAAAATCAATCCGCCGACAACGAGAAGCAGGGCGGCATTCTGCCGCAGTTTCGGCACAAAAAGTGCCGGTACGGCGGCAACCAACAAAATGAAAGCAAAGACCGGACAGCTCAGAAGGACAAGGGAAAAAAAGAGAAAAAAGAAAAATGCCGCAGTGCCCCGGTCAGACAGCATCAGCTGAGGTAATACTCACTTTGGATGTACCAGTTGTAAGCGTGGCGGGTCAGGACATTGATCACGGATGCCGCCGGTACCGCAGCGAGAATGCCGACAAAACCGAAGTAGTGGCCACCCAGTAAAATAGCGACAATAACGGTAACCGGATGAAGCCCCACCTTCTGGCCCACGACACGGGGGGAAATGACCGTGCCCTCCAGTATCTGTGCAACGGTAAAGGTTCCGGCCACTCCGATAAGGTGAGCTACGGAATGGGCATCCAGCCAGGAAAGGAGTAGTGCCGGGATGAGCCCCAGGGCAAGGCCGAGGTAGGGAATCATATTGGCAAACCCCGCCACCAGCCCGATAACAATTCCCATGGGTACGGCAAAAATTGTCAGTCCGACAGAGTAGATAAAGGCAAGTATCATGCTGACAGTCAACTGTCCTTTCAGAAAATCTTTAATCACCCGGTCAATCTCGGAAAAGAGGCCGGTAACCTGCTCCCTGTGTCGGGGGGGAATCGCTTCGGCAATCCGGGCGGTAAGCTTATCAATATCTTTCAGCAGATAAAATGCAAGAACAGGGATCAGGAGCAGGTCCAGAATACTCAGAATAATGTTAATGGTTCCGGAAAAAAGATTTTTCAGAAAATTTACAACCGGCATCAGAACATCCATCCCCACGGATTGAAGCTTTGCTTTTATCTCTTCCACTTGCTCCGGATGGTTTTGGATGTAATCCCGGACAACGGGGATGGTGGTTTTCTGCAAATAGGCGACGTAACCCGGGACTTTCCGGGTAAACGCAGTTACCTGCCGTGCGATCACCGGTGCCGCCAGTACGTAAAAGAGTGCAATCAATCCGACAATGACGCTGAAAATCAGCGCAATGCCAAGGGGCCTGCGGATATGCCGGGCTTCCAGAAAATCCGCCACCGGATCCAGAACATACGCAATCACAAAACCGATAATAAGGGAAGACAGCACACCGGACAAGGCAACGACCAAAAGCAGCACGGATACGATAAAAATCGTTACAACAATCTTTTTCTTCATCAGAATGTACTTTTAACTCCCTTTATCAGGTAATGGATCCCGGAAATAACCGTCATGGCTGCCACCGTGTATGCCAGATAAATCAGCCAGGGGGCATTGAGATAAAAAGCGTTACAGAACAAATAAAGGGATGCTGTTGTAATCTGAATGAAAGTGGACAATTTGCCGGCAACGGAAGGCTGCAGCGTTTTCACTTCAGTTGTAAAAAAGATGACCAATGATGCAATGGCGATGAATACGTCCCTGAAGATAACCAGGATCGTAACCCAGACCGGCAGCATATTGGTATTTCCGATACCGTCGAGAACCAGAATCACATAAACGGAAACCAGCATAACTTTGTCCGCCATTGGATCCAGGAATTTTCCCACATCTGTCACATGATCGGTATAGCGGGCAATGTAACCATCCAGAAAATCCGTAATCCCGGCAATAACAAACACAATAAACGCGACAAGATGGAGCTGATATACCGAGGCGATAACAAAAACCGGAATCAGCACCATCCTCAGAATGGTCAGAATATTCGCCAGCCCGAAGGCCTGAATGTAACCGGTTTCTTTCTGTTCTATCATCCGTTCAAAGTTCCTACAACAGTTTGGCCGCCAGTTCCGCCAATGCGGAACGTTCGCCTTTTTTCAGCGTCACATGGCCCGCGACACCCTGTTCCTTGAAATGCTCCACAAGATAGCTCAATCCGTTGCTGTTGGAATCCACGTATGGATTGTCAATCTGGTAGGGGTCGCCGGTTAACACAACTTTTGTTCCTTCCCCTGCCCGGGTAATGATGGTTTTGACTTCGTGGGGCGTCAGATTCTGGGCTTCGTCAATGACCATGTACTGCCGGGGAATACTCCTGCCCCGAATGTAGGTCAGCGGTTCCACATGAAGGATTTTCTGAGTAATCAGCTCCTGGTAACCCGGGACACCCGCCATTTCGGAACCGCTGATCAGAAAATCAAGGTTATCAAAAATCGGCTGCATCCAGGGCCGCATCTTTTCACCGACATCCCCGGGAAGATAACCGAGGTCTTTCCCCATGGGAATCACCGGCCGTGCGATGAGCATCCGGTCATAAATCCGTTTGTCCGCCACCTGAAGCAAACCGGCGGCGATTGCGAGAAGAGTCTTCCCGGTACCGGCTTTACCCACCAGTGTGACCAGGCTGATGTTCGGATCCAGCAGAATGTTCAACGCAAAAGTCTGTTCTTTGTTCCGGGGCGTAATCCCCCAGATGGGCTCCATGTCTGTCAAGCGGTCCAGACTTTTCATCACCGAGTTATATCGGGCCAGCGCTGTCTGTTTCGGGTTTTCCGAGTTAATCAGGGTTACAAATTCGTTGGGAAAGATGCCCACAAGGTCTTCCGGAAGCGGCATCTCGTCTTTGTCATAAATCTGTGAAATTGCCGAGCCGGTGGTGTAGTAATCCGCACTTCCGCTGTACAGGTCCTCCAGCATAATTTTATCATTTTCATAGTCTTCCGCCGGAACCCCCAGAGCATCGGCTTTAATTCTCAGATTGGTGTCTTTGGTAACAAAAACAACAACTTTGTCTCCCATTTTTTTGGTAAGGTCCACCGCGATTTTCAGAATTTCATTATCCGCCCGGTTCCCGACAGTGACACCAAGGTCCACTGCCTCCCGGGTCAGTGGAATAAACACCTTCCCCAGCCCCTCACCCAAAGGAACGCCGTCGCAGAGTTTACCTCTCTCCCGCAGAGCGTCCAGAAAGCGGGAAACATAGCGGGCGTTCCGGCCGATTTCATTCATATCTTTCTTAAAATTGTCGATTTCCTCAATGACAACGATGGGAACATATACATCATTGGCCTTGAATTTCAGCAGTGCTTTCGGGTCATGGAGCAATACATTGGTGTCCAGGACAAATATTTTTTTTGACATATTACCTCTTCATTTTCTATTTGTTGCGTCAGTATTTTCAGAGAGCCGCCACCGCTTCGATTTCGACCAGAACATTTTTCGGGAGTGTCTTCACCGCAAAAGCGGCCCGCGCGGGTTTGAACCCTTCAAACATCCGTTCGTAGACCTTGTTCATCTCCGAAAAGTCATTCATATCCTGAAGCAAAACAGTGGTTTTGACAACTCTCCCGCAACTGCTGCCGGCCGCTTTCAATACTGCAAAAAGATTTTTCAACGCCTGCTCGGTCTGAACCTGAATTGTATCTCCGACAATTTCACCGGTATCCGGATCCAGAGAAATCTGGCCGGAACAGAAAACAAAACCATTGGCAACCATTGCCTGAGAATAGGGGCCGATCGCCCGGGGCGCATCCGCGGTTTTAATTTCTTTTATCATTTTTACCTCCCGTTCCCCCTTCGGTTCAAAACTTAAATTTCAAAGATCAGAGGGACAAACTCTTCATCCAGTGAACGTAAAAGAACCTTTTTTCTCTATTCAGTATACAACAACCGGACGGATTTCAGAATGCGAACTTTCTTTCCGAAAAAACACTTCTCATCAAACTCTCCGAAACCGCGGCCGGACAGGATTTCCTCCCAGTCATGCGTGAGAAATTCCGACGCAAGATCACATTCCAGATGGAAAACAAGGCGGGTAAGCAAACCACCCGATTTTAAATCCAGCGGCCGGTAATCCAGCAGATAAAATTTTCCGCCGGGCTTCAGGACACGGCATATCTCGGAAAGAATATGAAGCCGTTCTTCATGCTCCATTCCATGCAGGACAAAAGACATGAAAACCCCGTCAAAAAGCTTGTCCCGGAAAGGGAAACGATGGCGGATATCCGCTTTCATGACAGATAAACGGGGGTCTTTACCCTGTCTTCCTGAAAACCCTGCCAGCATGTCCGCTCCGATATCAATCCCCACAACCCGACAGCTATCTCCCAGATGATTGGCGATGAGCCGGGCATTGCGGCCGGTACCGCAACCGATATCCAGCACACGGGCATCATCCGGAAGCTCTATGAAAGATACCGCGCTTCTGATAAACCTGGGATAATACCCCAGGGTAATGATATTCATCAGACTGTCATAATGACGCGCCTCAAACCCTTTTACTTCAATTTTGCTTCTCGCCATTTTACATCTCCAATTTCCAAAAATGGAACTTCAGCCTTTGAAAATACAGAAAAATCGTACAATAATTTGAATGAAAACTCAATTTTTCGTTGACAATCGGCTAACTCACACTCATAATAGCGTAGAAGGCAGGTATTTTTATGCACGATCGCTACACGATTACAATCATCCCCAACGGGAGCGGGTCGGTTCACAAATACTCGGTGAAACGGCAGCATCTGCGGTACGCAATAGCCGGAGCAGCTGTTTTTGTCCTCTTTTTTGCCTTTCTGCTGGTTCGTTTTTTTATCTCCACCAATCAGGAACTGGCACTCTCCCGAATGAACCGGGAACTTACGGTATTGAAAAGCGTCAATGCAAAATACCAGGCAAATGCCGAAAAACTGGAATCCCGGTTGACATACTTTTCCGATCAGGCGAAAAAACTGGCCACTTACGTAGGAGCGGACTTGTCCCTCAATGACAACAGTATGGGAATCGGAGGTGCCGACTATCTCAATAACCGTTTTGCTTCCTACATGAATAAAGACCTTGACGGCATGAACCGCAAAGCGGAAAAACTGTTCAAGGGATTTCAGGAACTTGAAAAAATATTCAAAAACAAGAACGATATTCTCCGGCATACCCCGTCCATGTGGCCGGTGAAAGGATTCATCACCGACCGGTTCGGATACCGGAAAGACCCCTTCACCGGGCTTCGGGCATTCCATACCGGAATTGACATTGCGGCGAAACGCGGCACACCGATCTTTGCCCCCGCAGATGGTATTGTGACGATGACAGGAAAAAACAGAGGCTACGGGAATATGATTGCCATCAGCCATTTAAACAATATCACCACGCGCTATGGCCATCTCCAGGAAATCCTGGTAAAGAAAGGGCAGAGGGTGAAACGCGGAGACCTGATTGCCACAGTTGGGAATACCGGGCGCAGCACCGGCCCCCATCTCCACTTTGAAATTCTGGTAAACAAAAAGGCTGTTAATCCCGCCGATTACATGATCAGCGAAATAATGCATTTCTGAGCCGTTTCAGGTGTTATAATCTTATCTTGAAAAACTGATGAATTGGGTGAATCATGATAAAAAAAATTGTCAAACAAGTATTTGGAACCAAGAATGACCGATTTCTGAGAAGTCTGCAGCCCATCGTAGACAAAATCAACTCACTGGAACCGGAAATGCAGCAACTCTCCGACGAAGCGCTGCGGGAAAGGATTCAGAATTTCCGGGAGCAGGTGACCGCCCTTGCAGAAGCGGACAAACCCTTTAAACCGGTACTGGACAAAATCCTGCCCGAGGTGTTCGCCATCACCCGGGAAGCCGGGGTCCGCTCCATGGGAATGCGCCATTTCGATGTACAGCTCATCGGAGGTATCGTTCTCCACCGGGGAATGATTGCGGAAATGAAAACCGGTGAAGGAAAAACCCTGGTCGCCACCCTTCCCGTGGTGCTGAACGCACTTTCCGGCCGGGGTGCCCACGTGGTTACCGTAAACGATTACCTGGCCACCCGTGACAGGGAATGGATGGACAAAATCTATCATTTTCTTGGCTTTACAACCGGCACTATCACCAACGGCCTGGATGACAAAGAACGCAAAGAAGCCTATGACGCCGACATCACATACGGAACAAACAACGAATTCGGGTTTGATTATCTCCGGGACAACATGAAATACTACCTTGAAGATTGTGTCCAGCGCGGGTTTAATTTCGCCATTGTAGATGAGGTGGACAGTATTTTAATTGATGAGGCCCGGACTCCGCTGATTATTTCCGGCCCTTCGGAAGAATCCACTGAAAAATATTTTGATGCCAACCGCATCATTCCATCCCTGATCCGGGCAAAAGAAGAAGATGACCCCAATGCAGACTACGAAGTGGATGAAAAAGACCGAAACGTCACACTGACGGAAAAAGGTGTCGAAAAAGCCGAAAAACTCCTGGGGGTTGAAAACCTCTACGACCCGAGCAACATCGAACTTCTTCACTGCGTGGAACAGGCACTGAAAGCACACGCGCTCTTTGAACGCGACGTGGATTACATTGTAAAAGATGACGAGGTATTGATTGTAGACGAATTCACCGGGCGTCTGATGCCGGGACGCCGGTTCTCCGACGGCCTGCACCAGGCACTGGAAGCCAAAGAAGGTGTTAAGATTCAGGCAGAAAACCAGACCCTTGCCACCATTACCTTTCAGAACTATTTCAGAATGTACGACGTTCTCTCCGGTATGACCGGAACCGCAGATACCGAAGCACTGGAATTCAAAAAAATCTACGAACTGGATGTCTCCGTTATTCCCACAAACAAACCGATGATCCGGAAAGACTACGCAGACGTCGTTTACCGGACAGAACGGGAAAAATTCAATGCCATCGCGGAAGATATCCGAACCTTAAACGAAAAAGGCCAGCCGGTTCTGCTGGGAACCATTTCCATCGAAAAATCGGAAGTTTTAAGTAAATTATTGAAGAAAAAGAAAATCAAGCATGTTGTCCTCAACGCAAAATTCCATGAAAAAGAGGCGGAAATTGTCGCCCAGGCCGGCCGGAAAGGGGCGGTAACCATTGCCACCAACATGGCGGGGCGCGGAACAGATATCGTGCTGGGCGGAAACCCGGAAATGCTGGCACTGCCCGAGTTGAGCAAAGAAGACCTGACCGATGAAGAACGAAACGCAATTATTCAAAAATATAAAGACATATGCAACAAAGAAAGACAGGAAGTACTGGAAGCCGGAGGGCTCTTTATCATCGGCAGCGAACGCCATGAAAGCCGGCGGATTGACAATCAGCTGCGAGGCCGTTCCGGCCGTCAGGGAGACCCCGGCGCATCCCGCTTCTATCTGTCACTGGAAGATGATTTGATGCGGATTTTCGGCAGTGACAGAATCTCCGGACTCATGGGCCGCCTCGGCATGGAAGAGGGTGTCCCCATTGAGCACAAAATGATCAGTAAATCCATTGAACGGGCCCAGCGTCAGGTAGAAAGCCGCAACTTTGATATCCGGAAAAACCTCATGGATTATGACACCGTGATGAACCAGCAGCGGAACACGTTTTACAGCCTGCGGCGGAAAATCCTTCAGGGCAACGCCAGAGAACATGTTTTCAACCTGACGGAAGACATCCTCTACTGGCTGGAAGACCAGTACATCACCGACCCGAAACACCCGGACGAATGGAACGCGGAAGAATTCGCAAAAAAGATCAAAGAGTATTTCGACTACGAAATTACCGCCGAAGAAGTCCGGGCAATCCCCCGGGACAAGCTGGAACCGGAGCTTTATAAAAGAGTAACGGAAGCATACAACGAAAAAGTCCGGCTCATCGGAGATGACAACATGTTCCGGATGCACGAACGTTTCGTTGCACTGCAATTCCTGGACCGCCACTGGAAAGAACACCTGCGGAATATGGACCATCTCAAGGACTCCATCGGACTGCGTGGCTACGGTCAGAAAGACCCCATCATCGAGTACAAAAAAGAAAGCCTTGCCCTGTTTGAAAACACCATGGCGCTGGTGGAAGACAATATCATCAAAGTACTCTACTGGATTCAACCGCCGTCGGAAGAGCAGGTACGGGAAGAAAAACGAAAAGCAAAAGCCAAACAGCGCAGATTCCGGAATGCCGGAGGCGGAGAAACCCCCGCAGTTCTTCAGGTAAAACGGGATAAACCGAAAATCGGCCGAAACGACCCCTGCCCGTGCGGCAGCGGGAAAAAGTATAAAAAATGCTGCGGCAGAAATGAGAGGTGAGAATGCTGGAAAAAATGCCTGAAACCGGGCTGACATTTGACGATGTGCTGGTGATTCCCGCTTATTCTGAGGTTCATCCCAACGACGTTTCAGTTCAAACCCGTCTTTCTCCACGGATTGTGCTGAATATCCCCCTGCTGAGTGCGGCAATGGACACCATTACCGAATCCCGCCTTGCCATTGCGCTGGCACAGCAGGGCGGCCTCGGCATCATCCACAAGAACATGAGTGTGACGGAACAGGCCGAAGAAGTGGACAAGGTAAAGCGTTCAGAATCCGGCATGATCGTGGACCCCATTACCATTGCGCCGGACGCATTTGTTTACCAGGCGGAAGATTTAATGCACAAATACCGGATTTCCGGCGTCCCTGTCACCGCATCCGGAAAATCCGGGGGGAAACTGGTGGGAATTCTCACCAACCGGGACCTCCGTTTTGAAACCCGAAGCGATATTAAGGTCCGGGATATTATGACAAAAGAAAATCTGGTAACGGTTCCCGTGGGCACAACACTGGAAGACGCCAAACGGATTCTCCATAAACACAAGATTGAAAAACTGCTGGTTGTGGATGAAGAATTTCACCTTCGGGGCCTGATTACGGTAAAAGATATTGAAAAGAAAATACAATATCCACTGGCCTGTAAAGATGAACTGGGCCGGCTCCGGGTCGGTGCCGCCATCGGTGTTTCCGGCGATATGGAAGAACGGGCCGATGAACTGATCCGGAAAAATGTGGATATTCTGGTAATGGACTCTTCCCACGGCCATTCTGCCGGGGTACTGGAAGCCACCCGTATCTTAAAGAAAAAATATCCTGAAGTTGAATTAATTGTTGGGAATATCGCCACGGCGGAAGGCACCCTTGCGCTGATTAAAGCCGGCGCGGACGTGGTGAAAGTGGGAATCGGCCCGGGCTCCATCTGCACCACCCGGGTCGTAACCGGCTGCGGAATGGCACAGGTAACCGCTATTTCCCAATGCGCCGCAGCGGCAAAAATGACCGGCACACCTGTAATTGCCGACGGAGGCATAAAATTTTCCGGAGATGTAACGAAAGCGCTGGTAGCCGGTGCCGACAGTGTAATGATCGGCAGCCTCTTTGCCGGAACCGACGAAGCACCGGGAGAAACTGTAATTTATCAGGGCCGTACATACAAAACCTACCGGGGCATGGGCTCCATCGGCGCGATGAAAAAAGGAAGTGCCGACCGTTACTTTCAGGATCCGTCCGCCCGGTCCAAACTGGTTCCGGAAGGGATAGAAGGGCAGGTCCAATACCGGGGGTCTCTCTCCGGCGTCGTCCACCAGCTCATCGGCGGGCTTCGGGCGGGGATGGGCCTGGCCGGATGCAAAACGGTACAGGAACTGAAAACAAAAGCAAAATTCATTCGAATCACCAGTGCTGGATTGACTGAAAGCCACCCCCATGATGTTGTAATCACCAAAGAAGCACCGAATTACAGGTTAGATTAATGTGGGCATTTATTGAAAAAGGCGGCCCCCTCATGTATCCCATCCTTCTGGGGTTGTTGGTGGGACTGGCCATTATTATTGAAAAAGCGTTTAATCTGAGAGCTTCCCGGATTGTGGACAGAAAACTATTTTTGAACATCAAAGAACGTCTGGCAGACAAAGACTATGAAATGGCCATTGCCAGAGTTAAAACCGGTGCCACCCCTGCTGTGGCAGAGCTTCTGGAAGAAACCATCCGAAACCGGGAACTGCCGGAAGACGAACTGAGAGAACTCATTGAGACATCCGGGAAACGGGCGGTCCGGCGGCTGTCCAGATACCTGCCGACATTGAGTACCATCATCTCCATTGAACCGCTCCTCGGCCTTCTGGGAACTGTAACCGGAATGATTAAAGTGTTTAAAGTCATTTCATCCGCGGGAATCGGCAGAGCGGAGCTTCTTGCCGGCGGAATCTCGGAAGCACTGATTACCACAGCCGCAGGGCTCAGTATTGCAATTCCTTTTCTGATTTTTTACAACATGTACTCAGAGCGGGCGGAAACCATCTCCATTGAGCTGGAAAAAGAGGTCCTCTCCATCTTCAAGCGGTTGAAATCGTCATGAATTTCGGAAACGGACGCCCAAACCGGCGAAACGCTCTGCTGGATATTTCGCCGTTAATTGATGTGGTTTTTCTGCTGCTGATTTTTTTTATGGTTTCCACTACTTTCCGGGACGAAGCGGGACTGCCCCTGAATCTCCCATCTTCCGTTTCCCGGGGAATCAAAAAAACAGATAATGTTGTGGTCACAATCTCAAAAAAGGGCGATATTTATGTAGGGAAAGTGCAGACAGCCCCGGACAAACTGACGGGAGAAATAAAAAAACAGATTGCTCATGCGAAAAAGAAAGAAGTTATCATCAAAGCGGACAAGTCAGCACGTTACGAATTGGTGTATCGGGTTATGGACGCGTCCCGGCAGGCGGGGGTAAAATCTCTCTCCGTTGCCGGGGAAATGAAAAAATAAGGAGGAAGTATGCCGTACTGCCCATCTTGCGGGTATGAATTTCAGGAAGGTATGACAGAGTGCCCGGACTGCAAAGTCCCTCTGCTGGATAAATTGCCGGAAACAAAAGAAACGGAAGAACATGAAAAATGGGTTGTCATCCGAAGGGTCTCGGTTATGGGAGAAGGGAAAATCATTCGCGGCCTGCTCGTCGCCAACAATATTCCCGCAGTGGTGGAAGATGTCACTTTCGGGATGATTCCCGAAACCATGGGTGACCTCAGTGTCATTAAAGTCCTTGTCCGGGAACAGGACAAGAACCGTGCGGAAGCCCTGTTGAAAGAACAGGAAGAGAGTACAGCTGAGGAGGATGTATCCGAGGACTGATTCTCTTTGCGCTTTTAACCGCTTTAATTCCATTGCAGCTTGAGGCAAAAACAATAAAAGTCGGAATTGCCCTGAACCGGCATGAAGCGCGTTTTTACACGGACACAAAATTGAAAATATTTCACAAACGGCATCATATCCGTTCTGTACCTGCCGGATCATCCTTTAGGATCTGGCTGGGAAGCCCCGGGAAAAATTCGGGGAAACAACCGGGCTGGATTGTACAGGTCGGTGCATATCGCCGTCACAGCTCGGTGGAAATGTGCCGGAAGATGCTGGCCCGTTTTACAGATGAAAAAGTATCGGTCGAATATGTCCGAAAAAGAAACCTTTATCTGGTACGTTTCGGACCCTATTCATCCCTCAGTGAGGCATCGGCAACAAAAGATTTGTTGAAAATGAACGGATTCAGTGACGTTTATATCAGCAGTTTTGACGGACATGTAAAGAAAAAGCATATGCTCTATCTAATCACAGAGGAATATGACAAATACCCGCTGCATGACGGTTCCGTCACATTGAAAAGCAAACACCCTGTCACCATTGAAGGGAAACGCTACCGGGGAAAACTGCAAATCCGGGTGAACGGAGACAGTTTCAATGTGATTAACATTGTTGATATCGAACAGTATCTCCGGGGGGTGGTTCCGGCGGAAATGGGCGGAACACTTTACCCCCAGATTGAAGCGCTGAAAGCCCAGGCTGTTGCAGCCCGAACCTATGTCTATTACAATCTGGGACAATTTAAGTCCCTCGGTTTTGACATCTGCGCCAGCCAGAGCTGCCAGGTTTACAAGGGGATGAATGCGGAACAGGACCGAACCGACCGGGCAGTGGAGGCTACCCGTGGAGAAATCATTACGTACAAAGGGAAACCTATCAATGCACTGTTTACCGCTTTCTGCGGCGGCGAAACGGAAAATGTTGAAAATGTATTTGAAGGCGGGCCGGTACCATACCTGAAATCGGTAAAATGCGGCGGCTCGGCCGGTGACTGGATTTCACAAACCCTGACAGCTGCCATTACACTGGAACCACTGGAATCATCGTATATTAAAACGCCTCCGCTGGCCGTTGTCCGAATGTATGAAACCGGCCTTCTGAAACGGGAAGAACTCGGACACCTCAATGAAATTGCCACATTGACATTCTGCAAAAACTTTTTTGGCAGCGTACTTTCAAAATATGGCATTCCAATACCGAAAACCGGACTGAAAAGCGCATCTTTGAAAGATATCGCGGAATACCTGGGCATGGCACTGCTGAACACAGACGACACCTCTGATTTATTGAGTTCGGGACTGCTCCGCCAGCCCTGCCCGGATATCCCGGCACATGTAATTGACATTGTGGCCATCGCCGAGACCATACGGGAAGTATTAAATCAGGAAGACCTGCCAAAACTCAAATTTAAAGTTGTAGACAAAGACTTTCTGGATCAAAACCCGGCACCGGATTTTCTGTTTTATGCCGCCGGGGGCCAGTTAATTCCCGCATCCATTGCCCGAATCCGGTTCGGTGACCGGATTCGGTACCGGGAAAAACCGGACGGCACAGGCATCGCAGTTGTGGAAATTTTGACCCGGGAATCCCAGGGCACATTGAACGACAGTTTCGTTTCTTCATACCGCTGGTTCCGGTTTCTTCCTGCCGATCAGTTGAGCACTCAGGTAAACCGGTATGTAAAAGTCGGACAATTGACAGATATCTCGGTCGCAAAAACAACCGCGACCGGCCGTGTCGCCGCCCTTAAAGTAATCGGCACAGCCGGAAGCGGAATCATCCGGGGCTTGAAAATCAGATGGGCACTGGGGGGAAAAGAAAACAAGTTCAAACTCTTCAAACGGGTAAGCCCGGACGGTAAACTTCTCGGGGTTTACCTGTCGGGAAGCGCCTGGGGGCATGGTGTCGGCATGTGTCAGGTGGGTGCCTTCGGTATGGCCACCAAAGGATACACATACATTGACATTCTGAAACATTACTACACGGGAGTTGAAATTGAACAAATCAAAGAATAGAACCTTCCTCCTGACCAACGATGACGGGCCCTTTTCCGAAGGTGTGAAAGAACTGGGAAAAAGCCTGCGTCCGTTCGGGCGGGTAATAACAGTGGTTCCCCACCAGGAAATGTCCGGTTCTTCCCACGCCCTGACGCTGAACCGGCCGCTCCATCTGAAAGAAACCCAACCGGATTTCTTTGTCGTGAACGGTACCCCCGCGGACTGCACCTATCTCGGACTTTTTCATATTTTGAAGGACTGCCGCCCGGACCTGGTCTTATCCGGCATCAACCTCGGCTACAACATGGGAGAAGACGTCATTTATTCCGGTACCGTTGCCGGAGCAATGGAAGGAATGTTCCATGGGATTACCGGCATTGCCCTTTCCGCGAAAACATTCCGGAATCTCTCCGCCATCTTAAACTATTTCTCAACTCTCCTTCCATTCCTCCTTGAAACGGATAAAAAAATGATACTCAATATCAATTTTCCGGAAGGAAAAATCCTCGGAACACGGACAACCCGCCTGTCCAGCCGGATTTATCCGGGAAAAGTGGACCGCTGCACACAGTCCCGAAACCGGAATGCATTATGGATCGGCGGTGTCCCGCCGGTCTGGGAAGACACATCGGGAAGTGACATCGTGGAAGTTTCAAACGGTTTTGTATCGGTAACACCGCTGCAGGCGGATCTGACAAATTACAAGCAGATGGAAATCATAAAATCATGTTTGAAAATCTGAAAAAACGTATGGAAAAAAGCGCCGCCTCCAAATGGGCGGTGGTGAGCCTCGCGGTGGTTTCCTTCATTGAAAGCTCTTTCTTTCCCCTTCCCCCGGATGCCATTCTCATTCCCATGGTGATTCTGAAAAAGAAGAAATGGATATATTACAGTCTGGTATGCACTGCGGGTTCCGTTGCCGGGGGCATGGTGGGATACCTCATCGGGTTTCAGTTTTACGATCATATTGCGGTAAAGCTAATTGACTTTTACCACGCACAGCACCAATTCTCTCTGGTGGAAAACTTTTATCATCAATATGGCTTCTTTGCGGTATTCACCGCGGGATTTACCCCCATTCCATACAAAGTATTCACCATTGCGGCAGGGGTATTCAAAATGAACCTGGCTTCTTTCGCCATTGCGTCCATCATCGGGCGAGGCGGCCGCTTTCTTCTGGAGGGATTTCTCATCTACAAATTCGGGGAACAGGCGGTTGAATTCCTCGAAAAACATGCTGTCCTTGCCACTGTCATAACAATTATTCTTGTTATTCTCGCAATTGTGTTATGGAAAACATGGGCATAAAACGGGTTCATCTCATTGTTCACGGCCGGGTGCAGGGAGTCGGGTTCCGCTGGTTCACCTCAACGATTGCCGGCCGCCACAATATTCACGGTTTTGTCCGAAACCTCATGGACAATACGGTGGAAATTGACGCGGAGGGGCCGGAAGAACGGCTGCAGCTCTTTCTCACAGATATTCAGGCCGGGCCCCGCTTCGGATATGTGGATTACATTGAGAAAACATCTCTCCCGCCGAAAGGATACACGTCCTTTGACATTTCCCGCTGAACCCGCCCTTTCCGGTAAAATTCGCCCCATATGCACAAATTTCATGAAAACCGGAAATATGATAAAATCCCTTCCATGATACAGATTAGAAATACTTCCCGAATTTGTTTGCCCGTCATTTTCTCACTGGCAGTTTCATTGTGTGTTGCCGGCGGAAATCGTCCCGGCCGAACCCAAACAATCAATCGGCTCCTGGAGCGTGCCAGACAAAATATAAAGAAAAACAAAGAGGAAACGGGGCTGAAACTGGCAATGGAAGCGAGAAAAATGGCAGTGGATCAAGGGGAAACGGAAAAAGAAGCCGAAGCATGCCGTTTCCTCGCAGAAACCTGGTTTGACCGGGACGGAAACAAAGCCCTGTCTTTCTACAATGAGGAAATCCACTGCAGAGTGAAAATGGGTGACAAAACGGGGTTGGCCTACTGTTACAATGCCTCCGGCATTCTTTTAAAACGCAAAGGTTTGTATTACGACAGCCTGATGGACTATTACAAATCCCTCCGCATTGCCGAAACGATTCCCGACACAAAAAATCGTTTGCGCAAAATCAGCTCCGCCGCATATAACATCGCCTCCCTTTATGATACCTTTCATTTCTATCACAAATCAATCCACTACTACCTGCTTTCCCTGAAGTGTGAGCGGCAGCTGAACAGTCGGGACGGACAATACCTTGTGATGAGCAATATGGGAATCACGTACCGGAAACTGAAAGAATACGGCAAAGCCGTTTCCTACACCCGGGAAGCATTGAAATTTGCCAAAGAAACCGGAAACACAGGTGAGGTTATCCGAATCACCAACAACCTCGCCTATTTTTACCTGAAAGCGGGCAAAATCAAAAAATCATTGGCATTGCATCAGGAAGCGCTGCGGCTGGCCCGGACAAACCATATTAACGAAATGCTGCCTTATATCTACAGCGGGTTAGGTGAAATTTATTTCAAACTCGGGAAATTCAAAAAAGCTCTGCAGAATCAAAAAACAGCGCTTAAACTCTCCAAAGACGATGAGCTCCGCATGCTGATCTACCGGAACCTTACAGATGTCGGCCTCGCGCTGCACAATTTGACCGATTCAACAAAATACTTCCAAAAGTACGAGAAGCTCATGGACAAATACTATTCACCGGCAAATTTCGCAAAATTCGAGACCCTGATGAATGCTTTTGAACAGGACGAAAATGACCGGCAAATCCAACTTCTGATAAAAGAAAAAAAGATTCAACGTTTATGGAAAAACATGCTGTTAACCGGCCTGATTGCAGTTCTGATTTTTCTGCTGTGGATGATATCACGCTACCGTTTGAAACAGCAAATGAACAGGGAATTGGACCAGCTCGCGCGGCATGATCCATTAACCGGCTTATCCAATCGAAGGGACATACTTGAAAAATTAAACATCGAATACGCCAGATGTGTCCGGAATCAAGATTCATTGACCCTCTGCATCTGCGACATTGATTTTTTCAAATCCGTAAACGATAGCTACGGGCATCAGGCCGGGGACTATGTTCTGACTCGGCTGGCTGAAATTTTCAGAGAAAACCTCCGGGAAACCGATATCTCCGGCCGCTGGGGAGGGGAAGAATTCATTCTGGTTTTCTCAGAAACCGATTTGACCGGAGCGGTGGATACCGTAAAGAAACTGAAACACCGGATTTCAGAAACACCATTCCGGTTCAGCGGAAACAAAATAAACGTCACACTGACTTTTGGAATTGCCCAATGCAATATCGGAGTTTCCATTGACACCTGCATCCGCAGAGCGGATGAAGCCCTGTACCGGGGAAAAGCCGCCGGCCGAAATCAAATTGTAACTGCGTGACAGGAAGCACAGAACACAAAAATTAACCGAAATATCCCGGTGAGTCTCATTCCAATTGCATATCCGGTTTCATTCACTGACACTTTCCCGTCCCCTTTATGCTAAAATACCAACCATGAGCAAACGAATTCTGGTTGTGGACGATGAAATAGATATTGTTGAAGCAATCGCAAACATCCTGTCACTTGAAGAATATGCAATTTTAAAAGCCTACCGGGGCTACGACGCGGTAAAAACCGCAATTAAAGAAAAACCGGACCTGATCATTCTGGATGTCAAAATGCCTGTCATGGACGGAATGGATACCCTTCATGAACTCCGCCGAAAAGGGTTTGACAATCCTGTCATTGTTATTTCCGGACATGGAGATGTGAAAACAGCCGTGGAAGCCGTTCGTCTCGGCGCTTTTGATTTTCTGGAAAAACCGCTGTCGCAAAACGGCCTTCTGATCGCTGTTCAAAACGCGTTAAATTCCCCGACGGAAACAGAAACCGACGAACCGGACGGGCAGAATCAGATCATCGGGCAGGACCCGGCATTTATCCAGTGCCTCCGGGTGGCGGAACGAATCGCCCCGACAACCGCACCGGTTCTCATCACCGGAGATACCGGTACCGGGAAAGAAGTGATTGCCCGTTACATCCACGAACACAGTAAACGCAAAAAAAGATTTGTAGAAGTAAATTGTGCGGCAATCCCGGATGAACTCATTGAAAGTGAGCTTTTCGGACACATAAAAGGTTCATTTACCGGTGCAATTGCAGATAAAACCGGAAAATTCCTTGCCGCAGACGGCGGCACCCTGTTTCTGGATGAAATCGGAGACATGAGCCTGAAAACACAAGCCAAAGTACTTCGCGCAATACAGGAGAAAATCATCATTCCGGTGGGCAGTAACACGCCGATCAGTGTCAATGTCCGGATTATTTCCGCCACAAATAAAAACCTGGCACATGAAATTGAAGAAAACCGGTTCCGGGAAGACCTTTTTTACCGGCTGAATGTTATTGAACTGAAAATGCCGTCCCTTGCGGAACGGAAATCCGACATCCCGCTGATGATCGACTATTTTGCCATGATTTCCGGAAAAGAAAACGGGCTGAAACAGGTACGGTTTACCGATGACGCCAAAGCACTGCTGGCAGAAAGGGACTATCCGGGAAACGTACGGGAACTGAAAAACCTGGTGGAAAGGATTGTGGTAATCTCTCAGAAATCCACAATTTCCATGGAAGATGTCAAGATGATACTGGACAACCGTTTTGATATCCCGGCAGGAGATTTTCAGGAAACCACCGCCCTCCCCGTAGCCCCCGGCCCCTCTGAAATTGACTTTTTTAAAATCAATTCCCTGAAAGAGTTCCGGGACCGGATTGAGCGGCTGTTTATCATTGAAAAATTGAAGCAAAACAAGTTCAACATCTCAAAAACGGCGGAAATTATGGAAACCCCCCGAAGCAACCTGTACAAAAAACTGGAACAATATGACATTGATGTAAAGGAGCTGGAAGCGTACTATGGCAAAAAAACATGAAATTGCAAAAGCACTTTTAAAAATCAACGCGGTGGCACTGTCACTGAACCCGCCGTTTACCTGGGTTTCCGGCCTCCGGTCTCCCATTTACTGCGACAACCGGCTGTTAATCTCCCATCCCGCCGAACGGAACCTGGTGGTCAGGCGCTTTGTGGAAGAAATCCGCTCCATGGAACAGCAGCCGGACTGCATTGCCGGCACCGCCACATCGGGAATTCCGTTTGCCGCATGGGTTGCGGACCGGATGAACCTTCCCATGTGTTATGTCCGGGCAGAAAAAAAAGCCCACGGAAAAGGGAAAGCAATTGAAGGCGATATCCGTAAAGGAGAAAAAATTCTGGTCATTGAAGACCTGATTTCCACCGGAAAAAGCTCGGTGGCAGTGGTCCGGAACCTTCTGGCCGCGGAAGTAAAGGTAACGGGAGTCATCTCCATTTTCAGCTATGAGATGAAAAAAGCAGAAAGCAACTTCAAAGAAGTCAACATTGTTCCCAAATCTCTGGAAACCATTTCCTCTCTGTTGGAACTGGCAACCTCCCAGGGCAAATTAAGCCCGGAAGATGCGGAAATAATCAATGATTTCCGAAATGATCCGCCAGGCTGGTATCAACGGAATTTCACACCAAACCCATGAGCGAACGTTTACAGAACCTGGTCCGCAATAAACACCTCTTTCTCATCCTCCTCGCAATTCTGGTCGGGGTTTGCGCCGGGCTGGGCGGCGTTGCCATCCGTTATCTCATCAAATACGGAATGCTGGCATTCTTCGGCGTATATGACAATTTCCTCGCCGCAGTACAGCACGTATCCCTCACCCGCCGCATCCTGGCACCGATTATCGGGGGGCTGGTGGTCGGGCCGATCATTTATTACATGGCAAAAGAAGCCAAAGGCCACGGTGTTCCGGAAGTTATGCTGGCAATGCTCCTGAAAGACGGAAAAATCCGCCCGCGGGTTGCGTTTGTCAAATCCATCGCATCCGCCATCAGCATCGGCTCCGGCGGGTCAGTGGGACGGGAAGGCCCCATCGTACAAATCGGCGCATCTCTCGGGTCCTCCCTTGCACAATACTTTCAGCTGGACAAACGGGACATTTCCACCCTCGTCGCCTGCGGGGCGGCAGGAGGAATTGCCGCCGCATTCAATGCACCCATTGCCGGAGCATTGTTCGCGGTGGAAATTATCCTCGGAGATTTCGGGATGGCCGCCCTCTCCCCCATCATCATCAGCTCGGTGATTTCCACCATCGTTGCCCGTCACATTGAAGGAGACCTGCTGGCATTCACCGTTCCGCCCTACGCGCTGAACACTCCGCTGGAGCTCCTCCCCTATACCCTGCTGGGAATTGTCGCCGGCCTGGTGGCGGTTCTCTTCATCGTAACCCTGTACACAGCGGAACGGCTCTATGATAACTGGAATTTTCCGGAATGGCTGCAACCCATGACAGGGGGAATTTTCATCGCACTTGTGGGAATTGTCATTCCCCAGATTTACGGAGTGGGATATGAAACCATCAACGGCGCCCTTCACAACCAATGGCCGTTATGGTTTCTGATTGTACTGATATTCATCAAAATCCTGGGAACATCCATCACCCTCGGTTCCGGCGGTTCCGGCGGTGTGTTCGCCCCCTCCCTTTTCATCGGTGCGGCCACAGGCGGCGCGGTGGGAATGGTAACCCACCAGATGTTCCCGGTTGCCGCCACTTCCGGAACCTATGCTCTTGTGGGAATGGGGGCGATGGTCGCCGCCACCACCCAGGCCCCCATCACCGCGATTATAATCATTTTTGAGCTGACACAAGACTATCACATCATCCCGCCCCTGATGTTCACCTGCATTATCAGTACATTAATTGCTACAACAATTAAAAAGGAATCCATCTACACCCAGAAACTGGAACTGAAAGGAATCCGGCTCACCGAAGGAAAAGAAGAAAGTATCCTCCGGGAAATCAACGTAGATGCCGCACTGAAAAAAGGCACTTTCTTTTACGAAGACATGAATCTCCGCTCCATCATTGATATTGCCCTCTCCACCACTCAGACGGTTTTTCCCGTAATTACGCGTGAAGACGAGGTTCTGGCGGGGATTCTAACCCTCAATGATTTGAAAACCGTCTTCTACGAGCGGGAAACACTGGCAGACCTCGTTATTGCCGAAGACGTGGCAACCGAACCGGTGTTTCTGACAAAAAATGCCAACCTTCAACACGCCATGGAATTAAACGGACACCACTTAATGGAAGAAATACCAGTTGTGGAAGACAGAGAAAGCATGAAATACGCGGGAATGATTTTTATTCAGGATGTCATCTCCCTGTACAATTCCGAAGTGAAAAAGCGGGAACTGGCCCTGGCAGTGGTTACCCGGAAAAAATTCAAAGACATCACCAAAGGAATCTCCCTCGGCGAAGGATACCGGTTGGCGGAATTTCCCGTCCCCCGGGAATTCATTGGAAAATCACTGAAAGAATTATCGTTCCGGAACAAATACAAACTGGAACTGATTCTGGTAAAACGAAGAGGCAGTACCGACATCATTCCGGACCCCAACCAGCCTTTCTATGAAAATGACCGGATGGTTGTGGTGGGAATCCATGAAAACATCCAGAAATTTAAAAACGAGTATCAGCTATGAACCATATCTCCCCATCATGGATTGAACTGAACATTTCGGCACTGCAGCGGAATTTCCATTTTTTTCGGAACCGGATTCGGCGGGAAACTGCCATTTATCCGGTGATAAAAGCCAATGCCTACGGCCACGGAATGGCAGAAATCGCCCGTGCTGTTGCCCCTCTGGCAGACGGATTCTGCGTCCACAGCGCAGAAGAAGCCGCAAAGGTACCGGGAACAAAACCGGTGTTGATTCTGGGGCATTTTCCGGAAGATATGGGGTTTCTGGCACGGCTCATACTGGACAAAAATCCGGTTTTTACCATCACACAGTTTGAACAGGCAGAAATTCTGGCACGTGCCGCCAAAGCGGCGGGGAAACCGGCATCTGTTCATATAAAAGTGGAAACCGGAACCCACCGGCTGGGAATCTCCCCCGATGAATCCTTAAAACTGATATCGGAACTGAAAACATTTCAAACCATCCGGGTCAAGGGGTTTTCCACCCACTTTGCCAACATTGAAGATACAACAAACCATCAATTTGCCATGGAACAACTTTCCCGGTTCAACGCATTCCGGACATCACTGCCGGATCCCGAAAACTATCGGTTTCACACAGCCTGTTCCGCCGCCGCACTGCTATTCCCCGAAACCCATATGGACATTGTCCGGCTTGGAATCTCCCTTTACGGCTACTATTCCAGCGGGGAAACCCGGCTCTCCGCCATGCAGCAGGGGCTGCAACCGGAAGACCGGCTTCGTCCGGTTCTCTCATGGAAAACCCGCCCCATCCAGATTAAACCGGTGGCATCCGGAGACTTCATCGGATACGGCCTGACCTTCCGGGCCCACCGGCCGATGACAATTGCTATTTTACCGGTGGGATACAGCGACGGATATGACCGCAGGCTCTCCAATTCCGGCTACGTCCTGATCCGGGGGCAGCGGGCACCGATTTGCGGCAGAATCTGCATGAACATGATGATGGTTGACGTTTCTCATATTGACGGAATCAACCGGGATGACACGGTTATACTCATCGGCCGGGATGGAAACGAAGAAATTTCGGCAGAAACCCTCGCCGCAATTTCCGGCACCATTCAGTACGAAATCCTCGCCCGAATCAATCCGTCCATTCCCCGGATTTCAATGGATTAAACAATGAACAAAACAAGTTCCGCCGAACATTTCACTGATGCAAGAACCATAAAACTGGTGCTGGAATATGACGGCACCGCCTATGCCGGCTGGCAAATTCAGCCGGACGCCCGAACGGTTCAGGGGACTTTGCAGGAAACCGTAAAAACCGTAATGAATCATCCCGTAAAAATTAACGGGGCCAGCCGAACCGATGCCGGAGTGCATGCCAGGCATCAGGTCGCCGCTTTCCGGACCCCGTCCCGCCGGCCTGTCTCCGTCATCATGAAAGGGCTAAACGCACTGCTTCCCGACGATATCCGGATACGGGAAATCTCGGAAGCGCCGGAAGGATTCCATCCCCGTTTCTCCGCCCTCTCCAAAACTTACCGCTACGCCATGTTCACAGGCAGAAAACTTCCGGTTTTCCAGCGCCTTTATACCGCACAAATCAGAGGGCAAATTGACCTCTCCAAAATGGAAAAAGGCGCCGAATTTTTTCTCGGAACACATGACTTCTCCTCTTTCCGGGATTCACAGTGTTCCGCAAAAACCACTGTCCGCGAAATTTACGAATCCCGTTTTAATAAGTTGCAGAATGGTCATTTAGAATATATAATTTCAGGGAACCGTTTTCTCCATCATATGGTCCGGATTATCGCAGGTACACTAATCTGGATCGGCAGGGGAAAAATAAAAGCAGAAGAACTGCCCGCCCTGTTTGAAAAAAAAGACAGGCGGTATGCGGGGCCGACTGCCCCGGCAAAGGGGTTATTTCTGGAAAACATTTGTTTTAAGGAGGATTAAAATGTGGAAAAAATTGATCGGACTGTGCATTGCCGGAATTCTCATCATGGGAACCGGATGTAATCTCATGGAAAAACACCAGGTTGAGAAAATGCAGAAGATGGCGGCAAAGATCGACCAGCTGGACGGACAATTGAAACAGAAAGAAGACGCCTACCGGAAAATTCTGACTCAGTACGGATTGAAGGGAGACAAACAGCTCACCGACCAGCAATGGCAAATGCTCTCCCTGACACCGGAACAACGGAAAATGCTCCAGGCCCGGCTTAACAAAGAGCAGGATTCCTCTTACAAAGCCATTCTGCAGGAAGTTCTGGACAAAGACAAAGAAATAAAAGACTTACGCAAACAAATCGATACTCTTCGGGAACAGCTCCCCAAACCGGTTGTGGTTAAGCAGGGAGACAATCACTACGACATCTGCATGCGTTATCTTGTTGACCAGAAAGGGCTCACAAAAGAAGATGCTCAGAAACTGGTTGAACGGGTCAATCTCCTGGACTATCTTGTCCCGGGATTTGAAGTATGGCTGTTTTATGACGGCGGCACATTCGGTACCTTTGTTACACAGGGAACAGCAAATCAAAGTCCGAACCAGATAAAAAAATACTACAAAACAAAACTAATCAATGAAAGGGACAAAGCCAGACAGGATGCCAGCCGGTTGAAAGATGACGTCAACGAGCTGGAAGCCAGAAAAGTCGAACTGACAAAACAACTGACGGAACTGGAACAAATCAAAGCAGAATTAAACAATCAGGTTCAAAACCTGAACAGCCGCAACAAAAAGCTGTCCAGCCAGAACACAGAAAAAGAACGGAGACTGAATTCGGTTTTTTATCATGTGGACAACTACAAAGCACTGAAAGCTAAAAAAATTGTGGGCCGTTTCCTCTTCGGCCGTCCCCAGTTAAAAAACTTTAACGCGGTTGTATTTGACAAATCCGTTGATCTCCGCCAATCCGATTCCATCACAATCTCAGCGGCAGATGCCGGAGTGAAGCAGATTCATGCCATCTATGTAATGCCCCGGAGTTTTGTAAAAGACAAAGATTACAAAATTGACCTGGCACCGGACAAATCAACAGCGGTCATCTACATTGTAAACCCGGGAAAATTCCAGATGAGCAAGGTACTCTTTGCCATTCGCTGATAACGAGCTTCAGGTTAAATGAGCAAACGGCAAATTACAATTCTGGCACCGAAAACCGCAGTCATGCGCGATATCATCTCTCAGTTGGAAAAAGCCGGATACCATTGTGATTTGCTGGAAGAATTGCCGGAACCACTCACTGTGCCGGGGGACTTGCCCCCGGCACTCTTTCTCATTGACTCATCCCTGCTGATCCACGAAGACACCGTATTTGAAACAGAGCTGCCGGTTATTCTTCTCACCGGAGGAGAAAGCCGGAACATTCGCACAAAAGGTATTCTTCAAGCAATCAGTAAACCGGTGACGATAGAAAAACTCCTCCCTCTCATCTCCCACATCCTGAGAAAGAGGAAAATTCTAATCACCGACGATACCCCCTCATTCCGGGAAATGGTTGCAGCAGAATTCAATCTGGACTCCTACGAACTGATTTTTGCGGAAAACGGCCTGACCGGATACCAGGCGGCAAGACAGCATCATCCGGATCTCATCACCATGGATATTGAAATGCCGGTAATGGACGGATATAAAGCATGCGAAATGATTCGTCATGACCCTTCAACCGAAGATATTCCGATCATCTTCGTTACCACTCTCGGGAATGAAGAAGATATTGACCGGGGATTTCGTGCCGGTGCAATTGAATATTTTGTCAAACCGTTCCAACCCGGCCGGCTCGGAAAATTTGTCCACAACCTTTTCGTAAAAATGGAATCCAGGCGAACGGTTCCCATTGCTATTCTGGACCACCGGAAAACCTCTCGGAAAATTACTGAATTTGCATTTCAAAAACACGGGTTTCAAACAAGCCCTTTTTCTTCCTTGAACAAATTAATAGAACAATTCAAGCAAGGATATGAACCGGAACTCCTTCTTTTCAACATGGATGATCCGGACACATCCTTTGAAACAAGCTTAAAGGAGTTGAAATTATTGCGGCCGCACCTTCCTGTTTTGACCCTGACAGATGAAAACCGGAAAGCAAGAATTATCCACGCACTGAAAGCCGGGGCCGTTGATTACGTCCTCGCACCTTTCGTAGAAGAAGAACTTATCGCACGGAGTGAGACCCACATCCGCCTGCACAAATACATCCGGCAACTGTCAAATGCCAATCAACGGCTCCGGGAATTGTCCGTCACCGACCCCCTTACCGGACTTTTTAACCGGGGATACCTGAACCGGATGCTGAAAGCCGAAATCAAAAAGCTCAGCCGCCGGGAAGAATGGCTGTCCTGTATTATGATTGATATTGATCATTTCAAACAAATCAATGATACCTACGGCCACATTACCGGAGACTTCGTCCTGACGGAACTGGCAAATATCATGAGGGAACTCAGTCGGGATTCCGACATCGTTACACGCTACGGCGGTGAAGAATTCGTACTGCTTCTCCCGCAGACAGACCCGGACGGTGCCTTCATCCTCGCGGAAAAAATCCGAACAAACGTTGAAAAAAAGAAATTCAAAACAGGAGATGTGGCCATCACGGTTACAATCAGTTGCGGAATTCATGGAATCCGCAATTTTCTGGAAGGCCGAAATCTGATACAATATGCAGACGAAGCCCTTTATCAAGCAAAGGAAACCGGGAGAAACAGGACTGTCTGCCATGAAACAAGCTGACAAACAATTGATAATCACAAACCTGCTGTTATTCGTCGGAGGGTGTATCCTCTCTATCAGTTCAATACTATCCGCTCAATCTCCGATTACTCTAAAAATCGCGATTTTTTCAGGCCCCATTCTCCTTCTCGTTTCCATTTCTGTTTCTTTCTGGGCTATCCGCAGAAATCTTCAGTCCAGAAAACTTGAGCTGAAAGTTCTGAAAAATGCCATCGAAGGCACTCCCCGGCAGGAAACCGGCGGCCTCTCAAATGATATTACCGAACTTCTCTCCCTCCTGAAAGAAGAACGTTCCAGAATCCACCGTATCCTTGCCGACCATGGTGAAACCGCCGCACTGGTCAGCATCAACCTTGAACGTGTTATCCGACTAACAGGAAAGATGTCCGAATTCATTGAGGATGTCGATAAACTGTCCAGTCGTATTCACCACCTCTATCAGCGGTTCGAAAATTCCCTTCTCCAGGCAGAAAACCAGGATGACCTCTCCGAAACAATTCTCAAAATCCGTTTCGAACTGGACAATTTCCACGAAGCACCTTCCTCCATGCTCAATCTCCTGAAAAAAGTTTATTCCGGGTTTCAACAAAACAGAGAAAGTTTAATGGCTGCCCATGAAGCATTTCTCGGAGCCCAGTCGGTGATGGAAGAAGGGGAAATCGGTATCTTTATGAAACAACAGGAAGCTGCGGAACAGATACGGAATGCGGTACAGGCTCTTGAAAAAACACTCGGTGAAGAAGAAACCGCACTTGTTGAAGGAGCCGAATTGCTTCAAGACATTACGGCACGCTTTCACTCTTTTTCCAATGAACTCGGAGAAATCCAAAACCTTGCCAGAGAGTTGCCGGAACAAATCCATCGCCTTGCCGCACTGGCGGCGGAACTTGAGGACATACACGAAAAAGGAAAAATTCTCGCGTTAAATGCCGCCATTTACGCAGGAGACGCGGGAGAAGAAGGGAAAGGGTTCAGCACCATAGCCCGAGAAATGAAAACCATTACCGAATCTGCCGAACTGCTCCAGAATCATCTTCAACAGGGGCTGGATCAATTGGAAAAAACCGCCGTCCATACCCTGAACGGAATGGAACAAATGGTTACTGCCGAACATTCAATTGTCACATTTGCAGAAACCGGACAGGAGAACTACAAACGTCGCCTGTCAGGGGAAGATGCGGTACGAAAAAACCGGGAAACCCTGTCCACCGCACTCCACCGAATGAATGAACTTTTGGAAATGCAGGAAAAAACCGCCAGGGAAAGGCAAAACAATATCAACCGCTCCCTGACTGAACTCAGAAACGCACGGCATGAAAGTGAAAATGACCACGCGCTGAAATTCCAGATTGACAATATGGTAATAGAATCCGCACGTTTTTCGGAGAAAATTGAAAACGAACTGCCAAACCTCCTGAATGCCGTCGGCGGCATCTTGGACGAAGTTTCCGCATTTCAAGACCAATTTCTTCAAACGCGAAACGCACTGGCAGATTTTACAGACCCCAGAATTGTTAAGACTCTTAAAGAACTGAAGCAGGCGGTGAGGGGAAATGAAGTTCAACTTCTTCGCGCATCCACAAACCTGCTTCGCAAAATGAAAACTTATATTCCGTCAAACTGACCGAAAAAGGAGAAAAGAATGTACAACAAAGTTACTCTCATTGGCAGAGCCGGCACAGATGCTGAGGTTCGTTACACTCAAAACCAGAGTAAAATAGTTAAATTCCCCCTTGCCACCAGCCGATTCTGGAATGACAGCAATGGTGTCCGTCAGGAAAAAACCGAATGGCACAACATTGTATGCTGGGGCTATTTGGCGGACCGTGCGGAAAAACTGGTCACAAAAGGTTCACTCCTCATGGTGGAAGGCTCAATCGAATACTCCAGCTGGCAGGGAAACGACGGCACCAAACGATACCGGACGGACATTCGCGCCTTGACACTGCTCATGCTCTCCGCAAAACGATCCGGTGCCCCGGCAGCTGCCGCTTCAGCACAACCACAGCACCATGAAGGACCTGCACCGGCAACTGAACCGGCTCCGGATTCCACTGATTTTGTAGATGACATCGAAGTTCCGAAAAGTGATCTCGAAGACGATATCCCCTTCTGACTTGCTGTTGCTGTACAAAGGCACGGGTAAACTCTCTCACCGATCCGGGTTTCCCGTACCCGCCATTCATCATTTCCTGCCACCTCAAACTTCCGGGGAGTTTTCTGCGTCAATAGAGACAGGAGGAAGAGGGTTTGGAATTTGAAGCAATTGCCCGTCAATATTCCGGGATGCTGTACCGGCATATTCATCGGATGGTTGGAAACCGGGAAGACGCACAGGATGTTCTTCAGGAAGTTCTGCTGCTGATTTTTCGAAAACTTCACACCTTCCGCGGCGATGCCAGCATGAAAACGTGGGTATTCCGTATTGCGTCCAACCGTTCCATTGATTTCATCCGCCAATCCCGGCGGCAGCCTACGGAAGAATTGACTGAAACAATCTCCTCAAAGGAATCCCCCCTCGCCTTTGCCCAGCGGCAAGCTGAAATTGACGCCCTCGGACACGCGCTGGAACAGCTGCCAACGGAACAGCGGCAGGTTGTTGTGCTGAAGGAAATCAACGGGTTAACCTTCAGGGAAATTGCTGAAATCCTTCAAATTCCTGAAAATACGGCAAAGACCCGTATGTACACCTCTCTGAAAAAACTGAGGGGAATATTGGCCGAAAAACAGAACCCGGCCCCAAAACAGGAGGAAAACAGATGAAATGCCTGAAACCCGCCGAGATGATGGAACTGTTATACGGTGAAACCGATCCGGCCACACTTCAAAAAGGACGGGAACATCTGGCCCAATGCTCCAAATGCAGAAATGCATACTGGCAGCTGAAAGATACCCGGGACTGGCTGGGAAAAAACGACAACAGAGAACAGCCCGTTATTTTCATTTTACCTCCGCCCGCCGTGAAAAAACCGGCTGTCGGCCTGAAAATAGCGGCAGCGGCTATATTGGCCATCCTGATCGGTGCAGGTGGATTTTATGCCGCCAGATTCCAGAAACAGACTGAAACACTGCTGGCTCATCAGCAGCAGATGGAACAAAAACTGGAAAACGCAAGTTTTCGGATTCAGGAAACAAACCGGAATCAGTACATGATGGTTCTCGCATTGAAAGATTATCTTGACAAAAACTACCAGACAAGGAAGGTATCCTATGAAAAATTCCGTTAAACTGCTATTCGCCGCATGTATGATTACCATACTGGCCGGAACCTCCGCCTTTGCGGCAAATTTTTCCAGAACTTCGGCAGCTGTTGAATCCGTTCTCCGCCAGTCTCTTCAGCTCCCCATCGGCCCCGCGACTCAATTTATCTCTTTCTACATCCCGAATAACGGCCTGTTTATTGTGGTCACCACAGATTTCAGTATGCGCCCCGCCGCAGAAACCCCATTCGGGCCGGCCAAAAGCAAAGGCGGCAACATGCCAAATCCGGCTGCCATCCGAAATGCCATGAAAAACGCAATCCTCCACTGCAAAAAAATGAAACTTCCCAAAGGGAAAAATGAATCACTGTTCGTCATACTGGCAAACCGGGCGTTGTTTTCCCGTCCGGGTGAGAATCGAAACAACGGGATTACCTATAAAGCCTACATCACCATTCAGAAACTCACTTCCGGTACCAATCCCGCCGCGTCAATTGTCATGGAATAGAAAATGAAAGGGGGAATTCTTTCCCTTTATTCGGATTTTATTTTTTTTCAGCCGCTGGAAATACAAGCGAATCAGAGTGCCTGGCCCAAACCGGACACAGCAAAAACAGCCACCGATGCAAGAATTGTTGCCATCACCAGCACAACACCGGTGTAGTAAAACCCCCGTTCAAGACGGGTCAACAACTTTTCCATCCTCTCCGAAGCTGTGTTCCGAATCCGCTCCAGGGCACTATCCAGTTTTCCGGTTTCCTCCCCGGCCCGAAGAAGCTCTTTATCATTTTTCGGTAAAGAAATAAGTTTGTAATAATGTTCGGTATTCAGGCGAATTTTAGCACCGGAGGCTTTCAGTTCCCGTTTTGTGTCCTCAAAAGAAAGGCCGGATGCCACACAGAATGCGATTCCGGTCAAATCAAGCCAACGGCGCAAACCGGGAGAAAGCATCTGGAGAATTGCAAGGAGGATTCCCAGAATCATTACCGCAATCACATACCAGATTTTGATTCCGAGAACCAATTCCATATTTACGGTACGGAATAAAAAGAAAGAACCAAGAATGCCGATTATCAAAACCACCGCAGACTTAAAAAAAGCAGCCCACAATTTGGATTCATAGTGGTGGCGCACCTCGTACAGTTCCACAAGGGCAGCAAAAGCATTTTCCAGCCTGCCGGAAACCTCCCCGATACCAAGATACATTCTATCCGCAGCCGGAAAACCATGTTTCTTTACGGCATCCCGAAGGCTGGAACCTGCCTCAATGGCTTTTGCGAGGGATTGAAACGGTCCGCCGGCCAGGCGGAAAGCCGCAACAAGGGAATCGCCGGCCTCCAGCCTGAATTTTAACTGCCGGTAAACATCCGCTTTCATACATCTCTCTCCGAACATAAAAAAAAGGGAGAGGCAGTGCCCCTCCCTTCAGGTGAATAACGAATTAGAACTTGTACTTGATACCGAAGCGGATATACCGCGGGCTCTGGAAAGATTCCGGTTTCAGGAAGTTCTCATAAACAGACATTCCGGCATCAGATGCGAACTGCTCCAGTTCATTCAATGAATGGAAGCGGCCGTCAATCCAGGTTGCCCACTGACGGAAAGTCATGTTGTGATCAGACAGCCACTGTGCAGACGGCGTGTCATAGGTGAACCGCTGGTTCACAGCCGTAACATTGTGGGAGTTGAGCACATTGTAAATGTAGAAATAACCGGTAAGAGAACCCAGTTTACCCATTTCATAGGTATAAGAGAAGTTCAAATCCAGGCTCTGAACCGCATCGGTGCGGCCAAGGCCGGGTGCGCCGTTGGTGATGAGACGGAATTCGCCGTACCATCCGGTGCTGCCGTCATCCGGGTTACCGTAAGCGGCAATCGGAGTACCGGAGTAGTAGGTGTAAGACCAACCGGTAACCAAACCGAAGTCAAACTTGTACAAGCCGTTCCACTTAATCTGATGGGGACGGTCATACGGCAGAACGCCTTCGGTGTTGACCAGTGTGGAGGGAAGGTCATAAGCGGCGGTCAGGTTGGGGTCAACCTGTCCGTAGAAAGGCAGAACACCACCGATATAGTTACCCCAGAGTTTGGAGTGCGTATAGGTGAAATCCATCTGCCAGTTATCCGCATACTTCCGCTTCAGGGTCATTTCGTAGGAGCGGTAGTTCCGCTTCGGCCGTACGAAACCGGCCTGCTCTGCGGTTACATTATAAACAGTGCCGTCGTTGTCGGTGTAGTTGATGTCTTCACCGGGGTTGGCCAGAACATAGTGGTTTCCATCGTCAAAAGACACATCTTCAATGATGTGGTTCAAAGAACGATATTTGAAGCGGACACCTGCCGACCAGTTGTCGTTCAGGAGCTGCTCGTAACCGACGATGAATTCATCATCGGAAGTACCTTTCAGGCCGTCTGCAACCGGGGCGGGGCCGCCGGCACCTGACGGGAAGGTAAAGATGATGGAATCACTGTTGGTCGCATAGTTCCAGTCGTAGTTGTTGGCATTGAAATCCCAGAACCCGATGGTTCCGTCGCCATCCACATCCACGTCCTGCTTCGCCATTACCCAGTAGTCAAAGTACAGAACTTCCTGAGCAAAAGCACGGTTGTTGATGTCCATGGGAACGTTTTCATAGAAGGTACCCCAGCTGGTATAGAGCTTGGAAGCGCCGTCGCCGAAAATGTCGTAGGTCAGGCCGATACGGGGAGAATCCATATCGTCAATGTCAATGGCCGTGTACGGGCCGCCAAAGAAGGGGCTGTTCCCTTTAATCTTCTGTTCCGCGTGACGGATACCGATGGACAGCATCAGGTTGTCCGTGACGTTCCACTTATCCTGCAGGAAGTAAGCAGTGTTGTCGGTTTCAGTTTTGTTGTCATTGGAATCAAAGGTTGTCAGCTGATGAAAACGGTCACCGGAGATATAGTAATCAATCAGTTCGCCGTTGGGGTCATCAATGGCAAACATCCGACGGCGGACGTATACGGCAGAACCCAGATCCTGATACCGGTATACCACACCACCGGAGTACCGGCGTGCGGAATCAAATTTGTTCTCTTCATACTGGATACCACCCTTGATATCGTGGTTGCCCCAGAAATATTCAAGAGACACTTTGTACATGTCACGTTCCATATGAACGTTTTCCATGTAACCGAGGCCGCCGAAACTGCCTGTTCCGAAACGGTCCCAAGTCATGGCGCCGTCATTTCCGTCGAGGGAAGAATCCACACGTTTCTGGAAATGCTGGCCGTACTGGGCGGAAAGAACCAGGTTGTCGGTAAGAATACTGTCATATTTCAATGTCCAGTCGGTACCACCGGTCTGATTCAGTCTGTCTCTCGCCTTGTCGCCGGTTGAACTGTGATAGTAGTAATCTGTCGGGTCACCGAAGGTGGAGAATACCAGGGTATTGTTTTCGTTGATGTTGTAGGTCAACTTCAATGCCCAGTAGTCACTTTCGGTCCGATGGGTTACTTCTGCTTCGCCGCGGCGCTGCAGTACCATAGGATCGGTAACAGTGTAGTGGTTGGAGTGCGTGCTGGGGTTATAAGCCATGAAGAACCACAGTTTATCCTTGATGATCGGGCCACCGAAGGAGAAACCATAGTCATATTCCCGCTGGCCTTTGAAACTGGAGCCGAACCAGGGAGTCGGGCTTTTTGCGGAGAAAGACGGATTCCTGAAATAGTAGAAAGCACTTCCGTGGAATTCGTTACCACCGGATTTGGTGATTACGTTGACCACAGCACCCATGGACTGGCCGAATTCAGCCTCGTATCCACCGGTTTTTACCTGAACTTCCTGTACGAAGTCAAAGTTCAGGCCCTTCCCCTGAGTCCCGTTTTCCACATCGGTGGTATTCATACCATCAATAATGTAGTTGGACTCGGTTCCGGAAGCACCGTTTACAATCATACCGCCGGAGATATCAGAACCGGTAACACCGGGGGTCAGCTGTACAACAGACAGATAGGAACGGCCGGTCGGAATCTGTTCAACATAATTCGTGCTGAACGTCTGGCCGGTTGTCGTTGTCGCCTGGTCAATCAGCGGTTTTTCCGCGGTAACAACAATACTTTCAGACAGCTTGGCTGCCTTCAGGGTAAAGTTTTTCTCGACAGTGGATTCCAGAGTAACCTTAATACCTTTCATGGTAATGGTCTGGAAACCCGGCAGTGTCGCCGTCAACTGATACATGCCCGGGGGCAGCAGAATCAGACGATACTTACCATTTGCGTCTGTAGCTGTTGACTTCTGTCCCTGGAGAGCCGGTGAAGTAACCACAACAGTTACCCCCGGAAGGGCTGTGCCGCTTTCATCGACAATTTTACCAACCATTTTACCGGTTGTGCCGGCGAAAACCAAGCCGGTGAATGCCAGGAAAGTCAACATTAGAAAAAACTTTTTCATATGTTTAGCCTCCATTTTAAAAAGTTCTTATCCCAAAACAACATCATTTTCCTCAAACAAACTTCTTCGTTTTCTTCTCTTTCACCCCCTTTCATCGTATTTGTACAGATTCAAGAAAATTCATAAACTCCGTTCATTGCAATCATTTTGACCCACAACCGGCAAGTTGTCAAGGCAAAATTTACAGAGATTGCATATCTATTTAACATCGTTAAAAAAACAAATGCCTACTTTTTCGCCTTCTTTGCCTCTTCAATTTTTTTCTGCAGTTTTTCCGCTGTTTTCTGAACGGAACCGGCAAGTTTACTTGCAGGAAATTCTTTCAAAAATGAGCGGCATTCTTCCAGGGCTTCCGGAAAATGTTTCAATTTAAGGTTGCAGTTGATGAGAAGCGGAAGAACTTCCTGGCGGTATTTCGGATCTTTTGACGCTTTGGCCAGAAGCGGCAATGCTTTTTTGAACTGCTGGCGGTCATGGAGTTCTCCCCCGAGACGAAAATCAATTTCCGCATTGTCCACTCCGTTGTCAATGGCGCGCTGAAAAACAGGATATGCTTTTGCCGGCTGACCGGTCATCAGATAGATTTTTCCCAGGTTCAGATAAGAATATGCGTAATCCGGGCGAAGGGTCATAAGTTTTTCATAGAGCGCCTCCGCTTCAGACATTTTCCGGTTCTGAGCGTATGCCACCGCCAGGGCATCCACCCGGCCGATATCGTGAATGGTGGCATCCTTGCCCAGGTCTTTCACTTTCATCAAGGCATATTTTACTCTGCCGTCCAGGTTATTTTTTTTGGTTTCCACCGCATAGAGGTAGTCCAGGGCTTCAATTGCTTTTTTGCCGCCGGCGTTGTAAGCCGCCTGCATCTGCGTTGCCGCGTCGTCCAGCTTGTTCTGGCTGTAATAGATTTTCCCCAGCTCAAGGTGTGCTTCATAAAAAGTGCCGTCCCGTTTCAGTGCTTTCAGCAGATGTTTTTCCGCTTTGTCAAGCTTCCCTGCTTTCACATATTCCACTGACTTATTATATTCTTTCACCGCTTTCTTGTCTGTGCTCATCGCGTTTCCACCAACGGTAACTACCACCAGAACCACAGCAATTACCAATTTCCGAAAAAAAGACATTTGTTGTTTCCTCCTGATCTAAAAATCGTTTAAAATTATACCACAATCCGAAAAATCCAGAATCACAATTCCCGTTACAAAACCGGAACCGGGAGTCCGGGGAATTCTTCACCCGCTATCGCACACAGTAAAAAGACCTACGATTTCGCCTTTTTCAACACGGTACAGACCGAAGCACAGATGGGGCCACCGATATTAAATGTTGCCGCAACATCCGCATTTTTTACCTGCAACGGCGCCGGAGCTTTCCCCATGAGCTGGAGAGCGCTCCAGCCAATCATGGCAATGCCGGTGGCACCCACCGGATGGCCTTTGGCGATAAGGCCGCCGGAGGTATTGATGGCACAGGAACCATCCACCGCGGCATGGCCGTCCCGCCAGAATGCCGCACCTTTCCCGTAGTCCGCGACACCGAGAACCTCCGCCGCGATGGCGCCCATGACGGTGAAACAGTCGTGAACTTCCGCCACTTTGACATCTTCCGGGCTTACATTGGCCATTTTGTAGGCTTCGTTCATGGCGCGGAAAGCTCCCGCCGGTTTCAGTACATCCCGTCCCGTTACCCGCAGCGGGTCTGTCGCCTGGGCATAGCCGGCAATCTCCACACAGTCGGCTTTATCCACACCCAGCTTTGCCAATCCCTTTTCCGTGGCAAGAATCAATCCGCCGTACCCGTCTGTAATCTGGGAACAGTCATAGGTCTTCAAGGGCAGCCCTTCCACAATGTACCGGTTGCGGCCCTCAACCTTTGTCGCTTCATCCAGTGAAACCTGAATCCCATTCATCTGCGCATAAGGGTTATGCTGGGCATTGGCATATTCCATCGCAGAAACTGATGCCAGATCCCGCTCGGTCACCCCGTGGGTATCCATATATTTCTGCATAATTTCCGCAAAAATGTGAGGAAACACGTAAACCTTGCCTTCTCTGTCTTCCGGATGGGAAAAGTAGCCCAGAGCCTGTCCCACAAGTTTTCCATCCATCTTGCCGACGTCGTTGCGCATCTTTTCATACCCAACCGCAATTCCGATATCTCCCATTCCAAGAAGCAATTTGTAAATAACGGACAATACCGCCTGCCCGCCGGAAGCACAGGCAATTTCCACCGCCTCAATGGGTTTTGCCTCCAGGCCCGGAACATCTGCCATCAGCCCGGCAATAAGGCCCTGCCCGTTGAGGGAAATATTGCAGACAGCGCCAATGGCCCCCACATCCAGGGCAGACGGGTCCGCGCCGATTTCTCCACAGGTTTCCGTAACAGCGTTGGCAATAATCTCCGGTACACTCATGTCAAAGAGTTTTCCGAACTTTGACTGATGGTAGGCCGCAATGTAAATGCGTTCTCTCACAATTATCCTCCTTGTATTGAAAACATTCTCCAAATAGCTGTGCGCCATTCGTTTTCATGCGCGATTCCGGAAAAACCGCATTTCCGGGCAATTTACTCCGGAACCTTGTAACGCGCCATTCGCTTTTCAAACCATTTTATCATTTCATCCCCCGATTTTTCCATTTTCTCCCGGAAAAAGCCCGGGAACCCCAAATCTTTCCCGGCTTTCGCATCTTCGGTAAAGCATCATCCTCTGGTGAGAAGCAGGGTAACGGTGTAAATACCGAATATAAAGATAAAGGTATCCGGAATCGCCCGGGGAATCCCCAGAACCAGAAAGAAGATAATAGCAAGATACTGGAAACCGGGGCCCAGCACACCGGACAGTTCCATAAATTTTGAATCCGGAGGCGGAGCGGTTTTACCCGCCACAAAACGATCCAGCACTGCCACGGCTTTATCCTGCCACGAATAAAAGATTTGATAAAGTACAAACAGGACTCGAAGTGCCGCCGGGTTATCATAATGATAGGGCGAATCTCCGCTTTCTGTCACTCGGCTGGTGTTGTCCCCGCCGTGAACCGAACGATAGCGAACTGCGTAATGGTTATAAATGGAGCCCTGAAAAATAAAGGCAAGAAAACCCGCAACCCGGGTCTCAAAAGACAGCCCGGGAATCGCAAGAAAAAGTGCCAGGTTTCCAATAAAATCCAGGTTGGAGTCAAGGAATCGCCCCACCCGGGAAGGGCGATTCTGCAACCGTGCCAGAGAACCGTCCACTGCGTCAAACAGATTTTTCAGTGCTATCAGCAGTGCGGCAAGGGCCATTGTCGTCATTGTCCCCTGATGCAGGCAAATTGCGGCTCCCAGCATCAACAGAAAATGAAACCAGGTAACCTGCGCGGCGTGGATGGAGGTAGGCGCCAGCAAACGCGCAATGAAAACAGCTGTTTCACGGGCATAATCACTCAAATCAATATAGGAAGAATTGCTGATTTTCAGGCCGTCGGGTTTCTTCATATGCAGATTTTACATGAATTCCATGCAAAGAAGAACAAAAATACTCTATAATTATGCCAACGGAAGGAGATGAGGAATGGGGAAATTATCATCGGGACTGGTACAGGTGTACACAGGTAACGGGAAAGGGAAAACAACAGCGGCACTGGGGCTGGCAATCCGGGCTGCGGGACGGGAATTTTCCGTATTTATCGGCCAGTTTATGAAAGGTGTCTCTTATGGAGAACTTGCCATTGAAAAATTTACAGGCGGCCGGGTGCAAATCCGCCAGTTCGGCACCGAGTCCCTGATTCATACGGCGGATGAAAATGACCGCCGCCTGGCACAGAAAGGGCTGGAAATCTGCCAAAAGGCGGTACAATCGGAACATTATGACATCTGCATACTGGATGAAGTGAATATTGCCGTCCATATGGGACTTCTGGATGTGAAATCCGTTGTGGAACTCGTCAGAAGCCGCCCGAAAAATGTGGAAATCATTCTCACCGGCCGTTACGCACCGCAGGAAATTCTGGATCTGGCGGATCTGATTACGGAAATGAAAGAAATCCGGCACCCGTACCAAAAGGGGATACCGGCCAGGGAGGGGATTGAAAGATGAAACTTTTTGCCATTTCACTGAAACAGAAAACGATTCCACTTTATCTCTTTGCGGCCCGGGCATCCGAGCTGTCAAAAGTTGTCCGCCTGAGCCACCGGAGCCGGGACGAACGGCTGGCACTCCAACGAACACTGGACCGGAAACGGCTGAAAGAAATTGCCCTTTACCTCCGGGAACCTCATTCCCTCATTGCCAACAATATTATTCTGAATTTCGACCGATCCGTCCGTTTTGAAACGGTTCAAAACCATGAAATCGAAAATGCGGGATTCCTTACCATTCCGGACAACACGCCGTGCGCAACCATCCTGGACGGACAGCACCGGCTGATGGGATTCCAATTGACGGACAAAATTGATTTTGAGCTTTCCTGCATCGGATTTCTCAACCTGGATGAAAACCAGGCTGCCGACATATTCACCGTCATCAACACAACCCAGAAACCGTTGAGCAAAAGCCTGCTTCTGGACATCCGCCACTATATCGGTAAAACGGAGGGGGAAGAAAAAAAGGCAGCCGATATCGCATTTTACCTGAATACCGGTAGCCGTTGCGTTCTCCACCGGCAAATCAGGATTGCAAGCGGAGAAAAAGGTGTCATCTCACTGGACAGCCTCACCCGTCTCATTATGCCTTTTATTGATCTGGGCGGCGTACTGGAACGGGGAGTAAAGAAACCGGAACATATTTTCTCCCACTACCTCAATGCCTTTTTCAAACTCTACAAACTGCCGCTGAACACCGCAACCCTGTCCATCGCCCTGTCTCCGGTATTTGAACGGGTCATCCGAAGGGGCCGGGCGCTGGGGGAAGAGCCCTTTTCGGAAGATTCTTTCACAGACATTCTGTCTCCGGTTTCCGATTTTTACTGGGAACCCGACCTGTTGAAAAACCGGGAGGGGCGTACCCGGCTGATCCGCGAATTTTTGATGCGGCTCCCGGAAGGAAACAACCGGGAATTGCAGGAATGGCTTTTATGAAAACTTTTTTTATGGAAATCCGTTTAACAATCAGACAGGAGGGTGTATGGAACTGAAACTGGAAATCGAAAACAAAGAAGGGGTGACAGTCATATACCCCGATGGCTTTATCAACGCGCACACGGTGAATCAGTTTGAGGAAACCCTGCAAAACCTTGTAAAAGAGAAGCACTACCGTATTGTCCTCAACGGAGAAGGCCTGGAGTACATCTCATCCGCGGGGATGGGCGCGCTGATGGGGGTTATTGAAGAAATCCGGGACAATGACGGAGACATTCACCTCTGTAATCTCAGCGAAAGTGTTTTTAATGTATTTGATATTCTCGGATTCACAGAATTATATGAAATTTTTGAAGAGGAGGCGCCCGCAATAACTGCTTTTGACGGGCACAACAGAAAATGAAACGGTTTTTTAATGTTGAATTCGCAGCCGACACAATCTTTCTCAAACTGGCCACAGATGTCACAATTTCCATGTGCCGGCTGGCAGGATTCAACGACTCCACCGCGAAAGACATTTCTCTCGCGGTGGACGAAGCGGTGACCAATACCATTAAGCACGCTTATCATTTTGATAAGAGCCGTCTGGTTACGCTTCAATTTACCATTACCCAAGAGGAACTTATCATTGATGTGTGCCACACCGGAAATCCGATTTCCAACACTGAAATCCATCTGCCGGACATGGAAGAATACATGAAACAGTACCGGAAAGGGGGACTTGGGATTGTATTGATGACACGCATCATGGACAGTGTCTCTTTCGGCAGTAACGGAAATCACCACTATTGCCGTCTGGTCATGAAGCGGGGCCGGCGCCATGTCGGCTGACAGCACCAAACTGATTGAATGCTCATCCTTCCTCGAATTTGCCGCCAATGCCAACCGGATTCAAAGCCGCCGGGAAATATGCGATCATTTATTATTGACGGTGATGGGGCGCTTTGCCATTTCCCGGGGTGAAATTATCCTGTCGGACGGCAGCCGGTACAGCCGCGGCCCCGACAGCGGCAACGACTTCCCTTACCGCTTCCCCCTTACCTTTGCCGAACAGAAACTGGGAGAGTTCTTCCTTGGAAAACGGCTGGTCGCCGCTCCTCTGACAAAAGAAGAAAAATCCTTTATCATCGGCCTCTGTTCCCTCACCGCCACATTCATGAAAAACATCATGGGACGGGAAGACCTGAAGCAGGCCAACCGGAACCTCAGCAAAAAAATACTGGAATTAAACTCTCTGTTCGAACTGAGCCGGGAACTCCTTCTGACGAAAGATATCGGGAAAGCGGCAGCATTGTGTATGAATGAACTCTCCGGGCAATTGCTGCTGAAAGAAATTTTAATCGCCGTCCAGAACCAGAAAAGCGGGAAATACAGCTGTTACGGCCGAAACATTCCAATACCGGAAGGCTGGCTGACACGGGATGAAATCCGGTCATCCATTATGTTGAAACATGAAGTAAATGTGGACGGAAGGGTTTTTCTGCTGACGGGGGAAAAACTGAACCGCCAGCCGTTCAGCCATTCCGACAAAGCCTTTACGCATATTTTATTGAACTTTCTCGTCACCACCATTGACAACATCCTGATGGTGGAAGAACGAATCGTACGGGAAAAACTGGAACGGGAAATCCTCATCGCCCGGGACATTCAGCAGAAACTCCTGCCGCAGACACTTCCGGAACTTTCCGGCATCCGGATACAGGCGGAAATGGAAACATTCGGAGAAGTGGGGGGAGACTACTACGATGCAATCCGCCTCTCCGACACAAAACTCTTTTTTCTTATGGCAGATGTAACCGGAAAAGGCATCCCCGCTTCCCTCATTATGTCCGCGGTACAGTCTTCCTTGAAAACCCTCATCACAACCGGGCATCACGACTTGATTCAAATCGCAGAATCACTGAACAAACTGATTTCGGAAACCACCGAAACCAATAAATTCGTCTCCATGTTTCTGGGAATTCTCGACACAGCGGCACAAACGCTGGCCTACCTTAACGCCGGGCACAACCACCCCATTCTTTTCAACCGGGACAGCACAGACATTCGGGAACTTTCAATCGGCGGCATGGTGCTGGGCCTGTTTGAAGACGCGATTTTCGAATCGGATACTGTGGACATCTCCCCCGGCGACACCATCTTCCTCTACACAGACGGCCTGACGGAAATCTGTGATAAAAACGGCAACGAATTCGGAGAAACCGCACTGAAACAACTGCTTCTGAATCACCGGAGCCTGTCCTGCGAAGAACTTGTTTCCACCGCGGTCAAAGAAGCCGGCCGGTTTGGAAACAACCGCCTTGTGGACGATGTCACCGCCATGTGCATCCGCTATCAGCCGTAACAAAGCACGCCTGCTCTCCACGCCCCACGCCGTGTTACAATATCGCCATGTTAAAAAAGAAACGGTATAGCGAAAAATGAAAGGGACAATGAGAAAAGAGAAAAAAGCGGCAGACATCTCCGCCATTGCGGGAATCGCGATACTGGCATTTCTGGTTCGGATAATCAACATTTCCAAAGTATATTATTTCGGTGCCTACAACACCCCCAACATTGACGGCATGTACCATCTGAGAATCGTGGAACTGTTCTACCACGGATTTATTCACTCACCGCTGCGGGACAGCTATCTTGCCTTTCCGGCAGGGGGAACCGTGTACTGGCCGCTGGGCTTTGACTTCTTCCTTGCCGCTCTGGGCTGGCCGGTTTTTCATTTCACCGGAAATATGCATCTCACAGCAGAATTTCTCGCATGGTGGATTCCGGTAATCGGCGCATTATCACCGGCAATTATCTATTTCATCCTGCTCCATCTCACCCGGCACCGGGTAACCGCGGTGGCAGGGGCACTGTTCGCCGCCCTCAACTGGCAGCTGGCACGGGTAGGCCTGCTGGCCACCATTGACCACCACGTAGCGGGAAATGTAATTTTCGCCCTCTTCACATTCCTCATTATCATTCAGGCAAAGGAAGCACGCCCCTCCACCGACCGGATACTGGGAATCGTAACCGGGCTGGCACTCTGGTTTTATACCGCCGCCGTTACGCTGGCGCTGATGCTGGGTGCCGTTTATATCATCCGGGGACTGGTAGAAAACAACGAAAAATTGTTTGGCCATTGGAAACGAACCTTCAAATGGGGATTCGGCAGTGCTCTGGCGGTTGTGCTGGGATACGGCAGCATCTGGACAAAACCCTTCTCCACCGTTTACCTCTCTGCATTTCATCTCGGAATATTTGCCGCCGGATGGCTGGCGCCGGTTCTCCTCATTCAATTGAAAAAACACGGCATATCCACCCGAAATGCCATCGCCGCCATGACTGCCATCGGCCTGGCCGCCCTCGCCCTCATCCTGTTTTTCCACCCGGATGCCGCCGGAATCTTCCTGAAACAGGACCCCAATGCAATGGTTGTCCGGGAATCCCAATCCCTTCCCGCCTTTTACAAACCGGCTCAGTTTCTCTTTATCCCGATTCTCCTTTTTGCCCCTGTCCTTATTGTCTTTCTGACTCTGCGGACAACCCGCGGCAATCAAAAAAACCGGCCGGCATGGCTTACACTCCTTGTTCTCCTGGCCGCAACCGCCGTCATGGGCATCTCACAAATTCGTTTTCTCCACTACACCGCCGTAATACTGCTTATAACACTCCCGTTGTGGGCGGAAGCGGCAGGGGCATGGATAATGACACACTGGCGGCGGTTCGGCCGTCCCCTGTTCCATGCGGGAATTGCCCTGATTTTCGCCATTCAACTGGCTGTCTGCTGGGGCATGGCCACCGGCTACAAAAAAATGAAGTTTGCCCCGGACACCGTGCGCCTGGCAACCGTCATGAAAGGCATCCGGCTGAACACACCGGAAACCCGGGGCTATTTCAAGCCGGTATCCCCGCCTGAATACGGCATCCTGATTCCCCAATGGCATTACGGGCACCATCTGCTCTTTCTGGCGCACCGGCCGGAAATCGGAACGCCGGTGGGGGGCACCCCGCCCTTTATAAAACAGATTGACACCTGCCTCACCTCAATGGCGGCGGAAAACGAAACCGAACTGGCAAAAACCTGCAAAAGCGTCCGGGCGCGGTACATTCTGGTTCAGTCACTGGGGGACAAAAGCCTGACAAACTACATGGAAGCTGCGGCAGCCTGCCGCCTGCACCCCTTCCACCACCCCCTGCCCCGCAGGTGGAGCCAATCTTTCCTCTGCCAACTCACCGACAAAGCGGCTGAAACACAGGAAAAACTGAAATACTTCCGCCTCGTGTACGAAGAGCCGAAACTCCCGGGCATTGCCGACAAAAACCGCTGGCGACTGTATGAGATAAAAGAAACACGGAAGTGACTGAGTGTATGAAAGGGAAAAATCATCTCCCTTCTCTTCCACTTAAATATGAACTATGGCCTTGTACTCAAACTTGTAGACTTCACGTTTGTTTTTAAGGTAGTGTCAAGAATTTTTCGCACTTTTAATTTCAGTCCTTCGGAACTGGTAACCACCTTGATTCAGTTTTCAGCAACAGTCAGTACTACAATGCGGGGAGGGCGTAGCGATTCCCGCATTGTAGTGCTGTTTCATTCGATTTCCTCCGCTCTTTTCATTTCTATGAGATGTGCCATATTCAGGTAGCGGTGCGTTCCCCATTTTGTGCCGGATATGTGACGCAGCCGGGCGGCAACAAG
>JAADGL010000017.1 GCA_013152385.1 Acidobacteriota bacterium
TTGGGAAAGGATGTTTTGTCCGCCATTGTTTTAATGGCATTGCGCTTGAAATATCAGGCGGTTACCAATGTGGCGGACCATTTTCACAACGCCTACATCTATTCCGGGAATTTTCATTTCTATCTGCCGGAGGACATGGCCCGTTTCCATGACTTCTGTACTTTTATGAAACGGGAGAACCTTTCCCTTGCCGATGCCGCCTGGGGGCTGGAAAACGGAAAGATTTTTCAAAAAGGGAGCAAAAAGCCTTATCACTGGAAACCGGCGGTTCAGATACTTCCGCTCCGTTCAACACTTTCGGAACAATTCACTTCAAAAGAATATGCCGACAAAGTGGAACAGCAGCTGGGAAAATTTGATTTTGAATACCGGAAATAACTGTCCTCTAACCGGGGCATGGGATTGGCATGTTTCTTGATTCAATATACGGCGGAAAATGATTTTTAGGAGGGTTTCATGAAAACCAGAACAGCAATGGCCCTGGCCGGGGCGCTGATGATTATTACAATGTCCTGCCGCCATGCGGTGATTGGGACTGAAGTCGGTGCGTACAACGGCCGCTTCGGCGGCAGCGTGGCTGTACGCGGGGATACCGGTTCCAACGGCATTGTGGCGCTTTCCCTTCTCGGAGCGCTGGTTGGCAGCGCGATTTACGCAGACAGCCACCAGTATAAAGCGGAAGGGCTCTCCGCCATTGATGTCAATATCCGGCCCAAAGATGCCGAAATCAGCCTGGACGGCGTGGTGGTGGGGACAGCTGACCAGTTCGACGGGTTTCCCCGTTTTCTGGTTGTGAATCCCGGAAAGCATGAGATAACAGCCCGGAAAACCGGGTATCGCACCTACCGTGTCAAAGTTGCGGTGGCACCGGGACAGCAGGTGAACCTCAACAAAGTCATGGAGCCGGGATATGATGTTTCCAATGTGAAACCGGCTCCGCAACAAACACCTTCGTCAAAACCGGTTCCTTCCCGTGTCGCAACGCCGCTGAAAGTCTATTTTCAGATTAACAACCCGGATGCCGCGGTATACGTGGACGGTGTTTTTGTCGGCACAGCCCATGAAATCAGCCAGCTTCACGGGCCGTTGATGGTGGACCGGGGCGCAAAACGGATTACGGTGCTTACCGCAAACAGGAAAAAAGTTTTTCTGATTTCCGATTTGATGGTGGATAACCGCGAAGGTATAATTCACCTGAAAGTTGACATGTAAGAATTCTGCGGTTATTCTGAATTGACTGAAAATTCCGCATGACTTTTCCGGGAGGGACTGTGAAAACAATTCTCATTTCTTTGCTTATGATTTTGCCGGTTTCTCTGTGCCCGGCACAGGGGACAGCTCCGTTTCAATACAAATGGGCAAGGCTGAAAAACGGTATGCCTGTATTGATGATACCGGTGAAAGAAAATCCGGTAATTTCTTCCACCATCATAATGAAAGTGGGGCTGAAATACGAAAATAAACAGCATAACGGGGTATCCCACCTGCTGGAACACCTGATGTTCAACGGAACCGAAAAAAGAACCCAGAAACAGCTCTACGATGATCTGGACCGTGCCGGCTGTTACAGCAACGCCTCCACCGGTGATCACTACACCGCCTACTACACCCTCTCATTGAAAGAAAATTTCGAAAAAGCCCTGAAAATTCAGAAAGACATGCTTTTTCATTCCACTTTGCCGGCAAATAAAATTCCCAAAGAAAAAGCCATTGTAATTCAGGAAATTCAACGGGACAAAATGAGCCCGTCCTACGAAGAAGGCGCACTTCTGCGCCGGACACTTTTCCCGGACAGCAGTTACGGAATGAAAGTGCTGGGCGATGCGGACTCAGTGAAACGGATTCCCAGAGAAGAAATTCTGCGTTTCTACCATAAATATTACGCGCCCTCCAATGCCGTGGTTGTGATTGTAGGGGACTTCAATGAAAAAGAGATGATGAAAACCCTGGAAACCGTATTGGGGCATATCCCGCCGGGAGACGTGAAAGGCGTTCCCGCGGACATTCGGATTCCCGATTCAAAAAAAATGAAAACACTTAAAGCCGTTTCCATGCCCTACAGTGTTTACTACCGGGTATTTCAGGGAGTCCGGGTCGGCGAAAAAGGCTTCGGGGCGCAGGAAGTGGGCGCGGAACTGCTGGACCGCGGCCTGAAGCGGAAATTCAGCTCAGTGGACGCGGGTATCTCCTGCTCCACCGTATACACCGCTGACTACGGCCTGATTGAAATCCGTGCCAGAGTGGAAAATCAAAAAGCCGCACGGCGCTTTGACCGGGAATTAACATCATATATAAAATCATTCAAAGCAGACCCGGCTGATGTGAAAGAAATTGCCGGCCGGATGGTTCAGGACACCGTATTTGCGCTGGAACGGCCCCACTTTTTCGGAATGCTTTTTGCCCCTGAAATCGCGGCAGGGCTGAAAAACCCCCTCTATCCCCTCACCGTAACCGAAGACTCGGTAAGCCGGTTTTTTCAGAAACTAAACGGGGGAGACCGGATGATATCCCTTTTCATCAAAGGCAGGGAGGAAAAACAATGAAAAACCTGGCGGCAGCATTGCTTCTATTCATCTCTGTATCCGGATTCGCGGCGGAACAAAACACAAGCGCCACCGTATCGGTGCAGAACCTGCCCGGATCCGTGGCTGCGGGCTTCCATATTGCCCTGAAAGGGCGGAAAATCTGTGAAAAGAAACTGAACGCTCCGGGATTCGCAGACCTGTCCGCGTACATACTTCAACAGAACTACCGGAAAATGCAGAACCAATTCGACAAACTGGGGTGTGAACTTCAATTTTACGATTATCCCTTTCTGCCTTTTGACGACTACTACACCCGGGATGAAATGTCCTTTATCCGGGGCAGAGTTCCAAACGAAAAGGTGGCGGACGCACTCCGGCTCGTATCCCAACTGATCCGGAACGCTCAAAACATCAATGAAAAAGAACTGGCAGAAGCGGTTCGTTCCTGCACAAGGAGCAATCGGATGAGAGCCTCCCTGGGCAATACCGCAGGCACCCGTTTGAGAGAAATACTGTTTCCCGGTGAATACCCGGCTCTTCCCACCTATTTTTCAGGTAAAACGCCCTCCATAACCAAAGTGAAACAATTTATGGAACTCTACGATACCCCTGAAAACATGGTGATTACCGTTGTGGGCAAAGTAAACCCCGCAGCCCTCCGTGAGAAAATTCTGAAAGAATTCTCCGGCTGGGGAGGAACAGCCTGCTGCCGGAATATTTACAGCCCGGAAATTCTGCTTCATAACGGAAAAACCGTTACCATTGAAACCAGGCGGAAAAGCCGGGGTTACATCCTTCTTGCCCTGCCGCTGAAAGACAAAATGCAGACAGATGAGCTTGCCGCGGCACTGCTTTTCGCGAGGCAATTATCCGACACCGTCTCCTTTCAGCTTCGGGAGAGGGAAGGGCTGGCCTACTCCGTCGGGGCGGGCATCCGCAACATTGCCGGGCACTATTTTCTGGTACTTTCCATGGGGACATCTCCGAAACATGTCCGTTACTCTGCGAAACGGATGGACGAAATGCTGGGCGCCGCCCTTCAAAAACGGAAAATATCAAAAAGCGATCTGGACAGAATCCGGAACAGCCTGCTTATTTCGAGGAGAATGAAAAGGCTGACAAACGTAAACAAAGCATTCTTTATCGGTGTAAACATCCTCTGGCACCGCCCGTTAAATTTTGAAGAACAGCTTGACAATTCCATAAAAAAAGCGGATATTGATTTCCTTGCGAATGTGAAAGCACTGTTGAACGGCCCGGAAATTCGCATACTCATCAACGCAACGGAGGGACAAGTTGGAAAAACGGCTGCTGACAAGGGAACACATCGAAAACATCCCTGAACTGAAAGAACTGCCGGAAGGAAAAATCCTTCTCCTCGGCTCGGAAACCCATGATCCGGGCCTTGAATCTTTTTTCCGTGAAAAAGGCAAAGAAACCGTTTACGCGGACAGCCTTTCCACAATGGGAGAAGCCGGTTCCGCGTACCGGAACTTCGCTTTGATTATTGCAGGGAGAGACACCTTTTTACAGGATTCCCGGGAAATGGGGCGCCTGTTCCTTGAACTGACATCTCTTTT
>JAADGL010000026.1 GCA_013152385.1 Acidobacteriota bacterium
ATTTTTTTCAACGCCTGTTCAAAAAGAATCCGTTCATGAGCCACATGCTGATCAATAATATACAGCTCCCCCTCCCGTTCCACCAGAATATATGTTTCCTGGAACTGAGCCAGAACTGAAAAAGACGCCGTTACCACCGGCCTGGATTCATTTTGAAATTCAGCAAAACGAGGTGAAGACGAGGGGGATTGTTCCGATACCTGCCAGCCGCGTGAGAAGGAAACGTCCTTCCCACCGGCACCGGAAGGGATATGCTGCCAGCCGGGCGATTCCGGAACAGAAGTGACAAGGCGTTCCTGTTCCTGACGGTAAAACACGGAAGGGGCCTGACGCCGGGATTGAAGCGCACTCAAACAACAGCTTTTCACCGTGTTGTACACATCCGACTGACGGCGGAACCGGACTTCCAGTTTTGAAGGATGAACATTTACATCCACCGCCTCCGGTTCAACAGTCAGCTTGATAACAGCCTGAGGATATCCCTCAATGTGCGCGGAAAACTGGCGATACGCCCCCAGCATGGCACCGGAAACGGTTCTGTCCCGGACAAAACGCCCATTCAACAGAAAAAATTGTTTCAGCGGTGAACGCAGGTTGTGTTCCGGCGGCAGCAGAAAAACAGAAACATCAATTCCGGCTTCCGACAGCTCCGCAGCCGCGGGTGCCTCGCCCAGTACCTGCTGAACCCGGTCCGTCAATCCCAGCCGATCGGAAAATGCCAGAGTCTGTTTCCCGTTGTGTGTTAAATAAAAGGAAACATCCGGGTTTGCCAGCGCATAGGAAGTAACCATCCGCGCAACTCTGCCATATTCCGTTTCCACTGTTTTCAGAAATTTTTTCCGTGCCGGTACGTTGAAAAACAGCGAGCCCACTTCAATTGCCGTTCCGGATTCAAGGGGCCCCTGAACAACTTTTTTCAGTACCCCGCCCTCCATGAACAGAATGGTGCCCTCTGCTTCTCCCTTCCGGCAGGTGGACAGCCGCAGCCGGCTCACCGAGGCAATGGACGGCAGTGCCTCCCCGCGAAACCCCAGTGTCGCCACAGAGAGAAGGTCCTGCTCCGAACTGATTTTACTGGTGGCGTGGCGCTCAAACGCCAGCATGGCATCGTCGTATGCCATGCCGCAGCCGTCATCAATGACTGTGATATTGAGCTTTCCGCCGTTTTTCAGCAGAATCCGAATGGTTGAAGCTCCCGCATCCAATGAATTTTCAATCAATTCCTTAACAACAGATTCCGGGCGTTCCACCACTTCCCCGGCAGCAATACGATTGGCAACAATGTCCGGCAGTACACGAATGCTTGTCATCTCTCCTCCCGAATCCCTCTCCCCGCATTATTGCAGATTCAAGTCGTCCTTCCAACCGGCTTTGGAGAAAGACCGCGATTTTTTCAATCTGTCATGTATAATGAAACAATCATGAAAAAGACAGATGAACTCAAACAACTTCTTGACACAATCTCCCCAAAAGACAAAATTTGCATTCTGACCCACAACAACCCCGACCCGGATGCCCTGGGCGCCGCTTTCGGGCTTCAGAAACTATTTTCTCACCATAGCGGCATCAACGGGGACATTGTTTTCAACGGAATTATCGGCCGGATGAACAATAAACAGATGGTCAAGCTCCTGGAGATTCCCCTTCGGCACCTGAGTGCCGTAAATCTTGATGACTACCGGCATCTCTGCCTGGTGGACTCCCAGCCGGGGATGCAGAACAACAGTTTTCCGGCCGGGCGCCCCGCCCTCATTGTTGTGGATCATCACCCGGCAGGCGGCAAAGAATTTCAATGCAAATTTCTGGACCATCGAATGAATACCGGTTCTACTTCCACAATTATTGCCAGCTACCTGAGAAACTTTGACATCCCTGTTTCCCAAAAACTCGCTACAGCTCTCTTTTACGGAATCAAAACGGATACCGACGGACTGGCGCGGGATAGCAGCAACCTGGACCGGGAACTCTTTTTCAATTTATACCCGCAGATTCACCCGGAACTCCTGAATCAGATTGAAACCCCGGATCTTCCCAGAAAATACTACCATGATGTGGGAGATGCCGTATTGTCCGGACAAGTTTACGAGCACATTCTGATTGCCGACACCGACGAAACCTTCAATCCCGACATGCCGGCTGAAATGGCCGATTTTTTCCTTCGGATGGAAGGGATTGAAATCGTTCTGGTTTATGGCCGCTACAAAAATACCCTGCATTTTTCTCTACGGACATCAATGAACGGCATCCGCCTCGGCGGACTGGCAATTCTGATGGTTGAAGGTATCGGCACCGCCGGCGGGCATACCCGGGCAGCAGGGGGACAAATTCCCTTCAGCGCGGCAAATGTCCGGATGATGCTGGAACGTTTCTACCATTTTTTCGCAGTGGAACCCGGTCAGTTTCACCCGATTTATTCTTAACATCCTCATTTTCTTCCCAGTTTTCCCCTTCAATATAATATTTTTTTAGAAAGAACCTTGACAACAACTCACTAAAGATTTATATTAACGTCGTGATAAAGAATTCTCTTACCGGAGGTAAATATGGGAAAAATTATTGGAATTGACCTCGGCACCACAAACTCTGTGGTAGCTGTTATGGAAGGAACAGATGTAACAGTCATCCCCAACCAGGAAGGCGGACGGACAACCCCGTCTGTGGTGGGGTATGCAAAAAATAATGAAGTCCTCGTTGGCCAGGTGGCAAAACGCCAGGCGGTAACCAACCCGGAAAAAACCGTTTATTCCATCAAACGCTTCATGGGACGGCGTTTTGAGGAAGTTTCGGAAGAAATGAAGATGGTCCCTTACAAGATTCAGAAAGCGGAAAACGGAGATGTCCGGGTAAAAATTGACGGGAAACTCATTGCACCACAGGAAATCTCCGCCAAAATTCTCCAGAAACTGAAGCAGGCGGCGGAAGACCACCTCGGTGAAACCGTTACCGAGGCAGTCATCACGGTACCGGCCTATTTCAACGACGCCCAGCGGCAGGCAACAAAAGATGCAGGCAAAATTGCCGGGCTGGATGTAAAACGAATCATCAACGAACCCACCGCAGCTGCCCTCGCGTACGGACTTGACAAAAAATCAGATGAAGTCATTGCCGTTTACGACTTCGGCGGCGGCACATTCGATATTTCCATCCTCGAAGTTGGCGACGGCGTGGTGGAGGTGAAGGCAACCAATGGAGACACTCACCTCGGCGGCGACAACGTTGACCACAAAATCATCGACTGGATTGTGTCTGAATTTAAAAAGGATTCCGGAATTGATTTGTCAGGCGACAAAATGGCATTGCAGCGGCTCCGGGAAGCAGCGGAAAAAGCAAAAATCGAGCTTTCCTCCATGATGGAAACGGAAATCAATCTGCCGTTTATCACTGCAGATGCATCCGGACCCAAACACCTGAACCTGAAACTCACCCGCTCCAAGCTGGAATCCATGATTTCAGACCTGATTGACAGGACGATGGAACCCTGCAAAAAGGCACTGGAAGACTCCGGAGTCAGCACATCCGAAATCAGCGCGGTGGTACTGGTGGGAGGGTCCACACGGATTCCGCTGGTCCAGCAGAAAGTAAAAGATTTCTTCGGGCAGGAACCGCACAAGGGTGTTAACCCCGACGAAGTAGTCGCCATCGGCGCGGCTGTTCAGGGCGGTGTCCTTGCGGGAGACGTAAAAGACGTTCTGCTCCTTGATGTCACTCCGCTGACACTGGGAATTGAAACCCTCGGGGGCCAGTTCACCCGGATGATTGAACGGAATACCACAATTCCCACAAGAAAATCGGAAGTGTTCACCACCGCGGCGGATAACCAGACTTCTGTTGAAATCCATGTGCTCCAGGGGGAACGCCCGCTGGCTCAGGACAACAAAACTCTGGGGAAATTTCACTTGGTGGGAATTCCGCCCGCGCCGAGGGGCGTGCCTCAGATTGAGGTAACCTTTGACATTGACGCCAACGGAATTGTGAACGTTTCCGCCAAAGACAAAGGTACCGGAAAAGAACAGAAAATTACCATTACCGCATCCAGCGGACTGTCCAAAGAAGAAATTGACAAAATGGTACGGGAAGCGGAAGCTCACGCCGATGAAGACAAGAAAAAACAGGAGCTGATTGAAGCGAAAAACAGGGGAGAAACCTTTGTGTATCAAATGGAAAAACTTCTGAATGAAAACAAGGACAAAATCCCCGCAGAAGATAAAACTGCCGTGGAAAATGGTATTTCCGCATTGAAAACAGCAATCGGAGGAGATGACACGGAAGCCATCAATACCGCCATTAACAACCTGACTGCGGCATCGCACAAGATTTCCAGTATCCTTTACGGCGGGGAAAATCCCGGTGATTCTGCCGGTGCACAAGGCAATGCGCCAGGAAACGCGGCGGGAGAACAGACCGGAAATAATGATGATAATGTTGTTGATGCCGAGGTTGTGGACGAGGATTAACAGGATAAACTATGTCCAGTAAGGATTATTATGCCATCCTTGGATTAAGCAAGGGGGCATCGGCCGCGGAAATAAAAAAAGCTTATCGAAAGCTGGCAAGAAAGCATCACCCGGATGTAAATCCGGGTGATGCTGATGCCGAAAAAAAGTTCAAGGAAATTTCCGAGGCATATTCTGTCCTCTCCGACCCGAAACTGAAAGAACAGTACGATACCTACGGATTTGTCGGAGACAGAAACGGCGGCCCCGGACCGGATTTCAGTGGTTTCGGCGGATTTAACGGAACTGCCGGGGGGTTTGATTTTTCCGAAATTTTTGACATGTTCGGCAAAAGCGGGGGATTTCGAGCAGGGAACCGTCCCCGCCCAAACGCCCCCATGCGCGGCGAAGACATTCAGTACAGCATGAAGTTAAACTTTCAGGATGCTGTAAACGGCATCACCACCAAGATTCGGGTCAACCGGAGCAAACCCTGCTCCGTATGCGGTGGAAAGGGCCAGGTTCCCATTGCCAAACCCACCGTATGCCCCCGCTGTCACGGAAGCGGACAGGAAACAGCCGGCGGCGGCCTTTTTCATGTGCAGCGCCCCTGCTCTCTCTGCGGAGGCAGCGGGCAGATTCAGGAAGCACAGTGCAGCGCATGCCACGGAAGCGGCCGGAAACCGTTTACAGAAACCATCAATGTCCGCATCCCCGCGGGAGTGGATAACGGCTCCAAAATCCGAATTGCCGGCAAAGGGGAAGCCGGCCACGCCGGCGGCCCTCCGGGAGACTTGTTTATCATCACCAAAGTGGAGCCCCATCCATTTTTCCGCCGGGTGGGAGACAACATTTACCTGACCCTTCCGATAACTGTGTCCGAGGCGGCACTGGGCAGTAAAATCAAAGTCCCCACCGTAACCGGCACAACAACAGTAAGAATTCCGCCCGGAACGCAATGCGGCCAGAAAATCCGGATTCGGGGGAAGGGGATTAAATCGCTTCGCACCGGAACGCCGGGAAATATGTTCCTTGAAATCATGGTGCAGACACCGGAAACAAGAAACACACGGGTCCGTGAACTTCTGCGGGAACTTTCGGAATTTGAAGATCCGGACATCCGCAAACATTTGCCAACAGAAAAATGATGTGTTTCAATAAACGGTACCGGACAGGAGAAAGAAATGACAGGTCGTAAACAAAAAGATTCCGAACCCTACTACATGATCAGTGTGGTGGCTAACATGTACAATATCCACCCCCAGACACTGCGGCTCTACGAAAAGCACGGCCTCCTGACACCGTCCCGCACCGACGGTAATACCAGGCTCTATTCTGAAAATGATTTAAAACGGCTTGAAGTTATCCTGAACCTCGCCCGGGACCTTGGGGTCAACCTTGCAGGGATTGAAGTCATCCTGAATATGAGAAAGAAGATGGAACAAATGCAGAATGAAATCAATCAGTTGGCCGTGGCTCTGGAAAAAATTATCGTTGAGCATCTCGACAACGGCAAAGAAAAAATCCGGAACGCACTGGTAAAAATCCCCCGAAGCGGGATTGTCCGCCTGGACATTGAGAACGAAGATGGCAAATAAGCGAATCTACGAGGATGAGCAGGCACTGAAACTCTACCTCCATGAAATCAATGAACTTCCAAGGATTACACCGGACGAGGAAAAGGAACTGGCCCGTAGAATTCAGAAGGGGGACAGTGAGGCGTTGAGAAAACTGGTTGAAGCCAATCTGAAATTCGTTGTTTCAGTTGCCAAAAATTACCGGGGACGCGGGGTCCCCTTCATGGATCTCATAAACGAAGGAAACCTCGGGCTGATTGAAGCGGCAAAGCGTTTTGACCCGGATCGGAACGTAAAGTTCATTACTTATGCGGTCTGGTGGATTCGCCAATCCATTATTCATGCCATTTCGGAACAAAGCGGTGTTTTTCGGGTCTCCCACAAAACCCTGAACCTGTTCAATAATATTTCCAGAGTTCAGAACAAGCTCCAGAAAGAACTGGGCAGAGACCCCACCCCGGAAGAGGTGGCGGAAGAACTGAACATCACGGAGCTCCAGCTTCGTTCCATTCTTTCAAAAGTGGTGGAAGCCCAATCCCTCAACGCCTCTCTCTCGGACGATGCGGACATTTCCCTTGAGGACCTTATCGAACAGGTTTCCATTCCCGGCGCAGACGAGAAGCTCATCAAACAATCTTTTCTGGATGACCTTGATGAATCTTTATCCATGCTGAACGATAGAGAAATCAAGATTTTAAGTCACCGATACGGGCTCAACGGCGAAGACCCGAAAACCCTCCAGGAAATCGGTGAATTGATTCATCTCTCCCGGGAACGGGTCCGCCAGATTGAAAAAAGTGCATTAAAAAAAATCCGGCGATCCCGGTACCGGGGCATTCTGAAAAGTTATCTCAACTGAATCCTGTCTTTTTAAAATTTTTCCGGATACTTCGCGGTCACTCCGTCAAAAAGATGCTGTAGTATCCCAACATCCGATTTCTGATTTCCGGTGGGAACAAAAGGAGGCATAAAGGTAATGGTTTTTTTTGCATAATCCAATGAAACCGGAACAATTGGGATTCCCGCTCCTTCTGCAATACGATAAAATCCGCTTTTCCAGTGTGAGACTTTCTTCCTTGTCCCCTCGGGTGACATCCCCAATGCCATACCGTCAGACTCTCTTATCCGGGCAATCACCTGATCCACAACATGGCCGGCTTTTCCCCTGTCAACGGGAATACCTCCCATCCATTTCATGTATGTACCGAAAGGTTTTCTGAAAATCGTGTGCTTTCCCAGCCAGTTTACCCGGAACCCAATGGCAAACACCGCCGTTATTCCAAGAAAAAAATCCCAGTTGGAAGTGTGGGGCGCCACAATAAACAACAGTTTTTTTTCATTCGGCAGCCTACCCTCAAATCTCCACCCCATAATCCGGAGAATCAAACGCCCGACAAAACGGGTAAAACAGTTGCCGAATCGTTCCATGTTTTTCGGAACAGACGGAATATAAATCGTCATTTCAGTTCCCCATCGGTAAAATTGTTACTGGCTTCCGCTCTCTCCCCGCTGCATCATCCGGTCCCGGACAATGCACTGTTTAACATCCTCCGGAACCGGAACCGGATAATCTCCGTCAAAACATGCCGCACAGCGTTCTTTGCCGAAAATACGGTTCAGGCGCCCCACAGAAAGAAAAGTCAGAGAATTTACACCCAATTCCTCCGCAAGGCGTGATTCCAGCTTCTCCTGGTTCTGCCCATCGAAACTTTCCTCCCCCAAGCCCAGCTCTTTCATCATCTGATAGGCAATCAATTCATTCCGGGTGGACATATCAATGCCGTAAAAACAGGGGTGAATCACCGGCGGAGAATAAATCGCGAGATGAATCTCTTTCGGCTCTTTATATGCCAGTGTGGCAACAATCTGTTTCAGTGTATTTCCCCGGACAATGCTGTCATCTATCAACAGTATCCGGCGCCCCCGGACTTCCGAGTCAATGGGATTCAGTTTCAGCCGGAGAGCGGATTTTCTCGCCCCCTGATGGGGCATGATGAATGTCCGGCCACTGTACCGGTTCTTGATAAATCCCTCCCGCACCGGCACCCCGATTGTCTCGGAAAACATAATAGTGGAAGGACGGGCGGTATCCGGTATCGGCATCACCACATCAAGCTCGTAATCCCGGCGTTCCATCCATTCTTCGGCAAGGAGTTTCCCCAGTTTCAGCCGAACCTGATACACATCGTCATCATTGATTCTGGAATCCGGCCGGGCAAAATATATGTATTCAAAGATACAGGGGCGCCTTCCCCGGAAATCTATGCTTTCCCTGAACGGCTCTTTCCCGGGCCGGAAAAAAATCACTTCACCCGGCGCCACCGAGCCCACAGTGTCAAAGTCCAGAACATCCATACAGATACTTTCGGATGCCACCATGTAAGCATCCCCTTTCCGCCCCCACATTGCAGGGCGGATACCATAGGCGTCCCGGGCAACGAAAAGGGTGTCCTCGCCTTCAATATTCATAATCCCGACAATGGAATAGGCGCCTTTCGCAATTTTGTATGTTTCCCGCATTCCCCGGAGCACATCCTCCACCGTGTAAGATGCTTTCGGTTTCCCGTTTCCCTTCATAATCTCGCTGGACAACAGATAAAGCACCGGCTCGATATCACAGCGGCTGGAAAGATAATTGGACTGGTCCAGCAGATGTTTTTTCATTTCTTCAAAATTCATGATGTTGCCGTTGTGGGCCATGATAATCCCCGGCCAGCGGCTGTAAAACGGCTGGGCATCCTCCTTGCTGGCACTGCCCATGGTCGGATACCGGACATGGCCGACGGCACAGCTTCCCTCCAGGCGTTTCAAATCATCTTCGCTGAAAATCGTGTGCACAAGCCCCAAGTCCTTATACAGACGGAAATGGTTGCCTTTTTTTGTGCCGATACCTGCGGAATCCTGTCCGCGGTGCTGAATCGCCTGAAGTGCCGTTGCCACATGCCTTGAGGCATTTTCCAAACCGATCATTCCCACAAAGCCACACATCATTCCCTCCACTTTGAAATCACTCCACCAATCTAAACGATTTTATCCGAAACATCAAAATCTTTCTCCCCTGTTTCTTTACAAAACTTTCAATCAGGCTGTGCTAGAATATATTTCAGACACAATAACAGCCAGGAGGACAGAAAATGCCGATGATATCACTCCCGACAGGGGCGGTACTCCACTATGAAAAGGCGGGAAAGGGAGAACCTGTAATCCTGCTCCACGGATTTATGGGAACCGGACGAACCGAACTGGGCGGCCTCATTGATGCGCTGTCAAAAACCCACCTTGTATTTGCACCCACATACAGGGGTTACGGAAAGTCTCTCCCGAAACCCCGGACATTCCCCCACGATTTCTACCAGAGAGACGCCGGGGATATTCTGGCATTTATGGATGCCCTGAAGCTGAAAAAAGTTCACCTCCTCGGCTTTTCCGACGGCGGTGAAATCGGACTGATTCTGGCGGGGACTCACCCGGAACGGTTCCGGTCGGTTGTAGTATGGGGTGCTATCGGTTACGTCGGCCCCGGCGTGAAAAAAGAAGTTGCCAAATATTATCCTCCCACCTGGGTAACGGAGGAAATCAAGAATCGGCACGGTATCAAAGACCCCGGCCCGATGGTGAAACAGTGGGTGGAAACCATCGAATGGCTGGCGGATCAGGGCGGCGACCTCAGTGTCCACACCGCAGACAGAATCAAAGAACCCCTGCTGATGATGCTGGGAGACAAAGATTACCTGAATCCGCCCCAGTACGCCGCGAAAATCCTGGTACGGGCATACAATTCAAGGTTAAGAATGTTTCCCTGCGGCCACCGGATCCACGACGACCTGCCGGAACGGTTTTTACAGGTTGTCCGGGAATTCATCAACCGCTATCCCATGGAAAAGCGGCCGATTGAATCATCGTATTCCGGCAGACAAAACCAGAATAAACCGCTATTGCCGCTCCCCCCATCCGCACTGCTTCTCGCAGGGGGGCTTTCCTGGTTTCACCGGCGGAAAAAAGATGTTGCAGCCGCCACGGAGAAAATAAAAGGTTAAAAATCTCAGCAAAAGGGCGGCAAAGCGGCTGCCCTGCGGAAACAACTACCAGAATTAAACTTGTCTTTTCTAACAGAATTCCTGTGCTATAATCCCCATGAACAGAACAAAGGAGGTCTTGATTGCGCATCATACCGGTATCTTCTGGAAAGGGCGGCGTGGGCAAAACAACATTTGCCATGAACTACGCACTGGCACTGTCCCGTACCCATAAAACCGTGCTCATTGACATGGACACCGGCACTTCCAGCCTACGGAACTGCCTGGATACACCGGTAAAAAAAGACCTGTACCATTTTCTCAAAAAGAACGCGGCATTGAAAGACTGTCTCACTCCGCTGGACACAAAACTGGACCCGGACGGGGTATTCAAAAACTTCTCTTTTATTGCTTCTCCGAGAAATTTCATCTACGATGTTGTCAACTTCTCAGACGATGTGAAACTCCGTCTCATTGACGGAATCAACAGTATTGATGCTGATTTTGTCATCCTGGATGTAAAAGCGGGGATTGACTACAACGTCATCGAATTTCTGCCTTTCACAAATACGGGAATTCTGTTGTTCACTCCGAAGAACAAAGCCGCCACCGTTACCGCTTCGGAGATGACCAAAGCCATTCTGTTTCGTATGATCCGTCTGATCTTCCAGTCCGCCGAAGTACTGAACCGGCATTTTCCCAACATTGACAAAAACGATACCCAGCTTTTCAACGAGTTAATTGACCTGGTGGAAGACGGCTACGACGAACAGCTCAAATCCCTTGATGACTTTCTCCGGATGATTGAAGATGAATTCCCGGACAAACGCTTTGTCCACCTGCTGCGCCACGCCATTGAACACTTCCGTGTTTATTTTGTGCTGAACATGTTTGATTCCATTGAAGAATCCACAGATACCGTTATCAAACCCTTTGTGGAAAACATCTACTCCACCGTTTCCGACAAAGTAATTATTCACAACCTGGGCTGGATTGTCCGTTCAGAAGAAATTTACAAATCTACCGTAGATGCCGTTCCGTTTGAAATTGCCCACCACTATCGGAAAACAAAGTCGGAAAACCGCAAAAAGAAAAAAGATGAGAACCTCAGAAGTTTACTGGGACTGGAGCCTGCAAAAAAACACAGAAAAAAAATTAAAACAGAGTCCACATCGGAAGAAATCGACCATCAGGTGGATCTTTTGAAAAAAATGTACATGAACGGTGCGGGAAACGACCCGGCAACCAATCTCAGTTTTGTGACGAACCGCACGCTGAACATCAGCCAGAGCTCTGTCCACCGTTTTGGCATGAGGAAAATCTATACCAATGAACATTTCCTGGACAAATTTTTTACCGAAATGAAACAACAGCCGCAAATCGCCGAAAATATAAAGTCCATATCCACCTGATATCAACTTCCCGGATCCCGAAACCTACTTCTTTTTCCGTTGAACCGTCCAGTTATTGTAACGAAGCATATATGAAGGCACAATATCATCGGCAGAGAAACCGAGATACTCCGCAACCGCCCGGACAAATCCCCTGACATAAACGGCGGCATCGGGCAGGCGCCCGAAATCTTCCATCTCCAACGCCCGGATATAGTCTTTCCGAACCTTTGTCCGGCGGGAAACTTCATCCAGTGTCACCCCGATTTCATTTCGGGTTCGAAAAAGAAGCTCTCCGTTCACCGGAGTTCCCTCTTCCACGCGCCTTTGCCGGGGCACCACCCCCTGAGTCTGTGTTTTCAGCTTTTTCAGCAACATCCTGTACGCGTTTTCAATCTCATCCAAAAGTTCCAGGCGCTTTGTTTCTGAAAATTCCCGCATTCCCGGAACCGCGGCGGTTGAATCACCGGAATAAATCCGTTTCAGCATCCGGTACGCGTGCTCAATTTCCTGAAGCGTCGCTCCCGCATCAACTTCAAGAATCCTGTAATACTGTTCCAGGCCGTCTCCGTTCATCCCGTCTCCCCCGAAACACCGGGACGCAGTGAAGCTCCCTCTGACAGCCTGTCCGTAACTCTGCACATATCCACCATAATCCGGGCGGCCGAAACACGGCTGAGACAAACCTGATCCTGAAGCAGACGGTCCCAGAAATCCCGATCATAGCGAACGTGACCGGCAAAAGAAGCGGGGATTCCCAGATACTTCTCCGTCATACTCTTCACGGCAAACCCGGTTTCCGTCTGCCGGTAATCCCGAACCTTGTTCAGTACAATGTGCACCCGGAAGTCACGCATCGCCTCCCCGTACAACTGCCCGAATTCCGGATAATGCCCGCTGAGGTAATCTGTAAATTCCTCCATCGAAGAGAGGTTAAAATCACTCCGCCTGGCCCATATTTCCCTTGCCTCATTCCGAATCCCGGCTTTGGTAAACAACGGAGAAAGTTTGCGAAAGAAAGCACTCTTAATAAAAACATACAGATTTTCTATCGCCATCCGTTCCGGTACCGTTACCACAATCATCCGGTCCGCTTCCAGAAAAACATCCAGTGTCTTATGGTGACTGCCCGCACCGAGGTCCAGCAGAACCACATCTGCCTGAAGTTTTTTCAGTTGACGGAAAAATTTCACTTTCAGGGCATAAGTCATAGGATTTGTACCGGAGCTGTTTAAATCTCCCGCAATAATCGAAAGGCCCGGCACCGGTGTTTCCAAAATCAGTTCAGACAGCTGCGCACTGCCCCTGACAAATTCGCCGTAAGAGTGCCCGGGCTTCAGAACCGCACAATAGGTATGGAGATTCGCTCCGCCAAAATCCGCATCAACCAGAATCACTTTCAATCCTCTCTCGGCAAGACACACACCGAGGCCGGAAGTAACGAAACTCTTGCCCGTGCCTCCTTTTCCTCCTCCTACGGCCCAGATCTGCATAGATCACCCCTGCTAAATGTGCTCTAATACCAGAATAGCAGTTTTCTAAAAAATATCCAGATTCTTTCCTGAAATAGAGCGATTTTTCGCCTTTACGACTGCATAGTGACACTATTGACAATAAAAACCGAACTTTTCCATGAAAAAAGTTAAGAAACTCACTCCTTCCGAACGCCGGGTGATAAACCGGGACGGCAGGACACACCGGGAAAGAGGAAGGGCTGTTGCACGGGTACCGCTTTATGGCTATAATACAATTGAAAATGGTTGAGAAAAAGGAGAAAACATGACGATTCAACGACACTGGCCACTGGTAATTATCGGCAGCGGGGCCGCAGGCTATACAGCCGGCATTTATTCCCGCCGGGCAATGATTGACACCCTGATGATCGAAGGACTGCAGCCCGGGGGCCAATTGACAATTACGAGTGATGTGGAAAACTTTCCCGGCTATTCCAGCATTATGGGGCCGGAATTGATGATGAAAATGAGGGAACATGCCGAAAAATTCGATCTGGACATTTATTCCGACATGGTGGATTCCGTTGATTTAGGTAAACACCCGTTTACAGTTCACACAATGAATGACAAAACATTGACAACAAATTCAATTATTGTTGCAACCGGAGCATCCGCCCGTTTCCTCGGAATCCCCGGCGAAAAGGAATTCATGGGACGCGGGGTCAGCGGATGCGCCACCTGTGACGGTTTCTTTTTCAGGGACAAAGTGGTAATGGTGGTCGGCGGCGGTGATACGGCAATGGAAGATGCCACTTATCTGACCAACCATGCCAGCAAAGTTTACATTGTTCATCGCAGGGACGAACTCCGTGCCAGCAGAATCATGCAGAAAAAGGCGCTGGAAAACCCGAAAATCGAATTTATCTGGAGTGCGGTTCCGGTGGAAGTGCTGGGAAACGAACAGGTGGAAAAAATCCGTCTGAAAAATACCAAAACCGGTGAAGAGTTTGAGCAGGAAGTAGACGGCTTCTTTGTCGCCATCGGCCACAAACCCAATACCGGATTTTTGAACGGACAACTGGAATTGGATGAGACCGGTTACATTCGCACCAAACCGGATTCGACCTACACTTCAGTGGAAGGCGTTTTTGCAGCTGGAGATGTCCGGGACCATGTTTACCGCCAGGCCATTACCGCAGCAGGTTCCGGGTGTATGGCTGCCATTGACGCGGAACGCTGGCTGGAAGATAACGGCCTGAAAGGCTGAAAAACAGGGGCGGGGTGATTCCCGCCCTTTTTTTAATTATTATGTTACTGGTAGCGGGGATTGCGGGAAAAGTCATTGTCATTCTGGTTCTTCTGATTGCGCTGGCATTGACGCTCACGGGATTTGCCGGCAGTGCATTGGCTTTTCTCGACGCCCTCATCTATGGCTGGGCTACCGGTTTTCAGTCCATGTCTTTTCATGTTTTAATTATACTCTTTGTTCTTATGGCACTGGCAGAGTTGATTGAGTTTCTCTCCGGCACCATCGGAGCCAAAACCTTCCATGCTTCCAAGCAGGCGGTCTGGGGCTCTGTCATCGGCATGTTTGCGGGTTCACTGCTGGCAATTGTGACGTTTCAGTTCTACCTGATTCCAGCGGGCCTCATCCTCGGGGTGATTATCGGTGAAACCGTCGCAGGCAGGACAGAAGCCGGAACAATTTTTCGTTCCGTAGCCGGTGTCCTTATCGGAAAAATCAGCGGGATCATCCTCAAGTCCCTTATTGTCGTGGCAATGTCAATAATTATTATTTTTCATCTTTTCGGCTGAGCAGCGCAGAAGCAGAATGCCGAATCAGGGGATGGAGGGAAAGTGTTTTCTCAATTGCCGCCAGTTCAGGTTTCGTCATTTGTTTCAATGAAATCAATGCTGTGGTTAAATCGGTCTTTTTGCAATAGACAAGCGCAGTTCGAACAGACCGCCGATTCTGCCAGAGCCGGTGGTTTGCAATCATAATTGAAAAATCAGCCTGCATTGCAGGAGAGTGAATCAGCTGAACCAGCGCACTTTCCGTCATTCTGGGATTATCCAGCAGCACGGAAAACAGCCCGGGCTGATCCTGCTTCATGACCCAGGAAAACAGTTTTGGCGGACACACCCTGGCAAGTGCTTTCCACTCCCCTGCCGCCGCTCTTTCCATACGCTGTCTCAACAAACGCAGTGCTTTTTGCTTTGCCCGTTCCACCACCGCAGGGCAGTCCATAACTTTCAATAGATCCCGCCAGAAAAGATGGGGAAAAATGAGTTCCCGAAGGCTCTCCGGGCAGCGGGGATGAAGGGACAAAGCGACCCATACGGCATGCGCATGTTTCTCTTTGCGGTTCAGTTCATATATTTCTTCAAGTACCGGGCCCGGCGTCGATGGATTCAGTACCAGGCGCCGCATTTCTTTCAATTCCACCACATCCTCCGCTGCGCACCGTACAAAAGAGCACTGCCGCAGTTGTCAGCTGAATCAAATCAAGGGGAATTGCAAAAACCGGTTGAAACCGGTATGCATGTTCCCAGAACAAATAGAAGAAAACATATATAAGAGAAACAATACAATAAACCGATAAAGAAGGGGCCAGTACAACCGCCAGGCCTTTCACACGGGAAACCGCATAAATCAGAGCTCCGATTGCCAATACACCGGGAAAAACCACCGGAATCCGAAACCCGGCGTATCGGGCAAGGAAAAAAAAGAAAAACACCAGTAGAACAACCGAAACCCGAAATGGAATTTTATTGTCCCGCAGCAGAAGAAAAAGAACACCGAAAAGAACCGCCCGGAATACCGCAGGCGGTGCCACAAGAATGAAAGCAAACTGAAGAACCACAAAAAACCACGGACGCGGTGCAGTAAGAATAAAGAAAAATGTCATTCCCACCAGAAAGTAATCCGCAGCAGCATTTGGGATCAGAAACAGTGCAAACCACTGACATCCGTAAATGAAAAGGAGAATATCAGTTCGTTTCAGGAATTTCATCATTTAAAGCTTTCTGCCACTGGATGGAAAAGGGAATCCGGAGACCATACTTTCCGGGAAGCATATACCGGTCTTCTCCAACTGTAATCATGCTGCCGGGCCGTACGGAAAAATCACTCTTGATAATACGATGAAGCTCACCTACCCTCATTTTTTCCAATCTTCCGAACTCGTTGAGCTTCTCAACGTCCGACTGGCGGTCTATCCGGCTGTATGCAGGAAACAGACGGCTCACCGGACTGTGAAATGAAAACAGAAACCCGATTAAAAACAGGATACCTACCAGGATAGCGACCGGAGTGCTGTACTCTTTACGCTCCTCCGTATAGCGGAAATAATCGGAAACAGCCGGAACGGTATATTCCGTTTTTTCTATAAATCCGCCTTCATGCAAATCATACAGGTTTCGGAATGTTTCAAACTCAATCAATTTGGATTTGTCACTGATTTCTTTAACAGATGAAACGCCATCCACCAGATTGAGCACATATACCTGGTCGTGGGGCAAACTGATGGACTCAATTTCACTGCCCAGGCCGGGCTCATCAAAAGATGAAGAAAAAGAATCTCTCACTTTTATTGCTTTATCCGTTCGCCGGAAAACAACATAAGGATCTGTGATAACCCGTTCGATCAACGGCCATTCATCCAGCATCCGTAACCCTTCCATCAGAATGCTTTCGGTGGAAATCGGTTCAATGTTGTCTCTGTCAAAATCCACCACTTCCCGGGGAGAGAAGTGATAGTGGCCGTTCTTCCAGCGAAACAGGCTGTATACGATTTGCAGTACCTGATTTCTGAGCGCTTCTTTTAAGTCTGCCGAACCGATGAATCCATTCTCAACCAGAACCTGCCCCAGGCGCTGCAGACTTTCGGACTGGGTTTCCAATGCACGGTTCAACTGTTCCTGAGAAATTACGCCGCGTTTTACCAGAACATGCCCCAGGCGGGATTCCGTCTGTTCCGATTCTTTTTCCGCCCCTACGATTGTCCCGTTTTGGAATGTAACCCTGACAAGCTCTTCCCCTTCTCTCAGTACCAGCATACCTGTTTTTTTCTGAATACCGATCAATTGGAAAATATCGGCAAGGCTGAAATCTTTTAATGTTCCTTCAAGTGCCATTTAATCTTCTCCCAGTTCCGGCACAATCCCGAAAATATTTATGACCAGAATAAAAACAATCACCAGCAGAAAAGGCACTGCCAGAAACCAGCTTCCCAATAATTTTAATTCGCTCCGGGATAACAGCAGACATCCGGAAAACAGAAAATATGAAAATACGCCGCGAACCCCAGTTTCATTAACAAAGATATTATACGTTCCGGGAATTAACAAGCCAATGGTTCCCTGAATAATCTTCCGGATACGATTGTATTTACGAATACTTTCCACTTTTGCCATCCGCTTTCCGGAATCCAGATTCTCCTTTTTTACAAAGACAGTTACGCACTGTTTACACATCTTGTCATTATGGGATTCCAGAAAGCGGAATGGCTTTCCGCACCGGCTGCAGCTTTCGGAAATATCCCGGTCACGGAAAATGAATCCCAACAAAAGAAAAATCAGAAAAATGAGAACCACAAAAACCATTTCCTTTTCCCCCGAATCACCACCGGGTATCACTCCCTTCTGAAAGTGCAGGGTAAAAAGTTTGCCATACAGAAATGCGGCGCCGGGGACTTCGATCATCGGCACCGGATAACGAATTTGTTCAAGGAGATTTGAAATAACACGGTTCGGGCTTTTTTCATAAACGGATTTCAATTCCGAAGAAGACTCCGCAAGGTTGTAGGTACTGAGCATTACTACAGCAAGATTATATCCCGGAGTTTTCAAGTTTCCCGATTTTTGTGCCGCTTCCCTGAAAAAATCCCGTGATAATTCGAACTCTTTGAGATGGAAATAGGCCACCCCGATATTGTTCAAGGCAAAAGGATAGAGATAGGAGGAAGAATCAATTTCTTTGTAAAATGAAATCGCTTCCGAAAACTGCCCCCGGCGCATCCGGTTGGTCGCCTTTGAAAAAAGCTCCAGCCGTGGCTCCGGATTAAACCCCTCCACCTGCGAAAACGGCATCTCAAGAGATCGATAATAAAGAAATTCAGGAGAAGAAACCTGATTCCCCACTTTTGCGGCATACATGAATCCCGCAAGAAATATCAGAACGAGCCCCACGTTGAGAGAAAATGCGATTTTCTCATTTCTTGAAAAATATGGAGAAAAGAGCAAACCCCAGTAAATGGGCAAATATTTTGCAGGCACCGTAAACAGAACAGGAAGCAGGTAAAGGAGTGAACTCGCCATCACTCTCAAGAATTCGGAAGAAATTCTTGCCTCAAGAAACCGGCTGATATCGTGGTGAAAATTTCGTCCGTATTTGATCAGTGCAATCACACCGAAAATACCAAAAAAAATCATACCCAGAAGATACAGGCCTTCAAAGCCGCTCAACAGCAGTCGGACCATATTCAACGGGTCTTTCAGCACGGTGGAAAACCCTTTGGAAAGTTCCCCCAATACCGGTTTCAGTTGGCCGGCAAGAATTAAACGGTCAATTCCGGCAAACCGCCCCCGTTTCCATTCCGGATTCCATTCCTGCAATGCCTTTTTTACAGCGCTTTCACTCCCCCCGTGTACTGCCGGAGAAAAAAGGTCATCCGAGAAAGGAAAAACCTGATATCCGCCTTCATCCATTGATCGGCGAATTTCATGGACAGCCTTTTGCTGTTCAACCGTGGTTTCCGCTTTCAAGCCGTTGATGACCGCAGCTTGAAGCCTGCCGCCAACGCCTTTGGAATCGGCATGTACAGCAAGGGGCCACCCGCATATACAAAAGATAAGAACCGGGGCAATTAACCGGAAATATTTCGTAACATTCAACAATTCACTCCTGGGCTCTTCTTTTCATTTGTTGAAATTATATCACCCCCCTTTTGAAATGCAACTGAAAATCTCTCTTTGATGTAATACTCACAACAGCCGCAGTGGCATGGATTTCCCGACACTTGTCTTTTCAGGACAGCCGGAGACTGCGGATGAAAATTTCACACTGTGAGAATAATGCGCTGCGGGATAAGCTTGCCGCTGCATTCGTATTCCGTATAATAAGATGTTATACAAAAAAGGCCCGGAGGCATCATGGAACATATTTTGTGGAAAAACAATGAACTGATTTTACTGGACCAGCGCAGGCTGCCGGAAAAAAAAGAATTCATATCCTGCAGGACACCGGAAGAAACCGCCAGCGCCATTCGGGACATGGTGGTTCGCGGAGCACCCGCCATCGGAATCACGGCTGCCTACGGGCTGGCATTGTCCGCGATGTTAAACCGGGAATTCGACAGGGATTGCCGCCTGCTTCTGGACAGCCGCCCCACTGCCGTCAATCTCCGATGGGCGGTGGAGCGGATGCGGAAGTGCCATGGGAAAACCGGTGGAAACGCCGCGGCGCTGGCAGCGGAAGCACTTAAAATTCATATGGAAGATATTGAAATGAATCGGCAGATGGGAGATTTGGGGGCAGCGCTGTTTCAAAAACCGGTCACTATCCTGACCCACTGCAATGCCGGCGCCCTGGCAACAGGCGGATACGGCACAGCGCTGGGGGTAATCCGGTCCCTTTACCGGCAGCGGAAGCTGAAAGAGGTGTTCGCGGACGAGACACGGCCCTACCTCCAGGGGGCACGGCTCACCGCATTTGAACTGGCGGAGGCCGGAATCCCTCACCGGGTCATCACCGACAACAGCGCCGGATATTTCATGGCAAAAGGAGAAATTGATGCTGTAATTACCGGGGCTGACCGCATCGCAGCCAACGGAGACACCGCCAACAAAATCGGAACGATGGTGGTGGCGGTACTGGCCCGGTATTTCAAGATACCGTTTTATATCGCTGCACCCATGTCCAGCTTTGACCTTTCTCTCAAGTCCGGTGCCGGTATCCCCATTGAGGAACGAAGCCGGGATGAAGTGGCATTCATTAACGGAAAACCGATCGTACCGGCGGCAAGCCCCGTCTCTCACATTGGTTTTGACGTAACCCCCGGGCATCTTGTCACCGGCTTTATCACCAACAGGGGAATTTTGCACCCGCCGTTTCATCCGGACTTTGGATAAGACGAACTCTCCGGTTACGGAACAAAAAGGGAAAAAATTGTACTTTCTGCCGCTTGTTTTGTTTGACAAGGGCGGCGAAATTGCTATAATGACCACGTTTTGACTAAACATGGAGGTCATGTAGCATGCAGATCACAGAGGTCAACGTAACACCCATCAACAATGAGAAAAAACTGAAGGGATTTGCTTCCATCGTCTTTGACAACTGCTTCATCGTCAGTGACATCAAGATTATTGAAACTGCACGGGGGGCCTTCCTGTCCATGCCCAGCAAAAAGGCTGCCAATGGCAAATTCAGAGACGTCGCCCATCCCCTGAACGGAGAAACCCGGAAAATGATTGAAGAACGGGTATTTGAAACCTACGAAAACGTTACCGGGCGCCGTCTCGGCAGCGATTTTGCCGTTCAAGATGTCGAAACAGAAAACTCACCGGAACCAATGGAGCAGAAACCGGTTTCCAGTGAAGCCGTTTCGGAAGGAGAAGAATCCGCCCGGGAAGAAAAAACGGAAGAAAAGTCTGTGGACACATCCACACTTTTATCTGTTAAGGAGTTCGGTTACTGATTTAATTTGGGGAGTAGCCAAGTGGTAAGGCAGCGGGTTTTGGTTCCGCTATGCGCAGGTTCGATTCCTGCCTCCCCAGCCATCCTGATTAAAAGGAAAGGTTGAATGATGAAACATCACCCCATCAAGATTTTTTCCGGTAATTCGAATCCGGCCATCGCAAAGGAAATTGCGGATTATCTGGGAATTGAACTGTCACATATTGATCTCGGCCGTTTCAGCGACGGTGAAATTTCCTGCTATATCCCGGACAATGTCCGGGGTTCCGATGTGTTTTTCATTCAATCCACATGTGCGCCGGCAAATGAAAACCTCATGGAACTGCTTATCGCCATTGACACACTGAAACGTTCCAGTGCCACCCGCATCACGGCAGTTATCCCCTATTTCGGATACGCGAGGCAGGACAGGAAACACAAACCCAGGGTTCCCATCACATCCAAGCTGGTTGCCGACCTCCTGGAAAAAGCCGGTGTTTCAAGGATTCTCACAATGGACCTTCACGCAAATCAGATTCAGGGTTTCTTTGACATACCGGTGGACCACCTGTACAGCTCGGCAATTTTCATTGGCTTTATCCGTTCACTGAACATCCCGGACCTCTGCGTAGTCGCACCGGATGTGGGCGGAGCGGAACGGGCACGGGCATATTCAAAACGCCTGGACGCGCCCCTTGCCATTGTGGACAAGCGCCGGGAACAGGCCAACGAATCGGAAGTCATGAACATTGTCGGAAATGTGAAAAACAAAAATGTATTGATTGTGGACGATATCATTGACACTGCCGGTACAATTGTTAAAACCGCGGAAGCACTGATGACAAAAGGTGCCCGTTCCATCCGGACCGCCATTACCCACGGCGTACTTTCCGGCCCGGCAATCGACCGCATCAACCAGTCCCATATTGAGAAGGTGTACATAACCAACACCATCCCGTTTAATAAAGAAAATGACCCGAAAGACCGGGTTCAGGTCCTGTCCGTTGCCAACCTTTTCGGTGAAGCAATCAAACGGACACACGAAGAAACGTCAATCAGTTCACTATTCATCTAATCTGGAGGAACACAATGAAAGAGTATATTGAAGTCGAGCCGAGAGAGTTAACAGGGAAAGGCCCCAACAGACGGCTCAGAAAACTGGGAATGATCCCCGGCGTCGTATATGGCGGTGACCGGAAGCCCATGTCCATTTCCATTGCGGAAAAAGAAGTCTGGCAGATGCTCCATGCAGAAACCGGGTTGAACACGGTACGGATGCTGAAACTTGCCGGAACCGACCGGAAACGTCACGTCATGATTAAGGACTACCAGATAGACCCCATCTCCCACCGGGTCATTCACGCGGATTTTCTCAGGGTTAACCCGGATCAGGAAATTGAAGTTTCCGTGCCCGTTATCCTGAAAGGAACCCCCTTCGGCGTTAAAAACGAGGGCGGCATGATGGACTTTATCGCCAGAACCCTGAACCTCGTGGCAAAAGTAACGGAAATTCCCGCCAACATTGAATTGGATGTTTCCGAACTCAGAATCGGCGACTCCATCCGTGTAAAAGACATCGAACTGGAAAAAGGGAAAATCACCGATCATGACGATACCGTTGTGGTAAAAGTGGACATCATGAGAGTTCATGAAGAGGAAACCGCTGAAGCGGAAGAATTGCTGGAAGAGGGAGAAGAGGCAGCAGCCACCGAAACAGCAACCGAAGAATAACAATATTTATGTACCTGATTGTAGGCTTGGGAAATCCGGGACGGCGGTATCAATTTACCCGCCATAATCTCGGATTTCTTTTTTTGGACTATATCTGTATTCAGCAGAATGAAAAAGCGAAATTCAAGGACAAGCTGAATTTTTCTTTTCTGAAAACCGGCCTTTTCGGGGAAGATGTAGTAATGGCGAAACCAACCACATTCATGAACTTAAGCGGAAACGGCGTAAAAGACGCCATGAACTATTTCAAAATAGGCCTTGACAGAATTATCGTTTGTTATGATGACCTGGACCTGCCGGCCGGTTCCATCCGAATCCGCGAACAGGGAAGTTCAGGCGGCCACAAGGGGCTGGCTCACATCATAAATGTTCTGGGAACAGATACATTTACACGAATCCGGTTCGGAATTGATTCCCCCCTCAGGGGAGACCGGCCGGGAGCAGATTTCGTTCTCTCAAAAATCCCGAAGGGAGAACAGGATTTGTTTGAAAACGCGTTTAAAAACGCATATAATGCTCTTCATATACTTCTGGGGGAGCACGACTTGAAAAAGGCAATGCAGCTTTACAATAAAAGACCGTAAGGAGGGTTGAAGTTTTGTCTATGCAAACAATCATTTACCTGATTCCAGTTGGTGGGGTACTGGCGATCCTGTTCGCGTTGTGGAAATCAATGTGGGTGGCAAAGCAGGATGAGGGAAACGACACAATGAAAGAAATCGCCGGACATATCCGGGAAGGCGCCATGGCATTCCTGTCCCGGGAATACCGGGTTCTCGCCATCTTTGTTATTGTGATTGCCGTTCTCCTGATCATTGGAAACTACGGCAATTCAGCAAGCAGCCCGCTTGTGGCCCTTTCATTTGTCGTAGGCGCTCTCTGCTCCGCCCTTGCCGGATTTTTCGGTATGAAAGTGGCGACACTCTCCAACGTCCGGACCACCAACGCGGCCAAAAAAGACGGCCTGGTTTCCGCCCTCATGGTTGCTTTTTCCGGCGGCTCGGTTATGGGAATGGCGGTTGTGGGGCTGGGCGTCCTGGGCCTCGGCACATTGTTCATCATCTATCTCAAGGTATTTCAATTCAACTTCCAGAACCTCAGTGTACTGAACCGGATTCTTGCCGTCCTCAGCGGATTCTCCCTGGGAGCCAGCTCCATCGCTCTCTTCGCGCGTGTCGGCGGGGGAATCTATACCAAAGCGGCAGATGTCGGCGCGGATCTGGTGGGGAAAGTGGAAGCCGGCATTCCGGAAGACGATCCCCGGAACCCGGCTGTTATTGCCGACAATGTCGGTGACAATGTCGGCGACGTTGCCGGAATGGGTGCCGACCTGTTTGAATCCTATGTCGGTGCCATCGTCGGAGCCATGGTCCTCGGCACCACCATGCAGCCCAATCCCATCAACTTTGTTGTCATGCCGCTGGCACTTGCAGCCGTGGGAATCATCGTCTCCATCCTCGGCACATTCTTCGTTAGAACCAAAGAAGGTGGAAACCCGCAGGCAGCACTGAACATCGGAACCTTCGGTGCCGGAATTCTAATGGCAATCGTGTCATACTTCATCATCGGCCACTTTGCACCGGGGAAGACACTGCACATTTTCATCGCGGTGGTTTCAGGGCTGGTTGCCGGAATTCTCATCGGGCTTATTACCGAATATTACACCTCTGAATCCAAAAACCATGCCCGGAACATTGCCAAAGACTCCCAGACCGGCGCCGCCACAAATATCATCAGCGGTCTTGCAGTCGGTATGCGGTCAACAGCAGCTCCCATTGCGGTACTGGCCATTGCCATCATTGTGGCATTCAAATTTGCCGGCCTTTACGGAATCGCCCTTGCCGCCGTCGGTATGCTGGCCACCACCGGAATTCAGCTTGCAGTAGACGCCTACGGCCCCATTGCCGACAACGCCGGCGGTATCGCCGAAATGGCCGGCCTGGATCCGGAAGTCCGGGGCATCACCGATAAACTGGACGCAGTGGGCAACACCACCGCCGCCATTGGCAAAGGATTTGCCATCGGTTCCGCCGCTCTGACCGCGCTGGCATTGTTCAGTGCATTCAAGCACACTGCCCACGTCGGTCCCATCAATGTGGATAACCCGTACGTAATGGCCGGATTATTCATCGGCGGAATGCTGCCCTTCCTGTTCTCCTCCCTCGCCATGCAGGCGGTGGGAGAAGCTGCATTTGAAATGATTGAAGAAGTCCGGCGCCAGTTCCGGGAAATCCCCGGCCTGCTGGAAGGAAAAGCTAAAGCCGACTTTGCCCGCTGCGTGGACATCTCCACCGCTGCGGCAATTAAACGAATGATCGTACCCGGGCTGATTGCGGTTGTAACACCGGTGGTCTTCGGTTTCATCAACAAAGAAATGCTGGGCGGCCTGCTGGCCGGAGTCACCGTCAGCGGCGTACTTCTCGCCATCTTCATGGCCAACGCCGGCGGTGCATGGGACAACGCCAAAAAACACATCGAAACCGGCGCATTCGGCGGCAAAGGTTCCGATGCTCATAAAGCGGCTGTCGTAGGTGATACCGTGGGAGACCCGTTCAAAGATACCGCCGGGCCGTCCCTGAACATCCTGATTAAATTAATGTCAGTGGTTGCGCTTGTCATTGCGCCGCTGCTCTGATATACTCTCGCAGTCCTTGGGAGCGGGAGGACCCCGCTCCCTGTTTAAGCCATAAGGAGGTTTATAAAATGAGTTTTTATGAAACATTGATCCTCACCGTGCCTCATCTCACAGATGAAGAGCAGGATCAGATCGCGGCTGCTTACACCGCTGTCATTGAGGGTCAGAACGGAACCGTCCGAAACGTGGACAAATGGGGCAAACGTGTCCTTGCTTACCCCATCAACAAAATCACCGAAGGTGTTTATACCCTCATTGAATTCACCGGTGACGGCAAAGTGGTCAACGAACTGGACCGCAAACTGAAAATCGACGAAAACGTCATGCGTCACATTGTGGTGAATCAGGATCATGACATCAAGCTCAAAGCACGGGCAGAGGCAAAAGCCAAAAAGAAACAGCGCCCGGTGAAAGTAGAGGCTGAAACCCCGGCAGTGGAGACAACCCCCGCTCCTGAAAAAACAACAGAAGAGGAGGCATAACATGGCAATGCAGCAACGGCCGAGACGCCCGAGAGGCGGAAAACGCAATTTTTTCTACAAAAAGAAAAAATACTGCAAATTCTGCGCAGGGAACATTGACGTAATCGACTACAAAGACACCAACCTTCTGAGAAACTACGTGCTGGAAGGCTCCATGATCGCGCCGCGCCGGGCAACCGGAACCTGCGCCAAACACCAGCGCAAACTGCAGACCGCCATTAAACGCGCCCGCGTCATGGCCCTTCTGCCCTACGTATCGGAGTAATGCGGCCTGAACTGAGATCCTTTCTCCTTTTGACTGCATTTGTGTTTGTCTTGAACTTTATGGGACCGCTGGCATTGCTGCTTCCGGTCCCGTTTATTTTCTATTACAAACGCGTACCGGCGCCCTACCGTGCCGTTTCAGCCGGAATTGTAGCGGTACTGCTCATGCTCCTCGTCCGGGATCCGCTGGCGCATTTTGTTGTTCTCGTCCAGTTTATCTCACTGATTGCGCCCTTTCTGCTCTTCCTCAGCATGCAGGAAAAAGGCTATGGAATCAATACCAGTATTCCCGCCGCCCTGCTTCTGACCTTTGTTCTCATTGCAGCGGCTGCACTGGCATATCCCCTCTTCTTCCACTCTCCGATCGCAGACCAGCTGAACACCGTACTGAAACAATCCGGCTTCAAGCCCAGCCCGGACCTGAATAAAGCCCTTACCTCTCTGATTCACATTCTTCCGGGCATTATCTTCCTGTCCGAAGGCATCATACTGCTCCTGAACCTGATGATATTCGCCCGAATCAGCCGGGAACCCATTGAATTTCATAACTTCCGCCTGCCGGACACACTTATCGCGGCTTTTATTATCGCAGGCATTCTCTTCATCTTCACCGGCATCGTCCCGGCCATCCACTCCGAAATGCTTCACAACATCGTATCCAACACGTTGATTGCCCTCGCCTTTGTCTACTTCACACAGGGGCTGGCAGTGGCCGTATTCTTCCTCAACAGAATTAAAATGCCCCCGCTCCTCCGTCTCGCCTGCTTTGTCTTCATCTTCATCCAGCCCGGCCCATTCCTTGTAACCGGCCTGGGATTTGCAGACATCTGGGTTGAATTTCGAAAACGTTCCTTTATAATCAATAAAAAATAAAGGGGGAATCTGTTGTACAAAGACAAAACCATAACCGTAGTCATCCCCTGCCTCAACGAGGAAAAAGCCATTGGAAAAGTCCTTGACGACGTTCCCGGTTTTGTGGAAGACGTTATCGTCGTGGACAACAACTCCACCGACCGCACACCGGACATTGCAAGGGAATGGGGGGCAACCGTCATTCAGGAAACGGTACGGGGATACGGCCGGGCATACAAAACCGGGTTCTCCAAAGCCACCGGAGACATTATCGTTACACTGGACGGAGACCATTCCTATCCGGTACACGACCTGAAACGGCTTCTGGACATCTTTTTTCAATACGATGTGGACTTCCTCTCCTGCTGCCGCTTTCCGGTCATGGACGCCGAAGCCATGTCCTTCAAACACTGGATCGGCAACCAGGTACTGTCACTGGTCATGTCCATCCTCTACAAAACCCCCATTGAAGACTCCCAGTCCGGGATGTGGGTATTTTACCGGAACATTCTCGATAAAATCAGGCTCAGAAGCGACGGAATGCCTTTATCCGAAGAAATCAAAATCGAAGCCATCCGGAACAAAGACATCCGGTTCAAAGAAGAACACATCAAATACTCCGCCCGAAAAGGTGAAATCAAACTCCGGCCCTGGCGGGACGGAATGCGGAACCTCCTGTTCCTCTTCCGAAAACGGCTGTTCCCCTGATCCGCGGCAGGAAACATGGCAAGCGTCAGCATCATCATTGCCAACTACAACGGCCTGCACTTTCTGAAAGACTGCCTGCACTCCCTGTCAAAACAGACCTTTTCCGACTTTGAAACCATCGTATCGGACAACGGCTCCACCGACGGCTCCCGAGAATGGATTTCCAGCCGCCCCTACCCTTTCGTCATACCGGTTCTGCTGGAAAAAAATTTCGGCTTCGGCATTGCCAACAACCGGGGTTTTGACGCAGCAGCCGGCAACATCATCGTCATCCTTAACAACGACACCATCGTTGCGGAAAATTTTCTGGAAAAACTGATAGAACCGCTGAAAAATACCGATGTGGACATAGTGGCCCCCCTCATCGTCTACAAAGAACACCCCGGCATCGCGGACAAAGCCGGCGGCCATCTCTTTTACCCGGACGGCTTAAACCGTGGCCGGGGCTGCGGAGAAAAACTCACTGCCGGACACCGGAAAGCGGGGCAATGCTTCTATCCCGACGGCTGCGCCGCCGCATTTCGGAGAAAACTCATTGAAAAAGCCGGATTCTTCGACGAAGACTTCTTCCTCTACGGAGAAGACACCGATTTGGGCCTGCGCTACCGCCGCACCGGTGCCGCCTGCTTCTACCAGCCGGAAGCGGTGGTTTACCACATCCACTCTGGAACCGCCGGGAAATACAGTCCGGCCAAAGCCTACTTTGTGGAACGAAACAGATGGTACGTCATAATAAAAAATCTGCCCTGGTTCTGGATTATCATATCCCCGTTTTTCTCCCTTCTGCGTTACTTTCTGCAAGCCGTTGCCGTCATTTCCGGGAAAGGCTCTCCCGGCCGCTTCACCGAAAACCATTCACGGACAGAACTGCTGAAAACCCTCTGCCGCGCCAACCGGGACGGCATCAAAGCCATTCCCTCCCTGCTCAAAAAACGGAAACAGCTGCAACCGCTCTTCACCGTCGGCGGGTTCGGATTTTCCCGTCTGATACTCCGATACTTCCTCTCCCCTGTGAAAATCGCGTTCAGAGATTAAGAATAAGGAACAGAAAAAGAAACCAGACTCCTCACAGAACTCCCGGAAAAAGCCCCCCCGACACCAACAACTGCCCCCCTCCGAACAAACTACTCCCTGGAAATCCCTTACAACTCAAACTATAAAAAAATTCTCCACATTTTCATACCTTATAACATTTATTGTTTCGACCATCATTTAATCCCTTGATTGTTTCAGAATTCCTTATTTTCAACCCAAACGGTATCCCTTTGTCATCCAATATATTGCGTAATTTTTTACAGATAGCTCCCCCCAATTTCTTACCCCTGCCATTTAGCACTTATCTTATCGACATATCAGCATTTTCCGGCTTCCTCTGGCCATAACCGCAAAACGGGAACAGGTTTGGGGAAGTGAAAGCGGGGACATTTCCCCCTGACTTTCCCCACACGCGACAAGGAGCAGAGCGAGCAAATTCCCCCGGCTGGCCCGGGACTTGAGCGGCCTTTGAAAGGAGGGGGCGGAGTTCACCACAAACCGCCCACTTTCCAAAAAGCCGCGATCCACAAAAATGCAGTTTTGGGGGATTGGGCTGCTGACGGCGCCGGCCGCAAAGCGCTGCTTCGACATTCCTGCCAGAAAAAGGAAAACAAAATCGTTGATTATCCCGGCATGTATGATAGAATGTCTCCCGCTGGCTGTCCTGTACTGTTTTGATTCGGGACAGACGGGGGGAATTTCCCCGAACCCGTGCAGGAATGCAACTGTTTATTTCAGTATTTACGGCACCTGAAAAAATCTGTTAACCGCTCGGGGCGAAGCAACAAAATCAGAGAAATTACGTTATTTCTTTTTGCTAAGGAGTTTGGGCATGGACATTATCAAACAGTTTGAAGAAAAGATGCTCCGGACTGATATTCCGGATTTCAAGGCAGGGGACACCGTACAGGTGCACGTTAAAGTAAAAGAAGGCAACAAACAGCGGATTCAGGTTTATCAAGGCCTTGTTATCAGCCGCTCCAACGGCTCCAACCGGGAAACGTTTACTGTCCGGAAAATCGCCGAAGGCGTCGGCGTGGAAAGAATTTTCCCCCTCCATTCCCCCATTATCGACAAAATTAAAGTCCTCCGCAAAGGACGCGTCCGCAGAGGGAAACTCTATTACATCCGGGAGAAAATCGGAAAAGCAGCCCGTATCCGCGAGAAACGAAGCTACTGATAAATTTCTTCATTTACCCCGTATGATTCAGGCCGGTTCAAACCGGCTTTTTTTATTGCATTTTCGATTCATTTATTTATAATGAAATCATGTTAAAAGGTTTACGAAGATCAGATTCAGGTATTGGGCTGGAAATAGGAAACGGTGCGGTTCGGATTGTACAGTTGAGAACCGGAACGGACCGGCCCGAAGTCCTTCAGGCAACCATGGAGCCTATCCCTCTGAGTGGTGATAACGAACCGGCAAGTAAGCAAAGCCTGGCCGCCCTGAAAGAGGTGGTGAAAAGAACCGGTCTTCGCAAAAAAACAGCCGCAGTGGCATTGGAACCGGCCATTCTCACCACACGGGACATTCAAATTCCCCGGGTTCCCGACGAAGAACTCTTTTCCGTAGTTGAATGGGAAATCAGACAACTAATTGACTTTAATAAAGAAACACATAACCTGGACTTCATCATCCATAACCGCGATGACAGCAGTCCATCCAACAAATATCAGGTTATGGTTGTGGTCTCCAAAAAAAGTGACCTGATGGAAACAGTCAAACTGGTGGAAAATGCAGGTCTCCGGGTTGGCCGTCTGGGCGTGCCCGCCGATGCACTCTGCAGCCTGGCATCCATTCATCCGGATGTTCAGCAGGAAATGGAATCTGCCATTGTAAATATCGGGTTCCGGGATTCTTCTGTTACCGTTATTCAAAACGGAAAGCTCCGATTCACCCGTCAGCTTGATTTTTCAATGAACAGCCTTATTTCCGGAATTGCCGAACAACTGGCTGTCTCTCGGGAAGAATCCGCTGCGACCCTGCAACAGATTTCCCTCGCTCAAAGCGAAAATGAATCGGTGGAAAAAAAACGGTTGAGGGCCCTGGGCAGCTCGCTTCTGGAATCCCTGACTGCCGAACTGAATAAAAGTTTTAATTTTTATGCCTCCGTTTCCAGAGGAGGCTCTGTCAGCAGAGTCTATCTCACCGGGGGAATCTCGGATATAAACGGAATTGAATCTTTTTTCCTTGAACACCTCGGGGTCATCACTGCTAATTTCCACCCTTTCAAGGGATTGGAAGTGAAAGGCCGGCTCCCCCGGAATGCCAGCCAGTTTTCCGTGGCTATCGGAATGGGGTTAATGCCATGGTAAGAAGACATTACGAACCACATTTCAATCTTTTTTCCAAAGACCTGTCCCAGAAGAAATTACCGGAAAACTTTTATTTCAATATGATGATGATCGGCAGCATGCTGCTTCTTATTCTGTTTGCCATCGTTCTGGCTATTGTCGGTACCCGATATGCGGTAGTCTCTCACAAGCACCGCATGCTGACGAAAGAACTGAATATACTTCATGAAAAAGACCGCCAGCTCATGAATCTGTCAATCCGGGTAGCAAGGTTAAAATCGGACAACGACGCCCTTGCGGGCAGTATTCGCACAGTCTCCAGCCTTTTTGACCGGAAAACCGGCTGGACCGCAATCCTTGAAAAGGTCAGCGCGCAAATGGAAGCGGGGGTCTGGCTGGACAATTTTACCGGAAAAAGTTTTCCGGACAGTCAGGGAGAAACCGTTTCACTGGCACTGGACGGCGGCGCGATTTCCATAAAAACCCTGAATCGCTTTGTGGGCCGGCTGGAAAAGAATTTCGGAAATGTGAAAGTAAATATCAAAGCAGCTGAAAATGAAGATACCCGCTACTATACTTTTTCCGTTACCCTGCTCTGGAAGGAAAAAAAGAAATGAGACAATTTCTGTTAAAACTGGAGAAAAAATTTGTTTCTCTTCACCCCAGAGATCAGAAAATTCTTCCCTATTTTACATTTATCTGCATATTTCTCATCTTCTACATGCTGATTATTTCTCCACTCTCCACAAAAACCACGCAAATGAGCACAGACAACAGTCAGATGGAACAGGAAGCTTTCTCTCTGAAACAGAAACTGGAAGTTCTGGATACCGTGAAACAGCGGTTGATGCGGGGAGAAGAAAAAAGTAAGGTATTCAAAGACCGGTTTCAGGAATTGAAACAGCAGGTACCCAGCCAGGATGAAATTGCCCGGGTACTCAGCCACCTTGCGGATTCACAAAAAGTAAATTTCCTGATTCAAAGTATTTCGGAAAGGGATTATGTGGAAACCCGGAAATATACCAGCATTCCGCTGGTCATTTCTGCGGCGGCGGATTTCAGCCACATCATACATTTTGTCAAAGCGGTGGAAACTTCCAAACGGCTGATGACCATCAGTTCCATTCAAATCAGCGTGGATAATGATAATCCAGCCATCATTACAACACAGTTCACAGTAAACACATACAAAATCCCCGGCCTGGAACAGCTGATCCGGGTCTATCGGGAAGAGGCACAGGAGAAAAAGAATGAAAAAAATAAAAAGAAATAGAGTTTTTCTGTCCGCCCTTGTGATATCCCTTTCACTTTGCCCGCTCTACGGGGCAAAGAAAAACCCATTTTCGAGGCCGGCTTTTCTCTCACAGAAAACCGGTCAAAAAAACGGAGAATCCGCAGAAGAAAAGAAACCGGAAACCACTCTGGCCAATCTCTCCCTCACCGGCATCATCAATGGGAAACTGGCTGTTATCAATCATCAGTTCTATCGGAAAGGACAGAAAATAGGTATCCTGACGATTACGGCAATCACAGCCAACAAGGTCGTCCTGGAATCCCGGGGCGTCCGGTATGACCTGATTTTAAATTTATCAAAGATAAAAAGGAAGGAGTAAGACATGAAACGGATTCTGCTTTTGATACCCATCCTCATACTAACCATGTCGTGTATGCGAAAGGAGAGTACGAAAGCGCCCTCCGCCGGTGATCTCGCCAGTTTGACAAACCTCAAAGTACTGGATGTCAAACCGATAAAACCGGTGGAAAATCCGAACGCCATGAACAAAATTCCTGAAAAAATCCTGAAAGCAACGAAAAAATACACCGGGACACCGGTTACCCTGTCCTTTTACAAAGCAGATATCCATGACTTTTTCCGGGCAATATCCGAAGTTGCGAAAGTAAATTTTCTGGTTCATGACCAGGTTCACGGTACCATCACCATTGATGTCCGGAATATTCCATGGGATCAGCTTCTGGATACCGTGTTGCAGTTTAACAAGCTCACCAGCATCCGAAAGGGAAACATTATTGAAATTATTCCCCGGAATCTTGCTGACAAAGTAACCGAAGTCATCAAAGTTAATTACGGAACGGCTGAAGACATTGTCAAAACGCTGAAAGGGGAAGCCGGACTGGGTAAATCCTCCGGAGGAAACGAAATTGTTGCGGATAAACGGAGCAACTCAATCATTGTTACCGGGATTCCGGAAAACATCGCAAAAATCAAACGGATTGTGGCCGCGCTGGATCAACAGCCCCAGCAGGTACTCCTTGAAAGTGTCATCGCTGAAGTAACACTGGATGACACCAACCAGCTGGGCCTGGGCTGGACTTTCGGCCAGAACGGACGGCTCCGGGGTTCCTGGGGAAACAACTCCTTTGTCAGTTCCGGAAGTTCCAACTTTCCGCTGAACAATGTTGCCGAAGGAACGGGATTTCAATACGCCCTTTCGGTAAATGACGGTCAGGTCATGGCAATACTCAACGCGTATGCCCAGGCTGACAAAGCAAAAGTACTCTCCCACCCGAAGCTGGTCACATATGACAATACCGAAGCCACAATGAAAGTGGTGGAACGCCGCTTTGTGCAGACTTCGATTAATACCAACACCGCCACCGGAATCGGCGGTATTTTCAGCAACTTCGAAGAACGGGACTACGGCATTGTGCTCACTGTCACCCCCCACATCAATCAGCAGGGAGACATCCTGCTGAAAATTAAACAGGATGTCAGTGACCTGACCGGGGTAGACAGCAACGGAAACCCCATCTCCACCCAGCGGATCATCAACACGACCCTGCTTCTGCGCAATGGCGAAACAATGGTCCTCGGGGGCTTGATTCAACAGAAAAATAAAAACAGCACCCGTGGGTTACCCTGGTTTTATAAAGTTCCCGTTCTCCGTTCCCTCTTCGGCACTCGGGAAAAAGAAAACAAACGGACGGAGCTTCTGCTGTTTATTACCCCGCATTTGATTCGAAACTTTACGGAAGCAAAAGCTGTCACAAAAGCTGTAATGCACCAGAATACCAGTGTGAAACCCCTGAATTAGCAATATGCGAAAGTGCCTTTTCTGGATTATCGGATTCTTATTTGCCATCACTGCCTTCAGCCAGAATCCCTTTGTCCGGGAAGACAACCCGACTTTCAGTCCTCCGTTGAGTCCACGAACCGTGGGTTACAGAATTTCAGCAATTTTAGATACCGAAAGCCATATTATCTCCGGAAATGAAAAAATCTACTTCTTTAACAACGGGAAGAAAGCCATTGACAGCATTAAGATGCATCTTTATTTAAATGCTTTCTCTTCCAATCAAACCCCTATGGCAGGAGCAATCCGGCCCCTGAGAAGAATGCTCAAAGTTCCGGTAAACCGCAAAACAATCGGATATTGCCGAATCCTGAAACTCACTGTAAATTTCGCATCCGTACGACACACCCTGGAAGTAAACAATACGGTTGCCGCTTTTGAACTGCCCTACCCCTTAAAACCGGGAGAATCCGCCCTCATTGAAATTGAATTTGAAACCCGACTCCCCCGGCTGGTGGTTCGAAGCGGATATGCCGGTACTTTTCACATGATTGCCCAATGGTTCCCGAAACTCGGGGTACTCCGTCCGGACGGCAGCTGGGACTGCCCTCAATACGGAGCAAACGGCGAATTCTTCTCCGATTTCGGAGTTTACGATGTCACGCTGAATGTTCCCAAAGGGTTTGACGTTATCGCAACCGGTATCCTGGAACAGAAAAGCACCGCGGACAACCGGAATACCTTTCACTTCTATGCCGAAGATGTCCATGATTTCGTTGCGGCGGCATGGGACCGGTTCAAATTCAGAAAACGGAAAATCGGCAACTGTCAGCTCACGGTTGCCTACCCTCCGGGGCATGAAGCTGTCTCTCTCCGTGAAATGGATGCGCTGGAAGGTGTTTACCGCTGGTACACCGACCATATCGGCAATTATCCCTACTCCGCCTATACGGTGATTGACACTCCATTTTGCGCCCTTGCCGCTTCCGGGATGGAGTATCCGATGATCTCCACAGGTTTCGCGCTGAAACTGGTTCCGAAATGGTTCCGTCTGCCGGAAGAAACCGTTGTCCACGAATTCGGCCACAGTTACTTTCAGGGAATGCTGGCATCCAACGAATTCCGGGAAGCGTGGGTGGATGAAGGCATCAACACCTATATGACCGCCCTGATTATGGAATCCCTTTACGGAAAGTGTAACTTCAACACATTAAAACGATTCTGCAGCGACGGTTTTGACCGGATGCTCAATAACAATTACAGTGCCCTCCGTTACCAGAAACCGGACCAGCCGGCCGACACTTACACGGACAGAAATGCCTACACCGAAGCCAGCTATAACAAAGTCGCAATGCTGCTCAAAACAATGGAAAACCTCATTGGAAAAGACAAAATCATTGAGATTATGAAAGACTATTTCAATAAATTTCAATTTACTCACCCGAAAGGAAGCGATTTCATCAAAATCTTCAACAATCACACCGACAACCAATACGCGGAACTCATGGATATTGTGATTCACCGGAATTCCGTCCCCGATGCCGCCGTCCTCCGGGTCACCCGAGCTCCCCTTCCCGCCTTCAAAGGTTTCGTACCGGAAAAAACCACCTATATGGAAGCCCCGGAGACAAAAAAAACCATCCGCTATACCGTTGTAATGGGAAAACACGCTCTGCCGATTCCCGTTCCCTACCGCATCACGTTCAGTGACGGCAGTATCCAAAGCGGCGAACTGTCAGCCGGAGAAAGCACAAAAACAATCATCATAGACAAAGCCGGCTCCATTCGGCTTATTGAAGCCCGGATTGATCCGGAAAGAAAAATACTCATTGATATGGACCGGTCCGATAATCGCTACGGCAACACCGGGACTGCGGCCCAGAAAATGGGAACATCCGCCCTGTTCCTCACAGTAATGGAGTTGTGCTTCTATGTTTTTTAATACCTTGAAACGGGAAATGAGCATACATTATTTCACACAGGTTGCACTGCTTACCCTTGCATATTTCATTCTGTCACCGGGGCCGTACATTCCGGAACGTTTCGGGCTTTTCCATGATTTCGGCCTCTGGCATCAGCTTGCCCCGCTGGTTCTCCCCGCCGCACTCATTCTCTACGTACTGGATAGCTGGCTCATTCTCTCCGCCCACGCTACTCTTCTGGGACGCGCGGTAAAACGTGCGGACGTTTTCATGTACCTCATTACATCTGTCATTACACTGTTTCTCTATCTGCTGTCCGCAGCGCTGATTTACGCATGCCTCTCTCCGCTGATCACCCATCTGCGCCTGACTGCCCTTACCGAAGTGCCGGTACTCCTCAGCTACTTACTTCTCATCGCCCTCACCGCCATCTGCTGGAAATGGCTTACATACCTGAAATGGCGCACCCGGATCCGCTATTTTCAGGCAGACGGCACTTTTTCAAAAAGGACACTCCTTGCAGGCCTTTCCGGTTCACTTCACTGGAAACCCTTTGCAGCCTTCCTCCTGATCGCATCCGCCACCGTCGGCCTCCCCGCCCTGCTGCTGCTTTTCGGTGCTTATCTGCAGGATGCACCGCTCCTTGCCGCCTCATTGATGGCTGCAATCCTCTGCTACACCATTGGCAAGTTCTATCTCCTCTACAGGCTCTGGAACCGGATGGCCCAATAAAAAAAGGAGGCCTCAAAAGGCCCCCTCAATTCATAAACGCGTTATTCTTTACTTAGAACTCTTTTACTTCCACCACCTGTTCACCTTTGTAATATCCGCAATGGGGACATACACGATGAGTCAACTTCTTTTCCTGACAGTTGGGACAAATGGTCAAAGCCGGCACCTTCATGGCGTCATGCGCCCGGCGCTTATCCCGTCTTGCTTTAGAATGTCTTCGTTTCGGGTTTGCCATAACTTACTCCTTCTTATTCAAAAATAATTCCAAATCTTTCCATCTCGGATCCACGGTATCCACCACACAATCACAATCGCCTTCATTGAGGTTTTTTCCGCATGTGGGGCAGATTCCCCGGCAACTTTCCCGGCACTGATGCGCCATGGGAATATTCAACCGCATCGTATCCAGAACCTGCCGCTCCAGGTCAATAACATCACCTGTCAGAAGCTGAACATCGCTATCCATGTCATCCGGCGGAACAAAGCCTTCCAGTTCAGCCGGATCAGCGGTAAACAGCAATGAGAAAGAATGATTCACTTCCTCATCATATGCTTCCAGACAAGTTGTACAAACAAGGTTAATTGAACCGGAATAATGGGATTTCAGCATCAGCTCGGACTCGCTGATCCGGTACAGTTCATATTCGACCCGACAATCTTTTATGGTAAAACCGTCTGTCGAATCCGAATCCATCTCCCGATCCCGAATTCTGAAATCGCCTTTAATCGGCCGCTGTTCAATCTTTGCAACTTCTATCCGCACAACTCCCCCTGTCCGACAGGGTGGTATTATAGCACGGCATCCCCGCCTGTCAACACACTGCCGGAAGAAATTCATTCTCTCCCGCCAGCCCATCCCGGTTATTGTGCCCCGTAAAACAGCCGATACCGGAAAAACCGATTGGCTCAAAAATAGATTTTACTTGACATTATGCAGGAACAGTCTACAATCCTTTTGCCGAACCGAACCGGATTCTGCCAGAAATGCGAGAGTGGCGGAACTGGTAGACGCGCCAGATTTAGGATCTGGTATGCTTCGCGTGTGGGGGTTCGAGTCCCCCCTCTCGCACCATAAATCCAATAACAAATTGCAATGATCAAATAAAGGAGACTCCACATGGAAACCAGAGTTGAGACATTGAGTTCTGTTACCCGAAAACTGGTAATTGAGTTAAAACCCGATGAAATGAACGAACAGTACGGGTCAATCGTAAAAGAATTTAAAAAGATTGCGAAAATTCCGGGATTCAGAAAAAACAAGGCACCGCTGCATCTGATAGAGGCCCGGTACCGGAAAGAAATTGATCAGGAAATCATCCGGTTTATTGCCAATGAGAAATATCCGGAAGCGGTGGAAACGGTCAAAGACGAATTGGGAAAAATTATCCGGGAAGAAATCATCAACTACAAGATGGACCCGGACCATTCGGTGTCGGCGGAATTTTATGTGGAAGTTCTGCCGGAATTTGAGCTGAAAGACATGGATACCCCCACTTTGACGATCCCGAAACAGGAGAAAAAACCGGAAGAGACCATAAAGAATGTGCTGGCAGACCTTCAGCAGCAACACGCAGAGATAAAACCCGTAGACAGAGAAACGGCAGAAGCCGGAGACTTTGTGGAATTGAAACTGAACGGTGTGGACAAAAACGGGAACACAGTGGTTCAAAACGAAGAACTGAAACTGGAATTATCGGAGGAAGGTTATTTTGCCCCGGTGGTTCCGGAAATTATCGGAATGAAAATCGGTGAAGAAAAAACATTTTCCGTCACTTACCCCGAAGAAGAACAGTTCGGAATGCTGAAAGGTGAAACCATTTCCTACACCGCCACTGTCAATCGGATTATGGAAAAAACCGTCCCGGAACTGAATGATGATTTTGCAAAGAAAATCGGAAAATTCGAAACCCTGGCAGAACTGGAAGAAGATATTCGGAAAAATCTGATGGAAAAATACGAACAGGCGGAAAGAGCGGCAAAACAGCGGGCAGTCATGGATTATCTCCTCAGCCGGCATGAGTTTGAAGTGCCCCCGATTTTAATCCATGAAGAAGCACGGAAAATGACGGAAGACTATTTCAGCCAGCTGGCCCGGTACGGGCTGCCCCCGGAAAAAGACGAAGAAAAAATCAGAGCGGTTTATGAACAGAACCGGACTGAAGCGGAACAGCGGGTAAAGGAAGGAATTCTTCTCGGCCGTTTCGCAGAAAAATACGAAGTGAAAGCGGATGAAGCTGAAATCAACAATACCCTGGCAAAAATCGCTGCCGGTTTCGGTGGGGATGTGCCGGTTGAAAAGGTCCGGAAAGTCCTTGAAGAAAAAGATGAAATGGAGAATATTGAGTCTAAGATCCGTCAGGACAAGGTATTTGATATTTTGTTATCCAACGCCGCTTTTGAAGAAAAAGAGATGAGCAAAGAGAACAGCGGCGACGATACAGCGGATGAGAAAACAGCGGAAAAAACAAACAAAAAAACCGCCGCAGAGACCGCTTCCGAACCCAAAGAAAAAACGGAGGAAACAAATGCTGATTCCGATGGTGATTGAACAGACGGGACGGGGAGAACGGGCGTATGACATCTATTCGCGCCTGCTGAAAGACAATATCATTTTTATCGGAACCCCCATTGATGACAATGTCGCCAATGTGGTAATTGCGCAGCTTCTCTTCCTGGAAGCGGAAAATCCGGATAAGGACATCTCCGTTTATATCAATTCCCCCGGCGGTTCCGTTTCCGCCGGACTGGCCATTTACGATACCATGCAGTTTATCAAACCCGATATCAGCACAATCTGTATCGGCCAGGCGGCATCCATGGGCGCAATCCTGCTGGCCGGCGGCACAAAAGGGAAACGCTTTTCCCTGCCCAATTCCCGGATTCTGATTCATCAGCCCATGGGCGGCATGCAGGGGCAGGCATCGGATATTCAGATTCACGCACGGGAAATTGCCAGAATCAAATCTCTTTTAAACAATATACTGGCAAAGCATACCGGGAAACCGGTTTCACAGATTGAAAAAGACACCGACCGCGACAATATCATGTCGCCGGAAGAGGCAATTGCCTACGGGCTGATGGACCGCATCATCACAAAAAAAGAGGAAACAGGGGATGACAACTAATCAGAAAAAAAGTGGAAAAAACAACAAATGCTCTTTTTGCGGACGCCCGGACCATGAGGTGGAAAAACTCATCATGGGAAACGGGGTGTTTATCTGCAATGAATGTATCGAACTCTGTTCGGAAATCCTGAAACAGGATGAAGACCCGGAGATTGATGACATTATGCGCACCCAATTAAAAGACTTGCCAAAGCCGGTTGAAATCAAGGAAAAACTGGACCTTTATGTGATCGGCCAGGATGAAGCAAAAAAGAAACTGGCGGTAGCAGTGTATAACCATTATAAACGGATCAAACACAACCGCCACTCCGGTAATATTAAACTGGAAAAAAGCAATGTACTCCTCGTGGGACCCACCGGCACAGGGAAAACTCTCCTCGCCCAGACCCTTGCAAGTATTCTGCAGGTCCCTTTTGCCATCGCCGACGCCACAACATTGACAGAAGCCGGCTATGTGGGGGAAGATGTGGAAAATATTCTGCTGCGCCTCCTCCAGAACGCAGATTTTGATGTAAAAAAAGCGGAAAAGGGAATCATATACATTGATGAAATCGATAAAATCGGACGAAAAAGCGAAAATCCTTCCATCACACGGGATGTATCGGGAGAAGGCGTTCAGCAGGCGCTGCTGAAAATCCTGGAAGGCACCACCGCCAATGTGCCGCCCCAGGGCGGCCGGAAACATCCGTATCAGGAATTTATTCAGATTGATACATCCAACATTCTGTTTATCTGCGGCGGCGCCTTTGTTGGAATTGAAAAAATTATCACCAACCGGCTGGGCCGCAAGGTCGTAGGATTCAAAACCGGAGAAACAGACACCGGATCACCGGTTTCCACATCATCCGATAATATTCTCCACCACATCATGTCCGAAGACCTGACAAAATTCGGCCTGATTCCGGAACTGGTGGGAAGAATCCCGGTCATTGCGGTACTGGATGAGCTGGATGAAACCGCACTGAAACGGATTCTCCTGGAACCGAAAAATTCGCTGACCCGTCAATACATGCATATTTTTGAACTGGACAACATCAGGCTCCGGTTCACAGACGGAGCCATTGCCGCCATTGTAAACCAGGCAACCCACAGCGGGCTCGGTGCCCGGGGGCTCCGTCAGATTATGGAAGAAGTAATGATGGACTACATGTTTGAATCCCCTTCCATGGCAGAACGGAAAGAACTGACAATCACGGCGAAAGATGTTAAACGTGCGTTAACCAAACAGAAAAAAACCGGATGAACAACATGACAGAACGGCTGCCGGTACTCCCGCTGACTGACAATGTAATTTTCCCGGAAGTGGAAACCGATATTACCATTTCCTTTCCCCACCTTTCCATTCCGTTTGAATTTGCGCTGACCCACGGCGGCACAATGCTGGCGCTGGCAACCCGCAGCAGCAACTTGAATAACATCGCCGACGGGGAATTTTTCTCAATGGGAACGCTGATCCGGTTTCAAACATTCATCACGGAGAAAGACGGGCTCAATTATCTGTGTACGGTCCGGGGAATAAAACGTTTTGATGTCCGGAACATTCAGCGGGGCAAAGGAATGTTTTTTGCGGAAGGGGAAGCGCTCCCCGCTCCCCGTGATGAAACAGACGTTTTTGCCCTGCAGCAGATTCCGAAAATCATTCAGCTGATTAAAAAATTTCCAAAACTGGCAAAGGAAAAAACAGACCTCAAATATCTGGAACGGGCACGCCGGCTGGCGGACAATCCGAACGCTTTCGCGGATACCCTGGCATTTTCCCTGAAACTTCCGGTCACGGACAAGCAGGCACTCCTGGAAATCCGCTCTGCATACTTTCGTTTGCAGCGGTTATCAGAACTTCTGGAAAAAGAATCTTTTGTGTACCGGATTGAAAACGACCTGGATCAAAAGGTCCGCGCAAGCATTGATGAAAACCAGAAACGTTATTTCCTCACCGAAAAAATGAAAGCCATCCGGGAAGAACTGGGAGAAGACGGCGCCAGCGAAATCGGGGAAATGGAAGAAAAAATTAAAAACGCGGGGATGAGCCCGGAAGCGGAAGAAAAGGCGAAGGAAGAACTGAAACGGCTGAAAATGATGGCATCCGCCTCCGCCGAAGCATCGGTTTCCAGAACCTATATCCAATGGCTCCTTGACATCCCGTGGAAGAAAAGCAGCCGCGACCGCCTGGACCTTACCCGGGCAAGGGCAATTATGGATCGGGACCATTACGCGCTGGCAGACTGCAAGGACCGGGTTATTGAGTTCCTCGCTGTCCGGAAACTGACCCGAAAGAGTAAAAACCCGATTCTGTGTTTTGTGGGGCCGCCGGGAGTTGGAAAAACATCACTGGCAAAAGCAATCGCGGAAGCCACCGGACGGAAATTTGTCCGTATGTCCCTCGGCGGAGTGCGGGACGAAGCGGAAATCCGGGGACACCGGCGAACTTACATCGGCGCTATTCCCGGCCGGATTATCCATCTGATGAAGAAAGCCGGCACTGTCAATCCGCTGATGCTGCTGGATGAAATTGACAAATTGTCGTCTGATTTCCGGGGCGATCCGTCTTCCGCTCTGCTGGAAGCACTGGACCCGGAACAGAATGCACATTTTGTGGATCATTACCTCGATATTGACTATGACCTCTCAAAAGTCTTTTTCGTAGTTACCGCCAACATTATTGATACCATCCCCGCCGCCCTGCGGGACAGACTGGAAATTATCCGTATTCCCGGCTATACCTTCAATGAAAAACTGGAAATCGCCAAACGGCACCTGATTCCCAAAAAAGTGAAGGAAACCGGTATGAAACGCTTCAAACCGGCATTCAAAACCGATGCCGTTGAAACAATAATTGAGAAATACACAAGAGAAGCCGGGGTCAGAAATCTGGAACGGAATATTGAAAAACTTTTCCGGAAATTTGCAGTGGAAGCAGCCGCGGGGAAACTGAACTCTCCGGTTCCCGTTACCACTTCCACAATTTATGAAAAACTCGGCATCCCCCGCTTTCGAAACCAGATTGCGGAGGAAAGCCCCATGGTGGGAGTCGCCACCGGCCTTGCGTGGACTCCGGTGGGCGGCGATGTCCTGTTTATTGAAGTTATTACCATGCCGGGAAACGAGAAAGTCGAAATTACCGGTCAGCTGGGAGACGTGATGAAAGAATCGGTCCGCGCCGCACTTTCTTTCATCAAAGCAAACCATGAACAACTGGGCATTCCTGTGGAACGGTTCAAAGACATTGACCTGCACATTCACATTCCCGAAGGCGCCATCCCCAAAGACGGCCCCTCCGCCGGTGTCACGGTGGCCACCTCTATTTTTTCCGCCCTGTCAGACCGGCCGGTGAGTAACAAAATCGCCATGACCGGAGAAATCACCCTGCGGGGCAGGGTTCTTGCCGTGGGCGGCATTAAAGAAAAACTCCTTGCTGCCCACCGGGCCGGTATTTTCGAAATCATCATGCCGGAAGAAAACGAACGGGATTTAAAAGAAATCCCGGAAGAAATTAAAAACATCATGGACTTTCACTTTGTCCGCAAAATGGATGAAGTACTGAATATTATCTTTGGAGTCGGCGAGAAAAAGCCGGTTACACTCCCCTCCGGAAAAGGAAAACCGGCCCGGACACAAAAACAAAAAGGAAACTGAACCCGAAAGACGGGCGGTTTCCGATTGAGGACCATCTATGCATATCGGAAAAAACATTACCTTTATTAAAAGTGCCCCGAATTACGGGGAATTCAGGGACATTCCCCTTCCCCACCTGGTTTTTGCCGGCCGCTCCAATGTGGGAAAATCCTCCCTTATCAACAAAATTGCCGGACGGAAACAGCTGGCAAAGGTCTCCGGCACACCGGGAAAAACCCGGCTTCTGAACCTGTTTAATGTGGATGATTCCTTTCTCCTGGTGGATTTGCCGGGATACGGATACGCAAAAGTTTCCAAGCAGATGAAAACTGACTGGCACAAAATGATTGACCGGTATCTGATGGAAGCGGCTGACAGAATTCTGCTTGTTTTTCTCGTGGACAGCCGCCACGAGCCCCAGAAAAAAGACCTGGAACTCTTTGATTACATTCACCAATTGGGACTCCGTTTTCTCATTGCTTCCACAAAAATTGACAAATTGTCAAAAAATCAGCTTGCAAAAAACCTCGCAATCCTTAAAAATACATATACCCCATCAGATCATAACCGGTTTTTTCCCGTATCGTCACGAACCGGAGATGGCATCGGCCCGTTGGTCGAACAAATCCTGAACGAAATAAAATCCATTCAAGGAGAATAAAATGAATATCGCAGAACTGAAAGAAAAGTCAATTGATGAACTCATGTCAATTGCAAAGGAACTGAAACTGGAAGGGGCCACCGCCCTGCGAAAACAGGAATTGATTTTCCGGATTCTCCAGGGCCAGACGGAGCAAAACGGACTGATTTTCTCGGAAGGTGTGCTGGAAATCCTGCCGGAAGGTTTCGGTTTTCTCCGGGCACCGGACTACAACTACCTTCCGGGGCCGGATGACATCTACGTTTCCCCCTCCCAGATTAAAAAATTCGAACTGAGAACCGGGGATACGGTTTCCGGCCAAATCCGCCCGCCGAAAGAAGGGGAACGCTATTTTGCCCTGATAAAAGTGGAAGCCATCAACTTTGAGCCCCCGAGCTATAAGCGCCAGGCTCTCTTTGACAACCTGACCCCTCTCTATCCGGATGAGAGAATTAAGCTGGAAACTACAGATCCGAAACGGATGTCAACCAGAATCATGGATTTACTGACCCCCATTGGAAAAGGGCAGCGGGGACTCATTGTGGCACCCCCCAGAACCGGTAAAACCGTTCTTCTCCAGAATATTGCCAACAGCATCACCGAGAACCATCCGGAAGTCTTCCTCATTGTCCTGCTCATTGACGAGCGTCCGGAAGAAGTTACCGACATGCAGCGTTCCGTCAACGGAGAAGTCATCAGCTCCACCTTCGACGAACCGGCAACCCGCCACGTACAGGTATCGGAAATGGTCATTGAAAAGGCAAAACGCCTTGTGGAATACAAAAAAGACGTGGTGATTCTGCTTGACAGTATCACACGGCTTGCCCGGGCCTACAACACCATCGTCCCCCCCAGCGGCAAGGTTCTCTCCGGTGGTGTGGATTCCAACGCGCTGCAGCGGCCGAAACGTTTTTTTGGTGCCGCCCGCAACATCGAAGAAGGCGGAAGCCTGACCATCATCGCCACCGCACTGGTTGAAACCGGCAGCCGGATGGACGATGTTATTTTCGAAGAATTCAAAGGCACCGGCAACATGGAACTGATTCTTGAAAGAAAGCTGGCAGACAAACGGGTGTTCCCGGCAATTGACATTGACCGTTCCGGAACAAGAAAAGAAGAACTTCTCATCAGCGATTTCGAACTGAGCCGGGTATGGGTGCTGCGGAAGGTTCTGGCGCCTCTGTCTGTTGTGGAAAAAATGGAACTCCTCACCGAACGCCTGGGGAAATTCAAAGATAACATGGGCTTCCTCGAATCACTGAGCAAGGGTTAATATGAAGAAACACAGCCGTTTCTCACTGAAAAAAACTCTCTGCACCCTGCTGGCCGTATTGATTGCCACGCTGCCGGCAGCCGCACTGGACAACAGGCTTCCGCAGGATCAGGTGGAAAAACTCCTTGAAGAAACCACCAGCCATTACCAGGGTATTGAAACACTGGAAACCTCTTTCACCCAGGTACGGACCACCCGGCTTCTGAAAAAACCGGCAATTACAAAAGGAAAACTGTTTTACAGGAAACCGGGGTTCTTCCTCTGGAAATTCACTTCCCCCTACACCCTGTCCATCCTGTCAAAGGGCAAATATCTGTATAAAATAGACAGAAAACGGGGAACCTATTCAAGATTGAGAGTAAAAAAATACCAGTCAATCATCATGAATTTCATGGACGTATCCAAAGCGTTCAAATTTCTGAACAAATACTTCTACGTAAAACAGATTGACACGAAACTCAAAGACCTTTACATCATCTTCATCCCCAAAAAGAGACGGGTAAAAAAACGGGTAAAACTTGTGGAAATATGGCTGAACCCCGACACAAAACTGTTTCACCGGATCAAAGTGGAAGAAAAAAACGGAAGTATCACCGACATCACTTTTCAGGACTGCAAACTGAACCGGAAACTTCCCGAAAATATCTTTGAGGTTCACCTGAAAGGGTTAAAAAAAGAAAAATGGCAGGAATAACGGTTCACAAACTCCACAGTTCCGGGAATGATTTTACAGTTGTTCTGGATTCAGCCGAACCACCGCTGATTTCCCCCGGCCGGGAAGGGAAACTGGCAAGACGCCTCTGCCGGCCCCATTTCGGAATCGGCAGTGACGGGGTGATGCTGGTCCGGAAAAACCAAGTCCGCCACTTCGACCCGGACGGTACCCGGTCATTCTGTATCAACGGCTCTCTCTGCCTGGCACGGCTCATTCCGGAATACCCGGAAATCCCGAGAAGTTTTTCCCTCTACCACGTTCCGGTCGCCATTGATTTTGAAGACGGAAAATCCTCTCTTCTCTTTCGGCCGGAAATGATTCAGGTACAGGAAATGACGGTTGAAGGGCATGAAGGGCGCTATGTTTTTGTTGGAAACCCGCATTTTTTCATCCACGGTTATCCGGAAAACATCGGGGAAGCGAGAAAAACCGCCGCCGACATCCGGTCAAGCTCGGTATTTCCGGAAGGAAGTAATGTTTCTTTCTGGGAACACCACGGCCATTCGGTAAAAATCCTGACTTTTGAGCGGGGAGTGGAAGATTTCACCCTCTGCTGCGGTTCCGCCTGCGCGGCATTCGCAGCCGGAATGCACCGGACAGGGGAAACGATTTTTCTTCCCCCGTCAGAAGGAAAACTCACGGTACATCTGGATCATGAAAGCGGCACAATGACTGTCACCGGAGAGGTAGACTATGTTTTCAAAGGCACTTTTTTTCTTTCTTAGTATCAGTTTTGCTTTGACCGCCGCTGCCACACCACCTCCCGCTGTCAAAGCCGTTGTAAAACTGGACCACGGCCGAAGCTACCAACTCGCGGAGATATCCATTCCGGAAAGCGCGGAAGGCAACGCTTTCTGGTTTACCGAAAAGGGCGGGCTGTCCCGCCATGTCTTCTTTTCCAGCCTCATTGCAATCAACCGGAAAAAAGGAAAACTTTTTATCACACTGCTGAGAACCGGCACTCAACCGGTTGAAGAAATTGATGATATCCAGTTCCGTGGAAAAACCGTAAAAGGGGACATTGTCTTTTTCCGGCTGCGGCACCTCATTTCCCTGCGCTTCGTTTCGGCAAAATGCGATAAAATCTGCCCCCTGGGACATATCTGGCGAAACACCGACTACCTCTACTGCCCCTACGACGGATTGAGATTGAAAGTCCTGCAGAAAAGCGGCCTTCAGGACATGGAGAAAAAAGAAAAAACAAAAAAATAGACGGCACACAGAGGGTACCGTCACTGAAAAATCCGCTTTATTTCCGATTCACAGACAATGCCATGCCGCCTGCCGCGGCATTTTTATTTATCTTTTAACAGCATTACCGCGAGAACAACACTGTCGCCCTTTCTGCCGGAAATTCCGACAATTACGGGCTTCCCCTCCTTCACCGGAAATGAAGTATTAAGAACCGTCCACTTGTCATAAACCGTTCTTCCGTCCGCTTCCTTTGTCGGCACAAGCTTTACAACTGTAAAATCATTTAAAAGCAGGTTTCCTCTGCGTCCTTCGGGACGAAAAGCCAAACGGTACCCCGGGCCGTTATCCGGAATCATGCTGGCTGTCAGGAATTTGCCGGTAATCGCCTGCAGACGGGACTTATAAATAATCTTTGCCCCTTTTATGTCAATTTCTTTCAATTCCTTCACCACCGTTTCATTCAATTGGGAATCAAAACCGCCGGTGCCCGCCTGTAAAATATAAGTCAGAAAGACCAGCGCCTCCGGCCGCACATCCACTTTATTCAAAAGCCGCTCCACCTTCTGGATGGTAATGGGGGTGGCGGTAATCACCAGCACATTGCTTTTGTTGTCATAATCCACACTTGCAGCGGTGGAATAATCCTCACGGACAATCCGCTGAACCGCATCGTAATAAGCCCTTGCCAGAACCGGCCCTTTCAGACGAATCACCTTTGTTTCCAGCCGTGCCGGAACATCGGCTGTCTCCTTCGGTGTATTGCCCTGCGCCATACCCACAACGGGAAGCAACAGCAGCAGCGTCAAAACCGTCCATTTTTTCATGTCACATCCTCCTAATTTTTGTATGAAATCCAGACTACATTCTCTTTCAGCCGGGTAACGGTGGTTTTCCGTTGAATATCCCGTATTTCCGGCGCGCGAACCGGGCTGTGATTCAACAAGGCGGTTCGAACCGGCGCCTCCCGAATCAAATTAATCTCACTGATTGAAGTGTGGTGAAACAGAAATGAAAACAACAGTGCAAATACCACCGTTGCCGCCAGCGCCCCTCCGTAAAATACGCGTTTCACAGGGAAACGAACATCGGAAACCGGTTTTTCCCCGGTGCTTTCCTCCAGCACACGGTCCGCAATGCCGGATAACTTCATTTCATCTGCTTTGCCGTCAAAAAGACTGTCCAGGCCCGCCGAAATCCGATTTTCCAGTTCCAGGGCTTCCCGGCATTGTGCGCATGAAACCAAATGCCCGGAAACAGCTTTCGCCGTATCCGCATCCAGCAAACCGCGCTGAAATAACGGCAGAAGATTCCGAATCTCTTTACAGTCCATGACCATCACCTCACAAATTCCGGAAAATACCGGATAATATAATTTTTCATCCGCGTCCGGGCATTCTGATAATGGCTGCGGACCGTGGAAGCGGAAAGCCCCAGAATTTCCCCCACTTCGCCGGAGTCCAGATTTTCATAATGAATCATTGCCACAATCATCCGCTCCTTTTCTTTTAAAACTGCCATTGCCCGGGAAATCACTTCCTTTTCATCCAGGCGGGAAGACGTGTTGTCTCTCTTTCCCTGTTCGGGAACTTCATCTATCCCCACCGCATTTGCCCTTTTTTTCAGCATGGTAAGGCAAACATTCCTGAGAATCTGAACAAGATAGGCTCGGATATAACCGGCCGAATCCAGCCGTTCCCGGGACCGCCAGAACCGCAGATACGCGTCCTGAACCGCGTCCCTGGCATCCTCGGTATTCAACAGGATACCGTAGCCCACTGACATTAACAGGCGCTCCGTTTCACCGACAAACTCTCTGAATGCTTCTTCGTCGCCCTGTCTCAACCGCTCCGTATCAACCATTCCCACCCCGCCTCTGTTCCATTCTCACCATAACCGGTCACCTGTACTACCCGATATCGTATCTTCCCGTCCAAAAAACTTTCCCTGCCGGCTGTTTCTCCGGTTCAGCTCATCCGTAACCTTTTGTGCAGGCTTCAGATGGAGCTTCCCCCAGGCCGGTGCAATGAGAGCCGAATGGGTATCCGCCCGGGCGGAAAGCCGGTGTATCACCACATCCGGCGGAATACGTTCAAGAAAATCCGCCACAAGGTTCACATATTCATTCAGTTCCAACGGAAAAACCCGCCCTTCGCGGTACCACCGGGCCATCTCAGTACCTTTCAGCACATTCAACTGGTGAAACTTCACCCCTTTCGCGCCGAATTCGGTGAACAGGCGGACAGCCACCATCATCTCGTCCCGGCTCTCCGAGGGCAATCCGAAAATCAGGTGAATACAGCTGTGTATCTTCGGATAATTCCGTAAGCGTTCCAGTACCCGGAAGGCAGCGGCGGCATCATGGCCCCGATGCACCATCTCCAGCACCCGGTCTGTCAACGACTGGACACCGAGGTCCAGAATGACCAGTTTTTTTTCCGAAAGTTCTCCCAGCCAGCAAAGCAGGTCATCCGCGATACAATCCGGCCGCGTTCCGATTGCAATTCCCACCGCGCTGTCATCCATCACCGACATGTAACGGGAAATACAAACTTCTGCAGGCGCATACGTATTCGTGTATGACTGAAAATAAGGAATAAATTTTCGAATTCCGAGTTTATCTTTAATTTTCCGGCACCCGGTTTCATACTGCAACCGCAGCGCCTGATTTCCATCCACATGAGCAGCCGCGCTTCCCCGTTCATCGCAAAATGCGCAGGGGTGAACACTGCCGCTGCCAGAATGCCGGTTGGGACAGGAAAACCCGCCGTCCACCGTCACCCGGTACACCCGTTCTCCGAAGCGTTCCTTCAGAAAATCCGACAGCTTTCTATAAACGGGAAAGTTTTTTCTTCCAGTGGGCATTAGTTTTTTCCCGGTACATCTTCTCCGGAATCAGGGGCTGTTTCAGCTTCTCCATCAATTTTTCATCCACAGAACCGGTCCGGACAAACTGTTCCCCCGCCTTCTCCACGTTTTTCAGATACCGGTTTACAATGGGATTCAACAGCATATGCCTGATTTTTAGAAGTTCCCCCATCGTCCGATAAATTTCAAGCTTCACCGTAACATTTGTTTCCCGCGCCAGGCGGCTGAAAAAATGGCTCATCACCTGAAACTGCGAATACTCGGGATATCCGCAATTGGAAATCACAATGAAATCGGGATAATGCTCAAAACGGCGGGTATGGCGTGTTTCCCCGTTCACATACTCAAAATACGGATTCACCATAGGGAGAATCCGTTCCAGAAACTTTTTCAGAATTGACGTAATATTGTCGGTATAAAGGGGCGCTGCCAGCACCACCATATCGGAACCGAGAAAAAGGGAATGTAAATCTTCCACATCATCCTGGTGAATACATTTCCCCGGCGTCGTATCCCAGCAATTAAAACACCCCCGGCAATGTTCAACCGTTTTCTCCACCAGAAAAACATTCTCTGTTTCCGCCCCTGCCTTCTCCGCTCCCCGGAGAAAAGCCTGAACAATTCTGTCCGTATTTCCATTCTTTCCCCTGGGACTGCCGTTAAATGCCGTAATCTTCATCCGTCCCCCCTTTCAAATTCTTTCTTCCGGCAGTTTACCACAAGGGGCAGCCGCCGCGCCCGACAAGCTGCCTCTCCGCAATAAAACACCCTTAAATAAAACCGGAGCCAATGCTCCGATTCTCTGTTTCACTCCTTGACAACTCAAAATGGAATCCCCATAATAACTGACAGCAAAGGAGAAAGAAGAACGAATGAGAAAACTGCTTGTGACGATATTGATACTCATCCTAACCGGGCCCGCCGGCGCGCGTCAAAACAAACATCATCCCGTTTCTCCTGAAAAAACTGTCCTGAACACCCTCTACGCAGAATTACCGGATGTTTCCCGATGTTTCAGCGGCAAACTCAAAAAAACAGAAATTCAGGCTGCGTTTCGGGAAATCAACCGGATTCGGGCAATGCACCGGCTGCCGCCCGTACGTTACCGGAGCGACCTTGATCGAATCAGTGCCAATGCTGCGCTCATCATCACCGCAAACCGGAATATGACACATTATCCCGCCCCGGCATCCAAATGTTATTCCGAAAAAGCTGCGAAAATCAGTTCCCACAGCAATCTTCTGTTTCACATTTATCATTTGTGGAGCCCGTCATCAAAGAAAAAACGAATCCCCGACATCCTCGCGCGGCTGAAAGACAACATAATTTCCACCCGGCAAATTGTAGCCGACTGGATTATTGATAAAAACGTGTTTCCTCTGGGCCATAGAAGATGGCTGCTGAACCCCTTTCTCACTTCCATCTCATTCGGGCGCGTAGACAGCATCAGCAACAAAGGCAAGAGATGGGAACTTATAACCGGCGCAGCGTTGGCCTACAATTCCGGCCGTTCGGTTAAAGAACTGCCCCGGAACTTTTTTGTCGCCTGCCCCTACGGGAACTACCCGGCATCCCTTTTCGACCCCAATGAAGTTTTTTCCTTTTCCGCCGTTCCCATCAGTGCCAACGTATTCGGGAACCGCTTCGTCAATTTTGAGAAAGCTGTCATCACAATAAAAGACGAACATGGCAACATCCTGAAAGTTCATGACATTAAATGGGATAACGTAGCATATGGCGTACCCGACGTACTCATGTGGCGTACTCCCGGCGTAAAACCGGGCATTCTCTACAATGTCACCATTTCAAACGTGTTTTTCGGCAATTCACCCCGGAATTATCACTATAGCTTCCGGATTCAGACAGAGAAAAACACTCACTGACCCCCACCTTCTTCTGAAAATGAAACCATCATATCAGCGGGGTGGCGGACACGTTCCCGGCCAAAAATCCGCCGAAGCTGAAGCAGACAGGATGGGCACGATGTCACAACCGTAAACCGCTCCGGCAAACCGGGTTCTTTCCGGAAAAGTATTTTTTTTGAAATCAACGGATGCTGAACAAAATACGTTCCGCCGCTGCCGCAGCACCGGGCTTCATTCTCCCAGTCAGAAAAAGAAATCACCCGGCTTAAAACTTTTTTTTCATCCTTACCCTGTCCGGTTTTCAGATGGCAGGGCTGATGATAAAAAACAGCCGTATCGGGATTGATTTTGTCTATTTTCTCCGCCAGTACCATACTTAACAATTGAATCTTCCCGCCGAAATTCTCCCGGAGATAGGCAAATCCGGAAGAACATGGCAATAACACCCTGTCAAAAGGCTCAAAGCGCCGCCCGATTGCCTCCAACAATTCTTTTGCCGCAGACAACCGGCCCTTAAAATAATGGGGCATCCCGCAGCAACCGGAGTCCAGAATCTCCGCGCCGGGGAAATAGTGGAAAACCGCCGCTTCAATCGCCTTCCTCTCCCGCTTCATCAATGGCGTGCGAAAAGCACAGCCCATGAAAACAGCAAAAGAAGGTGATGCGTGATGACGGGCAGAAGAAGACGGAGAATCAAACACTTTCGGGCGTTTCTGCCCATCATTCACGTTTGCCGGCTCCCTCTGCCGGCCGACCTGTACAGCCGGCCGCCGCCCCATCCATTTCAATGGCAATGACAGATAAAGCGGCAGAGGATAAGATTCAGACAATCCGGCAACCAGGTCCGCAATGGGAACTCCCATGGGGCAAGCCGGCTCACAGCTCTTACAGCGGAGACAGTAAGACGCAATTGCCGAAGCATCCTGTTTCCTGCCGGTAAACTCTGTCAAAAGAGCACCGATTCCACCGTGATACACCTTTCCGAAAGTATGCCCCCCCACCTCCTGGTACACCGGGCAAATATTCAAACAGGCGCCGCAGCGGATACACCGTGCCCCCTCTGAAAAAGAACTTTCCATCAGCGCTTTCCGCCCATTATCCAATACCACGAGAAAAACCTGCTGGCCGGGAAGCGGCTTCCTGAAAAAATCTATGTAAGAGGTAAACTCCTGAGCTGTGGCACTGCCGGTTAACAGGCGCTGCACCCCTTCAATCCCATCAACAGAATCATAAATCCGGTCCCAGCCGGTCACAATAAACAATTTTTCCGGCAGCCTTGCAGAAAGGGACACATTTCCCTCATTACTAACCGAAACAACCGTTGCCGGATCCGCGCAGACCATATTGGCACCGATAATTCCGGCATCGGCATTCCGAAACTTCTCCCGTAACTTCCGCCTCACGAACCCGGTCAAAGCAGAAGCATCCGCAGGAAGATTCTCTCCGAACTTCCGGTTAATCATCTCCGCCACATCGCCGGCAGAAAGATGAATCGCAGGGGCTGTAAAATGGGATGGAAGCTCATTTCGCTGTTGAATAATCCATTCACCGAGATCGGTTTCCACCACCTCCCGCCCTTCCCGTTCCAGTACCTGCCGCAGTTCCATCTCTTCCGTTGTCAGGGATTTCCCCTTAACAATCAGCCTGGCGCCGCCTAAATGTTCCGAAATAAATCCATTGGCGGATGCCACCGTATCTGCGAAAAAAACCTCAATTCCATTTTCCCGGAACCGTTTTGCCGCAATTTCCCAAAAACGAGCAGCTTCATCAAGAGATGCCTTCCGTTTTGTCACTGCGCCGTCCCGAAGGGCATCCAGCCCCCGTTCCCGGAACAATTTCGCCCGTTTTCGAACCGTCAGATTTGTCGCCTTGAACACATTTTCATTGAACTTCGACAAAAATGCACTCCTTCGGCCCGTGAACCCCTGAAATCAGTTTTTTTTCAATATCCGCAGTTTTACTCTCCGCGCTGACAAAACAACCCTGCGCAAAATCCCCTGCCAACGCTTCTTCGTAACTTTTCAGCCGCCTCCGGCACACAAGCACCACCACATCGGAAAGAAAAAGCGCCTCCGCATTCTCCCGGCTGTCAATCGGCACAAAAGCCCCTGTGGCCGGGACAAAACCTGTTGACTCCACACAGGAAACAGATTGTCCTGCAAAACGGTCCTGAATTTTATTGATAAACAAATGCAACTCATCTTCGGAAATCGAATGCCATTCAGTTGCCATTTTCCTTATCCCCGGAACGTTTTGGCAGCCGCGGCTTATTAAAAAACCAGAGTACCCGAACCCATTCAAAGCGCTTGAGAAAACGCCTGTCGGCTTCGGAAAGGGAACCGGGACAGATAAAAGACCGCCACTTAATCACGGCACTGATATCCACATAACGAAAAAGAGGGCGCATCAGCCAGTAAAACGGATTCCACAGGGAAAAACGAACGGAACTGGCAAAATCAATCAGAACGACTTCCCCGTTTCTGGACATTACATTTCCCCGTTTCCTTAAATCCAGATGAAAGAACCGGTGACGGTGCAGCTCCCGGACAACCTCTTCCAGTTTTCCCGGAAGAAAACAGAACTCCCTCTGGCCCTGAAGCTCCGCAACCGTCGGGCCGTCCACATATTCCATTGCAAAGGCAAAGCGGTCAATCTGGCCGATAAGCCGGGGGACAAAGTCAAACTGCTGCAAAAACTCATAGTTGCGGCGTTCCCGCCATAGAGTAAATGCGCCGTACCAGCGGGCAATCTTTCCTTTATTCAGGTAATCCTTCACAACAACCGCCCGGCCATCATTCTCAATCACATAAACATCTGCCTGTTTCTTTTTCCCATGTAACAGAAAACGTTTTTCCGCCCGGTTCAGAAAATCCCGTGTAATATTCATTCGCCTGTTTTCAGAAAATCCAGAATTCCCTGCAACTCATCCCGAATCCGAAGCAGAGTTTCAGTTTTTATATCGTTACCATTGGGATCCGGCTTTTCAGCACCGCCGGATTCCGCCATCTTCTTTTTCAGCCCCTCAATTGTCATTCCGGTTTCCTTAAGCTCGCGCCGAATCATCTTCAGCAGTTCCACATCTTTCGGGCTGAAAATTCTCTGTCCGCGGCGGGTCTTTCTCGGCTTCAACCGGGGGAACTGGGTCTCCCAGAACCGAATCACCGACGGCTTGACACCCAGCAGGCGCGAAACATCCCCAATTCGAAGATATTTCTGATCCGGTACATTAAATTTTGCCATTATTTTCACCCCAGGTTGTTATTCCGGCACACCCCTACCGCCGAACTTGAACAGTATAACACATCCTCAAGAACCAAAAAGGCTCTAAAAAAACCTCCGCGCAGAGAAAAACACACAAAGCAAACTGCGGAACATCGGACTGTTTCCCAAAAAATCACACAAAATCAGCCGGAACGGAACCTGCCCGTGCCCGTTTTGCGCCCCCGCCGCCACATTTGCTTATTTCAGCATTCTGTTCTACAATATAGAAAAGAAAGCGGGAAAATCCCGCTGACTGCAGTCACTGGAGGCGCTGAATCGTGGATTTTACCCAACTACAACTTCATCCGGACCTGATGGCGGGAATTGAAGACGCCGGATTTACCCGTTGCACCCCGGTTCAGGAAAAATGCCTGATCCACACACTGAAAGGTAGAGACGTTACGGTTCAATCTCAAACCGGAACCGGGAAAACCGCCGCCTTTCTCATTACAATTTTTCAACTGATTCTGGACGGTAAACTTCCCGATGGAAAAAAAGCGATGGTCATTGCCCCCACAAGGGAATTGGCGGTACAGATTGAGAAAGACGCGCAGCTTCTGGGCAGGCACCTGAACATCTCCATGGCCACCTTCTACGGCGGAGTCAGTTACCGGCCGCAGGAGGAAAGCCTGTCAAACAACGTCCGGCTCATGATCGGCACCCCGGGGCGGCTCCTTGACCTGGGCCAGAAACGGAAATTCAACTTCCGGGACGTGGAAATACTGGTCATAGATGAAGCCGACCGGCTTTTTGACATGGGATTTCTCCCGGATATCCGCCGGATGCTGCGCCAGATGCCGCCTTACCATAAACGGATGACCATGCTTTACTCCGCCACATTAAGCATGCGGGTCAAAGCACTTGCGTGGGACCACATGAACAACCCGGTGGAAATCCGGATTGAACCGGAAAAAGTCACTGTAGACTGTGTAACACAAGTGTTATACCACGTTGGGAAATATGAAAAACTCAATCTGCTCCTCGGAATTCTTGCCAAAGACAAACCGGAGAGTGCCGTCATTTTCACCAACACCAAACATGCCGCCATCACCGTTGCCAAACGCCTGACACTGAATGGATACCAGTGCAGCTACCTGATCGGCGATATGCCCCAGTCCAAGCGGCTGCGGACAGCGGACAGTGGAAGACGCCAAAAACGGAAAAATTCACTTTCTCGTTGCCACCGATGTGGCATCCCGGGGCCTTCACATCGAAAACCTCCCCATGGTCATCAACTACGACCTTCCGGAAGACGCAGAAAACTACGTCCACCGAATCGGGCGTACCGCCCGTGTGGGGAAACAGGGCAAAGCAGTCTCACTGGTCAGCCCCGACTATGTACATGCCCTTTCCGCCATTGAGAAATACATCCACATGGAAATTCCGGTGGAATGGGCAGACGATAACATGTTTCTGAAAGACGAAAGTGCCGGAATGCACATCCGGTCCGGCCTGAAACCCAAACGCGGACATTCCCGCAACAAAGACAACCGGCCGAGAAACGCCAAACGGCCTGCTCCCCGGCAGAAAACACGTGACACCCGCCCGGCAGCCTCGCCGAAACCCCGAAAAAAAATAAATAGCCCCCGGCCGCCACACAAATCTCCGGTCAAACTGAACCGGAACGGCACACCGGAAGAACGCCTTGCCTACTACCGTGCCAAATACGGAGAAAACTTCAAACCCGGAACAGACAAATAGCAATACCTTTAAATTCAGGCCGAAATCAAAAAAAATGAAAAACACAGGAAAACCAATTCTTTTTCCACCTGTCCACGCGCACATCCGCTTGCGCTCTCTCCGCCCCGGGCCATGAAAGAACAAAAACGGGAATTGGGATTATCTGCGGTTTCAGTGTGCATATTACCTGTCTATCCCCTCTTTACCGATTAAATCGTCAGCCGTATTTCCCCCCGCTGGCAATTTCCCACGCCAGAAGATATACTAATCTTCACGATAATAAGCAGCTTTTACCCACAGGAAGTGCCAATGAAGGTAGTATGCAGAAACCTTAATCCCAGAATGCAAGCAAGATATTGATGAAATCAATAGAAAACAAAGGTGGAAAGATTGGCAATGTGTCCCTGAAATTATTCCATCAGCCGACAACTCTCCCGGTACAAGAGAGAAAACATATATTGAGTTAGGAGAAGAATGATGAATTATATGAAATTAAGCAAAATAGGCGGAAGACGAGAGACTTGGATTGTGGTATCGTTTTGCTTGTTTTTTTTAATGTTTTTGTCCTGGACATTTGATAATTGGGGATACTTTCTCCGGTTTCGAAATGGTACGGGCATAAAAATCGGAAATGTGGAGCTGACAGTTCCCAACGGTTACTACATTGGTGATAAAGACAAAAACGAGTACTCCATTTGTAACATCGATGGTCAGAAATTTCAATTTAACATTCGGGAATGGGACGGGACTCCGAAAATAGCGAAAATCAAAGAACACGTCCAATCGGCAAAGGGTGAAGTGCATTCGTATACAATTCATGGCTATCTTGTACACGAATTTTTTATCCGCAGTGATGTCTGGAAAAAGGAATATGGAGGAGTTGTGTACATATTTCCCCGTTTACATCTTGAAATTATGTATATAGGCTCATTAACTGAAATGTACGCCACGATGGATAAGTTTGTCCGAATGTTCAAGAGGATTCCGGGACCACCCATCCCAGGCCCTCTGCCATCAAAAAACACCTCCCCGGAGTGAGGGAGAAGTAAGGGGTGGAGCACGCCGCCTTCGGCGGGATGAACGGTTTTAAATGGTAGGTGCTCAATAGCAGAAAAACCGGATAGTGAACCACAGACCGGGGCCAATTGGCCCCGTTTCTTTGACAAAATGATAGAATAACCCAAACCGAACACCGGAGGCATATTGCAAACTAAAACCGGCTCCCGTTCTTCAATCTGCCATTCACAAATCACCGGTCACGAATCACTGCGCCCCCGGCGCATCTACATGCTGGCACGCTACTACACGGCGGGTTCCGGAAAGTTCCTGCAGGTGGATCCGGGGGATGATTATGATCCCATACATCCAATGAGTTTCAATCTGTACGGATATGTGCGGGAGAATCCGGTGATGGGGACGGACCCGACGGGAACAAACCGGTTTAAGATTGATGGAAAATGGCAATGGGAAAAGGGGGATACATACACCGATAAAGACCAAGACAGAAGAGAACAAACTCTCCACAGCGATTACAAAAATTTAAAGAATACATTTCCTTAAAATCCCTTTCGGACGGGAGACGGCACCGGCCGTCAGCGCGGCGGAACCGTCCCCATATGTAAACTCCCCCCTGCACCTCTCCCTTATCTTTTCCGTACAGATTGTGTAGAATAGAAGATGAAAACAGCATATTAAGGGGAGAGTTTATGCAAAACCGGCTTTTTCTCATCATTTTTCTAGCAATGACAATTTCCGTTCCCGGGATTGCCCAGGAAGAAGCGGTTCGGCCCATGCTGAGCCAGAAAGCCATGACCATGCAGCGCATCGGCCTCACCGACATCACCGTTACCTACCATCGGCCCGGTGTAAAGGGCCGGGTGATCTGGGGGAAACTCGTTCCCTACAATGAATTATGGCGTGCCGGTGCCAATGAAGCCACCACAATTTCTTTCTCAGACAATGTCACCATCAACGGACACCGCCTGAAAGCCGGAACCTACAGTTTCTTTGTCAGGCCGACACGGGAAAAGTGGCAGATCATTTTCAACAGCAACGCAGAACAGTGGGGCACCTATTTCCTTGACAAAAGCAAAAATGTCTTAACCTTTACCGTCACTCCATATAGCATCCCTCATCAGGAATGGCTCCTTTACGACTTCACCGATCTTGCCATGAATGCTGCAAAACTGGAGCTCCGCTGGGACAATCTGGCTATTCATTTCACAATCCGGGTCAACACAAAAGAAAAAATGGAAAAAATGAATAACGCATATGTCCGGAAGGCCTCGGAACAACTGGCAGGTGCCGCACTGACCTACCTGGAACATCATGAAAACCTGAAAACCGCACTGGCTGATATTAACCGGGCCATCGCCATCCACTCTTCTTTTGAAAACTGGAACATCAAAGCTAAAATCCTCGGTGAATTGAAACAGTATCAAAAAGCCATCTCCGCCGCAGATGCTGCGCTGAAAATTCAGAAAAATGAAAAAAATGCCTATACCAACATGGAGGCATGGCAGCTCAAGCGGTTAAAGAAAAGCTGGGCAGAACACGGAAAGCCCGACAACTAAATCCCTGTGCCCGCCCTCTTCCGCACAGCCTGTACCGGATTACATGAACATCCTCAATGGCAGAAAACCGGGAAAGACAGAGTAAAAGGGAAATCGTGCACAAAGAAACGAATGCCCCCCTGTTCAACTTGCCCGAGAGGAATAACAGATGCTGTTTAAAAAGCTTTATTTCCCCGAACCGCCCGGTCAGCTGGCCAATATCAATTTTGCGCACGCTGTAAATCAACCGATAGAAACACTGTCCAGGTAGCGGTTTCGTTGTTCGGCAGGAAGCTGATATTCAAAGATGGTGTTTTCCGTCGGCCGGGAAGAGAAACAGAGAAGATTTTTCAATCCTTTTTCGAAAAGTTGGTTTTTGAATTCATTGTCCACACGAACAGCCCGTGTAATCGCGGCAGCCGGAACAGGGGTCGCCGGGTTCCAGTCCCCCAGCAATGTTTCCACAACATGAACATTCGGCAAATCCAGCCGCCGGACAAGCATTTTCAGAAAAGCACATTTTCGGGCAACTTTTTCAATGAGAAAGAAGGTTTTTCCCGGCAGCATCACCGCCAGCGGAATGGCGGGAAAACCGGTGCCGGAACCGATATCAGCCAGCATATCGTCATTTGCCTTCACGGCAAGCGGGGTCAGGGAGTCCAGCAGGTGACGGGTCAGCAGGGTTTCACGATTGTTATCCGCCGTCAGGCTGATTTTCCGGTTCCAGTTTAAAAGCAGGTCTAAAAACCGTTCCAGTTTTGTTTCCTGTCTGGTATCCGGCAGAGGAATGCCGTTTTTTTCAAGCCAGGGGTAAAAATCTCTCAGCTGTTTCATCAGCCTCTCGTGAATGCCAGTTCCAGCAGCCGGGTCACCAGCCCGGAAAAACTCATTCCGACTGACATCATGAGTTTCGGATACATGGAAATCGCGGTAAAACCGGGCATGGTATTGATCTCATTCAATGCCAGCCGGCCGCTGTTCCGGTTATACAGAAAATCCACCCGGGCCAGCCCGAAACAGTTGGTTTTCAAAAATGCGGCTGCGGCAAGTTTACGAACTTTTTCAACAGTTTCAGCCGGAACATCGGTGGCCGGAATCTGGAAACGGGTTTTGTTGTCCACATATTTGTCATTATAACTGTAAAATGTATCTCCCGCGATCAATTTTCCGGGACCGGCAACTGTCAGTTCCCCCGGCCGCCCCAATACCGCCACTTCCAGTTCTTCCGTAATGTCAATTCCCTCTTCCACAATAACGCAATCATCAAATCGGAATGCCGTATCCACCGCCTTTTCTAATTCTCTGCCGGTCTCCACCCGGGAAATTCCAATGCTGGAACCGCCCCGGCAGGGTTTCACGAACAGGGGGAAATTCAGTTTTCCCCTGATTTCAGCAAGAGCAGACTGGGATTCGAACCGGGAAAAGTAGGAATAGCCGGGCTGGGCAATCCCGTTTGCGGTAAATATGTCCCTGAACAGGCCCTTGTGCATGTTCAGCACCGAAGATTCCACACCACAGCCGACGTAGGGTATATTCAGCATCTCCAAAAGCCCCTGAATGGTTCCGTCTTCCCCGAACGGGCCGTGGAGAACAGGGAAGACCACATCCGCTTCCCGCAATGTGTCAAAAGAAGCGGGGGAAACACGGTCTGTTTTGCCTGTCTTCAAAAATTCGAATCCGCCCCGGCCCCGGTAAATCCTCCCTTCCCTGTCAATGGGGAAAAACAGCGGCTGATATAACGTCCTGTCCAGATTGGCCGCAATTGTCCCGGCAGAAATGATGGAAATATCATGTTCGGGACTTTTGCCTCCAAAAACAAGGCCGACTGTTTTCACCTGATATCCTCTTCCCTGTCCCGGATAATCAGCATCATGCTGATGCTGCCGATCCGGAATTCATCTTTGTCTTTGAGCTTGACCTCTGTAATTCGAATGCCGTCCATAAATGTTCCGTTGGTGCTTTCCAGGTCTTTTAAATACACTCCGTTGGCTTGAATACTCAATTCCGCGTGTTTCCGGGAACATTCCGGGTCATCCAGTTCAATATCACAATCCGAACGTCCGATGGTCACGGGAGATTCCCGTATCTCAAAAACCTGACCCGCCAATTTACCGGAAAGAAAAGCGATGGAAATCCGTTTTCTCCGCAACAGTTCCTTTGCAACCTCTTTTTGTATGTCCCCGATGGATTTCGTACTGTGAACCGCAGTCGTAGCATCCGGTTTTTTCTTCCTGTTTTTCGGGTTTGTAATTTCAAAAACGGTCCCGCAGTGGGGACATTTGATCTTTTTTGTCTCTTCGCCCTTAAACCGCGCTTCATCATATTTATATTTTTTTCTGCAGCCCGGGCATTGAATAATCATTTTGCGTCATCCAGGTCTTTGGGGCCGAAAGGGAGCGGCACCAGTTCGGAAATGGAAACCCGTTTTATGTTTCCGTTCCGGTTGATTAACACAATGGGCAGGTTCGGGTCGAATTCCATCAAAACCTGCCGGCAGGCACCGCAGGGGGCGGTAAATGCTTCTGTTTCACTGTACAGGAACAGTTCGGCCGGTTTTTCATAACCACCGGCCACAAAAGAAAAAACCGCGTTCCGCTCCGCGCAGGAAGTCAGGCCGTAAGAGGCGTTTTCCACATTAACTCCCCGGGCCAGTTTCCCGTTTTTATCCCGAATTATCGCCGCCACCTTAAAATTGGAGTACGGGGCGTATGCCCGGGTCAACAATTTTTTGAGTTCGTCCAGAATTTCCGCGTTCATATTTCCACTCTCTCCAGAAAATTTGAAATAATCTGAACAAAATCATACTTGACCCGCTCTCCGGTTTCAAGTACTTCCGTATGGGACAGGGGCTGATCCGTTACCCCTGCCGCCATGTTTGTTATGCAGGAAATCCCGCAGACTTTCAAACCGGCGTGCCGTGCCACAATCACTTCCGGCACAGTGGACATTCCGATGGCATCCGCGCCGATTATCCGTAACATCCTTATTTCAGCGGCAGTTTCATAGGAAGGGCCGGTCAGAGCGGCATACACACCTTCCCGCATTTCCTTCCCCGACTCCCTGCCGCATTCCCGCAGCAGTTTTGAAAAATCCGGATCATACGCATGGGTCATGTCGGGAAATCTGGGCCCCAGATCATCCCGGTTTCCGCCGATAAGCGGATTGGTTCCCATAAGATTCAAATGGTCACGGATGACCATCAGGTCTCCGGGACGAAATTCCCGATTTACCCCGCCGGCGGCATTGGTAACCAGATACAGTTTTGCCCCCAGCACAGCTGAAAGCCGGGGAAAGAGGGTGACCACATCCATGGGATACCCCTCATAGTAGTGAAACCGGCCCTGGAACATCATCACCCTTTTTCCGCCAAAACGGGTAAATACAACCTTTCCTCCGTGGCCTTCAACTGTCGGACGGGGAAACCCCTCAATCGTATGGTAGGAAACCGAAGACCCTCCCGCTCCATCCGCCAGTGTCCCCAGCCCGGAGCCGAGAACCACGGCGATATCAGGAGATTCGAAGCCGTCCGCTGCTTTCAACTGTTCCAGAATTCGCGTTTCGTCAATCATGTTTCCTCCCTGTTCTCTTCAAGATGAATCAAATCAGCAAACCGGCGATACAAGCGGTCATCCAGGAAGCCAGTGCCCCCCCGATCATGGCTTTGAGCCCCAGTTTGGCAAGGTCTTTTTTTCTACCGGGTGCAATTGCACCAATCCCTCCCACCTGAATCGCAATGGAGGAAAAATTGGCAAAACCGCACAGGGCATAGGTGGCCAAAACAGTGGCACGGTGGGAAAGAACCCCGGCACCGGTCATTTTTGCCAGTTCGGTGTAGGCAACAAATTCATTAACGGAAATTTTGGTTCCAAGGAGGTAGCCGAAGGACACGCAATCTTTCAACGGCACCCCCATTACCACGGCAAAGGGATAAAAAAGTGTTCCCAGGACAGTTTTCAAATCTGTATGAAAAATGCCGAGGAATGAATCAAACATATGAATCAGTGCAATAAAGGCAATCAGCATCGCCGCCACATTCAATGCCAGCTTCAACCCCACCGTGGCGCCTTCTGCCGCCGCGTCAATGAGGTTGGTTGTGGTCACCTTGATTTCCGCCTTGTGTTCATCCAGAGTCAGCGGCTTTCCGGTCTCCGGATAGATGATTTTTGCAATCAGCACTGCCGCCGGTGCTGACATGATACTGGCGGCAACAAGGTGGCCGGCACTGAGCCCGAGGCCCACATATGCCACAAGTACCGAACCGGCAATGGTTGCCATGCCACCGGTCATGAGGGTCATCAGTTCGGACATGGTCATCTTTTCAACATAAGGCTCAATGACAAGCGGTGCTTCTGTCTGCCCCACAAAGGTATTGGCCGCAACCGCCATGGATTCCGCCCCGGAAATCCGCATTGTTTTCTGCATGATAAAAGCCATGCCCTTGATGATTTTCTGCATGATGTGAAGGTGGTAAAGAACCGCCATGAGAGAAGAAAAGAAAATAATTGTGGGTAAAACCTGAAAAGCAAAGATAAATCCAGGCTTTAAACTGCTTCCCGGACTGGCCAGCTTCCCGAATACGAACTCGGAACCGGCCTGTGAAAAGGCCAGAAGCTTTGCCGCGTAAATTTCCACCGCATGGAAAGCCGAGCGCCCCGGCCCGGTTTTCAGAATCAGGACGGCAAAGAGAAATTGCAGCAACAGACCGCCGATAATCACCCGAAACGGAATTTTTTTCCGGTTCTCCGAAACCGCATAAGCAACCAGCATCATGAACACGAGACCAATCAGCGACACAAATCGATACATTTCCGCCCCTTTTTCACCTTCTTCAATTCACTGTTCTGCAAAGAGTTGAACAACAACCGCGAAAGAAATTATAAACAATTCCACTTTTTATTGCAATAGCAGGGCTGCGTTGCTATAATGACCTGTCATTTTGCAGGGTCAACGTGTAAATTGACAAGGATTATCAGGTAGGGGGTTTGTTATGGTTAACAACAACGAAAACAAAGTTAACGAGACAGAAAAGGAAATCCAGCAGGAAAACGACAAAAAGGTCGAACAGGCCGAAGCCGTTGACCCCAAGGAATCCTTTGAGGCACTGCTTGCCCAGTCCGAGGCCGATTTTGAATCGGTGGAACAGGGCAAACTTGTAAAAGGAACGGTTATCAGCGTCAACAATGGCGACATATACGTCGATATCGGTCAGAAAGTGGAAGGAATTGTTCCGGTTTCCGATTTTGAGGAGCTGGAAGAAAAGGTTCCCGAAGCCGGTGATGAAATAGACATTGTAGTGGAAAGAACGCTTTCCGGCGGCGACATTATCAAACTGTCCCGGAAACGGGCAAAACAACGGGCCAGGCTGGACCAATTGAGAGAAGCAACTCAGAACAACTCAACTGTGAAAGGTACCATCGTGGAGCGCATCAAAGGCGGATTCAGGGTAGACCTCGGCGGCGTAATGGCATTCCTGCCACAGTCCCACGTAGATTTCAAAGCGCAGAAAAAAGCCGAGCATTACATCGGCAAGGAATATGATTTCACCATTTTAAAAGCTTCCAGCAAAAACTACGTTGTCTCCCGGAAAGAACTTCTGGAAAAAGAGTACAACGAAAAGAAAGCCCAGCTTCTTTCCACCATCAAAGAAGGAGACCTGGTAAAAGGCGTCATCAAGAACATTACCGATTACGGTGTGTTTGTGGATCTCGGCGGCATTGACGGCCTCCTTCACATCAGTGACATCTCCTGGGGCAAAGTCAGCCACCCCTCCGATTTCTTCAAAGTCGGAGACGAAATTGAAGTTATCATTCTCTCCATTGACAATGAGTCGGAAAAAATATCCCTGGGGTATAAACAGAAAACACCTGATCCGTGGACCACGGTAGAAGAAAAATACCCGGTGGGAACCAAAGTCAACGCAAAGGTTGTGAACCTGAAAAACTACGGCGCATTTGTGGAAGTGGAGCCCGGAATCGAAGGCCTGGTACACGTTAACGACATGTCCTGGACGCAGAAAATTTCCAAGGCCCAGCAGTTCCTGAAAATGGGAGACGAAGTGGAAGCCGTGGTACTGGAAGTGAATTCGGAAAACCGGAAACTGGGCCTTGGCCTGAAGCAGGCCAAAGAAAATCCGTGGAATGTTATCCAGGAAAAATTCAAACCCGGTGATATTGTGGAAGGTGAAGTAAAGAATGTGACCGAATTCGGTGCTTTCATGGAAATCTATGACGGCGTGGACGGCCTGATTCATGTCACCGACATGTCCTGGACCAAAAAATCAAAAAATCCTGCTGAATTTGTTCAGCCCGGAGATAAAGTAAAGGTTCAGGTTCTCTCCATTGACCCGGAAAAACAGCGGGTTTCCCTCGGAATGAAACAGCTCACCAAAGATCCCTGGAAAGACTTCTTCTCCCAGCACAACATCGGCGACACCGTCACCGGGAAGATTGTCCGGATGGAAGATTACGGCGCATTTGTGGAACTTCAGGAAGATATTGAAGGACTGATTCACGTATCGGAAATTGCAAAAGACAGAATTGACAAACCGTCCGACGTACTTGAAATCGGACAGGAAGTTGAAATGAAAATTGTCAAAATTGACTCTGTTGACAAGAAGATCGGCCTGTCCATGCGCCAGCTTATCCTTGCCAAAGAAAAAGCGGAAATGCCGGAATCCAGCAATCAGCCGTCTGCTACCAAAAAATTTGAGCAGCGTGCCCAGCAGTCTGAAAAAAGACAGAAAAGCCGGTCATCAAAGCCCAGACGGGAACAGAAAGAAACTTCTACCGTTTCTTCTACTTCCGGTTCCGGAGCTGCAACTCTCGGCGATTTTATGAAAGATATCAACCTCTGATCAACTGCACAAAAGACACATCCGGGCACCCGCCTCGTCGGGTGCCTTTTTTTTATTCTTCTTCCGAATCATCATTCGGAGTGTCAACTTCCGGGTTCTGCTGATTGATATTAACAATGTTCATCCCATCAATATATTTTACCGGTTCATAACGTGAAACATGTTTCAGCTTTTCCACCATTTCAATCAATTCCTCAAGGGAAGAACGAATCCCATTCAGATAGGGTTGAATTGTACTGCACATATCATTACCTGACATTTTCTGTTCCAGCAAAACCACGTGAGTTCTGAGAGCGGTCAACGGTTGATTGATATTGTGAGAAACCGTTCCCACCATTTCCTGAACCACGCGCAGCTGATCCAGTTTCCGGTGTTCTTCCATATACATTGTCAATTTCAAAGCAGCGTTGATCCGGGCGAGAAGCTCAACCGAATCCACGGGCTTTCTCACATAATCCGTTGCGCCGGCCTCCAGGGCAGCGGAAAGAGTTTCGGACTCTCCCATCGCCGTAACCATGATCACCGGAATTCCTGCAGTATCTGTATTCCCTTTTAATTCCCGCAGCACCGAAAGCCCGTCCCGATCCGGCATCATAATGTCCAGCAGAATCAAAGCGGGGCGTGTCCGAATAACCGTGTCCATCACCTGAAGGCCGGAGCCCAGCGCCTTCACCTCAAATCCGCCCCGGCTTAGAATCTGTACCATCAGAAAACGGTTGGCAGCATCATCATCTACTGTTAGAATTCGTTTCATTTTTTTCCTCACTTCTTATCGGAAGCAGTACAGAAAAACAGCTTCCTTCTCCAGGGCGACTCTCCACCTGAACCCTTGCACCGATGGCATCTGCCATTTTTCTAACAATCGCAAGGCCTGCTCCCACTCCGCCGTGTTTTCTCGTATCCACTCTTTCCACCTGATAGAAATCACTGAAAATTTTCTCAAAATAGCAGGGGTCAATCCCCACCCCGGTATCCGAAACGCAAAAAACAATTGTCCCGTTTTGCATCCGGGCAAAGAGCTCCACCTGACCGCTATCGGTAAATTTGACCGCATTGTCCAACAGATTTATTAAAATCCCCTGCAGAAACTCTCTGTCTGTCATAATCATCTGCGGCAGAGTATCCCATCGAACCGTACCTGTCACCGTTCCCTTTTCGTATAAGCGCCCCTTCAGGTAGCTTTTCAGGGTATACATCAACTCCAGAGTGTTTATCTGCTTAAAATCCGGGGTTTGGTCATAGAGTTCAAGTTTTGACAAATTCAATACATTCTCCATAATCCCGGACAAATCCCGGCCGCTTCTCCGGATAAACTCCAGTGCCTGCCGGTGAGCCGGGTTGTTCTTCCCCACCCCTTCTTCCATAAGCATCCGGGAAAGGCCGATAATAGCGTTCAGGGGATTTCTCACCTCATGGGAAACCAGTGTCATGAATTTTTCCTTCATCCTGGCAGACTCTTCCGCGCGGAACTTCTCCTTTTTCAACGACATCACAAGATCTTCCCTTTCCATCAGCAACCGAATCGTTTCTGCCAGTTTTGATACAAAATCAATCTCCCCGTAAGTCCAGAACCTCTCGAAACGAACTTCCCCGAACCCCACCAGCCCGAACAAATTTCGACCTCGAAACAGAGGTGCCAAAAGAAATGCTTTTGCGATATGAGGCGCGGCATTCCAGGAAAAGGCTTTCTCTACCTCACGTTTATCATGCACTGCCACAGGAACTCCGGTTTTCATAAGATCAACAAGATGCTTAACATCAGCAGCATGATACGAACTCAGCAATCGAACGGATTCCACCCCGGAAGCACTCCATTCATGGGTCATGGAAACCCGGTTTAAATCGGGAAACAGCTGGAGAATAAACCCACGCGAAGCATCGAGAAGCTGCCCGGCATCAGAGAGAATCCCATTTAAGGCAGGCTCTAAAGCCGGCTCCCGCATAAAAACCCCGGCATAACGGCCGGAAGCCATTTCAAGGCGCCTGTGGTACATATTCATTTCCAGCTGAAACATCCAGCTATCGGTCTGCAAAAAGACCACCCGTACCGCTTTTTCCCTTCCAAATGTTCCACCCACCATTCTCAACTGAAAAGTACGAACACTTCCGTCCTGCATCTGACACCCTGCCTCAATAAACTCCACGTAATCCCTGTCTGCAGCAAGCACACGTTCCAGAGAAAGCTTCAACATCGATTTATCTTCGGGAACACACTTCTCAAAAAGACAGATATCTTCTGAAAATGTTCCGAGAGCATCTTCCAGAACATGATTCACAAAAAAAGTCCTGTCCGCATTCCCGACCCAATAGCCCAATCTGGAAAGATCCAGACTGAACCCCGGATAGAACCGGGAAGTTGCACCGCTGTCGGTATTTAAATAAAAAACCCCGAGAATCAGTTCGCGTTTATTATAAAAAACACGCTTTAAACTCCCGTATGATGCCGCCAAGCCGCCGGATAAAAGGTGGAATTCAAGGCCGTACATAAAATGAACGCCCCGAATCGACTGATACATTGACCTCAACAGTTTCATGGATTTTCCGGAAATCAGAGAAGACAACAAGCCGTCTCCTTTGATCAGGCTATCACTCAAAGCCCCGCTTCGATACAAAATTTTATCATTCGCCGGATCAAAAAGAAGAACCAAGCGGTTCAGACTGTTCAATACCCACTTGTCCAAATTTTCTATGTTTACCGATGAAAGATTCACCTCGTCACCGGAACCGATCATTTTCTCAGCTCATCCGGCCGGACCACATACTCAGTCCCGCAATAATCACAATTCACATGGAAAAGGCCATCTTCCTGCCGGGCATCTTCAAGATCTTCCGGAGAGAGTGAATTCAACACCCTGGCCACCTTCTCTTTCGAACAGGAGCAATGAAAAATCAATGGACGGGAAAAAAGATACTGGGGTTTAAAATTTGAAAACAACATCCGAACCGCCAGTTCCGCGGAATTCACCTCCTGAAGCACCTCACTGAAAGGAGGAAAACCTTCAATTTCATTTTCCATCCTCCTCAGCTTCTCCGGTGAAGCCCCGGGCAATGCCTGAATCAGCATACCGGCACAAAATGCCGCCTCTCCGTCCGCTGTTAAAAAGTTACTGATCAACACAGCCGAATGCACCTGCATCGAATCCATCAGGTACCGGGAAAAACCGATTGCCAGCGCCTCCCCTTCCATCTCCACGGTACCGGTAAATGGAACACGCCCGCCCTCCATAATCCGGCTGACCGTTATCGTTCCCCGGCCGATCAACTGGGAAAGCGGCATAACATAACTGGAATCCGTTTCATCCACTCCGGCCCGGGGATACAGTGCAAAAGCTTTCAGCTGGCCGGCCGCGTTCACTTCTGTCCGAATCCCCCCCAGGGGCCCGGAACAATTCAGGTACACACCGATCACATCTTTCCCTTTCAAGTCACTGGACAACAATGCCGCTCCGGCCACAAAGCGGGACACCGCGTCTGTCACCGGATAAGAAAACCGATGTATCTCCTTTAAATAATTCGCAAGCCGCCCAACTTCCGCCACTACAATTCTAAAATCGCCATCCTCGGTCAAAAACCCGGTCAGTCCGTCCATTTTCTCTCCCGGTCTGTTTTGAATGATCATATTATCCCAGATTTCCCTTTTAATTTCCACTACCCCCGGCAAAGGAGAAAGAGAAACACATCATTGTATTCAGCTCCGGTCCAAAGCAACGACTCCATTCCTTCCCCCAACCGGATTTTCATCAAAAATGCAGGTATTTTCCCCGCACTTTGCTGTTGCAAAGTTCAACCGATTTGGTAGAATGTCATCTGCACCACAGGGCTGGCGTAGCTCAACTGGTAGAGCAGCTGATTTGTAATCAGCAGGTTAGGGGTTCAAGTCCCTCCGCCAGCTCCATTTTTTTATTCCAACTTACTCCATCTGAAATTATGCCGATCAAATCTTGCCGGAATCAAAAGCCAAACTAAAAAATGAAGCAAAAAAAGGGCCCGCAAAAAGCGGGCCGAATAGAGGAGGAGAAAAAGTCCATAGGACTTTGGGAAACAGGTTCAGAACGGATATTTTTCCGTTTCAATAATGGCTTTTGCCAGTTCCTGCTGCAGTGCCACTTCATTGATGTCGTAAGAAGGCATAAACGTCTTCACACCAAGGGCAGATTCTTTCAATTTCTGCCCTTCAAGCATGTAATTTAAGGCTTTTTTCGCCAAAACAGGCATCGTGCCCAGAAACTCGTTGACGTAAAGCTGAGTTGCAATTGCGTGGAGTTTCACTTTATCTTCGCCATTCATCTCCGCCAGTTTCCGGGTTCTCAAAATCGCAGATTCGGCCGCATAAATACCAATGCTGAGGTCGGCCAGGACACCGAGAAGTTCTTCTTCTTTCCGGATCTTGTCACCAAATACTTTCATCCCGACACCGGCAAGGAACATTGCCACACGCTTCGCCAGCTCAATGTAACGAACTTCATTACCGAGAATTCCTTTCGCCGGGCGCGGCTGCTTCATCGGACTCTTGATTTCTTCCACGATGACATTCTCAAAATCAAGCAGCGGAAGTTCTTTCTTCAATGCTTTCTTTGCCAGCATAGCGGGAATCAGCACGCGGTTAATTTCGTTGGTGCCTTCGAAAATCCGGTTGATCTTGGAATCCCGATAAACCTTCGCCATGGGATATTCCTCGGAATAACCATAACCGCCGTACATTTGGAGCCCTTCGTCCACAACATATGACAAAACTTCAGAACCCATAACTTTACAGATAGATGCTTCAATGGCGTATTCGCCGATAGCATCCAGAACTTTGGGGTCTTCGTGAGCCAATCCCTCAATCTCATTGTCAATGAGGCCGGCGGTACGATAAATCACACTCTCAATGGCATAGGTCTTGTACGCCATTTTCGCAATTTTTTCCCGGATCAGCCCGAATTTGGAAACCGGCACACCGAACTGGTGCCGTTCGTTGGTATACTTTGTTGCCTGACCGATAATTTCTTTTGACGCACCCATGCAGACGGTACCCAGTTTGTAGCGGCCGATGTTCAAAATGCCGAAAGCAATTTTGTGCCCCTTCCCCACTTCACCGAGGAGGTTCTCCACCGGAACTTTCACATCTTCAAAAATGACCTGACGGGTGGATGAGCCGCGGATACCCATTTTGTCTTCCTCTTCCCCGAGGGACAGGCCGGGCGTGTCCTTTTCCACAAGAAAAGCACTGAAATGCTCACCATCCACTTTTGCAAATACAGTAAACATATCTGCAAAACCGGCGTTGGTGATAAACTGTTTTGTTCCGTTGATAACATAGTATTTTCCGTCATCGGAAAGAACCGCTTTGGTCTTCACGTTCATGGCATCGGTTCCGGCACCGGGTTCTGTCAGGCAATAGGCCCCGATCATTTCACCGTATGCCAGCTTGGTCAGATATTTTTCCTTCTGCTCTTTGGTACCGAAATACACAAGGGGCAGAATGCCGATTCCGGTATGAGCGGAATATGCAGTGAGAAAACTGGCTTCCAGCCCCATCTGCTCCGCCACATACATTGCTGTTTTTTTATCCATTCCCAGGCCATCGTATTCTTCGGGGACATCAATGGAAAAAAGGCCCAGTTCACCGGCTTCTTTCAACAAACCCACAAGAAGCTCAAAATTATGGCCATCGATTTCCTTGATGTTGGGCACCACCTTCTCCCGCATAAAGCGGTTCGCAGTCGCACCGATTTCCAGAACTTCCGCCGGGAGCTCTTCCCGAAGAAAAATCTCCGATTCTTCCATTGGTGTAATCAGGAACTCGCCGCCTCTCAAATATCTTTTTTCCATTTCTCATCCCCCTTTCGTAATAGTGAATGAACGGTCATTCATTATTATGGCCCGAATGTGTCCGGGCGTCAAGTTTTTTTTTCAAAAAAAAGGTTCTGGTTTATAATGGTTTTATGCGATGGCAGGTCACCTGTCGTAAATTTGCTGCCGGCAGACGTTTAATTGATTTTAACCTGTCTGTCAAAATCGATTCATGTCAATTAAATTGAAGTGCGTTGGGTTTTATCCGGCAGGCATCCCGTCATCATTTATTGATACCCGTTCAGGGAGGGCGTAATGAATTTTGGTATCCCCGTAGAATTGAGCGGCGACAACCGGCTGGCCCTGACGCCCCAGAGTGTTGAACTTCTGGTGGAAAACGGCCATTCGGTTTTCGTGGAAAAAGGCGCCGGCAAACAAACTCATTTTTTTGATGAAAAATTTGAGGCGGCCGGAGCAAAGATTTTATACTCACACGAAGAAATCTTCGGACGGAGCGACGTGGTGGTAAAAGCTGACCATCTGATGCCGGAAGAACTGGACATGATTCGGGAAGAACAAATTCTTCTGGCATTTCATCACCTTGCGGTCAGCGACCCGAAAACAGTAAAAAAACTGATTGAGCAGAAAGCAACCGTCATCGGCTATGAGCTGATTGAAGACGAAGACGGCCTGCTGCCGGTTCTCTACCCGACCAGTGAAATTGCGGGGCAAATGAGCATCCAGGTCGCCAGTGAATACATGAAAATCTCCCGTGGAGGGAAAGGAATCGTTCTGGGAGGTATCCCCGGGGTTCCACCGGCGGTCGTTGTTGTTCTCGGAGCCGGGACAGTCGGCAGAAATGCCTGTATGGCTGCATTGGGCATGGGTGCCCAGGTAATCATTCTGGACAAAGACATCCGAAAGCTCCGGGAAATCGAACGCCTGTTTCAAAAGAATGCCATTACCGCCATCGCCACACGGAAGAGCATAGAAGAAGCCCTGAAGCTGGCAGATGTTGTCATTGGCGCCATTCTCATTAAGGGTGAAAAATCCCCCCACATTGTCAGCAAATCCATGTTAAAAAAGATGAAGAAAGGCTCGCTGATTGTTGACATGTCCATTGACCAGGGTGGATGTTTTGAAACGTCCCGGCCCACAACTCCCAAATCGCCGGTATACACGGTAGAAGGGGTCATGCACTTCTGCATTCCCAATATTCCGTCATGTGTCGGCCGCACCGGAACCCTTGCATTGAATAATGTTCTCTATCCCTTTGTAAACGAACTCGCGGAGCTCGGGGTTGAAGAAGCACTGAAAACGGACCGGGCACTGCGGAAAGGCCTGTACGTTTATCGGGGCATACCGATTCACCCGGTGATCGAAAAGATGTTCGGCATGAGGGTGAAAGACATTGACTCCCTTTTGTAAGGGACTGGAGGCACAACAATGGTATGGCTTGAAAAGTACAAAGAAAAACTTTCCAGTGCGAATAAAGCGGTTCAATGCATTCAATCGGGAAACCGGGTATATGTTCACCCCGGAGCCTGCACCCCCAATACCCTGCTGAAAGCAATGACAGCGCGGGCCGATGAGCTTAGAAATGTTGAAGTCACGCATATTTTGACCTTCGGATACGCTGACTATGCATATGAAAAATACAAGGACTCCTTCCACCATCGTGCCCTTTTTGTAGGTGCAAATGTGCGGGAAGCGGTTCGTTCCGGCAATGCACAGTATGTTCCGATTTTTCTCGGGGAAATACCGAAATTGTTCCGCTCGGGGGAATGTGACATTGATGTGGCACTGATTTCAGTCTCTCCTCCGGACGAATATGGTTTCTGCACCTTCGGCGCCGGAGTGGACATTACCAAAGCGGCATGTGAAGTCGCAAAAATTATTGTCGCCGAAGTCAACCCCAATCAGCCCCGGTCCCTTGGAGACAGTTTTATTCACTTGAATAAAATTGATCATCTTGTGGAAGTAGATACTCCGCTGCCGGAATACCGGAATGAAAAGATGACGGATGTCCACGAAAAAATCGGGGAATTCTGCGCGGAGATGATTGAAGACGGGTCCACCCTTCAAATGGGAATCGGCGCCATTCCCGATGCGGTACTCCACCATTTAACAGACAAAAAAGACCTTGGTATCCACACCGAGATGTTCTCAGACGGGCTGCTGGGACTGGTGGAAGCCGGGATTATCACCAATGAGAAAAAGACCCTACACAAAGGAAAATCCATCGCATCTTTCGCATTGGGCACCAAAAAGCTGTTTGATTTCATCAACAACAATCCGTTGTTTGAATTTCATCCCAATGATTACACCAATGACCCATTTGTCATTGCCCAGAACGAAAAAATGATTGCAATTAACTCCGCCATTGAGGTCGACTTTACCGGCCAGATCTGCTCGGATTCCGTGGGCCTGAAAATTTACAGCGGCTTCGGCGGACAGGTGGATTTTATCCGGGGCGCAGCCCGCTCCCGGGGAGGCAAACCCATTATCGCCCTGCCCTCCACCGCTAAAAACGGAGAAATTTCACGGATTGTATCCAAGCTCCGCCACGGAGCCGGAGTGGTCACAACCCGGGCGGATATCCACTATGTGGTCACCGAATACGGCGTGGCATATCTTTTTGGCAAAACGCTGGAAGAACGGGTAAAATCAATGATTGAAATTGCCCATCCGGATTTCAGAGAGATATTGACAAAAGAAGCCCGGGAATACGGATACCTCGTGTAAACAAAACCGGGGAACGGCCATGTGCCGTTCCCCGGAATTCGGAACAGGGAGAACGCAGATGGAGAGAAAAAAAGAATGGCCGGCAGAAACCGGTAAATTAAAAAGCTTAATTCCGGTTGTTTTTGCCCTGTTATGGGGAACTCTGTTCCTCTTTCTTCTCCTCTTGCCTGCAGCTTCCGGCTGGATCCGGTGGGTTGCGGTGGCTACAGTCACCCTTTCCTTTCCCCTGGCAGCCGAATTATACCGTCAGAAAAAAGACCGGAACCTGAAAGCATTGGACCGATCAATGGATGCCCTGAATGCCGGGGATCTGGAACGGATCGGCGGCGTATTTCTGAGAGGACACGACTCCCACATCGCCTCTCTCCACAGAAAATTGATACAGCTGGTTTTGAACATACAGAACCTTCTGGGGCATCTGGACCTTATTTCCGGTAATATTGCCGGAATTTCCCACTCTGTCAATGAACAGCTGGTCACCTATATCCGGGATGTTAAAAATCAAATCATCAATACCGATGTCACTCTGCAGTCAGCGGGTGAAATCCACGATTTCATGGAAAGTATCTCATCGGATATCAGCCGTCTCAGCGAAATTTCTCAGGAAACATTAAGTTTTCTCAAAGAAATTGTGGAAAGCAATGAGAATGTCAGCCTCAAGATGGAATCCCTCTCCGCTTACGCAAAAGACACCGAAGATGCTATGGGAGAAATCATTGCCCACACAGAAAAAGTAACACAGAATACGGAAAATCTGGCATCCATGGTTATGGAAACATCTGCGTCCATCATGGAAATGGACGCAACCATCTCGGAAATCAGAAAACAGGCACGTCAGACCGAAATTCAGGCGGAAGAAGCCGGAAAACTGGCACAGCAGGGCTTGGAAAAGACTCGAGAGGCCTCTCAAACAGTGGAAAATGCGGGGACAGCTTTTGAAACCGTCAGCAAAACCATCCGGCAGCTGAAAGAAGAATCCAGAAAAATCGGAGAAATCGTAACGGGAATCCGCAGAATCAGCGATCAAACCAGCATTCTTGCCCTCAACGCCACCATTGCCGCGGCTCAGGCGGAAAATCCGGACCGCAGCTTCCAGGTAATCGCCGAAAAGATACGGGAATTGGCCATTACATCTTCCATTTCCATGAAAGAAGCCAGTGCTGTTCTTACCGGAATGGAAAAGTTGGTGGATGATGGGCATGAAATAATTGAAAAGGCAGGGGATGTTGTTCGGTCCGGAGTCATTCAGGTACAGGGCGCGGAATCGTCACTGGAAGATATTGTTCAGCACATGCAATCGGTGGTGGACAATATTGCAATCGTTTCCCAGGCCACGGAAGAACATGTGGAAGGCTCCGCGCAAATCAATAAAGCCACCCAGCGGGTCAGCATTATGACGGAAGAGATTGCAGAACTGATGAAACGCCAGTCCGAAACCGTACTTTCCGTGAACACAAAAACAGATTATATCGGCGCACTGGTGGAGTCTATGAAAGAGCTGACCGGCGAACAGAACGGCAAAGTAGGTCAACTCCTTGAATACATGAAAGAAATCGGCCAGGACACCCGCAAAGCCCTCCGTCAGTCAAAAGAGCTTTCCATGCACAACCAGAAGATTATCAATGCCATACGGAACATCCGGGAAGTCAGCGACCACACATATCGGAACACAGCGGTGCTGTCCGACTCGGCACTGGCACTTGAGAAGTTCGGATGGCACCTGGGAAACCGCTTGAAAACCTTTCGGCGGCCCACACCAAAAGCCGGTGGCAGCCTCCGCATTTCCGGTTTCAGCCTGCCCCATGACAAACTTGATCCACTGGTGGGATCCACCGTATACGAGGCACAGGTGCTCTCCCTTCTCCACAGAGGCCTGGTCCGTTACGATCCGCTGTTTAACCTGAAACCGGACCTTGCCCATTCCTGGGATGTTTCAGGAGACGGCCGGGAATACACCTTCCGCTTACGAAAAAACGCATTGTTCCACAATGGCCAGCCGATCACCGCACGGGATATAATTTCCACCTTTAAACGGCTTCTTTCACCCGCTTTTGAGTGTGGCGCCGCAGGGATGTATTATGTCATAAAGGGAACCAGAGATTTTGCCGAAGGGAAAACCGCTGAGATCAGCGGGATTCAGGCCCCGGATGAGCACACGGTTCAATTCCTGCTGGAAAAGCCACTGGCTTTTTTTGCCGGCCTCCTCACAATGAGCTATGCGGCTGTTGTCCCGGAAACCGATTATCTCAGAGGGCCTCAGGAAACATTTTCCGGGGTGGGATGCGGCCCGTTCGAGCTGCTTCATTTTGAACCCGGTAAAATGCTGACATTGAGAAAATTCAACAATTTCTATATGTCCGGGCAACCTCTTGTGGACAAAGTCTACATCGAACTGGCAAGCAGGGAAGATGCTTTTGATGCTTTCCAGAACAGGGAAATAGACATTCTCAGCATCAATGAACCGGAAGATATCGCCGAAGCGGCAAGGCGAAAATCCATCGAAAACGATATCCTCACCAGCACCCAGCTTTCCACCTATTTTCTCTCAATCAACTGTCAAAAGCCCCTGATGGCCGATCCCCGGATTCGTCAAGCTCTGTCGTTGGCCATTGACCGGGAAAAAATCTGTTCGACTTTCCCACTGAAACTGGCCGAACCGGCATCTTCAATCATTCCGCCGGGACTTCTGGGGCATTCCCCCGCTGCCGCACTTGCCATCTATGATCCGGAAAAATCCAGATGGCTCCTGCAGCAACATAATTTTGATTTTGAAAATGAAATTGAACTCACTTTTGCGAGAAAAGGAAATGAAAACCCTGCGGACATTGCCGCCATCGCCGAAAACTTCAGGGACGTGGGAATCCGTGTCCGGCTCAACGGAATGAAGAACCACTGGCCGTATATTGAAAAACGTGCCCATACCATGTTCCGGGTGGGCTGGATCGCAGATTATCCCGACCCGGACAACTTCATTCATACCCTTTTTAACCCGGAAGCCGGCGACCCACTTTTCCTCGGAATCGAATTGGAGAAAGTCGGGCCGCTGAGTGAAAAAGCACGGTTTACCATGAACCCCCGGCAACGCACTGAAATTTACCAGGAAATCGAACAAATCGTAGCGGAAAAAACGCCGCTGATTCCCCTCTACCACAAAAAAGAAATTCTACTCAGAAGCCCTTCTGTCAGCGGGATCATCCTCCGGGGCTTTTCTCCCTTTCTCGACATTGAAAATGTATGGTTTAATCAGATGATATGAGTTGGCTGCGGCACCTCACAGTGACTTGTGCTGTTATACATCACGGTGATTTGCATCACAAAAGGTGCACTTTTCTCTTTTGTCTTCTCCCTGGCTGTGTTAAAATTCTTTTATGAATTGGTTTGATGTCACCGCTCTCGCGGTACTGGCTGTTTCAGCCGGGTTTGCGTTCTTCAAAGGATTTGTCCGGGAAATCGCGTCACTGGCGGGATTGATCATTGGAGCAATCCTTGCGTTCCGTTTCTACAAAATGGGCTCGGACTTCCTGAAACCGTGGATTCACACGGCAAACGTCCGAAACATCACAGCATTTTTCATCATTTTTCTAACAGTAATTCTCGCCGCTGCAATTACCTCTTTTCTCCTGAAAAAACTCTTCGATTCTGCGGGCCTGTCTTTTTATGACCGCTTTCTCGGCCTGCTTTTCGGCCTGCTCAGAGGAATTGTAATTATATATGTGTTTGTTATTGTTCTCCAGGGTTTTGGAATGGCCGGGAAAACCCTGAACGAATCAAAAAGCTGCCGGGTAGTGCAGCAGACAGTAAACACAGTGCTGTCTTTCTTTCCCGCAAGAAAAACTCACCCGGCCGCCAACCAAGCATCAGATAAAAAGAGGGAATCATGAGGGAAAATCTCCATGAATTTGTAGACAAAATGATTCAAAGTAATTTTACAATAACCGAAACACTTGAGCTTGTGGAAAAAGTTTATATTGAAAAAATACTGAACCGGCACAAACAGAATGTTTCCGCCGCCGCAAAAACCATGCGCATCCATCGAAATACCCTGATGCGGAAAATTAAATCCCTCGGTATCCGGGAGTAGGCCGCGATGCAAGTATCTTTTGTCCCCGGCATATTGATGGAAAAATGGCAACTCCCTGCCCATGTCACACCGGTTTGCGCCGCTGATTTAACAGCTGAGAATATAAAAACAGCTGATATCCTGGTAATATCTGCGGAGCAGATCGCAGAAATTTCCCCTGAAAACTGGCCGGTGCCAAAACCGGTCATTGATGCTGTTGACTCCCGCCCGCAGGCAAAACAGGTAAGAGAATGGATGCTGAACGGGGCACAAAACATCATTCTGGAACCGGCGGAACGAACCGCTTCATTCATCGGAATTCCCCTTTCGCCGATTGATGATATGGGTGCCCATGGTTTGATCGGATCATCACCGGAAATGGTAAAGCTCGGACAAATGATTGAAAAAGTGGCCGTTACTTCCGCCACCGTACTGATTCGGGGGGAAAGCGGTACCGGCAAAGAACTTGTCGCCCGGGCCATTCACAGTATGAGTTCCAGGCAATCCCGATCCTTTGTTCCCGTTAACTGCGCAGCCATTCCTGAAACACTGCTGGAAGACGAACTTTTCGGGCACGTAAAAGGTGCGTTTACCGATGCCCAAAGTGACCGGAAAGGCAAACTGGAAGAAGCGGAAGGCGGCACAATCTTCCTTGATGAAATCGGGGACATGCCCCCTTTGTTGCAGGTAAAATTGCTTCGGATGCTTCAGGAGCGGGAAATCCAGCCCCTTGGAAGCAATCAGCCGAAAAAAGTAGACGTCCGAATTATTGCCGCAACCGCTGCGAATCTTGAGCAAATGATTAAAGAAAAAAAATTCAGGGAAGACCTCTTTTTTCGTCTCAATGTCATCCCGATTTTCATTCCTCCCCTGAGGGAGAGGAAAGAAGACATTCCCCGATTAATACATCATTTTTCGGAAGCTTTAAGCGTAAAACACGGGGTTCGGAAACTTCGTTTCACCGATGCGGCAATGGACGTATTGACATCTCTTCCCTGGAAGGGAAATGTACGGGAACTTGAACATTTTGTCGAAAGAACGCTGGTTTTGTTTGATCACACCCGCCCGGTAGACGCAGCCGACCTGCCTTTCCCCACTGTTGAAAGGAAAAGAACATGAATAAAAAAACAGGCCTTTTCATCACACTGGAGGGAGGAGAAGGGTCCGGAAAAACAACCCAGGGAAACCAGCTGGTTCACCGCCTCAAAGAAATGGGGTACCCGGTGGTCTGGACAAAGGAACCCGGTGGAACGGATATCGGCCGCTCACTGAGAGAAGTTGTCATGTCAAACCGGCACAAAGATATGGTTCCCGAAACCGAACTGCTGATTTACATGGCAGACCGTACTCAGCATGTTAAATCCAAAATTCTTCCGGCACTCCGGGACGGAAAAATTGTCATTTCAGACCGTTATCACGATTCCTCCGTAGCCTACCAGCATTTTGCAAGGGGCGTTCCCATGACCACACTGAATTTTCTGTTCCGGGAACTGGCCGGAGGGCTGATTCCCAACATTACCTTTGTGTTGGACATGGCTCCGGAAACGGCCATACGCCGCATTAAAAAACGGGGGATCACCGATCCGGCTTCCCTGTCGAAATTTGAAGAAGAAGCCCTTCCCTTCCACCGGAAAGTCCGGCATGGCTTTCTGAAAATTGCCGAACTCGAACCGGAACGGGTTAAAGTCATCCCGGCAGACCGGCCCCGGGAAGAGGTATTTCAACAAATTTCCAGACACCTTTCCGCACTGCTGCCGTCCAATGGAGAAAACAGCCATGAATCTTTTTGATCAGATTACAGGCCACAGGCAGATTAAAAACTTTTTTTCCAATGCCTTACAGAAAGAACGCCTCTTTTCTTCCTATCTGTTCACCGGGCCGGAAGGAATCGGAAAGAAAAAAACAGCCGTCGCCATCGCCGCGATGCTCAACTGCGAATCCACAGAAAATGCGCCCTGCGGAACTTGCCGGTCCTGCCTGAAAATACAGGAAGGCGCCCACGTGGATGTGAATATTATTGCAGCTGAAAAAGATGAAATCCTTGCGGAACAGGCGGACAATATTCTGGACGCCATCCGCTTTGCCCCTTTCGAGGGAAAAGCCCGGGTCTTTGTCATTGACAACGCCCATCAACTGAATCCGACATCAGGAAACATGTTGCTGAAAACACTGGAAGAACCGCCATCCGGGAATTATTTCTTTCTCATTACCTCCAAACCGGACAGCCTCCTTTCCACCATCCGCTCCCGCTGTCAGGAAGTTTCATTTTCAAGTGCAGGAATTCTTGAAGCATTGAAAGAAGACCCTGATTTTGATGATTCTTACTATCCCTGGCTCAAATCCGGTGGCGGATTCGTGGAAGACAGAGACGCCCTTTCCGCTTTTACCGGAATCCGCCGCCTGGCACTTCAATTCCTTCAGGAAATGGTTCATCCCGGGCAAAAATCCGGCCTTGAAATCGAAGACAAAGTGGATGAAACCGTGGGCAATGGAGGAAAAGAAGACGCCCGTATTTTCTTTTTTCAAATGGAAATTATCCTCCGGGACATATTGGCTGTCATTTCCGGAAAAGAAAATGCCGTAATTAACCGGGATATGACGCCGGAACTGAAAAGACTGGCACAAAAAATCACACCGGAAGCAGTTTTTCAGCTGAACAGACTTGTCAGAAAAGGGGCAAGTGGTTTATCCTATGGGATAAAGATTCAGCATTTGGCACCGGTTCTGCTCGCAGAAGGTGTAAAGGCAATGCGATGAAGTGCAGGAAATACGGAAATCACATTAAGACACTTCCGCCCCTGCCGCTTCATTTTGAAAACATCAATAAACCGCAGGCGCCCGGCGCCTCAAGGAAGGGGGTAATATGGGTTATTCAGTTGTAATAAAAACGTCCAAAGGTCGATTCGATTTTCAGCTGGACAAAGATTTCGCCACTATGGGGCGAAGCAAAGACAATGAAATTCACATTGACGACCTCAGTGTATCCAGGAAACATGCAGTGCTGGAACGGGAGGGAAACCAGTTTTACATCACCGACCTGAACAGCTCCAACGGCACCTACGTCAACAGCAAAAAAATTACGGAAAAAACGGCAGTCAGGCCGGAAGATGTAATCATTGTCGGCCGGGTTCACTTTTCTTTCCGGTTAGACGAAGAAGAGGAGGGAACCGTCCGGATGAGCCGGGACGAGATGGCCTCCATTCAAGGGGGCCCCAACGACACCAACCCATTGGGCGCACCGCCGATTTTGCCGGATTCAAAGCCGGTGGAAGAACCGATTACTCAAAAACCGGCAACACCTGCACCACCCAGTGCACCTGCTCCACCTCAAAACACGGTACCAACGCCTCCGGCACCGCCGCAACCATCATATGCTCCGCCCGCGGCTCCGGTAACCGCGGCACCCACACCGCCCCCCGCACCGGCACCCCGGCCGCCGCAGCCTGCTTACGGACGGGCAACGCCTTCTCCGAAACAAAACACTGAATACGGCGGGTTCTGGATTCGCCTGGTGGCATATATCATTGATGCATTTATTCTCGGGATTCCGATGGTAATAATCAATACAATTGCCATGGCCATCATCCTGAGAAACGTCAGCTCCATGGCGATGTATACAGCCGCAAGTATCTTTCTCATTCTTATTTTTACGGCACTCTCCCTGGCTTACATCCTCATCGGCTGGTCAAAATTCGGCACAACCATCGGAAAACGGATTTTCCGGCTCTATGTGGTGGATGATCAAACCGGCCGGGCGCCGACAATGGGAAAAGCGTTTTTGAGACTGGTGGGCTATATCATTGACGGACTCACTTTCTACATCGGCTTTCTGATGATTGCCTTCACCGCAGACAAACGCGGACTCCATGACATGATTGCCAAAACCCACGTTGTCAAACGCTGAGTCTGCCTGTGGCTGAAAAAACAATCCGGCTTTTTACCGACGGGGCCTGCAGTGGAAATCCGGGCCCCGGCGGCTGGGCCGCCCTTTTAGTCTGGAACGGGCTGGAAAAAATGATTTCCGGTTACGAGCCGGACACCACCAATAACCGGATGGAACTGACAGCGGTTATCGAGGGGCTGAAAGCAATCAAACACAGGCATTACAAAGTCCGGGTCTTCACCGATTCCACCTATGTACAACTGGGGATCAGCCAATGGATTCATCAATGGAAAAAACGCAACTGGAAAAAAGTCAAAAACCCCGACCTCTGGCAGACACTGGACAAGCTCGTATCCCGGTTTCCGGACATCCGTTTTGAACATGTGGAAGCCCACGCCGGCCACCCGGAAAACGAACGCTGCGACAAGGAAGCCAGAAAGCAATCCAAAAAATTCAACAATAAATAACAACTGTAATGCGCGCTGCCGTGATTTGTGATCTGTAACTTGTAACTTGTGACTTGCAAGAAAAATCAGGGGAGCTGCTTCGGGGTGCGGCACAATGTGCCGCTTTCCGGCATTAGAACCGGGCAGCTCTTTTATGCAGGCATAATCGCCGCCCGGCTCTAATGCCGTCCCGCTTGCGCGGGCCTCGAAGCAGCAAA
>JAADGL010000040.1 GCA_013152385.1 Acidobacteriota bacterium
ATTGTAATGCACAAAGCAGTGAAAATAAATCAGAAGGAAATGAAACAGCGGCCCAGGCCGGCTCAGGCACCGGCTGCGGGGAAAATGCTCGCGGAAAAGCAGCAGCAGGGAGAGATCGGCCTGGAACAGGGGGGAAGGAGCGGCAGAAAACAGGGAAAAGGAAAAACCGGCAAAGCCAGCCGGGCAAAACCGCTGATTGACATCAGCCGGCTGTTTTCCGCGACCGATCCGGAAGTTTACAACAGTAAAAACGGCGGCCTTGTGATACCCGGAGATTTTTCCATTGATACACAGGGCTTTGACCTGGGCCCCTATGCCAAAAAAATCCAGCAGATTGTCCGGTCCAACTGGAAAGTACCGGTGGTGGCCCGGAATCTCTACCTCAAAGGGCGGGTGGTGATTCAATTTGATATTCTCAGGGACGGAACAATTGAAAATATCAGCCCGCTGAAAAAAACCGGAATTGACCCGCTGGACATGGCGGCGGAATTTGCCATAAAATACTCCAATCCTTTTCCGCCCTTGCCTGATTTTATCAAGCGGGATAGAATTCATGTAAAATGGTCTTTCTATTACAATGAAAGGCCGGAGGATTAACAGAATGAAACGGCATCTGCTGACAGCTATCGGAAATTTATGGCACATTTTCCACAGTTTTTACAAAAAAAACGTCTTTACCCTGGCTGCAGCGGTGTCTTATTATGCCTTTCTTGCAATTTTCCCTTTCTTTATTCTTCTTATCTATGTGTCAACAGTGTTGTTTCAGGAAAGCCTGAGCCTTCAAAAGCTGGAACAGTACATGAAGCTGTTTCCCCCTACAATCTCCAAAATGGTCATCGGCAACCTGGACAGCATTGTCAGCAGCGGCCGCGTGTTTTCCGTCATCAGTGCCATTGCCGTATTTTACTTTGCTTTCCGTGTGTTTACCGTCATGGAGCACGCGTTGAGCATTATCTTTGAAACCCGTGAAGAGCGGAGTACCTGGAATGCCACCTTGAAATCTTTTGTTTTTTTCACAGTAACCGCCTTCATACTGCTTCTGCTTTTCTTTTCCGGCTCCACTTTTTTTGTTATCAGCAAAAAGCTGGAAACACTGCCGTTTGTCAACGGATACGCCGTGATTCTCCTGAGCCAGATCGTACTGGAGACAATTTTCTTTGCCCTGTCCTACAAATACATGAGTCACATTCATCTTCCCATCCGGCGGGCATTGATTGGCGGTTTTGTCGCCACGATGCTCTGGGAAATCCTGAAGCACATTTTTGGCCTTTACATTGTTTCCATCAAATTATATTCGCTGGTTTACGGTTCCATCGGCTCTTTGATTCTGCTGATTCTGTGGATTTACTATTCCATTTTAATCTATCTTTTCGGTGCCGAGGTGGCAAAGGATATGGCGTTCGAAAAAGAGCCGAAAACAGGGGAAAAAGGGGCCAAAACCCCGGCTCAACAGTTGTAGCGGGTAAAACCCGGCGGCAGGAGTTTACATATGAAAAATTAAATTCCCCGCCTTATTCCTCCGGTGCGAGAAACCCGGCGACAGCTTTTGACTCATCGGTAAAAACATCAAAAATGGAAAAAAGCTGGGCAATTTGCAGAATATCCTGAATTTTCTGCGAGATGTTAAGCAATTTCAATTCTCCGCCTTCACGGCGCATCTTAATGAGGCAGCTAACCAGTTCACCGGTGCCGGATGAATCCAGATATGATACCCTGGCCATGTTCAAAATAATTTTTCGTTGGCCTTTTTGGATCAGGCCTTCAATATGTTTTCTCAACGCGGCATCCCCGGAACCGATGGTAATTTTACCTTTCAGGTTTAAAATCACAACCGTGGAGACTGTTTTTTCCTGAATTTCCAGCATGATTACACCCCTTTGAAATCTTTTTCCATAATCAGTGTGAAAGAACCGGGTTTCCGTTTTGTGGAAACCCGGTCCATGGCATTTTGAATAAACAGAAAACCCCGGCCCGATGAGCGAAGGAGATTTTCCGGGGCGGTCGGATCCGGAATCTCTGCCAGATCAACCCCGGTTCCGCTGTCCTTGACACGGAACCGAATGCCGGTTTCCAATACTTCAATAAAAAATTCCACCGGCAGATCCGAACGTTCTGAATTTCCGTGGCGGATGGCATTGACCAGGGCTTCCTGAATTCCAACCCAGCACCAGTACTGAAAATCTTCCCCGTCAGCAGCCACAGCCTCCATAAAATTGTCAAATGCCTGTTTGACCGTATCCAGCAGGGGCAGTTCTGAAGACAGGGTGATTTTCAATGTCTGTACCATCCGCTCTCCAACTTATTTATAGTGTTTCAGCAGCTTGTAAAACTCGCTGTCTGTGGAAAGAATCAGGGTCTGTTTCTTTGATGCTGTCGCTTTCAAAGCTTCCAGCCCTTTCAGAAATTGATAAAAACCGGGATTCTGTGAATAAGTTTCCGCATAGATTTTGGTTGCCTGCGCGTCCGCCTTTCCCTTAATTTCTTCGGATTTCCGGTATGCTTCCGACTGTATTCTTTCCAGTTCCCGCTGTGTTTTTCCGATAATTTCCGCTTTTTTCCCCTGCCCTTCCGAACGGTACTGTTCAGCGATTCTCTTTCGTTCACTGATCATCCGTTCATAAACTTTTTCCCGAACCGATTTTTCGTAATTCAGGCGTTTGATACGGAAATCCACCAGTTCGATTCCGTAACTCGGGGTCACTTTTTTGATTTTATTGAGAATCAGCCGGGTAATCTTTTCCCGTCCGGTGTTCACATGAAAATCCTGCTGGTCTGCCGGCCCGGCCCCGGCACTCTTGGTCAGATTCATTTTCCGGTTACTGGTGCGTACCAGTTCAATCAGGTTGAATCTGGCAACATTTACCCGGGTTTCGCCGTCAATAATGTCGTCCAGCCGTCCCTGGGCGCCCGTCTCATTGACCATGGTTTCAAAAAACTTCAGCGGGTCTGAAATCCGCCATCTGGCGTAGGTGTCCACCCAGATATATTTTTTGTCTTTTGTGGTGATCTGATTGGCATCCCCGTCCCACTCCAGCCAGCGTTTATCAAAGAAATTTGCTTTCTGGATCAAAGGAATCTTGAAATGAAGCCCTGCTTTTTTAATTGGTTTTCCCACAGGTCTTCCGAATTGGGTGATAATCGCCTGCTGGGTTTCGTTTACAACAAACACGCCGCCGCTGGCGACGAACAGCACAACAACAATAATCGCGATAATCAGGCCCCCTGCGGTTTTCATTTCACCACCCCCTGCCCCAGATTCAGAAAAGGCAGTACAGACTTTGCCTTTTCATCAATGACCACAACCTTTCCGATTTTCGGAATAATGTCCTGCATGGTCTCAAAATAGAGGCGTTTTTTGGTAATCGCCGGTGCTTTCCGGTATTGGAACAGCACATCCTTGAACCGGGCCACATCCCCCTGTGCCTCGTTTACCCGGCGGACCGCGTAGCCTTCCGCTTCCTGAATCCGCTGCAACGCCTTTCCCTTGGCCTCCGGAATGACCTTGTTATACTGCGCCAGTGCCTGGTTAATCATATTTTCTTTTTCCTGAATCGCCTGGTTTACCTCGTTGAAAGAAGGTTTCACCGGATCCGGCGGGTTCACGTCCTGCAGCACCACAAGGTTTACCGCAAGGCCGGTATCATACTGTTTGCACAATTCCCGGATCATATCCCGGGCCGCCATGGCAATTTCCTCTCTTCCGGTGGTCAGCACTTCATTGATGGAGCGGTCCCCCACCACCTGCCGCATGGAAGCCTCGCAGATATTCCGGAACGTCCCCTTCACATCCCGCACCCGGAACAGGTACTTCACCGGGTTCTGAATTTTATACTGAACAATCCATTCAATCTCGCCGATACCGAGGTCTCCGGTCAGCATCATGGATTCCTCATAATAATTTTTTGTGGAATACTGAGAGCGGATTCCCGCGTGAAGGGTGCGGAACCCGAATTCCATTTTCATCTGCCGTTTCACCGG
>JAADGL010000062.1 GCA_013152385.1 Acidobacteriota bacterium
CATTGAAATCATTGATTTGTATCAGCTGCACTGGGATGACGGCCGGACGCCCCTTGAAGATGCCGCAGGGGCACTGGAACAGCTGAAAGAAGCCGGAAAAATCCGGGAATGGGGGGTGTGCAACCTCAATACCGGGGCACTTCACCGCCTGGTCACCGCGGGGTTGAAACCGGCTTCTCTTCAATTTTCTTACAGCCTTTTAAGCCGGAAACCTGAAAAAAGCCTGATCCCCTACTGCGAAAAGCATAAAATTCGTTTTCTCGCGTATTCTCCCCTGGGCAGGGGGCTGCTCACCGGAAAAGCTTCAACAGCCCGGGAATTTGATTGGGAGGACGACAGGCGTTACTGGAAGCCGGAACGGGTATCGGACATAAACCGGAAATTGGCAAAATTGGAGAAAATGGCTTCGGACCGTGGTGTTACGGTTCCGGCGTTGATATTGGCATGGACGCTGAACCGGCCCGGTATTTCCGGCGTTATTTCCGGTGCCAGAACCCCTGAACAGGCAAAAGAAAATGCCAAAGCGGCGTCCATTCGGCTGTTACCGGAAGAAATGATTCAAATTTCCGGGATTTTTGATTCCCGAAAGTTATAGTTCTCTTTTTTCAACAATCTGGTGTTTCGGGTGTTGTTTCCGAGAGGCTTGGCCCGATGACGGTGTTCCGGGTCTTTTTGGCTTCGTACAGGCGTTTGTCTGCTGCGAGGACAACTGATTCCGGGGCGGTATCCTCTTTCGGAATAAGACAGGCCCAGCCGATACTGACCGTAACCACCGGCGCAGTGGGAGAATCTTCGTGTGGAATTTTCAGGCCGCTTACCCCGGCACGGACAGATTCCGCGATTCCGGCGGCGGAGGAATGGTCTGTTTCAGGGAGAAGGAGGACGAATTCTTCCCCGCCGTACCGTGCCGCAAGATCGGCGGGCCGCCGGGCATGGAGGGCCAGAACCTGTGCCACTTTTTCCAGGCACCGGTCCCCGGCGGGATGGCCGTAGCGGTCATTGAATTTCTTAAAGTGGTCAATGTCAATAAATAAAAGTGCCAGCATTCTCTGTCCCCGGAAACAGCGGCGGCATTCGCTTGCCAGCATTTCATTGAACTTTCTCCGGTTGGCAAGGCCGGTGAGGGCATCGTGAATCGCGAGTTCTTCCAGCAGTGCGTTTGCGGAAGCGAGTTCGGCATTTGTTGTGTGGAGCTCTTCCGTCCGCCGGGCGACAATCTTCCGCAGTTCGCGTTCCCGTGACCGGAGGCGGGCGGTTCGGATTCTGAAAATTCCCCATCCCAGAAAGCCGGTGCCGGTCAAGAGCAGAAAATAAAAAAAAGCTGTCTGATGAAAGGCGGGCAGTACTTTCAGTTCAACTTCTGCAGCAGGTATACTCCATGCGCCGGTACCGTGCCGGGCTGTTACGGTGAAGCGGAGGCGACCGGGGGGGAGCGTGGTGAAAAATGCTTCCCGTGCTTTGCCGGCATTCACCCAGGCCGGATCGAATCCCTGTAAGCGGTAGCGGAAGGATAGCTTTTCCGCACCCACCAGCGATACCGCGCCGTACCGGATTTCAATCCGGCGGGTTTTGCTCGGCACGATGAATGTGGGAATGTCAGTGCCCTGTTCCGGTAGTGCGGTTTTGCCGTCAATGAGAATTTCGTCAATGGCAACCGGGGGCGGCTGTTCAATTGCCTGTACCCGGACAGGGTCTACCACGGCAACGCCATTTGTGGTGGGAAAACAGAAAGTGCCGTCGTTTAACCTTGTTCCGGCAGGGTGGCCGCTGTTGCATTCGGTGGAAGGCATACCGTCAATGCGGCCGATAACCAGCACTTTAATTCCGGGAATTTCTCCACGGTGCAGCCTGGCCAGTTCTTTCCGGCTGATCCTCAGAATACCGAGGTCACAACTCACCCAGAAATGATTTTTTTCATCAGGCAGAATCCAGTAGAGCATCTCGTTGGGCAGTCCCTGTTCGCTGTTGATGATGTTGAGTTTTCCCTTTTCATAACGGCCCAGCCCGGCATCGGTGGCGAGCCAGAAGACATGATTTTTCCCCTGAAAAATGCAGTGGACACGGGATTTTGCCAGTCTTTCGGTTCCCGGTACCGGGAACAATTCTTTTTCATTGATCCAGTACAGGCCGGTTGTGGTTCCTACCCATATTCTGCCGTTTGAATCTTCGGTCAGGCTTCGGATCACAACAGGCTGGGTGTCTCTATGACGTTTGTACCACCGGACAGTTTCCCCGTTGTTTGAGCATCCCAGCCCGTTTCCGGTGCCGATCCATAACCTGCCCCGGCGATCCTGCATGAGACAGTACACAACATTTCGTCCTGTGGGTTCTTTCCAGCAAAACCAGCTTACCTTCCTGTTTTGAATTCGTGCCAGTCCGTTTCCACTGGTGCCGATCCACAAAATCCCGCCCCGGCCAGTCAGGAAAGATCGAATTTCAACACCCATCAGTCCGGGGTCGCTGAAGGAGGGACGCAGGGGGGTACCGCTGTCCAGTGTTACGACTCCACCGCCGCTGGTTCCTACCCACAGATGCCCTTCTGGGCCCTGGTACACGGACCAGACGAAAGGAACCGGAAGGCCTTCCCGTACAGTCCATGAAGTAACTGCACCATCCCGGAGCCGGGCCAGTCCGCCGGCTGTTGCAAACCAAAGCGAACCATTTTGGTCTTCAAAAATCTGACGGACCAGATCGTCGGGCAGTCCTTCTTCGGTGGAAAAGCGGTTTAGAATACCATTGTGAAAGCGAAATGCACCATTCCCTCTCGTGCCAATCCAGATATTGCGGTCTCTGTCTTCAATCATACAGCGGATCCAGAATCCCTTTAATTGATTCAAAACAGGCAGTACCTCTTTCCGGCCGTTACGAACGACACGAAGGCCCAGGGAGGTGCCGATCCAGAGCCGGTTTTCGGAATCTTCTAAAATGGCATTAACAATTTCACCCCGGCGGGAATTATTGATTGCAGGGTATTTGGTTCCGGTAACTTTGAGCTGTAACAGCCCCCGCATTGTACCGGCCCAGACCCGGGCACCCCGGCCTTTTGCAACGGTAAGTGCGGAGGATGTATTTGTTCCCGGGACATTCAAAAACTCTATTTGCTCCGTGGCGGGGTCAAAACGGATAACGCCCCGGCCTGTTGCCAGCGCAAGGGAGTTGTCATTCAGCCGTGCCAGCCCCAGAGCCCCTCCGGCCGGAAGCCCGATTTCCGTTCCCCAGCGTTGAAAGCTGCCGTTACGGATGTGAAACAGGGCATTCCGTGTGGTTGCCCACAGGCCGTTTTCACTGTCTGCAAGTAAGCCGGTAACGTAATGATCCCCCGGCGTGGTATCGTCCGGAAAAGAAAGTTTTCGGAAACGTGTTCCGTCAAACCGGATTAACCCGGAAGGCGCTCCGATCCAGATTGCTCCGTCATTTGTCTGTGTAATTGCCGTGATGGTTTCCTGTGGAAGGCCGTTTTTTGCCTGCCAGGTGGTCAGGGTGTACTGTGTGACCTGTTTTTTGGGATTTAAGCCCAAAACCGGGGGCAGTGAAGCAGCTGCAAAAAGGAAGATGCTGGCTGTAACCCCGGCGATTTTTTTGAAACAGGCTGAATTCATTTGGATTTGACCTTCCTTCCTCGTTCTGTACCGGCTGGCTTACAGTGTTCCGGAACAATTTCTTTTGAAACAAATTACATCTTGAACAGTTCCGGTATTGTACCATATTTTATCCACTTATTCTGTTCGGATCTTTCGTTTGAGAGGTGGTTTCTGTCTTAAACATCCGAAAGCGGCAATATTGCCGGGAACACCGGATACCGAAGGTAATTTGACGGAAGGGGTTTATTTCGGTATAATCAACACAATATAGAATTTGTATGAATCCAACAAACAAGGGAGGCAACAGATGATGTTCAAATTTCCGCACAAGTACCCCCTCAAAAACGGGGAAAGCGTTACGGTGGACTTATTGAAGAGTTCGGATTACAGGGATGTCCATAATTTTCTCGGACGCTTGGCGGATGAGGATAAAGACTATCTGAAATATGATGTCAGGAATCTTGAGTATGTGAAACAGCGGATGGCGGCCATTGACCAGGGAACCCGCATTTCAATCGGTGCCCGGAACAAAGATGGCCTTCTTGTGGGGGAATCCACGGTGTACTGGACCCGGTTCGGCTGGAAGTCCCATATCGGTAAGTTGAGAATCGTAGTGGACAAGAATTATCGGAATCTCGGCCTGTCACGCTATCTGTCTCAATTGATATTTTTCCGGGCGCAGGAGTTGGGGCTTTCCAAAATTATGGCAGAGTTTGTTCGGCCGCAGGAAGCGGCACGTCATATTCTCAGCGCGCTGGGATTTAAAGAAGTGGCGGTTTTGCCGGGATTTGCGATGGATAACAAGCTGAATCGCCATGATATTATCGTAATGGCGGCGGATTTGGAAAACCTGCTGGACAAATATGAAAATATGGTCTGGGACGATGAGCATAAAGGCGGTTGATTCTTTGTTTCCGGAATGAAAACATGAGGAAGGCCCTGAAACGGGTCTTTTTTTTTATCCGGAATTCAGGAGGTCAGGCGTCAGGACTTGTATCCATTTTTTTCAGATCAATCATTCGAAATGCTTTAATAACTTCCGGCAGATAGAATCGTCCTTCCATTGCCGACAGTTCATCTCTGGTTTCTATTAATGTTTTTCGTTCTTTGTATTTTCTGAATGGGCTGGTCATCGCTTCGAAAGAGTCGGCCAGTGAGATGATGTTGGCGGCAATGGAGATATCCCGGGTTCCTTCCGGGTAACCGCTTCCGTCCATATTTTCATGGTGCTGGTAGACGATTCTGGCGATGTCCTTGAAGTTCAGCTTTTCCAGAATATCCCGGCTGAAAGTGACATGGCGGAAAACATAGCGCATTTCATAGTCTGTTAATTTTCCGATTTTGTTAATCAGCATCCAGGGAAGTTTCAATTTTCCCACGTCATGGACGTAAGCGGCAAGGTACAGGGTTTGCAGATCCAGCTGGTTCTGGGCATAGGGAAAGAGGGTCAGCAATTTTTTGCCCACCATGTATGAAAGGGCGGCCACCCGGCTGGAATGTTCTTTGCCGGTGTACCAGTCCTTTTCTTCGAGAAATTCCACAAACTGTTTCAGGAGTGAGTTGCCTTCCATGTAAAATTCGCTGACATTTTTTCGGTTTTCAGGAAAAGACAGAGAGAATTTCTGGGCAATTTCCAGGAATACATCCATTACAAACAGTTCCATAAATACATCCGGAGTGTTAAATGAACCGCGGAATGCCAGTTTTGCATCTGCATAGGCACGGGAAAAATCGGCACGGAAGGAGTGGTGGAATGCCCGTGCGGCATAGTAATAATACCCGTGGGCGGTTAAAAAGTCTTTGTTGATGTTCAGGACCCGGTATGCTTTTTCCAGCGCGGCTTCCGATTTTCCCGGATACCCCATACTGGCGTAAATCAGTGCCTGCTGGCAGAGGTAGAAGAAACGATATCGTTTTTTCCCGGCCGTGTTGAGGTTGCGGGAGTGAAGAAGTGCATTTTCGAAAAGAGTTTTCTTTTTTGCCGATCCGGCTTTAAGGGTGACGGCCAGTCCAAGGGAGGCGGTGGTATGAATGTGGGTCAGACGCTGTTGAAGTTCGGCACCGGAAAGCGGAAGCATGGATGCAAAGGGGCTTCCTTTTCGGCTTTTCTCCATGTATTCCAGTGCCCGTTTGCTGGTGGAGACTGCGATGTCAAATTCTCCGCGGTTCAGCGCGATAATGGATTGTGTGGACATATTAAATATATAGCACGGTGTGACTTTGGCACCGGATGATTTTAGGGAGTCGGCAAGGAAGTTTTCCGCTTCGTCATTCATTCCGATGATTGAGAACAGGTATGCAATAGCTGCAGTAAGCAGAAGCCGGGTTCTGTTGTCCAGTTTTTGTTGAAAAGTATCATGGACATGTGTCAGGAGTTTCAAGGCCGCAAGGACATCCCCGGTTTCAATAAAATTTTTTGTGTACTGAAACAGCTGTTTCCGGTAACTTTCAAATTCTTCTTTTTCAGCCATGGATTGTTCGAAGTGATTCATTATGGAGTTTAAGATTACCGGTACCCGTTCCGAATACAGCTCGAAGTCTTTTTTGGACAGGGTTTTGATATTACGCATGCGGCTTAATACAATTTTCTTCACATTTCCATTGTAAAAAATGTAAACGGAATAATCAAGTACGATTCTTAAAAAAAGCAATAAGCTCTGTGTTTTCTGTTCGGTCCGTTAGCTGCGGCGCGGCGGTACCCGTTTTGTCCGGCCATCCCCGTTATTGTCGCCGCTTTGTCAAATCAATTTTGAAGAGAAGCGGGGGAACAGGAAGTTGAAACGTACTGAAACGGCCCGTTTTTTACCTGAGTTTCTGTTTTCTCCTTGCATGGGCGGGCAGAACCCTTAAAATTACACTGTATGGATGATTTTTTTTGGAGGAAAGAGGATGGCTGTTGAACAATTGAAAGCCGGGAGTCAGGCCCCGGAGTTTGTGTTAATGAATTCGGAAGAAAAACCGGTCTCTTTGTCTGATTTCAGAGGCAAGTGGCTGGTTCTGTATTTTTATCCCAGGGATAACACACCGGGATGTACAATGGAAGCATTGGATTTCACCGCATTGAAAGACCGGTTCGATAGTGCCGGTGCGGTTATTGTGGGCGTGAGTCCGGACAGCTGTAAACGACATCGGAATTTTATTGAGAAAAAAGGACTGACTGTTGAATTGCTCTGTGATACGGAGCATCGGGTGCTGGAATCATATGGGGTATGGCAGCTGAAGAAAAATTACGGCCGGGAATATTTCGGTGTTGTCCGGACTACTTTCCTGATTGATCCGGAGGGGATAGTGAAGGAAATATGGCCGAAAGTCCGGGTCAAAGGGCACGTGGAAACGGTGCTGAATATGCTTCTCAACATGCAGAAATAAAGTATTGGAGGGGGAAATGGCTCAAAGTTTTGAGATTGTGGAACGGGTTGGTGTTTCATCCGTCAGTATCAGCGATGCTGTTAAACTGGCTGTGTTTGGTGCGGGAAGAGAGCGTCCGGTGGCCTGGTTTGAAGTGATCCGGCAGCAGGGCAGGGTAACGGAAAACGGGGAGCTGGAATATCAGGTGACAGTTAAAATGGGCCGCAAGTTAAGTTAACGGGTTTGAGGCTCATTTGGCTGTTGAAAATGTTTTTTAATGTTATAATCCACCTGTCACTGCTGATTGAGGAGGACATATGGCAAAAGTAAAAGGTGCAGTTATCATCAATACGGAGAACTGCAAAGGGTGCGGTTTGTGTATTCATGCCTGCCCGACAGATACGTTGGGTTTTTCTAAAGAGATTAACTCCAAAGGCTTTAACTTTTCCGAAATGATAAAGGATGAGTGTATTGCCTGTATGAGTTGTGCATTGGTATGTCCGGATGCCGTAATTACGGTTTACCGGATGAAAAAGGACAAAGCGGTTTAGGAGGATGGTGAAGTGAGTGAAATGCTGTTGATGAAAGGAAATGAAGCGATGGCAGAAGCCGCAATCCGTGCCGGTTGTGAGGGTTATTTTGCATATCCCATTACGCCGCAGTCCGAGGTGGCGGAATATATGGCGCGGGAAGCACCGAAACACGGCGTGGTTTTTTTGCAGGCGGAATCGGAACTGGCTGCTATCAATATGCTCTACGGTGCTGCAGGTGCGGGATTCAAGGTATGGACATCCTCATCTTCTCCCGGTATCTCTCTGATGCAGGAGGGGATTTCATATATCGCGGGAGCAATGCTACCCTGCGTGATTGTCAATGTTAACCGCGGCGGCCCGGGTCTTGGAACCATCCAGCCGTCTCAGAGTGATTATTTTCAGACGGTAAAGGGCGGTGGACATGGCGACTACCGGTTGATTACCCTTGCTCCTTCTACAGTGCAGGAGATTGCAGATTATATGGGGCTGGCATTTGACCTGGCGTGGAAATACCGGAATCCGGCCATGATTCTCATGGACGGCGCCCTGGGTCAGATGATGGAAAAAGTTCAGTTCAAGCCCTACACGGACCCCGGCAGAGACTTGTCATGGTCCACCCGCGGGAAGCCGGAAGAAAGGGAAAGTAATTTTATTACTTCTCTGTTTATTAAGCCTGAAGAGATGGAGCAGGTTAATTTGCAGCTCCAGAAAACCTATCGGGAAATTGAACAAAATGAAGTCCGTTATGATAGTTATGAAGTTGACGATGCCGAAATGGTGCTTGTTGCTTATGGCCTGTCTGCTCGGATTGCCAGCAAGGTGATGCACATCCTTCGGGACAAGGGCTTGAAAGTGGGGCTGGTGAAGCCGATTACACTTTGGCCGTATCCGTACAAAATCCTGAGCGATTTGGCTGATCGGGTGAAAGGGTTTTTTGTCATGGAATTGAACGCCGGCCAGATGGTGGAAGACGTTCGTCTCGGCGTCAACGGCAAAAAAGAAGTCGGCTTTTACGGCCGGATGGGCGGCATGATCTACTCACCGGAAGAAGTTGCGGAGAAGGCCGAAGCCTTTGCCCGTAAAATCGGGATGTAAGGAGAGAGAAATGGGTATTACAGTTTCCCTTGAAAATATGGAAAAAATCTACGAAAGGCCGAAAACGCTGAAAGACAAAGTGATGCACTATTGCCCGGGATGCGGCCACGGCGTAACGCACCGTCTTGTGATGGAGCTTGTGGAAGAACTGGGCATTCAGCACAATACCGTCGGCGTCGCACCGGTGGGATGTTCGGTTTTTGCTTACTATTACATGGATATTGACATGCAGGAAGCGGCCCACGGCCGGGCATGTGCGGTGGCTACCGGAATCAAACGGATGATGCCGGATCACTACGTATTTACTTACCAGGGTGACGGAGACCTTGCCGCCATCGGTACAAACGAAACCATTCACGCCTGCAACCGTGGTGAAAATATCACAATCGTATTTGTCAACAATGCGATTTACGGAATGACCGGCGGCCAGATGGCACCGACAACCCTGTTGGGCCAGCCTGCCACAACCTGCCCGCTGGGCAGAGAACAGGCGGCAAACGGGTATCCCATCCGTATGTCTGAGCTGGTGGCGCAGTTGCCGGGAACCATCTATGTGGAACGGGTTGCGGTAAATACTCCGGCCAGGGTTCGGAAAGCAAAAAAGGCATTGATAAAAGCGTTTAAAAGCCAGGAACTTAAAAAAGGCACATCATTTGTTGAGATTGTATCCAACTGCCCGTCCAACTGGAAGATGACACCGGTGGAATCCAACAAGTGGCTGGATGAAAACATGCTGCCGTATTATCCCCTCGGCTTGTATAAAGATGAAATCAGTGGAGAGTGAGATATGTTAGAAGAAATTGTATTTGCGGGATTCGGCGGCCAGGGTGTATTGTCCCTGGGGCAGATTATTGCGTATTCCGGTATGATTGAGAACCGGGAAGTCTGCTGGATGCCGTCCTACGGGCCGGAAATGCGGGGCGGAACCGCCAACTGTATTGTGTCCTTGTCCGATGAGCCGATTTCATCTCCGATTCTGTCTTTGTTTGATACTGCCGTGGTGTTGAACCAGCCTTCTTTTGAGAAATTTGAACCGGAAGTGAAACCCGGTGGTGTACTGGTTTATGATGCCACCAACATCAAAATCAAATCCGATAGAACCGATATTGATGTACTGGAGATTCCCGGAAGTGAAAAAGCAAATGAGCTGGGAAACCCCCGGATGATGGGGATGATTCTGCTGGGTGCTTACCTGGCGAAAAAGCCGGTTTTAAAAACCGAAACCATTTTGAAAGCATTGAAAAAAGTGTTGCCGGAACGCTATCATCACATGATTCCGTTGAACCAGAAAGCTCTGGAGACCGGTGCGTCTTTTGTAAGTTAAACCAAAACTCCGCCCCCTCCTTCGGGAGGGGGCATATCTTTGGATGCCATGAAAAAAACAGTATTTTTTCTCATTTTCCTGTTGACAGTTTCCGGCGGTGCAACGGCGGGGGACCGGCCGCAGATTCTGCTGAACAAAATGTTCCATGCGCTGGAACAAAACATCTTTGCTGTCGGTTACCGGAATAAAAAACAAATGGCGGTTTCCGGAAATATTTCCATGACGACGCCGCCTTCCACTGTTTCCCGGAAACTGCAAATGATCAATACCAACCTGAGCTTCTCATTTGCGATGGACGGGATTATCCTTCCGGACGGCCGCTGCAAACTGGACTTTTCCGGAGATATGGGCGATGCCACACTGGCTAAGACAGCACGCAGGGAAATTCTCTATTCAACTGATTTTAATGCCTATTCCGTCACAAATGCCATCGGAATATCCCACGCGACTAATTTTTATACCTATTTTATCCGGAAACTGAACAGCATCCGGTCGGATTTTCTGAATTCCGGCCGCTGGAGTTTTCAACTTGGCAATGAAGTGGTCTACGGGGCGGATAAATGCTATACCGTAACGGTTGCAACTCCTTTCAAAAAAGGTGCCAGACGGAAAGCCCGGGCCCGGGTACAGAAACTGGACGAACTCATCACTTTTTGGAAGCGGGGGAAAATCACCTTTACCATCCGCAAAAAAGACTTTATGCCGGTACGAATTATTTATGAGAATCCGGAGGAAAACATTCAATCCGAAATTACATTTACCTACGACAACAACAATCACCGGCCGATCCGCCTTGATGTCAGCGGAACTGCGGCGAATGTGGCCGGCAGCGGACAGGCCTCTGTTTCCTATTCTCCCACCGGTGAGTTCAGTTCCGTTGCACTGCAGTTTGACAATGCTCTGGGCCAGTCTCTTTCCCTTAATCTGAGCCTGAACTTTTCAAAATCCGCGGATATGTCAGCCTTGAGCTTTCTTCCCCCCATGGATGCACAGCGTATGGCAAAGCAGAACCTCAAGCTCCTCATGCTTACCAATATTGCCGGTTCCCTGCTTCGGATGCAACAGGCCGGTATCAATATTAAGACCATTAAATTCTGAGTCCCTGCACCTGCGCGGGAACAGTGCGAGTGAATGTGCGTGCAGGCGGGGGGGAAAGAAGCAGACCAGCCAATTCCCTGATTCTTCTTTCGCACACTTACACTGCCACTCCCAGTCTCCCGTTCGCTGAAGCGAACAGGAGACTGGCCAGAAACTGGTGACCTGAAGTAAGAAACTGGTCACTGTTTGATTTTTGTAGCAGTTCATAACTATAATAAAAAAAATAAGATAACCTCTGTTTTGGTGCATTGGCACAACTCTTGCCATTCATATACCTGAAAATACTGAACGGGGGGTGCGCAGGATGCGAACCAGAGGTTTTATGACAATTATTATTGTTTGCTGGATTGGCTTGGCGGCTTTGAACACAACGGCACAGGAGGTTCTGCCGGGAAATTCGATTTCCGGGACGGATAATGAATCAGCGACGGTGACGGATGCGCCGGGTGAAGACGCTCTCTCAATTCTGGTTGAGGATGCAATTAGAAACAATCCGGGGTTAAAGGCCCAACGGGCCCGGGTTATGGCGGCGGCCGAGGGGCCTTCGCAGGCAGGGGCATTGCCGGATCCAACCGCCGATGTGCAACTTATGATGCTCCCAGTCAATGGTGGTTTGAATGCCAGTGACGCGCTGACGAAGGGGGTGTCAATCGGGCTTACACAACATTTGCCGTTTCCCGGAAAATTGAAGCTGAAAAAGGAACGGGCGTTGCGTCAGGTTAATGTGGCCAGAATCCAATTGGCGGCGATGGAGAGTAAGCTGAGGGGGGAGGTCAAGTCTGCATCTTTCCGCTATGTTTTGTATAAGCGCCTTTTAGATATCAATTATAAGGTTCAGGAAGCGCTGAAGGCCGCCATTGAGGGCTCAACAGCTGTTTACGCCTCCGGGAAGGGCAGCCAGACGGATGTGCTTCTGGCCCAGACCGCGTTGACCCGGGCCAGGGCCGACAGGGTGACTTTGACTAAACAATTGGAAATAGCCCTGGCGCGAATGGATGACCTTATTGGAATGCCGGTGGATGGGGCGTTGGTTGACGGGGTTGAGATTTCGGAACCTGTCCCTTTGCCGAATCTGGATAAGCTGATTCAGGGTCTTCAGGATACCGCGCCAACGGTGCTGAGTGCCCGGGCTGAGGTTGATGTCCGGTCAGAAGAAGTTGCTATCGCTAAAAAGAATTTTGAACCGGACTTTTTTGTGAGAGGCCGCTTCCGGCACAATGATGTGACCATGGGTGGCCATGATTATTTTACGGTGGGGGTGGGGATGACCCTTCCTTTCTTTCACCGGAAGAATCGCTACCGGCCCGCGTTGCTCCAGGCCAGAAAAACAATGGAGAGTGCCGGTGAGCAGGCCCTGAACGCGCTCAATGAGGCAAAATTCAGGGTAACGGAGGCTTATCAGACAGGAGTCCAGGACTTGAATGTTTATACCCTTTACAAAAGCGGGCTGCTGATCCAGGCTGAGAAAGCATATCAGTCCGCGCTGGCCTCATACGCAGTCGGTGACAGCGATTTTATGACGCTGCTGAGAGCCCTGACCAACTACTACAATTATCAATCTCAAGCATTGATGTCCAAGGTCGATTTCCATGTTTCTCTGGCCCGGATGGAGGCCGTACTTGGCTTTTCTCTCCAAAAAACAATTGAAAAGGAAATGGACAATTTACGTAACAATAAGAAAGGTAATGATGATCCGGCTGTTGAAACAAATCAACGCCCTTGAGTGGCAGGAGGATAACGCAACATGTACGCGATAAATGTTTTATTTTTGGATTATTCGAATTTTAGGTTTTTATCCCCTGTGGGGTACCGGAATTTTGAAGAGGAGGCACAACTGTGAATAAAAAGGTTTTTATTCTGATTCTTATTGTCCTGTCGGCATTCCTGTTTGGCCATTATACTGTAAATAAACCCGGCCAGGAAAAGGTGAATGCTTCACAGGGAAATCCTGCCGCCCATGTGAAAAAGCAGCTTTATACCTGTGGAATGCACCCTCAGGTTATCCAGGATCATCCCGGGGATTGTCCGATTTGTGGTATGACACTGACGCCGGTAAAAAATACCGATTCGAAGCTGCCACAAAAGGCCGGGAAAGGTGAACACAAAATCCTATACTGGCGTGCGCCGATGGACCCGACTTTTATTTCTCAAAAGCCCGGCAAATCACCTATGGGAATGGATCTTGTCCCGGTTTATGATGATGAAGTTTCTTCAGGAGATATTACAATCAGTTCCGCTGTAGAGCAGAACATCGGTATCACAACAGCCGACGTTCAGTCCGGCCCACTCTTTCGGGCGATTAAAACCTACGGAACATCCACATGGAATGAGACAACCCTCTCGGCGATCAATACAAAAATCGACGGCTGGATTGAGAAACTCTATGTGAACGAGACTGGTCAGCGGGTACGCAAAGGGCAGCGGCTCCTCTCCATCTACTCACCCAAACTTGTGGCCACACAGCGGGAATATCTTGTGGCCCTGGATACGGCCCGCGCACTCCGGAAAAGTTCCGATAAAACGGTGGCTCAAGGTGGCAAAGAGTTACTTGAGTCCGCGAGGAGACGGCTCAATCTGTGGGATATTTCTGCCAGACAGATTGAGAATCTTGAGAAAACACGAAAGGTTCAGAAAGAGTTGATTCTCTACGCCCCGAGCGGTGGAATTGTCATACACCGGGCCGTTGTTGCGGGAGATTATGTGAAGGCGGGGATGAACCTTATAAAAATAGCTTCCCTGGATCCAATATGGGTAATCGGTTCCATCTATGAGTCCGATATTCCGGTGGTAAAAAAGGGAATGAAGGCGAAAATTACCTTTGACAATCTTCCGGGGGAATCTTTCGATGGCCGGGTTGATTACGTCTATCCCTATGTCGAAGGGGCTTCCCGTACCGGTAAGGTTCGGATTGTAATTCCCAATAAAGACGGGAAAATTCTACCTGAAATGTATGCTTCTGTGAGCTTCTTTGTTCAGCTTTCTCCGGACACACTCCAGATTCCATCCAATGCGGTTATCAGAGCCTCAACGGATGATACGCTGGTTTTTATCGCAAAAGGGGGTGGCAAATTTGAAGGCAGAAAGGTAATTCTCGGGCCGGAAGGGGATGGGCACCGGGTAATGGTGAAGGCCGGTCTGGCTGCCGGTGAAAAGGTGGTGACTTCGGCACAGTTTCTCCTTGATTCCGAGAGTAACCTGAAGGCCGCCATCCAGAGCATGCTGGATTCCCAGGGCCGGGGGGGCTCAAAATGATTGGGCGCGTTATTGACTGGTCGATCAAGAACCGTTTTCTGGTTCTTATTTTTACAGCTCTTTTTATCGCGGCGGGGATTATGGTCATGCTGAATACGCCGGTTGACGCCATTCCGGACCTGTCGGATACTCAGGTGATTGTTTTTACAAAGTACCAGGGGCAAAGCCCTCAGGTTGTGGAAGACCAGGTGACATATCCCCTCACCACCGCGATGCTGGCAGTTCCCAAAGCCACTGTGGTCAGGGGCTACTCTTTCTTCAACTTTTCCCTGGTCTATATTATTTTCAAAGACGGAACCGATATTTACTGGGCGAGGAGCCGGGTTCTTGAATATCTGAACTATGTGACACCGAGATTACCCGCCGGAGTTGCTCCCCAGCTTGGCCCCGACGCAACAGGTGTCGGCTGGGTTTATGAATACGCCCTTGTGGACCGGAGCGGGAAGCATCGACTGGATGAATTGCGTTCTCTCCAGGACTGGTACCTGCGTTACCAGCTTCAAACTGTTCCGGGAGTGGCTGAAGTGGCCAGTATCGGTGGTTTCGTCAAGCAGTATCAGATTGAGATTGACCCTAATAAGCTGGCGGCTTATCACGTTTCCATGAGCCAGGTTAAACGTGCCATCCGCCGCTCCAACAGCGATGTCGGGGGCAGAATCGTGGAACGGGCGGAGACCGAATACATGGTGCGCGGTCTGGGCTATATCAAGAGTCTTGATGACCTGCGGAAAATCCCGGTTGGCCTTGACCCTGGCGGTGTGCCGGTTCTCCTGGGGCAGCTTGCTCAGGTTCACCTTGGCCCTGAACTGCGCAGGGGACTGGCTGACCTCAACGGCGAGGGCGACGTGGCAGGGGGCGTTGTCGTCATGCGTTTCGGTGAAAACGCGCTGAAAACCATTGAGGCGGTCAAAACAAAGTTGAATGAATTGAAAAAAGGTTTACCCGCCGGTGTTGAGATTGTGGAAGTGTACGACCGGTCCGGTCTGATAGACAGAAGCATCAAATTTCTTAAAGATAAACTTATTGAAGAACTGCTCATTGTTTCACTGGTGTGCATTCTGTTTCTCTTCCATTTCAGAAGTGCCCTGGTTGCTATCTTTATGCTGCCACTGGGGGTCATGGCGGCACTCATTATCATGTATTTTCAAGGGCTTAACAGCAATATTATGAGCCTCGGAGGGATTGCCATCGCCATGGGCGCTATGGTGGATTCCGCGATTATCATGATTGAGAATGCGCACAAGAAAATGGAACACGGATACGATCCGAAGAATCACTGGACCATCATCGCGGAGGCTTCCAAGGAAGTGGGCCCAACCCTATTCTGGTCGCTCCTTGTGATTACCGTTTCTTTTCTGCCGATTTTTGCTTTGAACCAGCAGTCGGGACGTCTCTTCAAACCCCTCGCATTTACAAAAACGTATGCCATGGGTGCTTCCGCTTTTCTGGCGGTTTTCCTGGCGCCGGTGCTGATGGGATGGTTTATCAGAGGTAGAATTCGCACCGACGAAGAAAACCCGATCAATCGATTTCTTATCTGGATTTACCATCCCGTAGTGGATTGGGTTTTGAAACACAGACGTCTGGTATTGGTTCTCGCGTTTCTGGCAGTTGGCAGTACCATCTATCCGTTACGACATCTCGGCTCGGAATTTATGCCGCCGATCAACGAAGGTGACCTGCTCTATATGCCCACGACCTTGCCGGGTATTTCCATCGGTAAGGCAAAGGAACTGCTGGAGCAGACCGACCGTATTATCAAGAAATTCCCGGAAGTAAAGTCTGTTTTCGGGAAAGTGGGCCGGGCGGAAACCGCAACGGATCCGGCACCGCTGACCATGATCGAAACGACGATTCAACTCTGGCAGGATAAATCTCACTGGCGTGAAGTGACGGAAGAGCGGTGGTATTCCGGCTGGGCCCCCGGCTGGGCCAAAAAAGGTCTTCGTCTGATCTGGCCGGAAAAGAGGAAAATTACTCAGAAAGAGCTCATTGACAAGCTTAATAACGCTATCCAGTTCCCGGGGCTTGTCAATGCGTGGACGATGCCTATTAAGACCCGGATAGATATGCTCAGTACGGGAATCAAAACCCCGGTCGGTATTAAAATTATGGGTCCTGACCTTGATGTCCTTTCAAAATTGGCTAAACAGGTGGAAGCTGTTGTAAGGAAAGTGCCGGGAACCCGCTCTGTCATTGCTGAGCGCGTGACAGGGGGATATTACATGGACTACACAATTAACCGGGACGCGGCGGCGCGTTACGGGGTGACAGTGGGGGACATTCAGGACGTAATCCAGTCGGCACTGGGTGGAATGAACGTGACCCAGACGGTGGAGGGCCTTGAGCGCTATCCTGTGAACCTCAGATACATGCGGAACTATCGGGATAATATGGATGCTTTGAAACGGGTTCTGATACCAACTCCCACCGGTGCCAGGATTCCGATTTCAGAGCTCTCATCATTTTCCCTCCACCAGGGCCCACCGGCAATTAAAACAGAAAACTCCAGGAAAACCGCCTGGCTCTATGTGGATCTGGAAAGCTCGGACATTGGTGGTTACGTTGAGCGCGCCAAAAAAACAGTTGACAGGGAAATTAAATTACCTGCCAAATACAACATTGTCTGGAGTGGGCAATATGAATACATGCAGCAGGCGAGAAAGCGTCTGATGGTGGCGGTACCGGTGACCTTTATCCTCATCCTGCTGCTTCTCTACTTCAATACCCACTCATTCAGCAAAGTCGGTATTGTGGTTCTCGCGGTTCCCTTTTCGCTGGTGGGTTCCTTCTGGCTTCTCTATATACTGGGATACCACCTTTCCGTGGCAGTATGGGTCGGGATTATTGCCCTGGCAGGGCTTGATGCCGAAACCGGAGTGGTAATGCTTCTTTATCTGGATCTGGCCCACGATCTCTGGGCAAGATTGGGGCGGATGAAAACGGTTGGAGATTTGAAGCAAGCCATTTTTCACGGGGCGGTTAAACGGATTCGGCCAAAAATGATGACAGTGGGTGCTATTGTTGCAGGATTAATTCCTATTATGCACGGCACCGGCACCGGCTCTTCCGTTATGAAGCGTATCGCGGCACCCATGGTGGGTGGCGTTGTTACATCCCTGTTGTTGGAGCTGGCAATCTATCCCGTGTTGTATTACTACCTGAAACGCCCGCACCTGGACCCATCACCGGAGCCGACTTCGGAAGAAATGGTACATGAATCTCACTGAATGTTCAGGTAAGAAAAAGATGAAAGGAGAGAGAAAATGGAACAGAAGAAAATCACCGCGATTGTCCGCACCGGTCGTCTGGAAGCGGTGGAACAGGCATTACAGGCTGTCGGAGTGAAGGGCATTACCGTGACACGGGTTAAGGGCTACGGTGAACACACAAACTTTTTCAGCAGCGGCTGGTATTGCACACATGCCCGAATTGAGATTTACACGGAAAAGTCCCGGGTTCAGGAAATTGCGAACACCATCATTGCTGCCGCGCAGACAGGAAGGGCTGGTGACGGTATCATCGCGATTCTACCTGTAGATCGCTTATACAGAATCCGGGAAGGCTGATGCGCCTTAAAAACGTATTATTCCGGGTCAGGGTTCAGGGTTTGACATCAGGAGTGGCACACGCTACCGTTAAAAAAAGCATTGGACAAGGCTTTATTCAATAAATAGCCGGTAATTTTTTGAAACCCGAGAGGAATCGGATTCATATGACAGGGGATGAGCCTTTTTTCTGGACATTGCTGTTGATGATTATACTTGGAGGTTATGGCTTGGCGATTTTACAGATTTTTGTAGTGGTGGCGGTTGAACCGGAGCAGATTTTAACACACCATCGGGGGAATAGGGATGAACGGCAGATTTATTTGAGGGAGCAGTTTGGTATTAATATTTGATTGTTTTCAGAGAAAGGAGATTGAAATGGGACCCGGGTATTTTTGGATGGGCGGGATGTGGATTTTTCCGGTGATTATGATTGTTGTGATGCTGGTCGTTGTATATTTAATTTTCGGGCGGGGGAATTTCAGATCGCCATGCTGTGGACATGAGCACTATTATGGCGGCGTAAAAGATTCGTTATCTGCCCGGGATATACTGAAAAAGCGCTATGCGGCAGGTGAGATTACGAAAGAAGAGTTCGAACAGATGAAACGGGATATCGACTGAGGGCTATGAAGATGGCAGGCAAGGATTCGGACAGGGAATTGTTGTTCAGGCAGAAACAGCACTGGGAAAACACCTTTTTAAGGAAAACGGATATGTTTGGCAGAGCGCCAAGTGATGCGGCGGTCAAAGCCGCTGAGATATTTAAGAAAGAAAATAAGGTAAACATACTTGAACTCGGCGGTGGCCAGGGACGGGATACGATGTACTTTGGCCGAAATGGGTTTCATATGAAAGTATTGGATTATTGCCGTTCCGGAGTTGAGGTGATCGCGCAGAAAGTGGACGGAATAGGTCTGTCTGACTTTATTTCTGCTGAATGCCACGATATCAGAAATCCCTTGCCTTTTAATGATGAAACTTTCGATGGTTGTTATTCTCATATGTTGTACTGCATGGCGCTAACCACTGATGAACTTGAGTTTCTGACCGGCGAAATCATGCGGGTACTGAAACCCGGTGGCCTCAATATCTACACGGTGAGACATACCGGCGATGCCCATTACGGCACAGGCGTCCACCGGGGGGAGAATATGTATGAGGTTGGTGGTTTTATCGTGCATTTTTTCTCGGAGGAGAAGGTAAGGCAATTGGCCGGCGGGTTTAAGATTGTCAGCATCAATGAATTTGAAGAAGGCGGGCTTCCGAGAAAGCTGTTCAGAGTTACCCTTAAAAAGAATGGATAATGAACAGGAAGGGGAAGCGGGCACCGACGTGTGCTACAATAAATTCATTATAAAGCTGTATTGAAGTGGGTAAATTCCGGGATATTTCAGACTGGTTTATTTATACGGATTTCAAAAACCGGTTTTCTATGCCGGGGGGGAGTGGATTCATATGACAAGAGAAGAGCGTTTTTTCTGGACATTGTTGCTGATAATTATGCTGGTGGGCTATGGCTTCGCGATTTTACAGATTTTCGCGGCGGTGGGGTTCAGCCCCGGGCAGATTATGACCCATTACCGGGGCAATGAGGCGGAGATGCTTTCCGGCATGGCATTCAAGGACCTTGCCCGTCTTTCCCATATTCATGCTTCGGGGATGAGCCTGCTGTTTATTCCCGCAGCCTTTATCCTGGCCCGCTATACGGGGCTCAAGCCCCGGTGGAAGCGGATGTTGCTCCTTGCGGGTTTCGGCGGAATTTTGCTGGACATTGCTTCCTGGTGGGGCCTTGTGTATCTCGGTGCCGCGGCACTTCCGCTGCTCTTTGCCGCCGGTGCCCTGTTCGGCATTGGAATGGCAGGTGCCTCTCTGCTCAGTCTGAAATGGATGTGGACAGCCGGGGGTGTGAAATGATGTCTGTTCTGCGAAATGCCCGTTTTTCCCTTTTGTTTCTGTTGGCTCTGTTCCCTCTGGCGCTTCAATCCAAAACAGTGGAATATAAACTGACCATTGCAAAGGAGGAAGTGAACATTACCGGGAAGCCGGTGATGGGGATGACGGTAAACGGCAGTATTCCGGGGCCGACCCTACGGTTTACCGAGGGGGATACGGCGGTGATTCACGTTTACAACCGGATGAATGTGGAGACATCTATTCACTGGCACGGCCTGTTGGTTCCACCGGGAATGGACGGTGTGCCGAATGTGAGTTTTCCGCCGATTCGCCCCGGATCCACGTTTACCTATACCTTTCCCATTCGTCAAAGCGGCACGTACTGGTACCATTCCCATACCAGCCTGCAGGAACAAAGCGGTGTGTACGGTTCCATTGTGATTGAGCCGAAGGAACCGGTGCATCTTGCAGACCGTGATTATGTAATTCTTCTGTCAGACTGGACAAACGAAGACCCCCATGCGGTGAACCGGACGCTGAAACGGGGCAGTGAATGGTATGCCATTGAAAAGGGCAGTGCCCAGAGTATTTTCGGGGCGATAAAACTGGGGATGCTCGGTGCCTATCTCAAACGGGAGCTTCAGAGAATGCCTCCCATGGATATCGCAGATGTGGCGTATGACCGGTTTCTCGCAAACGGAAAGCCGGAATCCGTACTTCGAGCCGATCCCGGTGAAACAATCCGGCTGCGGCTGATTGACGGTTCTTCCACTACATATTTTCTTCTGGATTTTGCAGGGGGCCCGATGACCATTATTTCGGCCGACGGCCTTGCGGTGAAACCGGTGGAGGAAAATCGTTTTCTGATCGCAGTGGCGGAAACATATGATGTGATTATCAAGGTACCGAAGGGCGGTTCGTATGAGTTCCGGGCTACGGCTCAGGACGGTTCCGGTTTTGCTTCGGTATGGATCGGTTCCGGCCCGCCTCATCCGGCACCGGAGATTCCAAAGCCTAATCTTTACGCCAATCCGGGGAAGCTGAGCATGAAACGCGTGTTTGCATTGACGCCTGCGGGGTCTATGGGAATGACGGACGCCATGGTGAAAGCCGGGAAGTTTGATAAACCGGGGATGGCGGGGATGAATGGAATGGGCAAAATGGCCGGGATGAAAAAGATGCCTGCCGGAAAGATGCAGCCGGGGACAACAATGGCCGGTGAAATGGCAATGGAAAAGCCTCTTTCTGTGAAACGCCCGGCAACAGGAAAGAAATACGGGCGAAATTATCACCTTCTTGCTTCCGATGTGTCGTCATCCGGCAAACTCGCACTGGACGGGAAGGACCCGGCACGGCCGTGGGTACCGTACAAAGATTTGCAGTCTGTTATACCGACAGCTTTTTCCGGGGACAAACCGTTGCGGGTGATCCGGCTGACACTGGACGGAGATATGGAGCGTTATGTCTGGTTTCTCAACAACAAACCCTTGTCCGAGAGCGATTCTATCCGAATCAAAAAAGGGGAGATTGTCCGGTTTATCATGGTTAACCGAACCATGATGCACCACCCCATGCACCTCCACGGCCATTTTTTCCGTGTGTTGAACGGGAAGGGGGAATTTTCTCCGCTGAAGCATACGGTGGATGTGGCACCGATGTCCACCACTGTCATTGAATTTAATGCCAATGAATTCGGGGACTGGTTCTTTCACTGCCATTTGCTTTATCACATGAAAAGCGGTATGGCGAGGCTTGTTCATTACGAGGGGTTTACTCTGAATCCCCAGCTTTCCGCTGTCAGGCCGAATCTGTATAAGGACAGCTGGTATGCCTGGGGCCGGGCCGATTTAGAGAGCAATATGGCGGAAGGCCTGTTTATTTTGTCCAATACGCGGAATATTGTCAGTCTGGAGTGGGAAACAGGGTGGCACAACGTGAAAGGAACGGAGTGGGAAGGGGTTCTTGCCTGGGACCGCTATGTGAACCGGTTTTTTTCTGTGTTTGCCGGGCTGGATGAATTCGGCGGCAACAGGGTTCGGGAAAAAACCCGGGGAGTGCTGGGATTCCGCTATCTTCTGCCCCTTAACCTTGAATCCCGGACCTGGTTGGATTCGGAAGGGGGTGCGCGGTTCAATTTGGGGAAAACTTTTCAGCTGACGCCACGGTTTCTCCTGTTTTATGAAGCACAATATGACAGTCATGACAAATGGGAGGGGCGGTGCCGCATTTCCTATATCGTTCGGAAAAACCTTTCCCTCGTTGTTCAATGGCATTCCGATTACGGGGTTGGCGGCGGTGTCCGTTTCCGGTTCTGATGATGAAAAGCAATTTGGCGGGTGGCCAGAAACTGGTGGGTGCGGCCTCAGTTTCTGGCTGGTATTTCTTTTTCAATAAAGCGGTAATCTTCTGCATCACTAAGAAAATAAATGAGAAGTAAGCTTTTTTCTTCGTTGGCACAGTTCTTGCTCTATTTAAGTGTGTCTGAAATTTAGTGATCCGGGAGGATAAAAAAATGAAAAGAATGGCAATGGTTTTTACGGTAATTTTAATGTTGACGCCTTTAATGGCCCATAACGGTACACAGATAAAAAAAATGAATGAAGTGCTGAAACTTCGCAATGCTGAAAATGTGCAGTTTAATGAAGTTAAATTACCGATGATGGTGAAATATGTTCAAAAGTTGAAAAAGGCAAAAAGCGGAGACTTGTCTTTTTTCCTGTTTTCGGCAAAAGGAGATTGGGGCCCGTTCAGTGGCTTGATTACATTGAAGGCCGGCACCATCGTGGCGGTGGATATTCTGTCTTTCACACGCCATGACTCGGATGCGTTTACAAAACCGGCTTTTCTTGGCCAGTTTACAGGTTTGAAAATGATGGCATTCCACAACAAAGAATTCAAGGCGGTTCCCGGAGAACCGGTGAATTTGAAAGCTCTCAAAGAAGCTGTGATGCTGGCGTTCCATAATGGAATGGGAATGATGATGAATCGGAAGGATCATTCCGGCGGCGGCATGAAGGGAATGATGGGCCACGGGATGATGCAGAATAATCAGTAAGATGTGCACGGGAGATGGGTGTGTCTCATCCCTCTCCCTTCAGCGGAGAATGGACGAGAACCAAATGAATTGTGAGGTCCGGGCCGACACAGGCAATAAACGGACTTTGGAAGGGAGGAAGCAATGAATCAACATTCAACCTGCAATAGCTGCAATGACCATGTTCACGGTAAATCGAAACCGGCTGTGATTAAAGACCCGGTCTGCAAGATGACGGTGGACCCGAAAAAGGCGGTACACCAGCGGTCCTATAACGGACAGGATTATTTCTTTTGCAGTGCTTCCTGCCTGGAAAAGTTCCGGGATAATCCGGCGAAATATGAAGCAGAAAGCGAAACAGCAAAGACTGAAACACCTGCAGGCGCAAAATGGACCTGTCCCATGCACCCGGATATCCGCATGGATGGCCCGGGGAGCTGCCCCACTTGCGGGATGGCGCTGGAGCCTGTTATCCCGTCTGTTACGGCGATACCTGCAGGTACACAATGGACTTGCCCCATGCATCCGGAGATTCTGAAAGATGAACCGGGGAGTTGCCCCATCTGCGGCATGGCTCTGGAAGCCGTTACGCCTTCCGCAGAGGCGCCGGAGAGTGAAGAGCTGGCAATGATGACCCGGCGCTTCTGGTTTTCCGTTGTATTGACGATACCACTGGTATTGATTGCAATGGGGGATCTGCTTCCCGGCCAACCGATGTCAAAACTCTTTTCACCGGTTGTCCGGACCTGGATCGAACTGATTCTTGCCACTCCGGTGGCGATCTGGGCGGCATGGCCTTTTTATCAGCGGGCAATCGCCTCTTTGAAAGGGTTTAATCTGAATATGTTCACCCTCATCGGGTTGGGTGTATCGGTGGCGTATGGATACAGCCTGATTGCCGCTCTGTTTCCCGAACTGTTTCCGGCCGCGTTTCGCGGTGAAGGCGGGCAGGTGTCTGTTTATTTTGAAGCTGCCGCTGTGATTGTGACGTTGATTCTGCTGGGGCAGGTGCTGGAAATCAGGGCTCGGACCCGGACAGGAGAAGCGATCCGTGCACTGCTGGGCCTTGCTCCGAAAACAGCCCGGATTATCCGTGAGGATGGGACTGAAGAAGATATCCTTTTGGAAGAAGTGCAGACAGGAGATCGCCTTCGGGTGCGTCCCGGTGAGAAAGTGCCGGTGGACGGAGTTGTTGTGGATGGCGAGAGTTCGGTGGATGAGGCCATGATTACCGGTGAACCGCTTCCGGTATTAAAAAAAGCGGGTGATGAAATTGTCGGCGGAACCGTAAATGGGAACGGCTCTTTGATCATGGTGGCAAAGAAGGTGGGGGCGGATACACTGCTTTCCCGGATTGTTGCCATGGTGGCGGAAGCTCAGCGAAGCCGGGCTCCGATTCAGAAACTTGCGGATACGGTTGCCGGATGGTTTGTTCCTGCGGTGGTATTGATTTCGATTATAACTTTTGCAGTGTGGGCACTATACGGGCCGGATCCGAAAATGGCCCATGCACTGGTCAATGCAGTCGCAGTTCTCATTATTGCCTGTCCCTGTGCGCTGGGCCTTGCAACGCCAATGTCCATCATGGTTGCCACCGGACGGGGTGCGACAATGGGGGTTTTGTTTAAAAATGCGGAAGCGATTGAACTGATGTATAAAGTAGATACTGTTGTGGTGGACAAGACCGGCACTCTGACGGAAGGGAAGCCGGTGGTGACTGAGATTGTCCCTGCCGATGGACAAAAAGAAAATGGGATACTGGCTATCGCAGCCGCTTTAGAAGCCGGAAGCGAACATCCCCTCGCGGATGCAATTGTTAAAAAAGCCGGGGAAGCCGGAGTGGACAGCCTGTCTGTAACGGGTTTTGAAGCCGTACCGGGACACGGTGTACTGGGCCGGATCAGGGGCGAAACCGTGGCATTGGGAAATGAGCGCATGATGGAACGGCAGGGTGTGGAGTTGTCCGCTTATCTCAAAAAAGCGGGGATCATGCGGAAAAACGGCTGGACAGTTGTTTTTGTCTCTATAGGAGGCAAGTTTGCGGGGCTGATCGGTGTCGGAGACCCCATCAAGGAAACCTCGCAGGAAGCCATCCGTCTGCTGCACAGGGAAGGTGTTCGGATTGTTATGCTGACCGGTGACAATGAACAGACAGCGAAAGCAGTGGGTGACAAACTCGGATTGGACGACATTGTGGCGGGTGTACTGCCGGATCAGAAGGCGGATGTGGTGAAGAAACTGAAGGCTGAAGGCCATATCGTAGCCATGGCCGGTGACGGCATTAATGATGCCCCGGCACTGGCATTGGCTGATGTAGGAATTGCCATGGGAACCGGTACGGATGTAGCTATGGAAAGTGCCCATGTGACACTGGTGAAAGGTGATTTGAACGGTATTGTCCGGGCACGGAAACTGAGTCGTGCAACGATGCGGAACATTAAACAGAATCTGCTTTTTGCATTCGGGTATAACTCTCTTGGTGTACCGGTAGCGGCGGGGATACTTTATCCCTTTTTCGGAATTTTACTCAGTCCGATTATTGCTGCCGCAGCCATGAGCTTTTCTTCTGTCTCTGTTGTGGCCAATGCACTGCGTTTGAGAAGAGCCCGTTTGAACTGACACGGCTATCGCGTCGAAATGCATCGAAAAGGAGTGATAAAATGATGGGACATGGATTTTTGGGATGGATGTGGCTCTGGCCGCTGTTGATTATCGGGGCGATTTTCGGATGCTTTGCCGTTATGGGCGGCTGGGGCCGCTGGAACAGGCCAATGCGGCACAGTGCTTCCGCTGATGCTTCAGAGATTCTCCGGCTGCGCTATGCACAGGGTGAAATTACCCGGGAACAATTCGAACAGATGAAAAAAGACCTTCTGTAAGAAACAGTTCAGGAGCTTTCCTGGCGTGGTGTCTCCCTTGCCGGGCAGAACAGGATCAGGTTCGAAAAGAATTATTATGAATCTATGGTTTAAAGGAAGAATGCGCATGTCAGGCAAAAAAGGGATCCTGAAAGGCAGAATGACTTTGCTGATCTGAATTCTCTGTCTGCACAATCTTAGTCTGTTTCGGATTGGCGGAAACAATTTTTTTCCGAATTTCAATCAAGATGTTAATTACAATTCCCCTTTGGGAAGAACGGCACACTTATATGGAGGTGCACAATGAAACGAATGACAATAATGTTGACAACGCTGATAATGGTACTGACTGTAACGGTGGGAACATTTGCAAACGGCAATGGAACCGGCATACATATGAATCAGGATGGCATGGAAATGGAACACAATATGGTGCTGCCGCATATTGTGCTGGGTGGCGGCTATGAAACCGAGCTGGTGTTCATGAACCCCGGCAGCGGACAGGAAGTCAGCGGAACCATTTATTTTTATGCCCAGAACGGTTCTGAACTTAGTGTAATGTACAACGGGGTTTCCCGGTCTTCCATTGAATTTACCGTGCCCCAGTCAGGTTATTTTTCTCTGAAACTTGGAACTCCGGGGGATGAACAGCAAATTGCGTGGGCGGTGTTTATCAATTCCGGTGATCAGCCGGATGCGGAGGATCAGGATATGTATATGGGGGATCACCTGTTTACAAGTATTTTTTATAAACGTTTTGATACAAATTCCGACAGATTGGCTACACAGGTGGGCGTAATGGGAATGCGGTTTATGTCCGGCATGGGTATGGGCTATGGCATGATGGTGAGAAATGACGCGCACAACATCACGGGTTTTGCCATTGTTAATACGTCGGATGCGGAATTGACCGCTGCCCTGACGCTGAAAAACCCGGATGGCACCACTTTTGCCGAGCGGAACCTTACCCTTCCGGCCGGGAACCAGATGGTGGATGTCCTTTCTGATTTCTTCAGCGGAACAGCTGACATTTCTACCTTTGAAGGGACTATGGAAATTCGCAGTGATGTGGAGGGATTGGTGCCCCTGGGTCTGATCAACACCGATGGCATTCAAACCGCTATTCCCATGATTATGATTCCGGATTCCTATGACCACAGCGGGAACATGGGCGGCGGAATGATGTAAATATTGTCCGGTAACGACCGGATTGCAGCACGGATGCGGGGCCGGGGTGGCGACCACTCCGGCTCTGTTTGTCCGTAAGCCGGAAAAGGAGGCATCAATGAAATATTTGAAGAAAAGCGGAAAATCTGTAGAAAGTGTTGTGTCCCAGCTGGAGACACGTGTCCGTGAAAGTGGTTTCGGCGTGCTCCATATTCACAACCTGAAAACCACTCTGAATGAAAAAGGATTTCCCCTTGACAGAGAATGCCGGATACTGGAAATCTGTAACCCCGCGTACGCGAATCGGGTACTGGGCTTGGAGATGAGCATGAATATGGCACTTCCCTGCCGTATTTCTGTTTACGAAGACGAAGGTAAAACAATAATTGGCATGGTTCGTCCCACTGCTCTTCTTGCGGCATTGTCCACAGACCCCGAAATGGCCCGGATTGCGGAGGAGGTGGAACAGCAGATGATCCGCATGATTGATGAGGCCGGTGAATGATTTCGGGCCACAATGCGGAAAAAATCCTGTATGATGTTTCGTGATGAAGAAAAAAATTAAACATTCAGGTCAAAAAGCCATTGCCCGTCTTGTAATGCTGAATTTGTTGTTTACCCTCCTAATGCCCGGTGCTGTCATCGGAGGAGGGTTCGACGATGCTGTTTTGTGTGTTGCACCGGGGAAGCACATTTCGGTGGAATTTAAAGGCCACTTTGGCCCGGATAAGTCAGATCCGGACAGATGTACTTTTTTCTGCCAGCCTCATCCGTCCGGGCCCTGCACCGATATCCCTCTCCCGAAAACAGCGCTTTTTATTCACAGTCAGGTGCTTCATGGTGTTTTTTCTCTGCGTGTGAGTGCGGCGGCTCCGCTGTTTCCGACAGAGCTGTCGCCTGACGCCGGTTTTTTTTCCCTTCATTCCCGGCAGTTGAAATTTGTTTCACCCCCTTATTCCCTCGCCGTTCTTCGAACGATTATTCTTCGTATCTGATACTCTTTCGTCCCTAAATTGAAGCTGAATTGTTTGTTCGGGGCCGTGGTTTGTGTTGCGGTTCCAATGAATTCTGATTTTGACCGGAAGCGGATTTTAAGGAGTAACTGTATGAAAATTATATTAATTATTATGATGATGGCCGGGCTGGCGATTCTTCCCGCCCGCACAAAATCACAGGAAAGGGTGTCGGTTCCTGCCGTTCCTTTGCCCGTTACAACGGAAATCAGTACGGGAATCGGCGGTGTTGAGTCCAAACTTGAAAAATGGCCGGTTTTGACGCTTACGCAGGCACTGCAAATTGTACTGTCGAAAAATCGGGAGCTTGCTGCCGCACGTAACGATATTCAGGCCCTGAAAGGTGCCCGGCTGCAGGCGGGCTTACTGCCGGATCCGGAACTTTCCGTGGAAATGGAGAATGTCGGCGGTACCGGTCCCTACACCGGTACCGCCCTGGCGGAAACAACGATAGCATTTGAACAATTGATTGAATTGGGCGGAAAGCGGAAAAAACGCTTCCGGATTGCGGATGCGGAACTGAAACTGGCCCGATACAGGTATCAGTCGGTGGAACGGAAAGTTATTGCGGATGCCACTGCCGGCTTTTTTGATGTTCTTGCAGCCCAGAAACGCTTTGCCATTGCAGAAGAGCTTTTTCGCATTTCCACTTCTTTTCACAACACGGTAAAAGAGCGGGTCAATGCCGGAAAGGTGTCTCCGGTGGAAGAAACCCGGGCATCAGTGGTGCTGTCCACGGCACAGATCCGGCTGGAGAAAGCAAGGCGCAAGCTGTCGGTTTCCAGGAACAGGCTGGCAGCAATAATGGGCGGAAACCGCCTGCAGTTTGGCAGTGTTGCCGGGGAACTGGGCAGAACGCTTTCGGTCCCCGACAGGAATTGGCTTTTGCAGGGGCTGAATGGGAGTCCCGGGATGGTGAAATGGGAAACTTTGCTGGAACAGAGCCGAAGTAAATTTTTGTTGGCAAAAGCCGGGCAGGTTCCGGATTTGGCACTTTCGGCAGGTTTTCGGAAATTCAGGGAAACAGATGACACCGCTTATGTGGTGGGGGTGACACTGCGGCTGCCGGTATGGAACCGGAATCGGGGGCGCATCATGGAAGCTCGTTCCCGGGTGGTGCAGGCTGAAGACAGGATGGTTTTTTCCACCGTCAATCTAAGATTCAAATTTCAGTTGTTGTATGAACAACTCCTTACTGCGGTGAAAGAAGTTACAGCTGTTCAAACGAGTATGCTCCCTGCTGCCAGGTCGGCATTTGAGGCGGTTCGGATGGGATACCGGGAGGGGAAATTCAGTTTTATCGAAGTGCTGGATGCCCAGCGGACCTATTTTAATGTGGAAATGGAGTATGTTGATGCCCTTGCCCGGTACCACAGGCTGAAAGCCGGAGTGGAGGCGATGACAGGTAGAAAACTGGGGGAGTGGGGCAGCCATAACACGAAAAATGCCGGCAGTGGTGAAACAGGAGGCGGGAAATGATCAGAGGAAAGGCGGAGATTTTTTGGAGACAGGACTGGAAAAGCATTCCCATGGCGGTGACAGCGGTATTTCTATTGATGACAGCTGCATGTGGTGGGAACCGGGCCGGAAAAGGAAAAAGCGAGGTACATCACGAAGAAGCAGAACAGGCTGTTCACTTGTCAGAAAAAGAGTTGGAGGAATTCGGAATTACTGTGGCTGCGGCAGGGCCGGCGTCATTGGATGTGATGGCAAAACTTCCCGGTGAAATTACCCTGAACCGGGACCGGGTCGCCCATGTGGTGCCCCGGGTATCTGGTATTGTCCGGGAAGTGCGGAAGCGTCTCGGAGATCGGGTTCGAAAGGGTGAGATTATGGCGATCATTGAAAGCCGGGATCTCGCGGATGCCAAAAGTTCTTTTCTCGCTGCCCGGGAGCGCCTGACACTGGCGGAAGCTGCCTTTGAGCGGGAATCCCGCCTGTATAAAAAACGAATCACATCGGAGCAGGAATTTTTGAATGCGCGTCGGGACCTTGCCGAAGGCCGAATTGCGGTTCGGGCGGCCGAACAGAAACTTCACACCCTGGGATTTTCAGAAACAGAATTGAACAAACTCTCCACCGAGGCTGATGTGGATTATACTCTGTATGAGATCCGGGCCCCGTTCAAAGGTACGGTGATTCAAAAACATGTTGCCCTCGGGGAGGCTATGGACGCCCACGCGGAGCTGTTCGTGGTGGCAGACCTCAGTACCGTCTGGGTGGATCTGACCGTGTATCCGAAAGATCTGCCCCTGATTCGTGTCGGGCAGGAGGTGACGATTCATGACGGCCCGGGGTTTTCACCGGTGGCAGGCAGAATCTCCTACATCGGCTCACTGGTGGGAGAATCAACTCGCACCGCCCTGGCCCGTGTGGTTCTTGCCAACCCGAAGGGGGTTTTTCGACCCGGTATGTTTGTTTCCGCCTCCGTAAAAATGAGCCGTCGGCAGGTGAGTGTGACGGTTCCGCTGACAGCTGTGCAGAACATTGACGGAGAGAACTGTGTCTTTGTCCGGAAGGGAAGTGAGCTGGTGAAGACGCCGGTGAAACTCGGAGAGCGAGGCAGTGGCTTCGTGGAAATCATTTCCGGTTTAACTGCCGGAACCCTGTGCGCGGTTTCCGGCACCTTTACATTGAAAGCTCAATTAGCCAAAGATTCCTTCGGTGAAGGCCACGGCCATTGATGGGGACAGGAAATGAAAAAACTATTAAATCTGCTCCTGAAAAACCGGCTTCTCGTGGTGGTGCTGGCGGTTCTGGTAATGTCTGCCGGTTATTACTCCTATCGGCAATTACCGGTAGATGCTTTTCCGGATGTGTCCCCGAATCTGGTCCAGGTTTTTACGCTGACCGAGGGACTTGCACCGGAAGAGGTTGAAAAATATGTAACCTACCCGATTGAAGCCGCCATGACCGGTTTGCCCGGTGTAAAAAATGTACGGTCTGTTTCTAATTTCGGCTTGTCGGTGGTCAATGTTTACTTTGAAGACGGCATGGACATCTATTTTTGCAGGCAGGTGGTAAACGAACGACTTCAGGAAGCCAGGGAAAAGATTCCGGCTGGATTCGGGAATCCCCGGATGGGGCCGATCTCCACAGGCATGGGACTGGTGTTGTTTTATTATCTGCAGGATGACACCGGGAAACACACGCTGGAAGAGCTGCGGACTATCCAGGACTGGATTGTCAAGTTTCATCTGCAGACTGTACCGGGGGTGACAGAAGTATTGGGAATCGGCGGCTTTGAAAAGCAATTTCACGTGGTTGTGGAACCTGAAGCCTTGTTGAAATACAATATCTCCATTCAGGATGTTATTGAACGGATCAAAGCCAACAATCTGAATGTCGGGGCCCAGTATATTGAGAAAAACAGCGAACAACTTGTGGTGCGGTCCGTAGGCCTTGCGTCAGGCATTAATGACCTTAAAGATATGGTAATGAAATCCGTAGATGGCAGGCCGGTATACCTGCGGGACATTGCCGATGTGCGGGTCGGTGGGGGTATCCGAATGGGGCTTCAGACCCGGAACGGGCAGGGGGAAGTTGTTGCCGGGATGGTGATTAAGCTATACGGAACCAATGCCTCATCGGTAATCGGAGCTGTGGAAAAAAAGATTGTCGAAATTAACCGGATTTTGCCGGAAGGAGTTCGGATTATTCCATACTATCAACAGAAGGATATTGTGGAATCTTCGGTTCGGACAGTTGCCGCTGCACTGATTCAGGGCATCATTCTTGTTGTACTGGTGTTATTGGTCTTCATGGGCGGGTTTCGGCCCAGCCTTGTGGTGGCACTGGCTATCCCGTTTTCGGTACTGTTTGCCATGATTGCCATGCGTTATTTCGGAATCTCCGCCAATCTTATGTCCCTCGGAGGGCTGGCCATTGCCATCGGGATGTTGGTGGACGGCACCATCGTTATGGTAGAGAATATGGATCGTTTCCTGAAAAATGCCGATCCGGAGGAACCCATGCTCCACGTAATCGGCCGGGCCTGCGTGGAAGTGGCGCGGCCGATTCTTTTTGCTATTCTGATTATTATCATCGTGTTCCTGCCGCTCTTTACGCTCCAGGGGGTTGAAGGAAAGACTTTCCGGCCCCTGGCCCACACTGTGGCACTTGCCATGCTGGGCTCCCTGCTCTTTGCGGTTTTCGGTGCCCCGGTATTCGGAAGTCTGCTGATGAAGCGCAAAAAAAAGACGGAAGGCAACGAGAAGAAAGGTGGTGACTCCTGGCTGGTGGAGAAATTGCTGGTGATTTACCGGCCGCTGCTTCGTTTTTTTGTGGAGCAGCGGAAAATGGCTGTGGTACTTGGAATCATTTTCCTTCTCATCGGTGCGCTGATTTTTCCCTTCCTCGGTTCTGAATTTACACCGAAACTGCGGGAAGGTACCGTCATTGTCCGGTTGACCATGGCACCGTCCATCTCTCTGAAAGAGAGTAAGAAAACCGCATTGATTGTGGAGCGCCGTCTCATGGCGATACCCGAAGTGCGGGAAACTGTTACCCGGATCGGCCGGGGTGAGGTGGGGGCGCACTCAGATCCGATCAACTCGGCGGAAATCTATGTCCTGTTAAAACCAAAATCGAAATGGCGGGTGAAAGGCGGTCAGGACGCAATTGAAGCCGTCATCCGGGAATCCCTTGGCGATGTCCCCGGCGTTCTGGTCAAC
>JAADGL010000023.1 GCA_013152385.1 Acidobacteriota bacterium
AATGTCGCCTGAAGCGCGTCTTTTGCCGACGGATGATCTGCAAGGCATTTGTCCAGCTTTGCAAGGGCCGCTTTCCAGTTCTGATCAAAGAGCAGCGCCTTTGCCTGCTCCAGAGAACGGTTCCCGGCCATCAACGGTAACGTACCGGCAAAAATCAGCAACACCGCAATTTTGATTATCTTTTTCATTGTTATCCCTCGCTCCGTCTCAATTCTTCTTCCACCAGCCGGATTTTCAGAAAAATGTGCTCCCTGCGCAGCAGTTTCTGCAGCCTTGTCACGTCCCGGCATCCGTCTTTCCGGCTGACAGATGCCATCTCACTGAACACCATATCCAGTTTCCGGCAGAGCCCCCGGGCATTTTGAAGCTGCGCCTGATTCAAATCCTTTCTCAGCATCCGGTTTTTTGCCATCAGCTCCCGTACATCCTGTTGGGACTGCCAGGAAAACGGGCTGTTTTCATCCCCCGGGCACTGTTCCATAAATTCGGACAACAACAGGCGGCTTCTGGAAAGTACCTGCCGGACTTCCTGACGGGCCACATGGGTTTCCATCCGTTCAAAAACGGCACCGGACAGGCGAATTTCAGGTTTTTCCGCCGGGCCCGGAACAGTGTGAACCATCACCAGCAGCACGGGAATCAGAACCAGAACTGCCAGCGCGCCCTGAATAAGCCCTGAAAAGAAATGAAAGCGGCCGGTATGTTCAAACCGGCGGGAAGGGGCAAATATCCGTGTTTCCAATGCGTCCCAGTTCATATCCCGGGCTGCCTCTTCCCCCTCGGCTCCGAGAGTTTCGGATGCCGACGCGATTCTTTCCAGAAGTTCCAGTTCGAAGCGGCAATCGGCACAGGCTTTCAGGTGCTGTTCAACTTCTCTGTGCCGTTCCGGGGAAAGGCCTCCGGTTAAAAACGCCGGCAGCTGTTTTTGAACCTGTTTACACGATTTCATTTCCGCCCCCACTTGTCCACCGCCAGCTTTCGAACACGGGCCAGAACCCGGTGATGCAGCGTTTTGACAGTCCCTTCCGTAACACCAATCAGGGTTGAAATCTCCCGAAGTGTTAAGTCTTCATAATATTTCAACGCGAAAACTTCCTGTTCCCGGGGGGGTAGCTGCGGAAATATCTCACGAATAATCTCTTTTAAATCCATCTCTTCCACCCTTGACATTCCCTTCGCCCCTGCTGTTTCCGAAGAATTGCCGTTTTCTTCCAGCGGAACCGATCTCCGGCGGCGGTACCGGTCAATGGAAAGATTCCGGGCCACTTTCAAAAGCCAACCCTTAACCGAAGGGGACTTTTTCAGGCTCCCGCCCTTCTCCATAGCTTTCAAAAAAGTGTCCTGCACAACATCCATTGCTTCCTCCCGGTTTCTCAGAATAGCGTATGCCATCTTGAATACCGCCTCCCGATACGCCACAAACAACTTATGAACTCGTTCCCGCTCCCCCCGATTATCCTCCGGGGCAAAGGAGCTGTCCGGGTGTTTTTTCAACCTCACCTCCGCCGGTGCCAGCCCGGACTAACTCAACCAGATCAATACGTGAGACCCGTCTTCCTCATCATCGACTTTCACCAGAAGGCCCGGCCCCAGCTTGCGGAGCTGCCTCAAAGTCATATGATTCAAAGGGTTCAGCGGGTCGTGTAAATCTTCCGAATCCTCATCCTCTTTGATGAAATGAATCCCCCATGCCACCATCCGCAATGACAGCTGCATTTGAACCAGATCACCGTCTTCCCGGTCGTAGATCAGGATATGGACTTCTTCCGCTTTCCCTTTCCGGTGGGGATGCGCCTGCTCCAACGCTGCAATCTGCCGCTCGGCAGCCTGAAATTCTTTTGTCGGAAACCCGTTGACCTCGGTATCCGTCACCTTCGGACAGGCGACAAATGTCAATGCAATGAAAATCAATAACGTGTTCCGAATTACCGCTGCCATCTCCCACCTCCTTTGTTCTACAACTATACTACGAAACAACAACGGTTATGGTTGACAGAAAAATTTCCGGAAAAAAACGTGTCCGGTTTTCCGTATGCCGGCCCTGCCCCATATCCCCTGAAAATGCTATACTGTCCGGGAATTCATACTGATCGGGAGGGGAAAATGGCAGAAATCATAATCTACGGAAAACACGGATGACCGCATACCGACGGCGCCAGGTCGGCGCACCCGGAAGCGATTTATTATAATGTTAAAAAAGACCCGGACAAACTGAATGAAATGCTGCGGCTTTCCGGCGGAATCCGCCGGGTTCCGGTTATCGTACGGAAAGGCCGCGTCAGCATCGGATTCGAAGGCGGTACCTGAGGCGTCTGACCCCGCCGCGGGACGGCGGAAAAACCAGTCGTTGAATCAAGAAATCCCGATTATAAAGCCCAGCCCGGACAAGCACGCTATTTGTGAAAGGTTTTGAGGAAATGCTCCACTTCGGGGACACCGCCCTGAAGGATGAGGTAGCCGTTGTAGGGCTCCCGCCTGGTGATTTCACCGCTGACCGGGGTGAGCATGATTTCTTTAACCCTGTCCAGATCATCTGTCTGCCCCAGTGCCCATCCCAGTTTGATGTAGGCAACCTCGGGGAGCATGTTTTCCGCCGGAATCACACCGAGATTCATCAGATCACGGCCGGTATCGTACACAAACATATGGGCGTATCCCCAGAGCGTCTGCACGGTCATGTAAACGGCAACCCCTTTCCGGCGGGCCCGTTCAATTGCCGGATAAACCGCTTTGTTCACATGCCCCAGGCCGGTTCCGGCAATGATGATGCCCCGGTATCCCTTGTCCACCAGTGAATCAATGATATCCGGCATCATGTTGGGGTAGTAGTAGAGCAGAGATACTTTTTCTTCAAAATACGGCAAAACGGTGACCTCCCGGTCAATACGCCGTTTCCGGTAGTCGTTCCGCAGGGGGGTCACGACTCCTTTCTGCACTGTTGCCACGGGAAAATCGCCGATTGTCCGGAAGGTGGAACGGTAGGAGGAGTGCATTTTCCGCACCCGGGTGCCCCGATGAAGCAGGGCGTATTCGTCGGATGTGGGGCCGAACATGCAGACCAGAACTTCGGCAATATCGGAATGGGCGGCGGTTGTGGTGGCGTGAATCAGGTTCAACGCGGCATCGGATGACGGCCGGTCGGAGGAACGCTGAGACCCCACGAGGACAATGGGAACCGGCGAATTCTGCACCATGAATGAAAGGGCGGCGGCGGTGTGGTGCATGGTGTCGGTACCGTGCCCCACTACGATTCCGTCAATTCCGCCCCGGATTGCTTCCCCGATTGCTTTTGCCAGTGTTTTGTATTCTTTCGGCCCCATGTTCTCACTGAATACACCGAATAGTTTCTCCGTGGTCAGGTTGCAGATGTCGGCCAGTTCCGGTACCGCCCCGTAAAGCTCACCGGGAGAAAATGCCGGAATCACCGCTCCCGTCCGGTAATCCAGTCTTGAAGCAATGGTGCCGCCGGTACCGAACAGCCGGACGTTGGGTTTTTCCGGAGATGTAGGAAATTCTTTTTCCGGAATTTTGTAGTTGGCTTTTCTGTATCCGATTTCCCGCATCCCGGTGATGGTGCCCACGGTAATTCCGATGTTGTAGCCGGTTTCCAGTTTCAGCACGATGTGCCGGTCATCATCGTTTTCCGACCGGGGCAGGATAATCCCCGTAAAGGTACCCCGGGTTGTGTCAATGACGGTTTCCCCCCAGACACGGGCTTTGTATTTCTGCAACGTTTCCAGCGCGGCTCCTTTGTATCCTTTGAACATTTCAAGCATTTACAGCCTCCGCAACCCGATTCTGCAAATCGGCAAGATTGACATTTCCCAGTGCCGGTTGACGCAGCTGCCCCATCACCCAGGAAACACAGGCCTCCGGATGGCCGGAGGTTCGGATTTCCATGAATTTTTTAATTAATATCGGAATCTGGCCGTGAATCCGTTTTTCCGGTGTTTTTCGGTATCCTGCGGCAGCGGCAACGGAACCGAGGTCCATATTGGGATGCTGATACAGTTCTTTCAGCATCTCCGGAAGAATATTAATTTCCATTTTATTTTCCGTAACATACTGAAACAAATCAATAATCCGTTCCGGATGAAAAGGCGCCGACGGAACAAAATGCCCTTCAAGGTATTTTAACGAATGTCCCAGCAGGGTACCGGCAAATACCGGAGACACCGGAAAACGCCGAATCACGGTTTCCAGCAGGGGAAAAAGGTTCCGGCTGAAGATGTAGCCGTATGTGTCCCGGGGAATGCGCCACGTATCCATCTGTGCCATCATTTCAGCCACATCTGCCGGAAGTTTTGAGCGGATGGCTTCAATTTCACTGTCTGAAACCGCAATGGGTGCGGAGTCTGTGTCCGGGTACATTCGATTGGGGCCCGGCAGCACCCGTTCAAAAATTGTTGTTCCGTCCGGCATTGCTTTCCGGGTTTCTTCCGGGACGCCTTCAAAAGCAAGACGGCAACGTTCTTCAATGGTTTCCAGTGCCGTGGGCATGTCCGCTTCCGGGCCCCAGAGCAGAATCCAGGCATCAGAGTCATTGCAGCGAAGCAGTGTACGGATATCACAGTCAAAGGATTCCGGCACTTCGGCACCCGGCCTTTCCGAGTATACGGCAAATGGCGGTTCCAGGCAGGCAATCACTTTCAGCCGGGTTTCGATTTCATCTCCGAATGTGCGGCCGGGGCCGGTGAAATGGGAAAGAATCCCCTGAAAGCCCGGTAGGCGCACAGCCAGAACCTCAAACCCCTTTTCTTTCGCAGCCTGCAAAGGATAGGGATTGTCGGTGATAAGTGATGCCGGCAGCGGAAAGGCTGAAATTTCCGGCTGTTTCTTCTTTTTGAACCGAATCAGAAGTTCATCCCGGATTTTGAGCAGGGCCTGCTGGCGGAATGCCTCGTTGTGGGTCAGTTTCGGAATATCATGAATCCGTGCCACACCCTTGATTTCTATCCGGCAGCCTCCGGTAATGGAGACGTTCACGTCCTGGCGCGCCGCCCCGATTCCGGTTCGGACATTCCCGGTGCTGCGGGTCAGGAAACGGATGTACTGGCCCGCTTCATATGCTTCCCGGGGGGTTTTCATGTCCGGCCCGGTCACCACTTCAATCAACGGCATCCCCAGCCGGTCGGTCCGGTACACCCGGTCATGGCGAATATCGGAAACTTCCCGGCAGGAATCTTCTTCCAGGCTGATTTGAATAATGTTTACCGCTTTTTTCCCAACCGGAATTTCTCCCTCGATTCCGATAATGGCAGTCCGCTGAAATCCGGTGGGAATGCTGCCGTCCAGGTATTGTTTCCGGGTAATATGAACTTCTCCCACCACGGAAGTTTTCAGCAAAAGTGCAATTTTCATTGAAATCACCAGCGCTTCCCGGTTTAAGAGAAACGGAGGGGTGTCGTCAAATTCATAGGTGCAGGCGGTATCGTTCCGCAGACGGTAAAAAATGTTTTTCCGGGTTTTGAATTCCATCAAAGCTGTCCGGTCGTATTCTCCCAGTTCACTCAGGGTCGGACGCATGTGCCGGATAATTTCAGCGTCAAAATCATCCGCTTTCTGGTATCTTCCGGCGGGACAGTGGCAAAACAGTTTTTCCGCCGTCTTCAGTTGTTGATGAACTTCCAGCCCGCACTTGAATCCCATTTCCCGGTATAGATTCCCGTCCGCCTTTCCCATCGGAATAAAGCCGACCGCTTTCCGGGTTTTAATAAAATTTTCATCAGGGGAAAAAGATTTGTTCATTTCTGCCCTCTTTCAGCCTGCCGATTTCAGGCCTGACCCGAATCATACTTACGTTTCCTGACAGTTACAAAAACACAGCACCCAATTACCGATTTCCGTCTGCACCCACCTCTACCTTTTCACTGCAATTCCTCCGGCAAAGCGGCACCGCTCATCCGCTCCAGATAAGACCTCCATTTGGGATAGCGGGGCATATTCAAAATCATGGCAAACAAAGAAATAATAAAAAACAGATAAAAGGAATCATAATTGCGAAACACAAAATATTCCACCAGCCCCAACAGACAAATTGTTTCCGACAATGCCAATGCCACCATGGAAGCGGCCAGAAGGCGTCCGGTTAGCTTTTCCGTGTTCCAAACCGGTTTTTCTCCGGGAACACGAAGAAGAATGGTTTTTGCAATCCCCGCCGAAAAGAAGCACAAAACGGCAGCTCCGAGCAGAAATGTATGGACCAGCCGGCCTTCCGCCACTGCCGGAACCCCGGAACGTTGCATCCACTCGACAAGCCCCGCATAAATCAATGTGCTGGCAACAAATGAGAACCACATGAGTACCGCTGTCTTTAATTTTCCGCGTACAAGTTGAATATCAATCCCATCCATGATTGTCCCCCTTCGGCCTGCCTGCCTCTATACGTCTGCGCCGGCGCTCCCGGAGTTTCAATGCCACTTCCTGCATGTCTTTCTCTTTGTCCAGCTCATCCATAATCTCAAGGCCCAGCAGGGTTTCAATGACATCTTCCAGTGTCACGATTCCCTCAACGCCCCCATATTCATCCACCACCAAAGCAAGATGCTCTCTGGAACCGGTCAGCTGTTCAAAGAGGGGGAAAAGGTGGAGAAAGTCCGGAATGGTTCGAATCTTCCGGCGGAAAACGGACAACGGAAGATCCCCTTTCCCCTGAACCAGTGCCATGAGAAGGTCGCTTTTCAATACGAATCCGTTGATATCATCAATGTCCTCTCCGAAAATCGGAATTCTGGAAAACGGCAAATCCGGATGCATATGAATCACATCCGAAGCCGTCTTCTCCTGCTGAACCGCAAAAACCACCGTACGGGGTGTCATAATGTCGCTGACTTTCAGAGAAGAAAAATGAAGCATGTTCTGGAGAAGCACGGACTCCCGAATTCCTATCGCCCCGTCATGAGCCCCAATCTCCGCCAGGGCCGATAATTCCTCCCGGGAGGTAACCGGCTGATCATTCGAATTCCGCAGCCGTCTGGCAATCATCATGGCGGGACGGACCAGAGGGTACATCACAATCACAAGGGCAGGGAGAACCACCGCCGCCACAGGCGCAATTTTTTTCCAATGGCTCGCGCCGAGGCTTTTGGGAATAATTTCAGCAAAAAACAGAATGAGAAAAGTCAGTACGGCAGAGGCAATGCCGACATACGCGCTTCCGAACACAGCCGCAGCTTTCGCACCGACACCTGCGGCACCAATGGTGTTGGCAATTGTATTCAGGCTTAGAATCGCGGACAGCGGTTTTTCAACATCCTGTTTCAACCGTTGCAGCCGCATGGCCAATACCGGAGAATCCCTGCGGCTGGCGGCAACAAAAGCCGGAGTAATACTGAGCAATGTCGCTTCAAGAATCGAACACACAAATGACACAATAACGGCGAGAAGTGTGTAAAAAATCAACCACGGCAAAACCGTCCTCCCTTTAACTCCCCGGCATTGTCCACAGACAATGATACCGATAGCAGATATCTGTTTAATCATACCACAGCCTCACCGGTACTCCGGCAACATATCCGGAGAGTTTTTCATTTCAGGCAGGCGTTGTGCCGGGCCCGGAAACATCGCCGGAAGGGCCCGGAATATATTTTTCCGTGTACCGGCGGGGAAATCTGCTATACTAAAAAAAATAAACAGTGTGGAAGGACATTTTGAAAGAATTGGAAGGATTGTTCAGAAAATTTCTGGAATCCAGCAAACCGGATGAAGTCCTGGACTGTTGTCTCGTGGATAAATTCCCGAAACTCGGGGTCAAAACCATCATCGCCGAACTGAAAGAAGCCATTTTGTCTGCAACAGGGCAGTCCACCGGCTATCGGGAAAACGTTTTTCAAAAACTTGGCTACCGGTATTACCAGTCCGGATCACCGGTTGCCAATCTGATTGCTGTCCTGAACTTCTTTCAGCAGGGCTTTCTCCGAACCCTGTCGGAGCTGGGAATGATGGATCGTTATTGGAGTCCGGTGAATGATTTTTTTAACGACCTGAAAAACTTTGTTACCAAAGGATACCTGCTGAAAGACCTGGATGAACTGGAATATGTATTCATGTCCGAATTCAAAGACAAAATGGAAATCAGCCCCCATGTCAAATGGATTCAGGCCACAATTCAATCCATCCGGGAAGAAAAATGGGAATCCTCCGGAACCAGAGAAGCAATCCGGGCCGAATTGGACGGCTGGCTGGCCCGCCCCGAAACCCGCCTGCTTCTGGGCGATGAAATTGAGTGGGTACAAATCCTTCACCATGCAATTCGGCAGTTGGCTGTCGCAATGACACGGGATATCGGATCCAGAAATTACCTTCAGATGTTCATTCTTGCCAAAGAGCTGGGAAAAAAAACACTGTATTTTCTGCATACTCTGAATGACCTCTACCTGTCATTTATTCAGAATCGGGAAAAACGGCTGGTTGATTTTCTCCATCTTGCGGTGGGGGACGGAGAAATTTCCCACGTCACAGTGCTTTCCGTGATGAAGTTTGAGGCCCTGACCCGGATATGGGGAGATACGGTGAGAAGAATCATTCTGGAAAGAATCGAAAAACACATTAAAGACTCCCTTGCCCTGTCCACACCCGATGTGTTTTTTATTGAAGGCGGCGCCGGAAAGATATATATTTTTCACGCAAAGCGTTTTGGCCGGAAACTCGAGATTCCCCTCCGAAAACTGAAAACCCGCCTGGAAGAAGAAACCATTTCTTTTGAAGGAAATGCAATTGGGTTTCGGGTGTCTGTCGCCACATTGGGGTTTCGGAAAGGGGAAAAATTATCCAGAGACCTGATCAAAAAAATACTGGCATTTATCACCACCCGGGCCGGAATCACCGAAGACGGATTTTACTGCCTTGATGCAGATGACAAGCGGGCTGTAATCAACGGAATCATCCGGAATTACCGGCAAATCCAATTTGTTCAAAGTACACTGAACAAAAAAAATATCCAGCTCCATTTCCAGCCGGTTGTCATGATGAAAAACCGGGAAGTATACAATCTGGAAGCCCTGGCACGGATTATTACGCCGGACACCGTGATTTCCGCAAAAGACTTTATTCAAACCGTATATGATTTGGGCATGATTCTGAAACTGGATTCCCTGGTTTTTGAAAAAATCTGTGAATACCAGGAAAGAATCCGTACCATTACCGATAAAATTTTTCTGAATGTCAGTCCATATTCCCTGAAATCCGCCGGGTTCCGTAACATCCTGAAAAACACAATCCGAAAACTGAAAAGTGCCGGCCTCTCCCTGACCATTGAACTGACAGAACAGGCCGTGCTGGAAAATGTGGATGTAATCCGCTTCATTAACGAGAATTACGGAATCCGTTTTGCCATTGACGATTTCGGCACCGGGTACTCCTCACTGCATACGGTGGCGTCTCTCTCGGAAAGCGGAACGGTAGGCTACCTGAAAGTGGATGGAGAAATGGTACGTCAAATGGAGGACTCCCGGGAAACCTATAAAGTCGTTAACACAATCATCCGGATGTCTGACGCTCTGAAACTGAAAGCAATTCCCGAATATGTGGAGACTCGAAGAATCTCCCGGCGGCTGATGGCAATGGGGGTAGAGATGGGCCAGGGAAATTACTTCTGCCCACCGTCCCCCATTGAAGATTTATGCGCAAAATAATTCTGTCCGAAAAAAACAACGCGGCATCCTGCAAAACGTCAAGGGAACGGGAAAGAAATTTATTATCTCCAGACAATGTTTATTTAACATATTCTTACGGATAAATTCCTGCGGATAAAACCGAATTTATCGCCGTCTCCTTCTATCTGTTCGCCGGATGCCCGGACACAAAACACTTCTGTTTTTTTGATTCAAATCAAATTCACCCGGAAAAGAAGGGGTATACTGAATAATCGAAGGAGGATTGGATCATGGTAACGTTTCCGATTCTTGCATTTTTATTGTTGGCAGCGCATTTCTCCCGTGTAAATCTCAACGGACTGGCTCTCGCTTGCCTGCTGCTTCCGTTTCTGCTATTCCATCGGAAACGCTGGGTTGTGATAACAGAAGGAATTCTGCTCCTTACCGGTTCCGTGATCTGGGGTATCACCGGATACCGCCTGGCACTGATGCGGATACATTTCGGAATGCCCTACCACCGGCTCATTGCCATCATGGGGGGTGTGGCACTTTACACAATTTTTTCCGCGTGGGTTCTCCTCCGGCAGAAATCCCGGAACCGCTACCCCGGTGATCCCGGTTCCGCCGCCGTCTCCACATGGGTTTTTTCCCTCACCTTCCTGACATTGTCCATGATTCAGCTCAAAGTCCCGTTGAATATGCTTCTCCTCAACCGCTTCATCCCCGGTTTCGGCTGGCTGGAAATTCTTTTGCTGGCTGTTTACGGAGCAGTTGTAGCCGCCCGGATTTATGACCACAAAACTCAGGCCAGATGGCGGATCCGGGTCTGGCATCTCTTTACCATTGTGTTTTTCGGCCAATTAATTCTGGGGCTGCTGGGCTTTGACTCTTTTCTGATGACGGGGAAACTGCATCTTCCGGTTCCGGCTCTGATTGCCGCAGGGCCCATTTACCGGGGACACGAATTTTTCATGATATTTCTGTTTCTCGGGACCATTGTATTGGTTGGGCCGGCATGGTGCTCCCAGCTCTGCTACATCGGAGCATGGGATGATGCAGCATCCCGTTCAAAGAAAATTCCGGGCTATTATCGGAATGACAGGGTTCGAATCATCATTGCGGTACTGGTCATTGGTGCGGCGATTCTTCTTCGCATTTTAAAAGTGGGCTGGCTTCCGGCAACCATACTGGCCGCGGCCTTCGGGCTGGCCGGTGTCGGCATCATGCTCCGATTTTCCCGTAAAAAAGGCGTCATGGTGCACTGCACGGCATACTGCCCCATCGGGTTGTTTGCCAATATCCTCGGAAAATTGAACCCCTTTCGAATCCGGATTGATACCGGCGGCTGTACTTCGTGTATGGCCTGTGCTCAGGTCTGCCGCTACAGCGCGTTAACGCTGAAAGACATACAGGCCGGAAAACCGTCTTTAACCTGCACACTCTGCGGAGACTGCATCAGCGACTGCCCCCAAAACACCATTCACTACCATTTCCCCGGCATGAAAGCGGAAACGGCACGGAAGTTGTTTATTGTACTGGTAGTCACACTCCATGCGGTTTTTCTCGGAGTGGCACGCATCTGAACCGCACAAGGAAACTGTTATTATCAGTTTTCCGGGCCTTTATACACAATTCGCCCGTTTTCAAGAACAAAACGGCCCCCGGGAGGGCATTCCGGCAATTGCAGCCCCGCAGCTTTCAGGGCTTCCATGGTTACCGGTTCGCCGGGGTGCATAGCCCGAAACTGAACCACAAAGGCATTCAAAATCGACAGATCGGCTTTCACCGCCACCCGTTCGGTACGCTGCTTTGCCCCCATGATGTTTTTCCCTTTGTCCCCGGTATAATTTTTCATTCCACTCATCGTCAACCAGGCGATAATGGCCAACGCCGCGACCAGCGACAACAAACCGAAAATTCCTTTCATTCAAGACCTCCCGTAGCGTTTGATTATTCCATAAACATCTTCCCGAAGCTGGAACTGACGCCAGTACCGTTTGGGAATAACTCCGGACAATTGTTCCAGCAGCTCAGGGATTGCCCGTTTCCGTCCATTAACCATTCCCCGGTGCAGTCCCGAAGGAATTGCCCGGATCAGTGCGTCGGAAGCAAGCAGCTCCTCAAGGATCAGGCCGGATTCCGAACTGATTCGCACCGCTTCATTGAGATGATACACCGTATTTTCAGCATTTCCTTCGGTATGCTGTAAGACGATCCCCAGTGTCCGGTGAAAAGCAGATGTTAAGGACGGGTCTTTCACCTTTTTGAATAAAGGGACAGCTTCGTCAAGAAGTTCGCGTGCCCGTTCCCATTTGTATCCTTTCATAAGAAAGGCAACCCGGAGCAGTCTGGCAGACAACCGGTCATCAACACCGCCAACGGTGCGGTATCCCTCTTCAGTGGACTTTGCAAGATGATAGCCCTGTTGCAACTGCCCTTTAAAAAGCATAATCCGCGCATTTTGTAAATCAATATGGACCTGTTCCCGCTTGAATTCCGATTCGGAAGCCAGAATCTCTGCCAGCATCAGGGTATTCTCTCCTTCAATGAGTTCGCCCATTTCAACGAGAAACGCCGATTTTTCCGTATAATAAAATATTTTCCCCCAGCTGTCCCGGATCAGATCCAGATATTTAATTCCCCGCTCCAAAGACTGCCATGCCTCCCCGTACCGTCCCTGTTTCCGCCAACTCCGGGACATATAACCGAAAGACAGAACCAATTGAAAATAGTTTCCCACTTTATTCTGTATCTGAACCGCAGTTTCAAATGCTTTCCGTGCGCCCTCCCAATCCCCCTCTTTCATTGCAACCTTTCCGAGGTTATTGTGCATCGCGGAAAGACCCGGCAAAAAAGCAGCCCTGCTATACGTTTGATTTACAATTTCCAGATGTTTCCGCGCGGCTCCGAGGTCCCCCCTCACCAGCATCGTGGTCGCCAGCAGCTGATTCAAGTTGCCTAACATAATGTCGTCTGCACCCTCTTCCCGGATAAATCCCGAAGCCAGATTGAGATACAGCTCCGCGCCGTCCATATCCCCCTCTTTAACAAAGAGTTGGCCAAGGGAAAGGTAAAGCCTGCCAAGATAAGGGCCTTCTTCCAGCCGTTTTTTATTCTCAAGAAAAAAGTCCAGCAGCCATTCCCTGGCTGCCTTTACCCTGCCCTGGCGGTTGAACCAGTCAACACGGAAATAATTGTAACGAACCTCGTGTTCGAAAGTTGCAATAAAATGATCATGGTAAATTGCAATGTATGTTTCCGCTTTCTTTGTGTCACCGGCATAGAGACAGGTGCGGATGGCTTCTTCAAGGTACCGGCGTTTGTCTTCCGGTTCCACCGTAAGTTGATAGAGTGTTTCCGCGATCTCCAGGACTTTCTCGTTTCGGAACAGGTTCCGATAGGAATGATACGCCCGCTCATAAAAATCCAGTGCTTTGTCCCGGCAGTTTGCAAGTACATAAAACCGGGCTGTGTCTTCAAAACGGAATTCCTGTAGTTCCCCATTGGTTTCAGCCAGCCGAAGATGAATAGCGGGAAGTTTATCCGGATCAATGAATCTGAGAATGGTCTGCCGCAAACGGCCGTGAGCCACCACATACCGGCTGTTCAATTCGTTCAGCATCCGCTTTTCCACCAGTCCGGCCACGACAGATTCGATTTCGAAAACCTCACTGAAAAGTTTTCTCAAAAAACGAAAACTGGTGGGCTCCTGAATCAGGGCAAGCGCCGTAAGCACCTCCCGCTCCACTTCCGAAAGAGAAAGTACACGGAATTGCAACACATTTTCCAGGAGTGAAATCAATGCAAGGTTCTCAGACGGCTCGGTTGCCGCTTTCCATACCCCATTAACAACCCGGAGATCACCGATTGAAATCATCGATTTCAAAAGCTCGGAAATCAAAAGAGGGTTCCCGCCGCTCTGCTCGAAAATAAAATCTTCAAATGCGGTTGTCAGCACACCATTGGGGAAAGTCGCCCGAAGCAGCTCCACCACATCCTGTTTGGAAAGTGCCCGCAGAAACACTGTCTCCACATGATCCGCCTCCTCCAGTTCACCCAGAAATTTCTCCACATAACGGGGCAGGTCCACATCGGAACTGACAGAGATGAACCAGAGCACCCGGCTGGTTTTCTGGGCAAAAGGTTTCAGAAACTGCAGTGACATCTCATCCATTAGATGAATATCATGGATATAAAATACCGGTTCCTTCACGGGGTCCTGCTCAATCAAATCTTCAAAAAGGTTGACCAGCTGGTAGAAATAACCCGATACAATGGTTTCATCCATATCCTGCTCAACGGGAAGTTTTGAAATATCTGCCGTTTTATCATACACAAGGGTCTGAAACATCCGGGCAAAATCTTCTCCGTACCGCTCTCCTACCGATTCGTCGTAAGTGGGCATCAGCTGGCTGAACAGTTGGCGTGCCACTCCGAAACTGTCTCCCGTGGTGGTACACCATGCTTCCCGGACCTTGTAACCGGTAAGCTGAGCATAAATCCGAAGCTCCTGCATCAAACGGGTCTTTCCGATACCGGATTCCCCCCGGATCAACACGAAAGAAGTCTGAAAGGTCTGGATATTGGAAGAAACAAACAACACCTTTAAATAGTTCAATTCATTGTTTCGGCCGACAAAGCGGGGCTCAAAGAACATCCGGGCGGCATCTTCTTTCGGAACCAATTCATCGTCCCTTTTATAGAAAGTCCGGATTTCTTCCAACACATGGTACGCATTCCGGTAGCGGTCGTCCGGATTCCGTTTCACCAGCCGGGAAACAATGGAAAGAAGCCGCTGTTCCCGAATGGACTCAAGCTGTTCCTTCGTCAGTTTGTCAAAATCAACATATTTCGAGTCCTGCTTGATCCGGTTTCGTGCCAGCAAAATTTTCAAATAGACAATTCCAAGGGAAAACAGATCCAGGCGGTGATCCCGGGGCGCTTTTGAGAAAAGCTCCGGAGCCATATACTGAAGTGTTCCCCGAACCGATGATGTCTTGATCTGGGATTTGGGCATAAAGAGGCCAAAATCCAGGAGTTTAATGACGAATTCCCCGTTTTCCTCAATGATGCCGAAGTTTTCCGGTTTAATATCAAAATGAATAATATCGTGGGAATGAATAAAATTCAGAGCACGCAGCACCTGAACCATTGCATCCACCATCCTCCGTTCCGTGGCCTCCATGAGGAAAGACATGAGGTTTGTCCGGCGGCAGTATTCCATGGTGTAGTAAACAGACTGGGAATCCGGTTGAAACCCAATATCATACACCCGAACCAGGTTCTGGTGTTTCAGGGAATGCAGCAGAAGAAACTCATCCTGAAGGCGAATAATATTCTTTCGATTCAGCTTGATCGACTTAATTACCTTCAGGGCGATCTGCATGCCGGTATATTGATCTTCAACCAGGTAAACCGTGGAGAATCCACCGGTGCCTAATGCCCTGATCTCCCGGTACCGATGGCGGTCAAATGACATGCTTCAGCCGGGACACCCCGATTTCAATCTTGGGATCTTCAATCTGTCCGTCCCGGCACATGGACAGAATCTTGTTCATTTCAAAAAATTCCAGTTCATTCAACCCTTCATTCACACTACCGTCACCGCTTGCCTTTCCCCGGGACAGCCCGGTGACTTCCACGGAAAAGAGGAAAATCTTTTCGGTGGACTGACCATGGGAAGGGAAAAATCCCCCGCCAAGAGATATAAATTCTTCCGCTCTCACCTTGTATCCGGTCTCCTCGTCCAACTCCATGGCGGCACGGGCCCGAACCGCCGCTTCCCCGGAATCTCCCGGTTCTAAAGAACCTGCCACACATTCATAAATCCAGGTATATTTCCGTTCTGACAAAGGCAGTTTCTTCCCGGAACGGAAAAATACCGGCGGCCGGAATGCCTTAAGAATGCCAAGTTCAATAGCTGCACCGTCAACTCTCCGGTAGGGAAGAATCGCAACACAATCCAGGCCTTTCCGGTCAAAAAACTCATTCCGGTATGGCTGAGACAGGGAACCGTCCTCATAAACATTCTGCAACAGGTATGCATGATGCGTAAAGAACCCTTTCTCCCAGATTCTGCAGATATGGTGATCCAATACACGAACTTCTTTTATCTTCAAAAGGCACCCCTCTTTTCCGTGTTTTCCACTTTTTTCCCCCGTAGCAAATAACGATGAAAAATCAATGCTATTGTACCACCGCTGACATCTGCGGCAAAATCCAAAAGAGAACAATCCCTGCCCGGAACAAAATACTGATGAAATTCATCTGACAACCCATAGAGGGAAACAAACAAAAGAATCATCCAGAAAGGAGCAGAAGGGGCTGCTTTCCTTGCCAGAAATCCCAGTACAAAATAGGCAGCGATATGCTCAAGCTTATCCTGCCACAAAAAATACTGGGGTAAAGGGAGAGTGGATTGAGCAGAAAGAAAAAAAAGAAATCCGCAGCAGGCGGCTGTTGCCAGAGAAAAGAAGGGGCTAAAAGTAGGGGTGTCTCGGAAAAGCATACATAATCCAGCCCAGAACAAATGCACTTCCCACAAGAATCATGAACCATTTAAAAAAATGGCGAATCCGGTCACGTTTCGTGTCCTGGTAGAGCACCGCAAAAAAGAGGGAAATGCATGCGGCAAATAAAACCATATTGAACACATGACTCTTCATTGCAACTCCTTAAAATAAAACCGGCCGTATCGGAAATTCCGGTACGGCCGGTTGTTACGCTCATTCGGCGTTTGCTTCGCTTTCAGCCGCCTCGGCTTTCTCCGAAGGTTTTTTTGCCTTCTTTTCCGGCTTTTCCGGTTTTTCTGTGCTTACCGAAGTTTCAGTTTCAGCAGTTTTGGCTTCAACCGGCTTGTCGGCAGCTTTCACGTCTGTTTCTTTCTTTGAAGATTTTTGCGTCTTCTTTTCAGACGGCTTCGTTTCCGGCGCTGCTTCTTCAGCCGCATCTGCCTTAAAAACCAGAGAAATCCGGGCCATCTCAGCCGCATCGCCGGGCCGGTTCCCCAGAAGGTGAATCCTTGTGTAACCGCCGGGACGGTTTACAAATTCCTCTTTGTACTCGTCAAAGAGCTTCTTAACTGCCATCTTGCTCTGCAATTTTTTAAACACCAGACGGCGGGCAAAAGATTCATCCTCTTTTTTGACTTTTGTAATCAGACGTTCCACGTACGGCCGAAGCTGTTTGGCCCTTGCCTTCGTGGTTACGATTGCTCCGTGTTCCAGAAGCGAAACCGCCAGGCCCTTCAACAGCGCTTTCCGCTGATTGGTTGTGAGCCCGAGCCTGCTATATTTTTTTCTGTGTCTCATTTCGACTCCCCTTCTGCCTTAGTTGCCCAGAATCGACTTTACGTCCATACCGAAGGTCAGGCCCATTTCTTCAAGAACCTTCTTCAGTTCTGTCAACGTAATCTTTCCGAAGTTCTTGATCTTCAGCACTTCGGGTTCTGTTTTTTCCACCAGATCTCCAATTGTACGAATGTCCGCATTCCGGAGACAATTATGCGCCCGTACCGTCAGTTCCAGCTCTTCAATGGTTGTATTCAGTTTTTCCGCAAGGGTGCTGTTTTCCACTTCAACTTCCGGGTGTTTCAATTCCGTTTCCGCTTCTTCGAAATTGATGAACAGGGTCAACTGGTCTTTAATGAGCTTGGCGGCATACGCCAGTGCGTCTTCCGGTGTAATTGTCCCGTTGGTCCAGACTTCCATCACAAGTTTGTCGTAGTCTGTACGCATTCCCACACGGGCGGGGAGAATTTCATAGTTCACCTTCCGCACCGGTGAATGGGAAGAGTCCATAATAATATATTCAACTCCCACTTCATCCTGATTCAGCTCCGCAGGAACGTAACCGCGGTTCTTCTTTACCAGAATCTCCATCTCCAGAGACGCATTTTTATCCAGTGTCGCAATATGAACATCGTTGTCCAGAATCTCAATATTCGCATCCGTGATAATGTCACCGGATGTGACAATTTTTTCCCCTTTGATTGAAAGATGCATGGTCCGGGGCTCATACCCCGCCATGCGGATGGGAATCTGCTTCAAATTCAGCAGAATGTCCGTCACATCTTCCGTGACACCGGGAATGGTCATAAATTCATGCGGAACCCCGGTAATTTTAACCGCCGTAATCGCCGCCCCTTCAATTGAAGAAAGCAGCGTTCGGCGAAGCGCATGGCCAATGGTGGTGCCGAACCCGCGTTCAAAGGGTTGAGCTTCAAATTTTCCGTAGAAATCAGAAGCACCCTCTTTCACGGGAACAACCCGTTTTGGCATTTGAAAGCCTTTCAAAAATTCCATCGGTCACCTCAACTTACTTGGAGTAAAGCTCGATAATCAGCTGTTCCTGAATATCCATTGCAATGTCGCTGCGTTTCGGCATCGCTTTTACAACACCCTTGAACTCTTCGGGGTTCAGTTCCAGCCATTCCGGCAGCCCTCTGCCCTTTGCCGTCTTCACAGACTCTTCAATAAAGGGGTTTTTCCGGCTCTTTTCCCGAACCTGAATTTCCTGTCCCTCTTTCACTTGAAAAGAAGCAATATCCACTTTCCGGCTATTCACGAGAATGTGGCCGTGGTTTACCAGCTGGCGGGCCTGGCGCCTGGAAGACGCAAAACCGAGACGATACACCACGTTGTCCAGCCTCCGTTCCAGCATGGCCAGCAGAATTTCACCGGTCACGCCCTTTTTCCGGGAAGCAATCTCATAGTACTTCCTGAACTGGCGCTCCAGCACCCCGTAAATTCTTTTCACCTTTTCCTTCTCACGAAGCTGAGCCGCATAGCCGATAGGGGGACGGGACCGCTGGCCGTGCTGGCCCGGCGGAAAGGGACGTCTTTCCATTGCGCATTTATCCTTGAAGCACCGCTCCCCTTTGAGATACAGCTTCATTCCTTCTCTTCTGCACAGCTTGCAGGCTGCATTTGTATATCTTGCCACGTTAATTCCTCCTCGACATCCGTCAGACTCTTCTGCGTTTCGGCGGCCGGCATCCGTTGTGCGGAATCGGTGTCACGTCTTTAATTGACTTAACCGAAAGGCCAACGGCCTGCAATGCACGGATTGCGGATTCACGCCCCACACCCGGGCCTTTGACCCGGACATCAATGCTTTTCATCCCGTAATCAAGAGCCTGGGTAGCCGCTTCTGTTGCCGTAATCTGCGCCGCGTACGGCGTATTTTTTCTTGAACCCTTGAACTTGTTCCGGCCGGTCGAAGACCAGCACAACACATTCCCTTTGGGGTCGCTGATGGTCACCAGCGTATTGTTGAAGGTACACTTGATGCTGGCCATCCCATGAGGTACCTGAATTTTAATCTTACGCTTGGAAGATTTTGTCTGTTTTCTCTTTGCCATCTTTCAGTCCCCTACTTTTTTTTCTTCTTGCCAATGGCGACCGAACGCTTTCCGCGCGCAGTCCTGGCATTTGTGTGAGTACGCTGACCACGGCAGGGAAGTCTGCGTTTGTGGCGAATCCCCCGATAACAGTTAATTTCCATTAACCGCTTCACGTTCATCTGAACCTGCTTGCGCAAATCCCCTTCCACAATGTACTTGTCTTGAATAATCTTAGAGATAGCGGAGACCTCATCCATTGTCAGGTCTTTCATCCGCTGATTTCCGTCCACCCCGGCCTCATCCAGAATTTTGTTGGAAAAGGTCCGGCCAATTCCGAAAATATAGGTCAATGCAATTTCGGCCCGCTTATTGTCCGGCAGGTCTATACCAGCGATTCTAACCAATTGGAACCTCCATTATCCCTGTCCTCTGCTTGTGCTTGCCATTCTTGCAAATCACACGGACAATTCCTTTTCTCCGGATGATTTTGCAGTCTCTGCAAATCTTCTTAACAGACGGTCTTACTTTCATGGTTCACCCCACTTACTTAAAACGATAAACAATGCGCCCGCGGGTCAGGTCATACGGTGAAATTTCCACCATAACCTTATCCCCGGGCAGGATTCTGATAAAATACTTCCTCATCTTTCCGGAAATATGTGCCAACAGCTGGTAATTATTCTCTTCAAGTTCCACACGAAACATCGCATTGGGCAGCCGCTCAATCACCACCGCCCTGACTTCAAGTTTGTCTTTATCTTTCGTCATTCACATCACCTGCCGCTTCCACAATCCGGACAATTTCCGAAAACACAACTTCAATGTTCCGGTCCCCGTCTACATTGTGAAGCACACCTTTTTCCCGGTAATAGCCGACCAGGGGTTCTGTTTTTTCCACATATACCCGCAACCGGCTCTTTACCACATCTTCCCTGTCATCCTCCCGCTGCACAAGGGCACTGCCACATTTGTCGCAGATACCTTCCACTTTCGGAGGCTGATATTCCAGATGATACATCGCCCCGCAGGACGAACAGGTCCTTCTCAGCACCAGCCGTTTCAGCAGCGCGCTGTCCGGGACATCAATCTGGATTGCGCAATTAACCGAATCAAATCTGTCAAAGCCCTCGGCCTGGGCAATGGTACGGGGAAAACCGTCCAGCAGAAATCCGTCTGCGCAATCGGATTCAGCCAGCCTCTCTCGAACAATCCCCAGCATAATATCATCGGGAACCAAATCACCGCGGTCCATAATCGCTTTCGCTTTCAGTCCCAGTTCGGTCCCGGTTTTGACAGCATTACGCAGTATATCACCGGTTGAAATATGGGGCAAGCCAAATTTAACACTGAGCTTTTTTGCCTGGGTGCCCTTTCCGCTACCCGGCGCCCCGAGAAATACAACCTTCCGGCGCTTCATCTGCGGCCTCTCACTCTGCCTTTCTTCATGATACCGTCATAGTGACGCATCAAAAGATGTGATTCAACCTGGCTGACAAATTCCATTGCCACACCAACTACGATGAGCAGGGAAGTTCCGCCGAAATAAAACTGCAACCCCATGCCGTTTGTAATGAACTCCGGTACAATCTTTTCCAGATACTTACCAATGAACGGTGTGGCCTCAACATGAATACCACTCATCAGAATCATCGGAATAATAGAAACAACGCAGAGATAAATACCACCCCAGAATGTCAGGCGGGTCAGAATTACATCCAGATACTCCGCCGTTGCCTTACCCGGCCGAACCCCGGGGATAAATGCACCGTACTTCTTCAAATTGTCCGCCGTATCCACCGGATTAAAAATAATCGACGTATAGAAAAAGGTGAAAAAGACAATGGCAATAATGTAAATCAGTACATACATGGGCATTCCATACCCGAAATAAGATAAAATTTTATTTACCTTTGCAGACTGGAACATTTGAGCCAGCGTCTGGGGAAACATCACCAGTGCCTGGGCAAAGATGATGGGGATAACCCCGGAAACATTGACCTTCAACGGCAGATAACTGCTCTGTCCGGCACCGCTCTGCATCCCCTGAACCCGTCTGGCATAGTGGGTGGGAACCCGCCGTTGTCCGCTTTCAAAAAAGACCACCGCAGCAGTTACACCGAGCATCAACGCCAGAAGCGCAATCAGAACCAGCAGAGAAAGGTCCCCGTTGTTCAAATCGACAAACAGGGACACAATTGCGTTGGGCAACCTCACGATGATACCCCAGTAAATAATCAGGGAAATTCCGTTTCCGATACCCCGTTCCGTGATCTGCTCGCCAATCCACATAATGACCACCGTTCCGGTAACCATCGTCAGAATCGTCAGGGCCTGAAACCCGATACCCGGGTTGGTCACAATGTGAGCTCCGGACGGGCTCTGAAGGGATTCAAGCAGTTTACCGATACCAAAAGCCTGCAGAAACGCGAACACCAGGGTAAGATAACGGGTATATTGGGTAATTTTCTTCCGGCCCTGTTCCCCTTCCTTTTTCAATCTTTCCAGATAGGGCAGCATTACTGTCAACAATTCAAGAAGAATGGATGCGGTAATGTAGGGCATAATTCCCAATGCAAAGATAGAGGCGTTCCGGAACGCTCCACCCGAAAACATATCCAGAAAGCCCAGTACGGAGCTTTTCTGGGATGTGAACCAATCCAGCAATGCGGTCAGGTTAATGGCCGGAATGGTGATATGCGCCCCAACCCGATACACAAACAGCATGAAAAATGTGAAGAGGAGACGCTTCCGCAGATCCTCGATTTTCCATATGTTGCGAAATAGGTCTTTCACGGCTCAAGTACCTCGCAGGTACCACCTGCTTTTTCAATTTTCTCTTTAGCGGATTTACTGAACTTATGAGCTTTTACAGTAACAGCCCGTTCAATCTCGCCGTTGCCCAGGATTTTCACCCCGTCTTTGATGTTCTTGATAATCCCCTTCCGAATGAAATCTTCCACAGCAATTACATCCTGGTCGCCAAAAACCGCCAGCATGGTCAGATTAACAGGGACATACTCTTTTGCAAAGGGATTCTTGAACCCCCGTTTCGGCACACGGCGCATCAACGGCATCTGGCCGCCTTCAAACCCGAACCGCCGGGAGTAACCGGAACGGGACTTCTGCCCCTTGTGACCGCGTCCGGCAGTTTTTCCAAGCCCGGACCCCGGACCCCGGCCCACTCTTTTCCGCTTTTTTGTGGCACCTTCATTCGGCTTTAATTCATTCATTTTCATGATTTCACCCCATTACTCGGCTTCTTTTTCGCCCAGGATTTTTACCAGATGGGGAATTTTCCCGACCTGGCCCCGGATCTGCGGTGCATCCACTACCTCACGAACCTGATTCAAACGGGTGAATCCGAGGCTCTTGAGAATTTTCTTGTGCTTTTCAGGCCTGCCGATTCCGCTCTTCACCTGCTGAATGACAAGGATTTTCTGCTTTTTCTTTGCCGCGCTCATTTCTGAACCTCATCCCTGTCCCGGCCAAACCGTCTTTCCAGAATTTTTTCCGGATTTTCCAGCTGCAGCAGTGCGTCAAAAGTGGCCTTGACAACATTATGGGGATTGGTGGAACCGTAACATTTGGTCACGATATCCCGAATCCCTACGGTTTCAACAATTGCGCGGACGGCAGATCCCGCGATAACACCGGTACCGGGTTTTGCCGGCCGGAGCATCACTTTGGCGGCACCGAAACGCCCCCAAACTTCATAAGGAATGGTATGGCCTTTGAATGCCACATTGACCATTTCCTTTTTTGCCTTCTGCACACCTTTCCGGATAGCTGCGGGTACCTCAAGGGCCTTGCCGAGCGCGTAGCCGACTTTTCCCTTTTCATCGCCCACTACCACCAGCGCGTTAAAGCTGAAATTCTTTCCGCCTTTAACAACTTTGGTGACACGGCCGATGTGGACCACTCTATCCTGAAATTCCTTTTCTTCTTCCCGTTGTTTTCTCATGAAAGCCAACTGATCCTCCCCTTCTAAAACTTCAGGCCCTTTTCGCGGGCTGCATCGGCCAGGGCTTTGATCCTGCCGTGGTAAACATAACCACCCCGGTCAAAAACCACAGTATCGATTTTCTTCTCCAGGAGCCGCTCGGCAATCAGCACACCCACCTGCTTGGCCGCCTCAACATTGCCTCCGAATTTTACCTTTCCTTTCAAGGCATTATCCAGAGTCGAAGCTGCCGCAAGTGTCGTACCTTCCCGGTCATCAATTGCCTGCACATAAATGTGATTCAGGCTTTTATATACAGCGAGACGCGGGCGATTCGCATTACCGCTGATTTTCTTACGGATTCTCTTTTTGACGTGTTTCCGTCTTTCATCTGCTGATTTAAACCTCATGTATTCCTCCCTTAGGCGCCTGTTTTACCGGCCTTCAGGCTGATCTGTTCATCGGTGTAGCGGATTCCCTTGCCTTTGTACGCATCAGGCTTCCGGAATCGGCGGATAACAGCGGAAACTTCTCCGACCCGCTGTCTGTCAATCCCCTCTACGGTAATCAGGTTTTCCTTGGGCTCCACCGTGATGGAAACGTCGGCCGGAATCGGGAAAATAACCGGATGGGAAAACCCGAGCTGCATTTCCAGGTTTTTGCCTTTCACCTCAGCCCGGTACCCAACACCGACAATTTTCAACTGCTTTTTAAAGCCTTCGGTAACACCCACCACCGTATTGTTGATCAATGCGCGGGTCAGCCCGTGAAAACTCTTCGTCTGCTTATCTTCGGAACTTCTGGAAACCATAATCTGCCCGTCTTTCATCTCCACCTGGATTTGAAACGGAATTCTTGTTTCCAGAACACCCTTCGGCCCCTTCACTTCCACTTTTTCAGGTGAGATTTTCACCTGAACAGAAGCCGGCACCGGAATCGGTTTCACTCCAATTCTCGACATATTCTGCCTCCACCTACCAGACCTTGCAGAGAACTTCGCCGCCGATACCAAGTTCAGCCGCTTTCTTCCCTGTCATGATGCCCTGTGACGTGGAAATGATCGCAATACCGTATCCACCCAGCACAACCGGAATGTCGTCTTTTCCGGAATAAACCCGGCGGGACGGTTTGGAAATTCTTTCCAATCCGCGAATCACAGGTTCCTCGTTGACATATTTAAGATAAACAATAATCTTTTCTTTACCTTCGTCTTCCACAACTTTGTAATTTTTTATATAACCTTCTTCTCTCAGAATCGTAATAATCATTTTTTTGACTCTGGAAGAAGGCACTTCTACACGCTCATGGTTTGCCATAATCGCATTACGGATTCTGGTCAGCATATCCGCGATGGTATCTGTATACATGCCCCTCTCCTCTTTTACCAGCTTGCTTTGATTACGCCGGGGAGCTCACCCTGGTTTGCGAGCTTCCGCAGACACACCCGGCACAGGCCGAATTTTCTGTAATACGCGTGGGGACGGCCGCAGATTCTGCAGCGGTTATATTCCCGCACCTTGAATTTCGGCTTCCGGTTGGCCTTGGCGATCATTGATTTTTTTGCCATGGTCTCTCCTTAATTTTTCCGGAACGGCACACCGAGATAAGAAAGGAGTTTTCTGGCTTCCTCATCTGTTTTTGCCGTTGTTACAATGGTAATGTTCATTCCGCGGGTCACATCCACTGAATTGTAGTCAATTTCGGGGAAAATCAGCTGATCCCGAATTCCAATGGTGTAATTTCCGCGGCCGTCAAAGGCTTTGGGGGACAAACCACGAAAATCCCGGACACGGGGAAGCGCAATATTCAGCAGCCTGTCCAGAAATTCGTACATTTTTTCCTGATGAAGGGTAACCCTGCAGCCAATGGGCATTCCTTCCCGGAGCTTAAAAGCCGCAATGGATTTTTTCGCCCGGGTAATCACCGCATGCTGGCCCGCAACTTTGCTCATATTCTCGGCAGCAAGGTCCAGTGTCTTCATATTTGAAGCTCCGTCTCCCACACCCATGTTCAACGTAATCTTCTCCACTTTGGGGACTTGCATGATATTGTCATACCCGAAATCCTTCATCAGCTTCGAAATAATTTCATTCTTGTAAAGATCCTGCAGTCTAGCCATGATTCACCTCAATTACTTATCAATGATGCCGTTGCACAGCTTGCAGACACGGACCTTCCGGTTATCTTTCAGGATCTTTTTCCCGATCCGGGTCGGCTTTCCGCATTCCGGGCAGATTACCATCAGGTTGGAAATCGCGATGGGTGCTTCCCGGTCTTCAATGCCGCCGGCAATTCCGGTGGACTGATCGGATCTCAGGTGCTTTTTCACCATATTCCGGCCTTCCACCAGCACCCGCTGCTTCTTCAAATCCACATCCAGCACAATTCCGGTTTTCCCCTTGTCTTTTCCGGCAATCACCTTGACTTTATCTTTCTTCTTGATGTTCGATTTATTCAACATCTCCCTCTCCTCACAATACTTCCGGGGCCAGAGAAACAATTTTCATAAAATTATGTTCTCTCAGTTCCCTGGCAACCGGCCCGAAAACACGGGTACCCAGAGGCTCGTTATCATTGTCAAGCAGTACCGCCGCATTTTCGTCGAACCGGATGTAGCTGCCGTCTTTCCGCCGGTGCTCTTTCCTCTGCCTGACAATAACAGCTTTTACCTTCCGGATTTTTTTCTGATTCCACGCAGGGTTCCCTTCCTTCACGGAAGCGGTGATAATATCACCGATCTGGGCATAGGGCCCGACAGAACCGCCGATGGGATGGATGCACATGATTTTCTTGGCTCCGGAGTTATCCGCAACCTTCAAAATAGTTCCCATTTGAATCATTGTTCTTTCTCCTCGCGCCTACAGCTCAGGTGCCCGTTCAATAATTCGTTTCAGACGCCAGCGTTTCCTGCGGGACAGGGGCCTGGTTTCAATAATTTCCACCTTATCCCCGATATTGCAATCATTCTCAGGATCGTGCGCCATATACTTCTTCGACTTCTTAATGTATTTCTTGTACAGGGGATGCTTAATCAGCGTCTCAACTTTCACCACGATGGATTTATCCATCCGGTTGCTGACCACACTGCCTGTCTGCACTTTACGGTTATGCATCTGCCTGCCTCCTTTTCTCGGAAAGAATCGTGTTCAGCCGGGCAATTTCCCGTCTTACCTTCCGAAGGGAAAGGGGATTGTCCAGCTGGCCCATTGTATGCTGAAACCGAAGTTTAAAGAGTTCTTCCTTTTTCTCGGCAATTCGAACTTCAATTTCCGCCGGAGCCAGATCCCTGATTTCCACTGCTTTCATCTCTGCCCCCTCACTTATTGCGTTCCACGAACTGAACTTTGATCGGCAGCTTGGCACCGGCCAGCTGCATTGCCCGTTCAGCCAGTTCCCGGGGAACGCCTTCAATTTCAAACAAAACCTTACCCGGTTTTACCACAGCCACCCAGCCCTCAGGAGCGCCCTTGCCTTTTCCCATACGGGTTTCGGCAGGTTTACTCGTGTAGGGTTTGTCCGGAAACATCCGAATCCAGATTTTTCCACCCCTTTTCACATGGCGGGTAATGGCAATACGGGCAGCCTCAATCTGGCGGTTTGTAATCCATGCGCCTTCCAGCGCCTGCATTCCGAACTCGCCAAAAGCAACATAATTGCCCCGCATCGCCTTTCCTTTCACTCTGCCTTTCTGGACTTTGCGGTGCTTTACTTTTTTCGGCATTAACATCTGTACCCTCCGACCTTAGCGTCTCGCCCGTTTGGACGGGAGTTCAGGAAGTTGTTCTCCCTTGCTGATCCAGACCTTGACGCCGATGACACCGTAGGTTGTCATGGACTCCGCAAATCCGTAATCAATTTTCGCTTTCAATGTTGAAAGGGGAATACGGCCCCAGGAGTATTCTTCACTACGGGCAATATCCGCACCGCCAAGACGGCCGCCAACCTTGATTTTGATGCCGGTCACACCCTTCTTCTGGGCATTTTCCATGGCTTTTTTCATGGCACGGCGAAATGCAATACGGCGCTCCAGCAGTGACGCGATATGCTCCGCCACCAGCTGAGCTTCGGCTTCCGGACCCGGAACCTGTTCAATATTAATATAAACTTCCTTGCGGTTCAGCATCTTCTGCAGATCCGCCCGGAGCTTGTCTACCTCGGAACCCTTGCGGCCAATAATAATTCCCGGCTTTGCGGTAAAAATATTGATCGTAATCTTATCTGCGGCCCGCTCAATCTCAATGGAAGAAACCCCGGCTTCATAAAGCCGTTTCTTCATATACTTCCGCAGTTTCAGATCTTCGTGCAGGGTATCCTGGTAATCACGGTCTCTGTACCAGCGAGATTTCCAAGTTTTGTTATAACCCAACCGAAATCCGTATGGATGAACCTTTTGACCCACCAAACACCTCCAACTACTCTTTCACATCTAATTCGATGGTAATGTGAGAATAACGTTTCAGGATTCTCATGGCACGCCCCATGGCTGCTGCGCGAATCCGCTTCAATGTGGGTGCCTGGTCTACATATGCACGGCTGACGAAGAGCTGATCCACATCAACCGCTTCGTTTCCGTTTTCCGCATTGGCAATAGCGGAGTGCAATACCTGCGCGACCCGTTTCGCGTACAATTTCGGGGATGCATCCAGAATTGCGACGGCATCCTCTACCATCTTCCCGCGGATTGCGTCTACCACAATGCGGGTTTTCTGGGGAGACCCCTTCACATATTTTGCAACTGCTCTTGAAACCATGGTCTACCCCTATCTTCTCTTGGAGCCTTTATCTTTGCCGGCATGACCCCGAAAGGTCCGGGTCGGCGAAAATTCTCCGAATTTATGTCCTACCATATTCTCATCCACATACACCGGAATGAATTTTTTGCCGTTGTGAACAGCAAATGTCATTCCAATCATTTCCGGTGTTACGGTGGAGCGGCGGGACCAAGTACGAATCACCTTTTTGCTGCCGGTCTGAATGGCAGCCTCGACCTTTTTCATCAAATGGTCGTCTGTAAAAAAACCTTTTTTTAGTGACCTAGCCATTTCCTTCCTCCACTATACTTTCCGTCTGCGGATGATGTACTTATCCGACTGATTGCGTTTCTTTCTGGTTTTGTACCCCTTGGTCGGTTTCCCCCACGGTGTGCAGGAGGGGCGTCCGCCGGAAGTCCGGCCTTCACCACCGCCCATAGGGTGGTCAATCGGGTTCATGGCGACACCGCGGACATGGGGCCGGCGGCCCAGCCAGCGTTTTCTTCCCGCTTTTCCGATTGTCACATTTTCATGTTCCAGATTTCCGACCTGGCCGATGGTAGCCCGGCACTCCGAATGTACCAGCCGAACTTCACCGGAAGGCAGGCGAAGATGGCAGTATTTGCCTTCTTTCGCCAGCAGCTGCGCGTAAGAACCGGCACTGCGGCACATCTGCCCGCCTTTCTTAATTTTCAATTCAACATTATGAATCAGGGTACCAACCGGGATACTTTTCAGCGGCATGGCGTTTCCCACCACGATATCCACTTTTTCACCGGAAACCACACTGTCCCCGACCTTCAGGCCCGCAGGCGCCAGCATATAACGCTTCTCGCCGTCTGCGTACACCAGCAAAGCGATACGGGCAGACCGGTTGGGATCATACTCAATCGCTGTCACCTTCGCCGGAACTCCGTCTTTCTGCCGTTTGAAATCAATCACCCGGTACAGCCGTTTGTGGCCGCCACCGCGGAAACGAACCGTGACCCGGCCGAGGTTATTCCGCCCGCCCTTTCCGGGGAGCTTTTCAACCAGAGACCTTTCCGGACGCTTTTTGGTCAGTCCGGAGAAATCGGCTACGGTCATTTCTCTGCGGGAAGGTGTCGTGGGCTTAAACTTCTTTACTGCCATAACTGACTCCTACTCACACATTCTCGAAGAAATCGATCCGCTGGCCGCTTTCGGCAAGAAAAACAATCGCTTTTTTCCAGCTTCTGCGTTTCCCCTCATGCTTGCCAAGACGTTTCCGTTTCCCGTCGTAGTTCATAACCGTGACCTTCCTGACATTCACCTTGAAGATCTTTTCCACTGCCTTTTTAATCTCAATCTTATTGGCATCCCGGGCAACTTCAAAAACATATGCCGGGGGATTCTGCTCCTGGAGCTCATTGCTTCTTTCCGTCACAACCGGCCGGAGAAGGATATCGTATGCGCTTTTCATCCCAGCACCTCCTCAATCCGTTTCACCGCGTCAACTGACAGAAACACATATTCATATTTCATCAGATCATAGACGTTCAAATCCGAGGCAACCATTGTTTTCATTCTGGGATTGTTCCGGGACGAAAGGTAAAGTTCGCGGTTCACCTCTTTGTCAACCAGAAGAACAGTGGAAGCCTCCATGCCCTTGATTACTTTTTCGTGCAGGACACGGGTCTTGATTTCGCCCAGTTCAAAACTGTCGATAACCCGCAATTTGTTTTCACCCAGTTTGTCGGAAAGAATACATTTGACCGCTTTCCGGCGTTTCTTCTTCGGAATTGCGGAAGAAAAATCACGGGGATGCGGGCCGTGAACCGTACCGCCGTGACGCCACAGAGGGCTCCGGGTTTCACCGGAGCGGGCACGTCCCGTTCCTTTCTGCCGCCATGGTTTCTTGCCACTTCCGCTGACATCCTTCCGGTTTTTCACCGAAGCATTCCCCTGACGGCGATTTGCCAGGATGGCATTCATGGCTTCCCAGACAACGTGGCGATTCATCTCAACTTCAAACACTTCCGGTTTCAAATTGATTTCATCAACCGGCTTGTTGTCCAGATTAAATACTTTCACCTTAGCCATTTTCCACTCCATTACCCCTTGTTGATAAAGACATAGCTGCCCCGGCTTCCCGGAACCGCACCCTTTACCACAAGCAGGTTGTTTTCCTTGTCAATGCTGACCACTCTCAGCCCTTTGACACTGACTTTCTTGTTGCCCATCTGTCCCGGCAATTTCTTACCGGGGAAGACCCTGGCCGGCCATGCACACTGGCCGATTCCGCCGGGCGCCCGGTGAAACATCGAGCCGTGCCCACCGGGGCCGCCGGCAAAGCCGTGGCGTTTCATAACGCCCTGAAAGCCTTTTCCCTTGGATTTCCCGGTCACATTCACCTTATCCACACCTTCGAAAATATCCACCGTTACCTGCTGGCCCGGCTGTACATCCTCGTCCCCGGAGCGTTTAAACTCTTTCAGGACACGAACGGTACCCGCACCTGCTTTTTCCAGATGGCCTTTCAAAGGCTTGGTGATCCGTTTCGGGTTCACTTTTTCCACAAGTCCAAGCTGAACCGCTTCGTACCGGTCCCTGTCGTTTGTTTTGACCTGAACCACCACGCAGGGGCCTGCCTGAATCAAAGTAACCGGAATTGCCCGGCCCTCTTCGTCAAAGACCTGCGACATTCCGACTTTTTTACCGATAAGTCCGTTAACCATTACCTATTCCTCCAACTTCGTCAGAGCCTCAGCTCCCTGCCCCGGATGCTTTGATTTCCACGTTGACACCAGCCGGAAGTTCCAGCTTCATCAATGCTTCGATTGTGTGCTCATTGGGTTCATGAATATCAATCAGCCGCTTGTGAACCCGGATTTCAAACTGTTCCCGGGATTTTTTGTTCACGTGGGGAGAGCGGTTTACTGTAAACCGGGAAATATCTGTCGGCAGCGGAACCGGCCCGGCCACATGGGCCCCGGTTCGTTTTGCCGTGTCCACGATTTCCGATGTAGACTGGTCCAGAACCCGGTAATCGTATGCTTTCAGTCGAATTCTGATCTTACTGCTTTTCATGGTGCCTCTCTTACTCAATAATCTCTGTCACGGTGCCGGCGCCTACGGTCCGTCCGCCCTCACGGATGGCGAAACGAAGCCCCTTTTCCATGGCAATGGGGGTAATCAGTTTGACTTCAATGGTCAGGTTGTCCCCCGGCATAACCATTTCCA
>JAADGL010000007.1 GCA_013152385.1 Acidobacteriota bacterium
ATACCCGGCAGCACCATGCCGACCTCCAGGTCGGTCATCTTGTTAATGCCTTTGGCAAACTCGAATATTCTGGCTTTTTTGCGCGGGTCAAGGCCCGGTTTCAGGAGTTCCTTTTTGATGTCGTTCAGGGTGGCCATGCCGGTTTTGTCGGTTATATACCGGGTCAGGTCTAATTTTTCGATGGCTTCCTTATTGCCGATCAGTTCCGGAACAGGCAAACCGGCATCCCGGGCCATTTTTTCCACCAGATGATAACTTTCGGGATGTACGGCACTATTGTCCAACGGGTTAATACCGTTCCTGATGCGCAGGAACCCGGCACATTGTTCAAACGCCCTGGCACCCATGCGGGGCACGTTTTTCAGCTCTTCGCGCGAACGGAAGGCCCCGTGCTCATCCCGTAATCAATGATATTTTGTGCCAGTTGCGACCCCAGTCCCGACACATATTTCAGCAGATGTTTGCTGGCTGTGTTCACATCCACACCCACCAGGTTCACGCAACTTTCCACCACGCGGTCCAGCGCTTCTTTCAGCTTTTTCTGATCCACATCATGCTGGTATTGCCCTACACCGATGGATTTCGGGTCTATTTTCACCAGCTCGGCCAGCGGATCCATCAACCGCCGTCCAATGGAAACCGCTCCGCGTACGGTCACATCATAATCGGGAAATTCTTCCCGTGCCTCCGGCGATGCGGAATAAACGGAAGCGCCGGCTTCGTTCACGATGAACACCTGCACATCATCATGAAAACGGATGCGGCGGATGAGGGTTTCCGTTTCCCTGCCTGCTGTGCCGTTGCCGATGGCTATGGCTTCAATTTTATACTGCTGTACCAGGGTGTTTATTTTTTTCATGGCCTGCGCATCCTGCGATTGTGGGGGGTGAGGATAAATGGTGTCGTTGTGCAGCAATTTCCCCTGCGCGTCGAGGCAGACGACCTTGCAGCCGGTACGGAAACCGGGATCAATGGCCAGAATGCGTTTTTCGCCCAGCGGCGCCGTCAGCAGCAGTTGTTTCAGATTTTCCGCAAATACTTTGATGGCTTCCTCGTCAGCCCGCTCTTTGGAAGATGCGGCAAACTCCGTTTCGATGGAAGGGGCAAGCAGCCGCTTGTAGCTGTCTTTGACAGCAAGTGTTACGTTACCGGAAGTATCGTTCCTGATAAAATATCTTTTTAACCGTTCCAGCGCATATTCTTCCGGCGGGCGTATGCTCACCCGCAGAAATCCTTCCCGCTCGCTACGCCGGATGGCCAGCAGCCGGTGTGATTTGATCCGGTTCAGTTTCTCTTCATAACTGAAATAATCGGTGTATTTTTGGGCTTCTTCTTCCTTTCCTTTTACCACCTTTGCCGTTATCACAGCCTGCCTTTCAAACAGTTGCCGGATCATCATCCGGGCTTTCTTGTTTTCGTTGATCCATTCGGCGATGATGTCGCGGGCGCCCTGCAGGGCATCCTCTACAGAAGTGATTTTCCCTTTGACAAAAGCTTCCGCCTGGCGCTCAATGTTCCGTTCCCGCTGCGCCATGATGATCCTGGCCAGTTGTTCCAGGCCGTTTTCGCGGGCTACGGCAGCTTTTGTTTTCCTTTTTTGTTTAAAAGGCAGGTAGAGGTCTTCCAGCTCAACAGGGTCGAATGTGTTTTGAATGGCTTGTTTCAACTCATCGGTCAGCTTGTCTTGCTCTTCGATGGCATGGAGGATGGTTTCCTTACGCTGCTCCAGCTTTTCAAACTTTTCCTGCCCGCTTTTGATTTGAGCTATCTGCAGCTCATCCAGGTTGCCGGTGACTTCCTTGCGGTAACGGGCAATGAACGGAATGGTTGCCCCTTCATTCAAAAGGGACAGGGTACGCTCCACCTGTCCGGCAGCAATGCCCGTTTCCGATGAAATATGTGTGATCAGTGCTGTTTTCATGAAAATTATTGAGGCGGTAAAAATACGCATTATGACACAATGCGTGTTTTCCGCCATCCGGTAAAAAACGAAACATAACTAACAGATAGATAAAAGGAAACTAATCAATTTAGCTTCCTTGTACAAATTCAGAAAAATCAGAAAATAAATATATCGTATTTATTACCCACCCCTTAATCCCCTCCGCCGCCTGCCAGAGTGGCTACGGCGGCCAGGCGGGAGGGGAATATTGGAATTTATTTTCTGATTTTTCTTCACTTTAAATTAATAATAGTGTAGAATGGTAGATTTAAAAGGAACAAACCCGTCCGAACGGTTTCATCCGGGCGGACAAATTCCAAATCCGGAATACTCAAACATTCCCGGATTATATCTCACAATAACAACACTTTACGGACATGGTGCCTACATTGCGACCATTGCGGTTTCTTGCGGTTTCTCACCGTTTCACAAACTTCCCCACAAACACCCCTTTCCGGTTTTCAACCCTGATGATGTACAATCCCTTTGCCAGCGATTGGACGCCGATGCGGTTTCCTTTGAGATTCGGCCGGTTGAGCACGACTTTTCCGGCAGTGTCTGATATCCGGACGGAAGAGATCATCCCGCTGTCCGCATCTTTCAGGATGAGTTCGTCAGACACGGGATTGGGATGGAAAGCAAGAGGTTGGTAAGCTTGATTTTCAGGAACACCGAGCGCATACGAAGCAAACAGCCACAGGTAAGCATTGGCAAAATCATCCCGCCAGGTTTGTTCGTTGTGCTGGCCGCCGGGAATCGTTTTGGAGGTCACATGCTCAAAACCGACGGATTTCAGCGTGTCTTCCATTTCATACATCATGACGATGTAATCATTCCCTTCGTGTTCGCCTGCGTTCTGATAAAACCGGACGTCCTGTTTTTTGCCTGTTTGGCTCACGTAACGGAAAATGGAATCCCTGTTGATCCAGTATGCCGGTGAGAAGTCTCCCGATTTGCCGAACACTTCCTGGTATTTCACGGCGCCGTATAGCGAGATGAGTCCGCCCAGCGAGCTGCCCATGATGCCGGTGTTCTCCCGGCCTGGCACGGTTCTGTAATGCTGATCAATGTATGGTTTCAGTGTTTCTACAATGAAAGCGAGGTATTCATCCCCTTCTCCACCACCATATTGCGGATTGTACCAGGGAGTGAGTTCGTCAATCCGCAGCGTCCCGCCATTGTCAATGCCCACAACGAAAGGCACGCTATATCCCTGATCTGCCAGGTCGTTCAGCGTTTCGTCCACTTCCCATTCACCGGCATAAGACGTTTGGGCGTCGAAAAGATTTTGACCGTCGTGCATATAAAGAACCGGGTAACTTTTAGTATTTTCTTCATAATCGGGAGGAAGGTACAGCCAGATTCGCCGGTAGCGGTCCAGTTGCGGCATGTAGAAATGATCATTCATCACCTGCACATTCCATGCTGCCGTGCTGCCGCCGCCACCGCTGCCATCCGCCCAGTTGTAAACGATCTGATGGACCGTGCTGTCGTTCCCGAAAACAAAAACCCGGTTGGCAATTTCTTCTCCCTGCGGGCCTTTTTCCACCGTTTCCCAGCTTCCCCGGGTGAATTTATAAAGGTAAGTCGTCCCTTCCGGCTCGGGGCCGAGAGTGATCTGCCATAAACTGTCTTCATTTTTCTCAAGGGCAAACTGCGGGTCACCGGGATTCCAGCCGTTGAAATCACCTGCAATGTAAATGAGGTCTCCCTCCGGAGTATAGTCCGGGATGGAATCGAGGATGAAGGTTACCTGGGCGTTAACTGATGAAAACAGAAACGCGGCCGATAGTGTAAGAAGAAAAGATCTAAGCATATTAGTATATGTTTCTGTTATTTATCGCTTTGCCCGACTCAAGATCAGGAAAGAAAAGATCGGGTTTTTATTAGTTTTAAAAGTTGGTTTTAAATTCTGCGCTTTAGTAAAACAGACGGGTTAACCCGTCTGTTTACAGGCAATTCACATCCCTTGTTTTATGGCAGCCTAAATATACTTCAAATCCACCAGACACGATTTGATCAGATCAAAAGTACGCCCGATGTCATGATCAAGGCCCACTGAAAAACGGATCAGCCCCGGCGAAAGCCCCATTTCTTTCTGGATTTCTTCGGGTACTTCCGATGAGGTGCTTTTTCCGGAATTGGAAAACAAAGTTTTAAAGTACCCGAG
>JAADGL010000067.1 GCA_013152385.1 Acidobacteriota bacterium
AAAATCGAAGCAGGTCCCTGAAACTGTCCCGGTCGGTTATCGTGCCGTCCAAATCAAAGAGCGCGAGGGTTCGAGTTTCTTCAGTCATTTACAGTTTCATCCTTTTGAATATAAATTCGGGAATATGCTGAATGATCAGCATAATCAACCGCCAGATTCCCTTTGTGTAAATCACGGATTTCCCCTTTTTCCAGCCTTTAAAGATGTCTGCCGCTACCTTATCCGGTTCGGCGGTGAGTTTTTCCGGCAAATCCATATTTTCCGTCATTCTTGTCCGGACAAAGCCCGGCAGAACAGTGATTACCTGTACCCCGCTTTTGTTCAGCCGGTTCCGGAGACCCGATAAAAAAGCGGTAAATCCCGCTTTCGCGCTGCCGTAGGGGTAGTTTGTCCCTCTGCCCCGGTTTCCCGCCACCGAGCTGATGCCGATGATAAAACCGCTGCCCCGTTTCCGGAATGCTTCCGCCGCCAATGTCAAAATTGCGGCCGGGCCGGTGAGGTTGGTATCCAGAATCACTTTGAGTTTTTGGGGGTCAGACATGGCATCTTCGTTTCCGTTCATGGTTCCGATTGCGCAGAGTACACCGTCTGGCAGCGGGTTCAGGGATTGAAAAAATGCCCGGTGCTGTTCCATGTCCAGCACATCAAAGGGAACGGTTTTTACTTCAATGTCATAGCGGATCTGTAAATCTTTTACGTCTCTGTCCAGCTCATCCGGTTTCCGGGCTGCCAGTACAAGGCTGAACCCGTCTGCCGCGAAGCGGTGGGCACATGCCCTGGCAATATCGGATGTGGCGCCGAGAATTAATAGCCGTTTCATGGGGTAATCTCCAGTCTTTTGGATTGCAGGGAGGCAAAACGGTTGCCCGGGTCTGTTTCTCCCTTGATTTTCATAAACGCATTCACCTTTTCTCTGTATCCTGTCCGGAAGGTTTCCGCTGACATGCGGCTGTCTTTGGTTAAATAAATTCGGCCGCCCATTTCCGAAACCTGTGAATCCAGCCGGTCCAGCAGCTGGAAAACAGATGGTTTTTCGGGGAAATCCAGCGCCAGTGTCCAGCCTGCCATGGGAAAAGACAGAAAATTGCCGTTTCCCTTTCCGAACTGTTTCAACACCGCGAGGAAAGAGCCGGTTCCGGCTGCCACAATTTCACCGAGGATATTCCGAAGGCCGGTGATTCCGGCGGATTCCGGAAGGACAAACTGGTACTGGACAAACCCCCGGCTGCCGTAGATGCGGTTCCAGTTGGCCACTTTGTCCAGCGGATAGAAAAAACTCCGGTAATTTACGAGAGACGGGCCCGGCTTCCGCGCTGCAAGGTTGAAATAGCTGTTGTTGAAAAGCCGGACAGTCAGGGGATTCAGGGTAAAAGCAGGGAGGGAAACCGGAACCGGTATCATCGGGCCGGGTTTCAGAACAAGCGGGAATTTTTCCTTCACTTCTTCTTTTGCGGCGTGTTCTCCGGCAAAAAGGATTCCCCTGCCCATGGCATCGCCCCCGGCGAGGCAGTCAATCCATGCCACCGAATACGTGGCGGTTTTGTGCATCTCAAACTGTGCCGTCAGCTCATCAAGGTTGGCGGCTTTCACAGTGGTTTGGCGGATCCAGGCGCTTTCCACCGGAATCAGGCGGATACCGGCTTCCACAATCACACCGGTTAACCCGTTTCCGCCGCAGCTTGCGCGAAACAGCGCGGTATTTTTGCGGGGAGAACAACTTTTGATTTTCCCGTCCGCCGTCATGATTTTCAGGGAGCTGATGTGATCGCAGAAACTCCCCGCCACGTGGTGGTTTTTGCCGTGAACATCCGAGGCAATGGCGCCGCCGATTGTCACAAACCGGGTACCGGGGGTAACCGGAAGAAACCAGCCCCGGGGTACGAAGGTCCGGAGGATTTCATCCAGGGAGACTCCGGATTCACAGCGCAGCAGGCCGGTTTTTTCATTGAATGCCAGCATCCGGTTCGAAGGAAGCATAGACAAAACCTCTGGTGCCAGTGAGGCATCGCCGTAACTTCTGCCCAGCCCCCGGGCAAGAATACTGCCATCGGCTGCAAGGGCGGTACGGATATCGTCTGTTTTCCGTATCCGGTTTTCCCTTGTTTCTGTTACCGGGAAGCGGCCCCAGCCGCTGATTTTTGTCTGATAGCTCATTCATTCTCCCCCTTGTCACCGGTACAGCAGCGTCCAGAAAGTCAGCAGCCAGCCCAGTACTGCTAACTGGATAAAATGGTCATGAAAGAAAATGTCCACCGGGGAACCGGTATCTTTTTCCACAAAAGCCCGCTGCATGTAGCGGAGAATCCCCAGAATTACAAAAATGACAGTGAGATAGAGGTACCGGCTGTGAAAATGCCGGGTAATTTCCGGTGAAACCGTATACATAATGTATGCCACAATCAAAACCGCCGCCATAACCGTCATGCCGTGATTGACAAAATCCAGATTGTAGCCGTCAATGGATGAACGGGTGCCGGAAACACCGTTTTCCGCCAAAATCAGGTCATCCCGGCGTTTTGCCAGTCCGATGAACAGCGCCATTACAAAGGTAATAAGCAGAATCCACATGGAAAGGGGAATTCCCGTTGCCGCCGACCCTGCCGCCAGCCGCAGAAGAAACCCCAGGGCAATCATAAACACATCCAGTATTGCCACGTGTTTCAGGCCGGCAGAATAAGCAATGTTCAGCAGCAGGTAAATACAAATCCACATTGCCGCGGCTGGAAGCAGGAAAAAAGAGCCTCCGACGGAAACAAAGGCAAGAACAATCATAAACGCCGCGGCTTTTCCCTGTGAAATATCTCCGGCGGCGACGGGGCGGTTTTGTTTCGCCGGATGGCGGCGGTCCGATTCCGCGTCTTTTATATCATTGAACACGTAAACCGCGCTGGCGGCCAGAGAAAATAAGACAATTACCAGCAGTGACCGTATCAGCAGAACCCGGTCTGTCAGTTTCAGCCCGAAAAACAGCGGTGCCAGTATCAGCAGGTTTTTTACCCAGTTGTTGGGACGGGCGAGGCGGATGAAGCTTTTCAGCAGTGCCGGAGAATTATTCATTGTATTCATAACGAAGACAATTCTATCATAAACGAGGAGGGGGATTTTCAAAAAGACAGCATTATTCCGGTTTATGTTTTTCAGATAATTATAGGCCGGTAAAACTGAATTCCGGTATGGCCGGAAACAAAAACAGGGGAACAGGCTGTTTGTCTGTTCCCCTGTCTGTTAACAGAAAAATTCGGTGTTTCCCGTGGGAGACCTTCTGTGTTACGCTCTGGCTTTTTTCAATTTTCCCCGGGTCAGCACAATCAGTGCGATTGCGGCAAGCAATAGGGGAACACCGATAAGCGGCCGGTAAAATACCCACGCGAATCCGATGGTAAACAATGAAATGACAAGGGAAAGCAGAAACGCGA
>JAADGL010000044.1 GCA_013152385.1 Acidobacteriota bacterium
GCTGTCAATGTGGTTTTGCCATGGTCTACGTGACCGATGGTGCCAATGTTTACATGCGGTTTCGTTCTTTCGAATTTTGCCTTCGCCATTGTTTTTTCTCTCCTTCTATAAAGAGTTTTCTATAAAAAATGGAGCCCACGACCGGACTTGAACCGGTGACCCCGTCCTTACCAAGGACGTGCTCTACCGACTGAGCCACGTGGGCATATTTTTTGAATCCACAAAAAATATGGAGCGGGAAACGGGACTCGAACCCGCGACCCTCAGCTTGGAAGGCTGATGCTCTAGCCAACTGAGCTACTCCCGCTCCGCTGAAAAAATGGTGGGGAGAGGAGGATTCGAACCTCCGAAGCCATCCGGCGACAGATTTACAGTCTGTTCCCTTTGACCGCTCGGGAACCTCCCCACTTTCACCGGGGAATACCCCCGGCAAAGACAGTATGGTAACAGAAAATCGTTGGATTGCAAGGAAAAATATCAGGAAATTCCAACTTTCCCCATTTGCAGGGAAAAGAAATATAACCCTATCATTCTATTGTCTATTCCCCTTCGGCCTTCTGGATTCCAGCCAGGATTTCCGCGCCGCCGTCCGCCAGCATAGCCCGGGCAAGGCTTTCTCCTGCGCCGTCCGCTTCACCGGCGGAGAGAAAGACCTCATGGCGAACCGCTTCTTTCCCGTCAACACTGCCGATATATCCCCGGATTCGGAAATTTTCCCCCACTTCGGCATAGCATCCCACCGGCACCTTGCAGCCCCCCTCCACAATCCGGAGAAAGTCCCGTTCCTGAACCACTGCGGCTCGGGATTCCGTATGATCCACCGCTGAAACAATGTCGGATATGGCTGTATCCCCCTTACGGGCCTCCACCGCCACAACACCCTGAGCCACCGCGGGAATCATTATGTCCGCAGGAATCACATCCGCCACAACCGACTCCAGCCCCAGCCGCTTCACTCCGGCATAAGCCAGAATAATGGCGTCATATTCTCCGCTTTCCAGTTTTTTCAGCCGGGTATCCACATTCCCTCTGAGCTCCCGGATTTCCACATTGGGAAACCGGTTCTTCAATTGACTGACCCTGCGCAGGCTTCCGGTACCGACCACACCGCCTTTTTCCAGGTCCGCAAGGCGGATTTTTCCGGAAATCAGGGCGTCCAGCGGCCTTTCCCGTTCTAAAAAAGCCACCAGCTGAAACCGGCTGTCAATCTCAGACGGAAGGTCCTTGCAGCTATGGACAGCCAGGTCAATCTCACCCGCATCCAGCGCAATCTCCAGCTGCTTGGTAAAAAGCCCGACCCCTCCCATCTCATTCAACGGTGTTTTCTGATCCAGATCGCCGGTGGTTTTGATAATCCGAATCACAAACTCATGGCCGGGATGCGCCTTCTCCAGCCTCTTTTTCACATGCTCCGCCTGCCACAATGCCAGTTTGGAGCCCCGTGTTCCGATTTTTATTTCCATCTTATTCCCCTTCTCCTCAATTTAATTTGAATATGGACTTAAAAAACGACACCAGCCCGCCTTCCAGATTCTCCTCCCGGGCCGCCCGTTTCAATTCGGTTATGGGCTGATGCAGCATTTTATTCATAATAGAGCAGCTGAGGCGGTCCAGCTCCTTTTTCACCTCATCGGAACAGCCGTGCAGGTGCTTCAGAGACTTCTCCAGCTCTTCTTTCCGCATCGCTTCCACACTCCGGCGCAGTTCGACAATCATTGGGTTTACATCCTGCATCCGCCGCCATTTCTCATACTCCCGAACCCGTTTTGCAATGAGAACCGCCGCTTTTTCCGCTTCTTTTTTCCGCTTCTCCATATTGGCCTCAATCACCTTCTGCAAATCGTCAATATCGAAGAGAAATACCCCGGGCAAGTCCCCCGCCTCCGGTTCAATATCCCGGGGAACCGCAATATCAATAAGCAGCAGGGAAGCGGATTTTCTTTTCCGTAAAACAGCTTCCAGCTCCGCTCTTCCGATTACCGGATCCGGCGAACCGGTTGAACTGACCACAATATCCGCTGCCGACAATGCTTCTTTGATATTCTCCAGCGAAAAGGGATTGCCGTTAAACCGAACCGCCAGCTTTTCTGCCCGCTCAAGAGTCCGATTCGCTACATCCACGGCGTCCACACCCCGTTCCTTCAGATGCGTTGCAGCCAGCTCGCACATCTCTCCCGCCCCCACCAGAAGCGCCCGCTTCCCTTTCAATTCACCGAAAACCTTCCGTGCCAGCTCCACCGCCACATAAGAAACCGACACCGCGCTTTTGGCAATCTCGGTCTGAGTCCGAACCTGTTTCACCGTCTGAACCGTGTGGCGGTAAATACTGGACAGGCGGCTTCCGGCAGTCCCCGCCGAAATGGCCCGGTCAAAAGCATCCTTGACCTGTCCTGTGATCTGCGGTTCACCGAGCACCATGGATTCCAGGCCGGACGCGACCCGGAAAACATGCTCCACCGCCTTCAACCCCCAGAACACATAAACATGCTCCCGGATTTCAGAAACCGGCACCTCCGCCCGTTCCGCCAGAAAAGAAACCAGCCGTTCCTCCCCTGCGTCGTCACCGGCAGCCATCGCTATCAGCTCGGTACGGTTGCATGTGGAGAGAATCACCAGTTCCCGGAACAATTCTTCCTGAATCAGTTCACGGAGGACATTGTCCACTTCCTCCGGGTTCAGCCCCACCTTCTCCCGAAGCCGAACCGGTGCCGTTTCGTGATTCAACCCAACCAGAACCAGTCCCATTTACTTCGCCCCGTATGATTGCGTTAATGTGTGAATAGACGGAAGAAAGCTGCTGACAACAAAAGAAAGCAAAATCAGCAGAACGCACCAGATCACCGCAACGGCAAAACGGCGCCCCCGGATTCTGTCTGAAATCTTGCTGTAAAAAAGCCAGGCGTAAATCACCCACATCACCGTTGACCAGACCACCTTCGGGTCCAGATACCAGCCCGGCCCCCAGACCTTTGCCGCCCAGAAAAAACCGATAAGCAGCCCGGTTGTAATCAGCGGAAACCCGGCAGAAACCCCCAGGCCGGCCATTTCTTCCAGTTTACCGAGGGACGGAAGCCTCGAATACAGCTGATTAAAGCGTTTGGACTTCAGATTTTTCTCCTGAATCAGATACATCACCGAAGAAGCGAAAGCAAGAATAAACAACGCCTCCCCCAACATCAGAAACCCGGTATGAATCCCGAGAAGAAAGGGAGATACCATCTTCATCTGCGCCGCCTGGACATTCCGTGAAAAAAGAGAAACAATATTAAAGAAAAACCCCACCGGTACAAGAAACGTTCCGAGAAGCGGAATTTTGAACCGGAATTCAAACAGAAAATAGAGAAGATAAATCAACAGCGCCAGGAAATTGTAACTGAGAAACGGAGTGGTAACCGGCTGAGAATGATATTGCACCCCCTGAAAGGCGAGAAAAAACATCAGCATCAGCGTACCTGCCGCCAGCATCGATGACGCGGCAACAATTACCGGCCGGCTTTTTTTGTACGCAAAAATAAAAAACAGAAACAGGGCAATGAAATTGGCTGCCACAGACAACTCATACAAAATCCTCATTCCCCCTCCTTTTTCTCAAAAAAATCCAGAACCTTATCCGCTGTCATAAATGCCGCAAGGGTACAGTCATTGATTCCGATACCATAAAAAGCATTACCTGTGACAAAAAGGCCCGGAACCGATGCTGCCGCGGCTTCAACCGCCTCCACAATTCTGTAATGGCCGGAATAATACTGCGGAATAGACCGCTGCCAACGGAAAATACCGACATTTTCAAGCTCATTTCGGTTCAATTTCAGAAAACCGGCCAATTCCTCAGATGCCGTATCCACAAGTTGTGCCCGGTCCATCTCCCGCACCTCGTAATGCCGGTCTCCGCCCAGCATCACCGTCACAAGGTCATATTCATCTGTTCCCCGGTTGGGGAAAATTCCGGAAGAATACAAGGCACCCAGAATCCGCCGGTTTTCCACCGAAGGAATCAGAAACCCGAACCCGTCCGCAAACCCTTTCTTCACAGCAAACGGAACAACCGCCATCGGAGGATACGGAACAGACACAAGGCTTTCCGCCACACCTTCCAGCCCTGAAACCGTCATCTCCGCCAGACTATACGCCGGAACCGCCAGCACCACCGCATCGTAAACACCGTGTCCCTGATCCAGAATAAACCCGGCCTCGGCCTTCCGAACCTCCCGGACTCCGGTTCCGGTGTAAAGGGTAAAAGCCCCGGATACCGCCAGCATCTCAATCAGCTGGCCCATCCCGTTCTCAAAAGAAGTCAGGCGGCCGGATGGAGACGCCTTCTTCGACCGGAGTTTCATCATTGCCCGGATCAGGCTGCCGTACTCCATTTCCAGCTCATGAATACGGGGGAAACACGACGCCAGGCTCAACTTATCCACATTGCCGGCAAACACCCCGCTGACCATCGGGTCCAGCATCCAGGTCACCGCCTGTTCCCCAAGACGGCGTTTCCCGAATTCCGCAATCGTCTCGTCCTCATCCCCCACCTTTTTCGGAACAAAAGGCTCCTTCAAAATCCGCAGCTTCCCTCCCGGAGACAAAATAGAAGAAGAAAAAAACTTCAACGGCTTATCCGGCAGCGGCACCAGCCGCCCATTCTTCACAATCATCCGTTTCTCTGCCTTCGCGTCTGCCGGCAGCAGCGTATCCTGCTTTTCCAGCATATCCACAATCTTCAGCGTTGTCGGCTTCCCGGACAAAAACCCGTTGGGGCCGGTTTCCATCAAAAAACCGTCATTCCGGTAACTGGCAATCGTCCCGCCGGGGGCCGGATTCTTCTCGAAAACATCAATCTCCGCGCCGGGGATTCTCCGTCCCGTCACAAACGCGGTTGCCAACCCGGAAATTCCGCCGCCGATGACCGCAATTTTCACGATTTTTCCCCCTTCACCGGTGTTTTTTCAGACACTGCCGCTTTCAAACTCCTGCCGGCATAATCCGATAAAAAAGACAAAAAAGAAACGTCTCCGTTGAAACAGGGTACCCTGTCCACCTGTTCCACCCCTATTTTACCAGCAAACTCCCGCAAGTACAGATCCAGCTCATAAAGGGTCTCGGAATTATCCACCGTAAAGCTCAACGGCACCACAACCACACGCCGGATTCCGGCTTCCGCCAGCGCCCTGACAGAATCTTCGATAAACGGCCCCACCCACTTCACCGGCCCCAGCGGGCTTTGAAAAGAAAGTTCCACCGGAACATCCGGGAACTGCCCCCGAATCCATTCTGCCTGCTCCTTCACCTGGCTGATATACGGATCACCCCTTCGAACAGCAGATTCCGGAATAGAATGGGCAGTCAAAAGGACAGCCGCCGGCTTCGGCCCCGGCTTATCCAGTTCCGTTCGAATCCTGCCGGACAACAAACGCAAAAACGTATCATTATTATAGTAAGGCGCCGAAATCCGGACATCGGTAAGGCCGGCAATGGCATCTTCAAGGCTGCCGGTTGACGAAAAAGAATAATGGGGAAAAGTGGGCAGCACCAGCACCGGGCCTCTTTCCGATGCTTTTCGTACTGTTTTATGGAAAAACGGTTCCATATACCGGAACCCGGGTTCAAAACGAACATCTTTCTGCCTTTCATTGAGAATCCGGCACATATCCGACACCGTCCGGTTCACCGGGGACCCGCCGATTGCCCTGTAAATCTCCCTTGACCTACCGCCACGCAAGCGGGAAATCAAACATGCCAGCGGAAAACGCAAAAAAGCGGGTAACCCGATAATTCGGCGGTCTGAAAAAATTCGTTTGAGAAACGGCCGGACATCGGACAACAATTCCGGGCCGCCGTAATCGGCTAAGACGACGGTTGGCCGCACCGGATAACCTCAATGAGGGTCCGAACACTATCCACCGGCGTCTCCGGCAGAATACCGTGGCCCAGATTAAACACATGGCCCTTAATTTTTCTGCCCTCTTCAATCACCCGTTTCGCCTCCCGTTCAATCACATCGCTGCCGCCGAACAAAACCACCGGGTCCATATTCCCCTGAAGGACAAAACGGTTCCCGGAACGTTCCGCCGCATCTGTCAGCGACACCGACCAGTCCACCCCGAGGCAGTCTGCCTTCAGCTCCTGAAGCAGCGGGAAAAAACCAAACCCGTTCTTCGCAAAATAAATCAATGGCGTATCGGGGAATTGCCCTTTCAGCGTATTGAAAATCCGCTTCACATAGGGAAAAACATAGCGTTCATAATCAAAACACGACAACACACCGCCAAAAGTATCAAACAACTGAACCGCCTCCGCGCCGGCTTGAATCTGGGAAGACAAATACCCCTCCAGCACCGTGGACAACTTCTCCATCAGCAGCCTGAAACTCCGTTCATCATTATACATCATCGCCTTCAGATACGTATAATTCCGGGAAGCAGCACCCTCCACCATATAACAGGCCAGCGTAAACGGCGCTCCGGCAAAACCGATCAGCGTCTTGCTTTCCGGAAGAAATCTGGACAAACGGCCCAGCGTTTCATACACAAACCCCACAGCCTCCGGAACCCCCTCTGTCTTCAATGCCTCCACATCCTCACGTGAACGGACCGGATTGTGAAACACCGGGCCCCTGCCTTCAACAAACTCCAGATTCATCCCCATCGCTTCACTGAAAATCAGAATATCCGAAAACAGAATCGCCCCGTCCATATCAAACTTCTCCACCGGAAGAAGAGTAACCTCCGTTGCCAGTTCCGGTGTCTTACACATATCCAGAAACGAATTCTCCGCCCGAATAGCACGGTACTCCGGCAGAAACCGTCCTGCCTGGCGCATAATCCATACCGGCGGAACCTCCGGCTGCTTTCCCCGAAGCGCATTCAAAAGTGGCTTATTCATCAAAAAAACTCCTCAAAATAACTTCATCGCCCCTGCAAAGGCCCCATCAGCTTACCATTCAAAGACAAAATGAGCAATCCCCACAGCGCGCAGCGCGCTGCCACCCTCTGATTCTTCTCATCTTATTCCTTTATCTAACACTGATCATCTAACATCCGGTGCAACGCGCCGCAGATACCCGCTCTTTCTCCCGGCCTGCGAAGCAGCCGGGACTGAACTTTCCGGTTAAAGGTATACACTCCCTTATTCCGTTCCCGGGCGGAAACGGACAGCTTTGGTGTCCGCGCACCAACCAGGGAAACAGGACAAGGGTCCAGAAGTACCAGCTTCGGTGGAGTGTTAGGTTTTAGATGAAAGATGTTAGATGTTCAGAAAAAAGGCAGGGGAGCGGCACAGCAACTCTTTGATTCTTCTCATCTTGCTTCTTTATCTAGCATCTGGCGCCTAACACCTATCATCTAACATCCGGCGCAACGCGCCGCAGCCAGTCCCCGTTCTGCTCACGCTTCCTATTTTCACTTTCCTTCCCCTGCCGGCAAAAGAACTTCAAAAGTACTGCCTCTCCCCGGCTCGGATTCCACCCGGATATAACCGTCGTGCCGTTTTACAATGCCATAAACGATGGACAGGCCCAACCCCTGCGCCCCTTCCTTCGTGGTAAAATACGGATCAAATATCCGGTCCAGATGCTCCGGAAAAATCCCGCAGCCACTGTCTTCAAACAACAGCCTGACATAGTCTCCTTCCGCCACGGTCGGGTCAGAACCGTCAATCCGGGCATTTTCAATTGTAATTTTCAGCCTGCCGCCGCCATCCATGGCTTCCACCGCATTTTGCACCAGGTTATTCACCACATGAACAAACTGGGCGGCATCCACTTTTACCTGCCAGAGAGATTCCGCAAAAGCGATCACCCATTCGGTAGATGCCGTTCCCACCGCCCGCTTCACACTGGAGTGAATCAGCGCAGACAAATCCACCTCTTTTTCCACAGGGGCACCCCCCCGGGAAAAGGTAATGAGCTGGGAGGTAAGCTCCCGGGCACGTTCGATTGCCGCTTCCGCCGCCCCCAGCTTCTCCGCAACCTTCGATTCGGGCTCCGACAGCATCCTTGCCAGAGAAATATTCCCGAAAACAGAGGTCATCACGTTGTTGAAATCGTGGGCAATTCCGGCCGCAAGGAGTCCCAGAGACTCCAGCCGTTTCGCTCTGGCAAAGCAGGCCTGCGTCCGTTTCAAACCGGTTATATCCCGAAAAACCACAACCATCCCACGGAATTTCCGGCTGCTGCCGATAATCGGGGATCGGCTTTCATCAATGATATACCTGTACCCGCCGGCAGAAGTTAATACCAGTTCTTCCCCTTCAATCTCCAGATTTTCCATTTTGAAAAAAAGCCGTGTGGTATCGTCAATACCATGTCCGTTGCCCACCCTGACCACACGATATACCTGCTCCAGAGGATAGCCCAACACATCCGACGGTGTATAACCCGTCATTTCCCCGGCTGCGGGATTCATCATCATGATCCGTCCCTTCGCGTCTGTTACCAGAACACCGTCCCCGATGGAATGAAGGGTCGCAGCCAGCCGGTCTTTTTCCTCCGCAAGTGCCTCTTCCGCCTGCTTCCGCTCGGTAATGTCCACAAGGGAAACGATCAGGCGGTTCAAATCTTCCGACTCTTCCACCGTTACCGTAATGAGTACGTAAATATCCAGCCCGGACAGGGTTCGATTCACTTCTTCATAGCGAATCAGATGTTCCCCCCTGAAAAGTGCTGCCAGTAAAAACGCAAAGCCCCGATAGGAAGCAGGAGAAAAAACCGCCTCAAGTGAAGAAAGTAACTGATCTTTTGTATCGGCACCGTAAAGCCGTAGAGTTTCCCGGTTGACATCCAGAACCCGGATTGCTCCCGCTGCTTTTTTCACAAACTCAGGATGTTCCCTGAAATACGTATCGGGATCCGAAACGTCATTTGCTTTCAGATTTTCCAGCATACTGCGTACCTCAGAAAAATCTTCCACCCAAATGGACACCGCATTGGTTTCAAATAATTTCCGATATTGTTTTTCTGTCCGTTTCTGCCGCTCAAGCAGCCGGTTCGTGTGGATTGCAAGTTTTTTAAATTCCCGCAACTGATTGTCCCGCAATTCCAGGGGTTTTCCATCCGCCAATGCTTTCTCCAGCGAACGGGCATAGGCTTCGATTTCACGGCTCATTTTCTGTGCCAACAGAAAGGCAACTGCCAGTGTCGCCAGCAACATCATTATCAGAAACGCCACCACGCCCACGGCAAAATGCCGGATATGTTCCCGGGATAATTTCATGTTCGCATCCGCCGTGCGGGTGGTTTCCGCCATATCCAGTGCAGCGCCGACCACAAGATTGCGGCTGCCGTACGGAGAAAGGTAGAATGACCATTTTTCGTGGTCGGGGGACCACCCGGTTAATACATTATCCAGCCAGATTGATTTACCGGTTTTCAGTACCCGCGAACAGGGCTCCTGCAAAAAAGGATGACCCGACATATCCTTCAGTTCCGTTAATTGAATCAGATGTTCTTTTCCATGCCATCGCCCCGCAAAACGTCCGCTCTCCGGAAAGAATAGAAAAAGGAACCCTCTTTCCCCAAAAGATTCACGCCAGACCGACCGGGAAGCTTCTTCTTCGAATACCGTCCCGGGAAGTCGGGAAACCGGCGAACGATCCATACGAAAAACAAAGGCATTGAGATGGCGCTCCGCCTCCTTTCGAAAACGAATAATCTCACTGGCACGGATTGATACGGCATCTGCGGCACAGGATCGGGTTTCCAGATAAACCCAGGCCACACCGCTTATCACCACCAATATTTGCACGACCAGGACAATCAGAAAGAAATGAATTTTGAAAATACTGCTACCGGATGTCATATACCGACCCATAGATGAATATTTTATTTTATTTTACACTGATTTTCCGTTCAGTCAATATCTTTCCCGCTTGAAAATATACAACTCTTTATATATATTTATGTTAATTTATTTCATTGTTTCGTTTTAAATGATTTATTTTTTACTATATGTATTATTTTTTTACGTTTTTTGGAAAACAGCCCGGCACGCAATCGCATCATACCCGCTTATCCAGTGAAAAATCAGCAAAATCAGCCGAATTTACAGTTATCGGTTTTTCTCTTTCAAGTGGCCCGGTTCGTAGTCACAGAAGGGCTCGGGGTCCAGATAATCCCCCGTCACGGCGTAGGCCCGTGCCCGACATCCGCCGCAGACACCCCGATATTCACACACCCCGCACTTGCCCTTGTAGCCTTCAATGTCCCGCATTTCAAGAAAGAGTTTGGAGTTCCAGATTTCCTCCATGGATTGCTTGAAGATGTTGCCGCCGGATACCGGGAAATAGGAGCAGGGCAACACTTCTCCGTCGGAACGGATCAGGCAGATTGTCTGTCCCGCCACACAGCCTTTATTGGCACCGGTGGAAAATGTCAGGTTCCGGCGTTTGGCGGAATTCCCTTCTTTCATGGCTTCTTCAATGTAAATCCGGTAGTAATGGGGCGCGCATGTGGGCCGCACAAGGATTTCATTCTCCTGCTGTTCCAGCCGGTAGTGCCAACGGAGGATTTCATCATAATCCTTTGTGTCTATCAACTCACTCATCACATCTTCTCCCCGGCCGGTGGGAACAATCATAAACATGTACCAGGCTGTGGCACCCAGCTCTTTGGCCAGTTTGTAGGTGTTTTCAATATCCTGTTGATTCCGCTTGGTAAAGGACGAATTGATGAGAAAGGGAATCCCGTGTTTCTTCAAAAACTCAATTCCCCGGAGAACCCCGGAAAACGCACCTTTATGGTTCCGGAAATTGTCGTGAATCTCCGCCGTGCTGCCGTCCAGGCTCAAAGACACCATTTTAATACCGGTTTCAATCATCTTTTCGCAGTGTTCATTGTTAATCAGGGTACCGTTGGTAGCCATACACATCCGGAAACCTTTGTCGGTACCATACTGCGCCAGTTTAAAAATATCTTTTCGGAGAAGCGGTTCGCCTCCCGACAGTACCACCACCGGGCTGCAGAAATCACCGATTTTGTCCAGCACGGACAATGCCTGTTTCGTGTCCATTACCTCCGGCAGGTGCATGGTTGAAGACGAACGGCAGTGTACACAGGACAAGTTGCATCTCGGTGTCGTTTCCCAGGCAATCCATTTCAATTCTCCGCGCATTTTTTCCTCCGGCCTGCTTTTTTTCTTCCGGCATTACCTTACACTACCAAGACAAACGAGACAAGTTTAAGTTTGAATCGGCTTCCGAAACAGGCCGGAACCGGAATTGGTTTAAAATCATGCAACTGAAAGCGCATAAAAAAAGAACTTTGGACACTTCTTTGCTTTTATTCTTTAAACACCCACTTCCCGCCTATCTGATTTTACTCCGGCACAAGCCAGCACCGGGACAAGGACAAGAGTTCCAAAAGTTCCTGCCAGTAATCCGCCGATTACGGAAACCGCAAAGGGCTGAAAGATTCCGGATCCGCCGCCAAGGGGTAGAGCCGCAGGGATCAGAGCTGCGACGGTTGTCAGGGAAGTCAATAGAATGGGCCGAAAACGAACCCGGACAGCGTTTTTCAATGCATCCGCAAATAATACACCTTTCCCGGAAAAGCGGTTAGCAGCATCTATCAATACAATGGCATTGTTCACTCCGATTCCAATGAGAGTAATCATTCCCATCCCAACGGAAATATCCAGTCCGGCACGGGTGATGCCCACGAGAAGCATGGCACCGGCCAGAGACACCGGAATGGTGGCAAGAATGACAACTGCCTGTTTCAGAGAATGGAATTGGATCCTGAGAATACCCCCCACCAACAGCAAAGCCGCCAGTGCCGCAAAGAGAATACTTTCAACGGTGCGAATCAATATCGGATACTGTCCCACAATCGTCACACCGGTTTCAGGAGGCAGCTTCATTTCGGCAAAACGCTTCTGCAGGCGACGGGCCACAGCGGGCAGGTTCCCATCCACTTCTGCAACGAGGGTTTCCTCTCGCTGACCAGCTCTCCGGTGGATGAAGGCCGGGGAGTTTTCCCTGAAAATTTTCGCGATACGGGAAAGAGGCACGAATTCTCCCTTCCGGTTGATTACAGGCAATCGTTTTACTTCAGCGGGGGTGTGCAGTGCATTTCCCGATAATGTTACCCGAACACGGATGGTTCGATTTCTACGGATGACATCCGTAGCAAAAACGCCGAGGCCGGCAGCTTTTAGTGTATCCATGGCAGCCTGAGGGTCAACATTCAGGAGTGCCGTCTTTTCCGGATCAAACCGGACAGTCAGTTGGCCGGTCGTGCTTTCCGCATGATTAACAATCGTTGAGACAGCCGGATCTTTTTCCAATATTTTCTTCACTTTCCCCGCAAGATCCCGGATAGTGGCAAGATCGGGGCCAAACACAGAAACACCAAAGAGAGCGGGCAGACCGGAAAAACTCTCATCAAGATTTTCCCGGGTTGGTTGATGATAAAGAATTACAATACCGGGAATTCCAGCAAATTGTTTCCGGAGAGCGGCAAGGAGTTCCGTTGCGCTACGATTTCGTTTTGACCGGGGTTTCAGTTTTACCGTCAGTTCTCCCCGGTTCACACTTTCCACCTGCAATCCCTGTTTTGCCGGGCCGGTACGCCGGTACACGAAGGAAACTTCAGGGTAGGCCCAAACCGCCGCCGACAATTTTCGGCCGATACGGCTGCTCTCCCGAAGCGAAGTTCCGGGGGGAGTGACATATTCCAAAAGAAGGCTACCCTCGTCAATAGGAGGCAAAACCCGGATCGGACCCAGAAACGGTAATACCAGCCCGATGAAAATTAGCCCGGCAAAGATCAAAACTGTTTTCTTTGGAGAGGCCATAGCCACATCCAACAGGCGCAATGTGAAGCTCATTCCCCCATTCAGGAACCGAATCCCCGGAATTTTTCCCGCTCCACCCCAACTGCCTTTCCCCATCAGGGCGGGAACTACGGTCAGGGAAAAGAGCAGTGAAAAAAGCAGGGCAAAACTGATGACAATCGCGAATGGCTTCAGAAAAACAGCCGCTATCCCGCCGGCGGCGAAAAGTGGGACAAAAGCCGCAACAGTGGTGATGGTTCCGGAAATATCCGGGGCTGCAATTTCATTGACACCTGCCACAGCCGCATCCGGGGCCAAAGCACCGGATTCCAGATGACGGCCGATGTTCTCTGCCACCACAATTGCATCATCCACTATCATTCCCACTGCAAGCGCCATGGCTGTCATGGTAATAATGTTCAATGACATTCCGAAACAGGCCATCAGAACCACCACAGCAAGAAGAGCGGATGGAATGGTCAACCCCACCACCAGGGAAGAACGTGTCCAGCCCATAAAAAGAATAATGGCAGCCATAGCAAGGAAGATACCAAACAACAGGTCCCAGCCTACTTCATTCCGAGCCTCCCGAATCAATTCACTCTGATCGTAGAATTTGTGAATAACAGCTGTATCGGGAAGCAGGTGCTTCAGTGCTTTCAACCGGGCATCAATGTCCGATACCACCGAAATGGTGTCGGCTCCGGGCACTTTTCGGACAATCAGCGCAATACCGGGTCGTCCGTTTCCGGTAATCTCGTAGTGACGGGGAACCGTACCGGGCCGGATGGATGCAATATCCCCCAGCGTTACGGTTTCTATTCCGTTGCCTGAAACCGGCACCTTCGCCAGGTCTTCCGGCGAACGGAACCGGCTGTCACCGCGGATCAGCAGATCCCGCCCGAATCGTGGAAGCACACCGGCGGTTTCAACCTGATTGTATCGCCTGATAGCAGAAACCACGTTGTTTACCCCGAGTTTCAGTGCCGCAAGTTTTTCAGGTTTCAGCGCAACCGTCCACGCAGGCCGATCACCGCCAAGAACCTCCACCCGTTCCACCCCCTTCACCATGGACAACTGCCCCACAAGGGTGCGGTCCGCAATGGTACGAAGCCGTATCTGGTCCGCACCGGTAATCACATAGCCACAGACCTGCTGTAAGGTGGTACCGATACCCTCAATTCGTGGAATTACTCCGGCAGGAAGAAGCCGAATTACCCGTGAAATCCGGCTCCGAACCAGCTGTCTGGCATCATTGATTCCAGTGCCAAAATGAAATGCAACCGTAATAAGGGAAGTCCCCTGCAGGGAAGTGGAAGCCAGCCGGCGAATCCCCGGCAATGTCTGCAACGCGGATTCGAGGGGACGGGTTACCAGCTGTTCCACATCAGCGGGTGATGCCCCGGGCTCATGGGTAATGATATTTACCACCGGGACATCAATTCTCGGCAACAGATCCACAGGAAGGACCCACCAACTGAACAGTCCCGCCACAACAAAGATACCGGCAATAAAAAGCACCGGAATCGGATGGTCCACCGGAAAGCTCAGATAGCGTTTCATTAATCCGCCACTTTAAAACTATGGCTAAAGTCCCGGTAATAAAGTTCGTAAGCGCCCTGAACTGCAATCATTTCACCGGGGCGAACCCCGGACAAAATCTCCACCTCACCGCCACGGGTTAGACCGATTTTTACAATCCGGCCTTCCACACCAAAACGGCCTTTGACAAATACGAGCGGGCGCCCGGCTTTATCCCGAACAATGGCAGACTCAGGCACTGCAACCGCAACCTCCCGGTGGAACCGGAGTTCTCCTTTCACAGGAGTACCCGGAGCCAACCCGGTTGAAATATCACTGCCTTCAATCCAGATAAGTTCCGCACCGGCAGGACTGCGTTCCGGCAGTATCCGGGCCACAACGCCACTGACAACCGCCCCGTCATCCCGAAAAATCCGGGCCATTGCCCCCTTCAACTTCACATCACCCGGGGGAAACAGTGATGCCACTACCCGAACTTTGTTTTCCGGAACAATTCTCGCCATAACCTCAGCCACTTGAACATCCTGGCCCGGATTCACACTCCGATTGGCAAAAACACCGGCAACAGGACTTTTTAAATGCATGGCGGCATCCAATAATGCCCTGCGGGAAACCAGCATGGCTACCTCTTTTCTGCCCAGTGCTGCTTTTGCCATTGCCGTGGTCAGCTCCGTCTGTTTCATCAGATGGCGGTTCACAGCATCCCGAATCAGCGTCACCGACTTTTCAGCATTCTCCAATGCCGCCCGTGCGGCTTTCAGAGATGATTGAACCGCCGCAGCTTCCGGTGCCAGTTCCGGGCCGCCCAAAGTAAACAATTCCTGCCCGGCAACCACCCGACTCCCATCCGGAACCAAAACCGACTCAACCCGCCCGGCTTGAAGTGCCGTCACGCTCACCGCCGCTTCACTTTCCGTTTTTCCGAAAAAATGAACCGTCTCAACAAAACTCCGCCGTGTCACTTTTCCAAACTGAACCACCTCCGGCGTTTCCACACAGGCCACTTCCGAATATGCGTGCCACCAGAGGGCCAACAGGCCAATGAGGCACAACCCGAAAATGCCTGCGGCCCACCATTTCAAACTTTTCATCGGCTTTCCTCCTCCTGACCTTTACGTTCGGGCCAAATGCCGGTTTCCGTTTCAAGAGCAGATACCAGCGTTTCGATTTGCATCTGAAGCTTTAAATCGGCCACAGACAAGAAATGGACACGTTTCGCCGTGCCGAGAAGCGCCACCGGGTCGGAAATTCCCTTCCTCACCCCTCTCTGCACCACCCGGAAATAAATTTTTTCCCTTTTCAGTGCCAATGCCACATTGGCCTGCTCCTTTCCCAATTTCTTCAATGCGGGTAGGATCTTCGATACCTCCGCCCTCACCCGAAACAGGCGGGCGTGATATTCATCCAAGAGCAGCTTCCGTGTTGCCTTTGAAACAGCGATTGCGCCCCGGTTTCTGTTGAAAATCGGCACCGCCCCGGAAAAAGACCAGCCAAAGGTCCGTACGCCATCGGTATCCCGTCCGGCAATCAATCCCAATTCAAGCCGGGGAAACTGGTTCCAAACCGCCGCCCGATAGTTGGCATCCCCGCTTAAAACCGCCGACCACAGCGATAGAAGGTCGGGCCTTCGGCCCGCCACCGCTTTGCTCAGCACAAAATCAGACGGCACTGCAGGATGTGCCTCCGGTTCGGAAACCACCAGCAGGGTATCCGGTGCCACACCGAGAAGTTGATTCAAAGCAAGCCTCGCGGCTTTTTCCGCCCGGGACATCCCGGAAGACTCCCGTTTCGCGCTGACCGTTTCCGCTTCAAAATCAGCCTCATCCGATCGTGTCATCAGCCCCACAGCCATCAACTCGTCTACCTTTTTTTGCAGAGTTTCACAGAAAACCGCATAGCGGGCAGCCAATACCGCCTGCTTTTCGGTAATGGCCACTTTTCGGCACTGGAACCGGGCTGCCATCGCCACCTGCCATTCCCGCCATGCTACAGTTAAATTCACTGATTTCACCGTTTCTGCCGCTGCCTGCCGCCTGAATCTCCGGTTCAACAAAGCGGAAATATCAAAAGAAAGTCCAAAATCATAAATACCAACCTTCCCTGTCCGATTTCCGCCCCCCGGAGAGGCAACATCCAGGGAAACCACGGGATCCGGCAGCAGCCCCGCCGCTGCAAGCTGGGAAACCGCAATTCCCGCCTTGTCCCGCTCCACCTGAAGGCCCGGATTCAGTGCCACTGCCACCAGCGCCGCCTCATCCGGGTTCAAGCCGTCTGACAAATTAACCCGTACGGCTTTCAGCATAGGATGATGAATCCGGGAAGCCGCCTGAACAATCTCAGCGGAAGAAGGCCCGGTCCAGCCGGCCGAACCCACACCCAGAGGCATTGCCTGGTACCGGACACAACCAAGGGACAATACTCCCGACAACAGAATCAACCGGGCAATATTTCGAAAAATATTTTTCATGACAGCTGCTCCCCCAATATCTGTTAAGCAAGTCACCTGAACCCAGTTTAACGCTACATTTTTGCCGGGAGATTGCCAAAAGATTGCCGGAAAGCAATGTTGGCGGAGCGAGTATCACCGAAACAGACATATTGTCAAATTCAAGTACAAAATTTGGCGAATTTGGCGGCGAAGAGAGGAACTGTTCCGGTTGAAATGAGTTCCAAACGGCGTCCCCGCCACAACCGATAGCCCCTCACAACCACAATGAAACTGTGAAACAACTACCGCCGAGGAAACTGTCGGAAACGGAAATTGTGCCCCCATGGCTCTCGGCAATGGCCCGTGCCAGGGTCAGGCCCAGGCCGGAACCGGAAGTGGAACGACTCTGTTCCCCACGGTGAAAACGTTGAAAAACAAGCTGCTTTTCAGCATCGGAAATACCAATTCCGCTATCTTCCACCTTCAAAAGAATTTTATTCGGGCTTATTTCGAGGGAAACCTGAACCTTTCCCCCTGAATCCGTGAATTTAAGGGCGTTGTCAATAAGATTCGCTGTCATCCGCTGAAGCCGCCGCTCATCCCCCGGAGCCACAACACTGCTATCCGGCAGTTTTAAATGCAAAGCCACTCCTTTTTCTTCCGCCACCGGAGCAAACAGATCCACCGCAGCACCCAGCAGGTGCTTAAAGTTCACCGGTTTTTTCTCAATTTCCATCAAACCGGCATTCATCCGGGCAATGTTCAGCATCGTTTCAATCATTCCAATGAGGCGGTCGCTCTCCTCAACAATGGGGCCGGCCCATTTTTCCAGTTCGGGGTTCTGAAGCACCGCCCCCTCAGCCACTCCCCGAATCCGTGTCAGCGGGCTTTTCAGGTCATGCGCCACGTTTCCGGATACGGTTTCCAGTTCATGGAGAAGTGCCTGAATCCGATCTGCCATATCGTTGAAAGACTCCGACAATTCTGTCAATTCGGTTCCGTCTTTTGACGGCGAAACCCGGTAATCGAAGCGGCCGTCCCGAATTGCCCGGGCACCGTCCGCAACCCGGCGAATTCCCCGGACCACCCGGTTGGACACCCCCCAGCCCATCAGCAGGGCGAGAAAAAGAACAAGGATGGCGGTCTGTGAGAAAATTTCACGGTATCTTTTAATGAGAGAAATCAGCGGTGCCATATTCCTGCCGAGAACAAGGACATGATCTCCCGGAAACTCCGCCGCAAGAAGGCGAAGACTGCTGCCATTTTCCAATCGAACCGTCGTATATGCGGGAACATTTCCGTTTTGGACTCGCTTTGCCAAAAACAAAAAAATTCTCTTTGGAATCGGGGGGCCGGCTTTGAACCGTACCTGCCCCTCTCTGTCCAAAAGAGCGTATAAATCCTTTTCTTTGTCCGTTGTTTGATATTCCCGCTGCAGTTCATCAAGAAGAGAGGCTTGGCCGAGGGAATTGAAATGGCCCGTAAACTCCACCGAATCATCAAGGAGCCCCTCGTCCTGCCGGCGAATCAATTCCCGCTCCAATGTGAAATCCACCGCCACAAAAACAAACAAAGAAGAAAGAATAAACAACCCGGATACCAACAAATTTACCCGAAAACGCAATGAAAATCCCTTAGCGTTCTTCCAGAACATAGCCCAAACCCCTTACGGTATGAATCAGCCTTTTCTCAAAATCCCGGTCAACCTTATCCCGAAGACGGCAGACCCGGCACTCTACAACGTTGGTTTCCGGATCAAAATCATAGTCCCAGACGTGTTCCATGATCATGGTTTTAGATACCACCCGCCCGGCATTCTGCATCAAATACTCCAGAAGTGCCAGCTCTTTCGGCTGAAGCATAATTTCTTTCCCACCACGAAAAACCTTGCGGCGGTTCCGGTCCAGAAACAGATCTCCCACTTCTAAACGGACAGCCATCGGCTGATTCAGCGAACGTCTCAACAGTGCCTCAATGCGGGCAAGAAGCTCGGAAAAAGCAAAGGGTTTAACCAGATAATCATCTGCCCCCGCATTCAACCCCCTCACCCGGTCTTCCACCGTACCCCTTGCGGACAGAATTAAAATCGGAGTAGTGATCAATCGGCTGCGCACCTGCTCTATCAGACAGACCCCCTCCAATTTCGGCAACATCACGTCCACCACCGCCGCATCAAAAGAACTGTCCAGAAATGCGATACGCCCCGCCTCACCATCCGCCCTGTGAACAACACTATACCCTGCTTGTTTCAATCCCGACACGATAAATCCGGCAGTTTTTCGATCATCTTCCACCAGCAATATCCGCATATTCACCTCTTAATTGTTATTTTAACAGATTGACAGGAATGAAATCCTTATTGATAATGCGAAAGGGAAAATGAAACGGGAAAAAGGAGAATTCGAATGAAACTGATGATTATCATAAATGACGCGCCTTACGGAACGGAAAAAGCATACAATGCCCTGCGCCTCGCCATGACGGCACAAAAAAATCACCCGGACACGAAAGTGAGAATCTTTCTGCTTGCAGACGCAGTTTTCTGCGCATTGCCGGGTCAGAACACCCCGGATGGTTATTACAACATCGAACGAATGCTGAAATCAGTCATCCGGTCAGGAGGAGAAGTCAAGGCCTGCGGCGGCTGCTCCGAAGCAAGGGGGATCGCAAAACTGGAACTGCTGGAAGGGGTGCAATTAAGCACGATGAAAGAAATGACCGCATGGACAATGGACAGCGACAGGGTGGTGACTTTCTGACGCTATAATTAACTGAAAAAACAACAGTAAAAACGAAATGTCCGCCCCGGCTGCTTCGTTTTGACGAATTACAGCGACAAAATCGAGAAAAGCGGTTGACTTGCCGGATGCCTTTGTTATAATACCGCTTGTCTTCGGGCGATTAGCTCAGTTGGGAGAGCACCTGCCTTACAAGCAGGGGGTCGGCGGTTCAAGCCCGTCATCGCCCACCATGCTCTTTCAGAGCCTGGAACCTGAAGATTTACCCAATGCGGGGGCGTAGTTCAGTTGGTTAGAACGCCGGCCTGTCACGCCGGAGGTCGCGAGTTCGAGTCTCGTCGCTCCCGCCATTTTTTTTTATCCTTTTGAAGAAACCAGAAAAATATAATTTTAAAACTTTAAAATACACTTTCCCATTTCTTTTCCGTAAATTTTTATTCACAGAAAATCAAGCACCTTTTAAGCTCTCTCCCGGACATCAGGAAGGATCGGGAATGTATTTCAGATAGAGTTTCCGGGTGCGGGGGCCGTCAAATTCACAGAAAAAGACAGATTGCCATGTCCCTAATACCGGATTTCCATCTGAAACCAGAATTGTAAGAGAAGGGGACACAAGGGAACTTTTGATATGAGCATCGGAGTTACCCTCCATATGGCGAAAACCGGCATTTTCAGGAATCAGGCGGGAGAGGTAGGACAGAATATCGGTTTTTACGTCCGGATCGGCATTTTCATTGATGGTTACCGCGGCGGTTGTATGGGGAACAAAGAGTATCAGCATGCCTTCTGCCGCCCGGCATTCCCGAAGAAAGGCCCGGATTTCAGGCATCAGATCAAGCAGCTGGTTCCGCCGCTTTGTCTTTAGTTCCAGAACATGGATGCTCGTCATCCTGTTTTATCCCTCTATTCTTTTTTTTTAGGAGAAATCGAACGATAAAGAACGCGGCAGAAGCGGCAATAACGGCGGTGACCATGTTACCGATAAGAAAGGGGAGCAGCATGGGTTTTAATGTGTGGCCGATGTAGGCAAATGCGCTACCGTTGAGAAAGTTTTTCAGCTTGAACATTTCCCAGTGTATCATTGATACGCTGAAACCGGACACGCCGGTAAAAAGCTCTCCGACCCAGAGCCCCGCCGCATAGATGGGAACCATGGTCCACCAGTTGTTCACAATGGTAAATCCAACCAACAGCACCTTATCCAGCTTTTTAAAGAGAGCGGCCAGGGTAAATGCCATAATGAAGTGAAAGCCCATAAAGGGGCTGAAGGCAATAAAAGTCCCCAACGCCACAGACAACGCTTTCATTTCCGGTGTCCGGGCGGGATTGAACAATTCGGTTTTTATGGATTCAAGCCATTTCTTCAGTGTCTTCTTCATACCGTGACCATTATCCCCGAAATCTTCCATAAGTCAACTGATTTGAAAATTTGCAGCAACTGGGGATAGCATGGAAACGGGGGAATAGAGAATCCCATGTTTTTTGATCCTGTATATGCTGCACTGCAGGAAAGCCTGCGTGCCGCATGTCTCCTGTCAGCTGTCGCCTTCTTCCCGGACCGCAGTGGCACGAATAATGATATCGTCAATTTTTCGAGCCAGACCGGATTCATCTGTCAATTTTTCCCGCAGGTCTGTCAGGCCGCTGATTGTTTCGGCAATGGGCCTGGCCGGCATGTGAAAACCGTGAAGTGCTTCTTTTATTTCAAAATCATCCACTTCTTCCTGACTTAATCCGGACAGAGAGTCAATGAAAGGCAGTATTTCCCGGTGAATCCCAAACAAATAAAAGGAGGAGCCGGATGGCCCGAAAAGTAAATCAAATTCATGCATTCGCTGAAAGAAACCGGCAACAGTCTCTTCGGAAATTCCGCTGGAATTGGATTTGAGAAAGATTATCCGGTCATAATCTTCCAGACGCATGGCCGCATCCGTAAGAAATGACAGCTGTGTTTTCCCCGCTCCGGCAAAAAACCGAAAATTGTCTCCGATACGCTTCTCCAGACGAATTGTCTCTTCCGGCGTGTAGCCCAGAAGAAAAAGGTCGTAGGCATTCGCCACCGGGTAGAGTTCCGAAATTGACAAATCTGTCAGGTAGTCACTGAGCTCCCGCGCAAGGTCAACGGATAATTCCGATGCAAGTGTATTTCCGGACAGGGTGGTGCCGGCAGTTTCAATCAGAAGAACCAGTGCGTTTTTCATTGTTTTCTAAGGTATTCAAATGTGAAATCAATTAGATCACGAACACGCGGCCCCCGGGAGTTGATAACCGTTGCCCCATCATTATAGTGATAGTTTTTGAAAAGTGTCTGTAAATCAATCCAGGAACCGATTTCTTTGTAACAGATTCCTTTCAGGTAGAGCACTGTTCCTGCGGAAATTCCGGGCCTGTCAGGCAATTGAACCATAGAGAGGGTGTCAAACGCCTCTTCGAACCGCCTGAACCGGAGGCTGCACATGGCCAAATTCAGCTGAGCCCCCGCTTTCCGGGCTTTGGTACCGGGAAACTGTATTTTTGACAGAAAATACAGGTATGCCGAGTTGTAGGAAAGGGAGTTTAAGTTCTGACGCATGACAACCGGTGTCGCTTCCACTTTCACCCTGATGTCAACGGCTGAACCGGCACGCTCCACCTGAAGTGCGGTTTCCGGAACTTTCAATGCGCCATAGAAAGACATCTCATCTCCGCACTCTTTCCCATTGACAGAAAGAATAATATCCCCCGGATGAACCGAATCGGCAGAGGAAGAAATCACAACGGGAAGGTTCCGGTCGGGATCGCGGATTACAGCGATTCCGGCGGTATTTTCCACCAGAGGCGGCATAACGGATATTGCCCGAACCAGTTTTTCCCCGGACCGGGGATCTGCCGGGTCAACGGTGAATTTCTCCGGATGGTACAGTTCGGTATTCAAGATGTAAATATCCACATAACGTTTCAGTTTTACCCGCTTTTCCACTCCGAAAACAATCAGGGACTGGCCATAGTCGTTTCGGATGTTCTGAATTACTTTTCTGTCCCCTTTCAACAGGCCGTCAATTGCGGACAGGTAAGAATCGTCCAACTCCGCATTGTAAAACGGGATTTTCTGAAACTGTCTTTCCAGCACCGCCTGAACCTGTTTCACAATGCCGTGGTTCGCGTCCAGAGGTTTCACCCCGGCAAAGAGGAGCGTGGGTTTGGGAACAGCTTTTACAACACGATGCTCTCCCTCTTTTATCTCCAGTTTTTTGATGAAGGTCCCGTTCTCAAATGCAACTTTCAGCTGATGTTCCCCGGAACAGACTTCCAGGTCCCGAATCGGCAGGGAACCAATCCGCCGGCCATCCAGAAAAAGATCGCCAGCCTGGTCATCACTTCCGGATTCCACAATCAGATACCCGATACTGCGCTCCATTCGGACAGGCTGAAAAAGGTAATCCCGTTTCTTTAAGGCGGGGAGAGTCAGATGTACCGTTTTGTAACAGCTCTTTTTCAGATCCACCCGATGGTCACCCGGTGTGACCCGGTTGATTACAAAATAGCCGGACAGGGTGGAAGGATTCAATCCCAAAGCCTGTACCGTATCCGGATGTTCCTTCAGATAATCCGCAGGTGCTGTTCCCGATGTCTGTCCCACAAGAATACCGTCCATGAAAACCTGTGCCCCGGCCGGATCTGTCATAATCGTAACAGATGCCAGTGTCCGGATCATTTCCACTTTCAAGTCCACCGTCTGCCCCACCGCCACCGTGACATCTTTCGTCACCGGTTGATAGTTTACTTTTTCGATCCGGAGGGAAAGGTCACCGGCCAATATGGTATACAGCCCCTTTGAATTGGGGGTAAGCTTTAATGTGCCGGCTGAAACACTGATCCCGGAAACCGGACAGTGAATCCTGAGATATCCGACCATCTGCCGCCTCATTTGATTAAAATCCCGGATAATCTTCGGTGAAACAAAGAGCTTGTTCAGTTGGTGCCCGGGAGCGGAACGGATAATCTTCTCAAAATAGGTGTGAACCGTTTTCATATCTCCCTTGTTGGAATAAAGAACAATAAGATATTCCATGCTTTTAAGATAATAGTTGAAGGCATCTTTCCCTTTGATCTCACCGAGGTCATAGGAGTTGACGATGTTCTGGAATCCGTTGATGGCATTACCGGGATTGTCGGAATTCTCAAAGGTCTGGACATTTTCACGAAAAACAGAAGCGACATCGAACGAATAGACCGGAAGTGCCGCAATGACTATAAATAAAATCAGTTTTTTCATCAGTACACCTTCAAAATCTCTCGTTCTCTCGTCAGGGAGAGATAGATGTTGCTGCCCGCATCAACCGCAATGTGGCTGAAACGGCCGCTTTGATGTGTAATTGCCAGCAGCTGCATTGTCTGGAACGGCTTAAAATCATCAGTTAAAACAGACAATGAACGTCCCTTGTCTGCCAGAAGATAAATATTGTCCAGGGGATCAAATGCCAGGTCAACAATTTTATAGTAGTTTCCGAACTGCCGGACAATGTGACCGTCACGTGTTCTGATCTCAAGCAGTTTTCTGGAATTCTTCACCACAAACACCAATCCGTCCCGACGGATTTTAATAAAATCAACATCTCCGAGTGCCAGTTTCCGCTGAAGTTTATGCTCTCTTGAAAAGACATAGGTCAATCCGGAACTTTTGTCAAATGCCCATATTTCCAGACCCGGTGTCAGAAAAAAAGACGTTACTTCTTTCAATGGGCTGCCGTCAACAATCAGGGGAACCGAACCGGATGGCCCGATCAATTGATCACCGGTACTGAACCACAGTCCGGCACCTTTGCTGTAATAAAAGGCGCGGACATCCCCCGGCGTGTTTCGCCTGCGATTCTGGCCCGGAGAGATGATCTGAATGAAACGGCCTTTTTTCGCCGATACAAAAAGTGTTCCGTTTGTTCCCGCTTCCAGAAGAGACGGGCTATCCATCTGAAAATACTGTTTTACATTTCTATACGGCCGATTCAAAGTAAAACGCAGTAGGGTACGGGTCAGGTTCGCGGCCATGGGGTTGTCTTTTCCTTTTTCAGCCTCATCAATTGCCGAAAGCATTTTCAGCGCCTCCCGGGGTTCGCCGATTCTGTAATAACAGTAGGCTGCCTGAAACAGAGAATCGGGAAACACTTTGCTTTCGGAAAACCTTGTGTAGATTTGAGAAAGATAATAGAGCGCTTTTTTAAATTGACTGCGCTGAGTGGAAATTTGGGCGAGATAAAAATAGTCCTGATCCAACACATCAGACTCAGGGAAGGCTCCTTTCAAATGGAAAAAGGTATTGTATGCATCATCTGCTTTCCCGTTTTGCAGCTGAATTCTTCCAAGGAGGAGATAGGCATTGTCCGCACTGTCACTCTGCCCGTAATCGGACACAATCCGGTTCAATACTTCTTGTGCTTTTTCCACATTTCCCTGCTGAAAATCGTAGCGGCCGATTTCCAGCAATGCATCATCCGCAAAAGGAGATTTCGGATACTGTTCCAGCAACAGATTGAATTCCCGCATGGCCTGTTCATAGTTCTGGTTCGCCTGAAAAGCCAGGCCACTCTCGTATAAACGCTGGTCATTGGGACTGGTCAAAGAACCGATCAACAGAAAAAGAAGGAGAGTTTTCATCACAGACGCTCCTCAATGCTTAATGGTACCTGCACCGTGACATAGCGGTCCAGTTCTTTTGTTTTTTGGGGACCCACCAATTTGAAATGATGTTTACCGGTTACAATCTTCAACCCCCTGATCGGAGTGGAACCTGCATCAATTCCGTCAATAAAACAGTGGGCCCAACCGTTTCGAATGATTATTTTCCGAATCACCCCGAGAGGTGGTACCTGCACCACCGTTGTCTGTCCCGCAAGAACATCCTCCCGCATGGAATCCCGGTAAAATACTTTTTCAGCGGAAAGTTGTACCATGTATGCCCCTGCCTCAATCCGGATACGGCCGCCGGGCTGAATTGTTTTATGCAGAATCGGCATCCCCTTTCGTTTCACGCTAATGGTCACCGGATATTCTCCTTTGAGCTTCAGGTAGCCGGGTTTGGGAATCGGCTGAAGGATGATTTTGTCCCTGACCACCTCTCCGGCAGGCAATTCAATGGTTTTAGACTGATAACCGTGTGCAGAGATTACCAGTGTATGGGGGGATGCCTTTTCCAGGTAGAATGTTTCGGAACTTTTCACCGGCGGCTTCCCATCCACAGATACATCACAGACAGCCGGTTCCGTAATCAGTTTCATTTCCTGCAGATTCAGTTTCAGTTTGTATGGCTTTAACCGTACGGTGGAAGATACATAAAAGGTGTCCGTCAGCGGCTCAAATCCCTTCTTCTGCAATTTGATGCTGTGCTGCTCCCCTTCATCGCCCGTTACTTTCAATTTCATCGGAGTCTGGCCTTTATATACATTGTCAAGATACACATCCGCACCTTCCGGAATGGATTCTACCGAAAGATCTGCCGTCACTTTGAAAGCAATCAGCTTTCGGATACCATCTGCATTCAGTTTATTCAGAATTTCTCCGTTGGTGAAGAAGTAAGCGGCAAACGCGCCGCCAATTAACAGCAGAAAAAAAATCAGGAAAACCAGCGTTTTCGATCGTTTTTTTCCGGGACTGTCGTGCTGGGCCCGTGCCAATTCATATTCATTGCGGAAAAGCTGTTTGTCAATAGCCGTTTCCGTGTCTGTGGAATTATCCACAAGGAGCTGGCGAATCCTGCTCTTCTGGGAGCTGGTCAGGGTAACCGATCGGGTCAACTCACTGGAAAAGTCTTTTGCCGTCTGAAACCGCTCATCCGGCTTTTTGGCAAATGCACGATTGAACAGACGGTTCCAGGAGGGGCCGTCCAACCCGAACTGTTCCGGGTTTTCCACCGCCTCCGGTGCCTCATGGGCAATCTTATAAAGAATTGAAGAAAGCGTCTTTCCCCGAAAAGGCAATTGCCCGCAAATCATCTCATAGGTTACGGTTGCGAGGGAAAAAAGGTCGGAACGGTGATCAATATGCCCCTCCATAATCTGTTCGGGAGAAGCATAACTCGGTGTTCCAAGGAAAGTTCCGGTCTGGGTTAGAGAAGAATTCTGTAATTTTGCAATACCGAAATCCATGATTTTACAGCGAAATTCTTCATCCACCATAATGTTTCCCGGCTTAATATCCCGATGTACAATTCCCTTTCGATGGGCATAATCCAATGCAGAAGAGAGCTGGGAAACAATTTTAACCACATTTTCAATTGCCATGGGGCCATGCTCCGCCATCATCTCGGAAAGGGTCCAGCCCTGGACATACTCCATGGCAATATAGGGCATTCCCTGCTCTTCCCCGATATCATATATCCCGACAATATTCGGATGATTCAGTGTGCCGGAAACCTGTGCTTCCCGGTAAAAACGTTCGTAAAATTCTGATTTTTCAGTTTCTGATATGGACGCATCCACCTTAATCAGTTTGATGGCAACCGTCCGTTTGATGATGGGGTCATGGGCCCGGTACACAATCCCCATGGCACCTTCACCGAGAACCGATTCTATCTTGTAACGCCCGACAGTATCCAGCTTCTTCATTCGCCCTCTCTATCTTTGCCTTAGGATATGAAAAAAGAGCCAATCTGTCAATTTATTTAACTGGGAGAAATGGAAAGGGAAGTGACCGGTGATGTGAGACGGGAGAAGTGGGGCAGAAGACAGGACTTGACAATAGCTTGCTTCTCATTCTTCCGGGCCTGCTCTCTTTCATTCGCACCCTTGCGAATGTTGAAACAGGGGACAAGAAACGGGAAAGTCAGCTATTCTTTTCTAAGCTCGTCACCTGTCACTTCTTATTTTCTTGTTTTCCCTGAAGTTCTTCCAGCTTTTTCTTTGCAAATTCGCCCTGAACCTGCCCCTGATACGCGCTGGCAATCTTTTTGTACAGCTTTGCGGCGTCATCGTAATATTCCAGCTGTTCACAGATTTTTGCCGCTTTGAACCGCGCAGTGGTCGCCCACATCAGCTCGTTGGAATGAAGGTAGGTAACCGCAAGATACTGTTGAAGTGCAGCTTTCAGTTTCCCCTGCCCTTCCAGGCATTCGGCAATGTAATAGCTGAGTTCCGCTTTCCGGGATTTTGCTTCCGGCAATTGAAGGAGACGCTTGAATTCCGCCAGCGCTTCATCGAAAAGCCCCTGTTTCTGAAATAAAAGCCCGATACGGATACGTTCCCCCACCTGATGAACATCTGCCGGAATCTCCCTGAGATATTCCCGATAATGAATAATAGCATCTTTCACATCACCGGTTTTTTCAAGTGAAACACCAAGATAGTACTGCAGGGCAAAGTCCAATTTGGACATAGACGGATCATTTTTATCCAGCGCCTGCCGAAACAATACCGCGGCTTTCTTGTAATCCCTGCCCTTGAATGCGATGGCACCGAGGTTGTAAGCCGCAAGAGCAGCATACTGGCCATTGGAATAATCTTTCAGAATTTTCCGGAGATAAGCCGGTTTCTGCGGCCGTGCATACTGGTAAAGAAAATAATAGGCTTCATCGTTTCCCGGGGCATCGGGAAACGCCCGGACCGCCATCTGGTATAGAGAAATGGCTTTACTCAGTTTCCCTTTTTCCCGGTATTTCCGGGCCTTCTTCAAAATTGCCTGCGCCCCGTGGAAACTTTCCGGATCATTCTGGATAAAATCCGGCTCCAATTCCATCAAAGTCAAATAATCACCGGCGGAAATGGCAAGCGGTTCCAACTCATGAAATGCCAGCAAATGGACAGTGGTATCCGGATCTGAAAGTTCCACCGCTTTCTCCAGCAATTGACGCTTCAATTGCACGTCCTCCACCACTCCGGCGGATTCACAGAGATGAACAGGCAACATCGGCTTTTCAGACAATGCCGTTTTTACCGCATTTTCCCCATCTTTCAAACGGAGATAAATCATAAAGAGAAGGGATTTATCTTTCCCGGTAAGCGCCGCCGCTTCCTTAACTTTTCCGGAAAGAGCCAGGGCAAATACATGAAGATCAAGGGGAACGGAAACAGACTTGTTTCCGGCCAACTTCTGAAAATCAGTTGCCGCTTTCTCATACCGCCCCTCCAGATATGAAGATAAGGCCGCCAGCTTCAGTGCCTTTCCGGAATACTTCGAATCTGTCAACATTTCCGCAGCCCGGCCCGCATCCTGGTACATTCCATTGCGAAAATACGCATCCGCCAAAAGAAAGGCGGCATCGTTCCGAAGATTGGAGTCCGGATAATTTGCCAGAATGTTTTCAAAACTTTTAATCGCTTCGGAATACACGCCCCGGTTCAGCATCAGCTTGCCCAAAATAAAATATGCCTCATCGGTAACCGGAGATTCGACCCCGTATTTTTTGAGAAAATCGGTGGTAAGCTTCAATGCCTCATCCGAGTTTCCCATGTAAAGAGAACATTTAATCCGATTTATCAATGCAAGGGAGGCATAGGGACTGTTCGGAGCCTTCGCCAGCACTTTTCCGTAAAAACGGAATGCTCCGGCGGCATCGTTAAGTTTTGTCAGCCGATATTCTGCCAGCCGGTAGAAGTCATGGCCCGGATCCGTACCGGTCAGTGCCAATGTATGTAAAACATCCGCCGCCCGGTTATAGCGGCGGAATCTGTCATTTACGGAGAATTTCAACTCCAGCGCCTTCCGGCTGTCTGTCAAAGCGGCGTTTTTCAACAAACGATCCGCCTCAAGAAGCCGGCCCTGTTTCAGCATGGATTGAATCCGATACAGGGAAAGCGCTTCCTGAGATACCGGTTTCAACGGTATTGTCTTTCGAAAAAGCGTATAGGCATCCGCAGCTTTTCCTTCTTTCAGCAGGGTATGAACCTCAAACAGGCGGTCTTCTTTTTCTCCGGCCCTCTGAAAATAACGGGCTGCTTCGGGGTACTTTTTGTTGGCAAATTTCAAGAGGCCCAGATAACGGAAAAGCCGGGGAGACCGCCATTTTTCATTCTCAAGCCGGGCCAGTACCCGCCTTGCTTTTCTGTATTTCTTCAAATGATAATAGGAAATCCCGAGGTTCAAACGGACCTCATTATCCATTCCGAGTTTTAGAAAATCATTGTACTCTTTCACCGCGTCCTGAAAACGTTTCCGGGCAAATGCCACATCGCCTGCCAGCTGGTGATAGGCTTTCAGCGTATCCGGAGATTGACTCTTCAAATTTCCCGCAATTGAATCCAGTTTCGCTTCCGCCTCGGGATAGCGCTGCTCCAGATAAAACGCCGTGGCATCATAGAGAATCACCCGAACACAACCGGCAGGGGATTTTGCGCAATAATCTTTTACAAAAGCCGCTGCAACTTTATGCTCCCGATCATACATCCGCCCGGACAGACAGGCGGAAACCAGCATCTCCCGGACTTTTTTCCTGTGGGAACTGTCCGGGTAGTTTGCCAGAAACGCAGTCATCCTGTCCACCGCAATGGTGTAGGTCCCGTCCCGAACCAGGCCGCGGATCACCCGGTAATCATCGTTTTCCCCTGCAAACACACCGGCCGTCACTGCCAGCATCAAAAATACGGTTAAAACCTGTTTCATTCTTTCAGCTTCCCGTAAATTTCCGTTCTGAATTTATCAATTTCCTTGCGGAATTCTCTGGTAATTTTGCCGGCATCCACCTGATTATAAATCACATGCGGTGTAATGATAATGATCAGTTCACTTTTGGACCGGCTCTGACTCTTACTTGAGAACAAATATTTCACAAGGGGGATTTTGCTGAGAAGAGGCACACTGCCGTCTTTATTGGTCTGACTTTGCTGAATCATCCCGCCCAATACAAGAGACTGTCCGTCCGGCACATTGACAATGGTCTGCACACTGCGGTTTTTAATCGGCGGGTTGCCGTCTCCGCTGGACGCTCCGGGAACCGAATAAGACTGGTTGATTTCCATCCGAACCGTTCCGTTACTGCTGATGGAAGGTTTTACCTGAAGCTTAACACCAGTGGACAAATATTGGTAAGAGGTGGTGTTATACACCCCGCCATTGGTTCCTCCGGTCGCACCCGGCACCGCAATGTTTCCGCTTCGGATAGAAATCTGCTCCCCCACATCGATACTGGCGGTTTCATTGTCCAGCACCATAATATGCGGTGTGGATAGAACGTTTGTCCGGGATTTTACCTCATTCAAATTAAGAACAGATTGAATGAATAAATTTTTGGAAAAAAAGAAATATTGACCGTTAAATGCATCTGATTGCCCACCAGGCTGAAAATCAAAATGTCCACTATGAACATGCGGATCATCTGAATACTGCTTCAGAAAGTAATTAAATCCATAACTCAAACTGCCACTCAGCGATACATCAAGAATCATCGCTTCAATCAATACCTGTTTTTTCGGTGCGTCCAACTGCTTCAAGGTCTTTTCAATAATATTGTAATCCCGCCGGGTGGTTTTGAAAATCAGCGAGTTGTTGTTCTCATCGGTAATAACCTTGAAATCTCCTTTCAGAACCGGCCGGAGTTCCGTTTTCCCCTTACTGTTTTTCGTCGCCGTATGCTCATTGGCATACAGTTCTTTAATAATATTCACCAGATCCGATGCTTTGGAGTTCTCCGCATGGTAAATGAAAATCTGCGCCTCGCCCACCTCGGATTCCTTTTCAAACTTATCCGACCAGTATTTCACCTCGTCCACCACTTCCTGCAGGGGTGTCACACACAAAAGGGCATTTAAATCTTTGATGGATGCCAGATAATATTTGTCTGTGGGCAGGCCGCCGTAACCTTTGAAGATTTCGGTGATATTCTTTACTACTTTTTCCGCATCGGCATTCTGAAAACGAATCAGCAGCATTTTTTTGTTTTTGAACACATTCACGTCAAAAAGAGAAATAATATTCATAATTTTACGGATATAGGGAAGCCGATCCACAATCACTACGGTGGATGTCACCGGATCCTCAATAATTTTACCGCCGCTGGAAACAAATTCTTTCAATATCGGAGACAAATCTTTCGGAGAAATAAAATGAAGGGGAATCACCTGGGTTACCCACCCCTCTCCCATTTCATCCGGGCCGACTTTGTTCCCGATATAAATCGGCGCCCCAAGTTTGTAGTCCGCCCCCTTTGTGGGAACAAAATAAACCATACCGTTCCGATTCACCATTGCCACGTTGTAAATGGACAATAGAAGATGCAGAATATTCTCCACCCCCATTCCCTGAATGGTGGAATTCAAACGGATATTGATTCCTTTGTCCGGTACCGCCGGATCAATCACATAATTCCAGTGCCGGTAATCCGCCACAATCTTGATCACATCCCACAAACTCGCGTCTTCAAGGTTCAGAAGCGGAAATGCTTCTTTCTCTTTCTTAACCGCAACGGAGGGCGAAGCCTTCCCCGAATTTGTCAGAGGGTGGGAAGTAACCCGGCTTGCCCGGGTGGAGCGGCCCCGTTCAATAACCTGATAATGGGACTTTTCCTGTTTCGGCGTCTCAATTACCGTCTTTTGGGCCGGACGCTTTCCGGACAATGCACGTTCAATCTCATTTTTGGGAACCTGTTTCGGAGGTACGGTACAGGCTGTTGTCAAAATCATCAGTAAGATGGGTATCAATTTCCTCATGTTATATCCTCACTTATTCTTAAAATGGCGTTGATTTGCGTGATTTCGGCCGTTTTCCCGTCCGGGAAACGCCGCCGAACGGAGTACTGCCGCCGCTGCGTCGGCTTGTTATTCCCGTTCGCCGGGAGGTCCGGGGCCGAACCGGTACCTTTCGGGTCACCACTTCAGGCGACGTCTTCCGAAGTCCGGGCCGGGGAAAGTGCTGATTGTGGAACCCACTGGTTTTGGGAATATTTTTCATCTTATCTTTGGAATCCACCGTCATTTTGTATTTTTTCCCCATAAAGGCAATGGTAACTTCATTGGGAAGAATTTGAAGAATTTTCGCAGAAAGGAACTTGTCCCCTTTCTTAAAGACTCCGCTGACAATCTTATGGCTTTTTTCATCCCTGTAGCGAAAAATCACCCGCTGATAACTGCCGATGGTAATAATTCCATCCAGTATCGGAATATCTTTCGGCAATTCTTCCTCCACCGGACCGGAAGTATCTGCCGCTTCCACCTGGCCCCGCTGGGGGTCAAAGAGGTTTTTCTGAATGATCGTGTCCGCCTGCTGGGCAAAAACAGAAAACGGAAACAGAAATATCACCGCCAAAAAGCAAATGAGCTTCATGATTTCTCCTTCCCGGACAGACCGGCCACTGTAACCGTTGCCTCATAGCCCCGATAATGTTTCAAAGAAACCTCAGTGGTTGCAATCAGCTCCGGAGCCTGCTGGATCGCTTCGAGAAAACGGATAATGGCATCATAGTCTCCCCGGACCGTAATTCTCGCACTGACCCGGATATAGCCGTATTTCTCTTTTTTGGATCGTTCTTTGTAGGTATTGGTGACGGTCAGGCCCTGGGCTTTTGCCAGTTTATTTGCCAGTTCTTCCAGTGCCACCTGGGCCAGTTCGGCAGAACCGCCTTCCAGCGCATGGCGGCTGTATTGCTTAATTTCCTTTTGATAAGACTTGATTTGTGCCTCAATCCCCTTTGCCTCCTGAAGTTTTTTCGTAAATTTCACGAGACTTGAGGTTAACGTCTTCTTCCGCTTTGTCAATTCCACATAGCTGTCCCGCAATGGAAATACCACAAGATTGAGAAAAATCACCAGCAATACAACTGTAATCCCCAGTTTGATTGCCCGTTTTTCAGACCGTTTCAATTTGAGTTTAGTAAGCAATTTTCCCCCTGATCAAAAAAGCCGTATAGCCATCCGACATCTCTTTACTGGAACCACTCTTTTGAACACCGGTAAAGTATTTCGATTCATCCAGTTTGCGGATCAGCGTGTACATATCTTTTGATTTCCCATTAAAATCAAATTTGTTATTCCGCCGGATGTTGATGGATGTCGCATAGGAGTTCACCGGTGTAATCGCAGTCAGCTCCTGAAGTACGGTACAAATTTTCATTTTCTGCCTTTTCAGCTTTCTGTAAAACTGCACCTGTGCTTTCAGCCTGTCCCGTTCATCCAGTTTTTTGACCAGTTTCATTGCCTGTTTCTTTTTTGATTCGTAGTTCTGCTGCAAAGTCTGCACCTCGCTGCGAAGGTGAAGATAATCCCGGATCAGCGATGTGCCATATATCCCCACCGCCGCAACCAGAACCGCAACTCCGATATAACGCCAGAACTTCCGGTGAACCTTCCGCTCTTTTTCCGGCAGAAGGTTGGCAACAGGCAACTCCTTCTCTTTCAAAAGGCCCGGTAGCATTTCCGCAGGAGATTCCGGCAGGTCCCGGTATACCGCATCAGGGAAAGCCTCCGTAATTTCCGGCACTTCGCCAAAGACAGTAACCGCCACATCCTCCGGTGCCCGTAACCCCGCAAGAAAACGGGAAATCACCTGCTGAAGAGGCCGGCCGGCACGGCATTTCATAAAAGAGACCGGGAAACCATTCTCGAGATAAGCACCCAACGTCGTTTCATCGTCCTGAAATAAAACCAGTCCATCAGACACACCTGTCTGAAGCGCCCACGCAAGATACAGAAGCTGAACAGGAAGAATTCCGCTTAATTCAGAAACCATTTCCGATGCCTGTTTACGGATTTCCTGATAGCGGGATTCCCGGATCACGGACGCCAGTACCTTCAGTTGGCCTTTTTCTTTGATATATGCCATATCAATCCGGATTCCTTCCCGTACCGGTTCCTTCTCCAGAACAAAGGAACGGACAACTTCCCTTAAGTTTTCCTCCACTTGAGCCGGTAATTTCAACGAATAAAGAATCACATCGTTCGAAGGAACCAGAAAGAAAGTATCAAACTGATTTTCTCCCTGCTCTTCAATCTCCACCGGCTGGATTTCGCCTTTTTTTACAGTAAAATAAACGTCCAGGTCTTCCGAAACCAAGCGGAATGCCTTGGAAAAAAAGTCTGTCAATATGTCCATTCACGCCTCTCCAGCCATTTGATCGTACGCCCCTGAACCTGGAAGGTTTCCTCCATCGCCAGTGTTTGCTTTCCCCGCAAAATCGTGGCACGTAGCGTCATTATATCGGCATTCTTGGTCGTTGTAAAATAGCGGATCGCGAGATTGAAGGAATTGGGGCTCACCAGCTCCGCCAGCTCCTGAATATTTTCAAACGGTTTTTTGTTCCGTGCGGCAATAATGGCATCGGTTTCGTCATCGGTGGTTTTCATCATCGCCTGAATCAACCCGGGGGCAGCGGTATTGATGTCCAGTTTCCCGCCGGTATCCCGAACGGTGAAGAAGTCTGTCAGCGGAGGGTATTTATCACTGCCGTAAAACATTTCCGTGTCAATCCCCTTGATCAGCAACAATTCCCGGATATCTTCAATTTTATTGTTATGCGGATAGTACGGGAAAGGAAGCGACTGATAATAATCATCTTCGGCTCCGCCGGGATGCAGCAGATTGTCCCGGTCCACCCAATCCTGAATTGATGCGATAATATCGTTGGCTTCATCTTCGGTTTTGTCGTATTTCATGAAGATTTCCCTCCACACATCCTGACGAACCGTTTGGATGGAAAGTTTGGATGTCACGGGAATCCGCACCACCTTAATCTTTTCTCCTCCGATATCATAATTAAAAACCGTCTGATTTCTCTGAGCCGGATCAAGGTCTTTACGTGTGGGAAGCTGAAGAATGTCATAAAACGCACGCTGAATCCCGCCTTCCAGTTCCAGAAAACCGGAAGTCCGGGCATTAAGGTAAGCCTGACTGCGCAAAAACACCCTGGCCCGGATAGAAAGCATGGCAGACATCACCGCCAGTGCCGCCACAATCCAGACAACCAGCAGAAGAATAGATCCCCGTTCAGAAGTGCGGCCGGACATTTTTCTTCTCCTCTTTCTGGGGCAGGGGATGGCTGACAATCATACTGTCCCCGTCATCCCAGGTAATTTCAAACCGGATATCCCGAAGTACCTTCCCCCGTTCGGTATCGGGGTCAAAATGGTCTTCCCATTTGCCAACATCATTCCGTTTTACTTTCTCCCTCAACAGATAGCCCATTTCCAGTTTCTTCACATGATCACTCAGCTCCATCTCTTTTGCTTCCGGAAGCTCCGTATTGGGCCTGTCCCAGAAAAACGGTGTTTCTTTCATCATCAATTTCCCGTTTTCAAGATAAATTTCCGTTAAAACCGGAAAGTACGGGAACAAGACCGACTGATAACTGAGAAAAAGGACCCTGTCGGATTCAGCTGAAAAGTATTTGCCCGGTTCAACTTTGGAATCATATTGAAGAATACTTTCCAGTTTGGTGGAAAGGAGAATATAGAGGTTTCCCCTGTGAAATGACTGGTTCATATGTGCTTCCGCCTTTTTCCAGTTGCTGATGCTTCCGCCGAGGAGACTGAACAGCACCACAGCGATAATGGCGGTCATGGCAATGGCCACCAGCATCTCCACCAGTGTGAATCCGCGCTCAATTCTTTGCTGTGGGCAGTACATAGTATGTCACTTGCTTGTAAATTTCCCGCCTGTCCGGTTTCAATAGCACATGAGCGGTGATTTCTTTCAGAACAATTCCGGGAATCAGATTATAATCTTTTGCCTCCGGAAAAGTCGGATCGCCAAAATCGAAAACAAACTCATATTCATCATTTTCATACTGGATTTCATCTTCCGGGTTCTCAGTATAAGACCGGACCGCTTCGGTAAAATAGTATTTCAGGCTGTCTCCATAACGGGTGGGAACGGAAGCACGGCCCACCATGTACAGCGACTGGGAAAAATGGCGGAGAATCGCAACCGACGCAATGCCGAGAATTGCCACCGCCACCACCACTTCAATGAGACTGAACCCCCGCGTCCTACTGATCATCGGATTTATCTTCCACCTTTCCGCTGTATAAATTTACAGTTACTGTCCGGTCTTTAAACTTGATTCCCGCTTCAAAGAATGAAAACGGGGCAATGGCCAGTGTCTCCACCGCATCGCCGTTCTCCAGCAGGGAATCAAGCTTCTCTTTTCCGTGAAAGGGGAGCAGCCGCTGTTTCCCGCAGGTCAACTCCCCGGTTTTTGCGTCAATCTTTATCAAACGGGACTTGCCGTCCATCCGGGCACCAATCAACGCCCGTTTAATAAAGAGCACCACCTGCTGCTCTTCCTGTTTTTCCTTGAAGGAACGGATTCCCCTGACCACGGAAGGGTACGCAATGGCACTCATGATGCCGATGATAATCAGCACCACGAGGAGTTCCACCAGCGTAAATCCCTTATTCCCAGGAATTAATATCCGCGTTGTCGCCTTCTCCGCCCGCCTGTCCGTCTGCGCCATAGCAGATAATGTCATAATCGCGGCCGTCTCCTCCGGGGCATTTGTACACATAATCATTCCCCCACGGGTCTTTCGGTACTTTTTTCTTCAGATACGGGCCCTTCCAGTGATTGATATTCTCCGGTTTGGTATTCAGGGCCGCCAGCCCCTCTTCCGTAGTGGGATAGCGTCCGGTATCCACGTAAAACATATCCAGCGCGTCCTCCAGAGAAGCCATCTGGTTCTTGGCGGCAGTAATCCGGCTTTCTCCCACCCGATGAAAAATCTTCGGTGCCACGAAAGCGGCAAGGAGACCGATGATGATGACCACCACCATCAACTCAATCAGCGTAAACCCGCGTTGCCTGCCTTTTTCCATTTAAAATCCTCCTTTCAAAAAGCTGAAATCTTCTTCATTCCATCTATTATATACTCCTGTCACCGTCAAAACGGCGCATCATTCATCGAGAATATCGCAAGGAGCATGGAAGCCACAATAATCCCCACAATAACACCCATCACCAGAATCAATGCCGGCTCAAACAGTGCCAGAAAGGATTTCACCGACTTCCGGATACTCTCCTCATAAATATCGCCTACCTTCACAAACATCGGCCCCAGGTTTCCGCTCTCTTCCCCTACCCGGATCAGATGAACCGCAAGAGAAGGAAACACCCCTGTTTTCAGCATCGGGCCGGCCACACCGTCTCCCTTTTTCGCGCCGGAAACCACCGGTGTCATGGCTTCCCGAAATACCGTATTGGATAACAAATCCTGAACAATTTTCAATGTCTGAATCAGCGGAACCGCAGAAGTTAACAGAATCCCGGCAGTTGCGGCCAGACGGCCGGTTTCTCCCTCGGTGACCAGCCGTTTAATTAACGGGAGTTTCAATAAAATCCGATCCCGTTTTGCCCTGCCTTCCGGTGTGGACACCCAATGGCGGTAACCATAAATAATTCCAACTATCACTATTAGAATCAACCATTTATACTTCATAATAAAATCGCTGACCCCCATAAGGAAACGGGTCGGTGCCGGAAGCTGTTGATTCATACTGTCGAAAATCTCTTTGAATTTCGGAATCACATACGTCATCAGAATTCCGATGGTTGCCAGGCCAACTACCAGCAGTAAAGCCGGGTAAATCAGGGAGGAAATGATGTAGCCCCGAAGCTCTTCCTTCTGACGGAGATATGAAAGAAGCTGTTCCATCACCCGGTCAATGACACCGGCGGCTTCTCCCGCACGTACCATACTCACATAAAGCCTGGGGAAAAATTCAGAATGGCTTTCCATGCTGTCGGCCAGAGATTTCCCGGCATTTACATCTTTCAACAGCGATTCCGCCACCGCCCGGATTCCTTCTTTCTCCGAAAGTTCCACAAGAAGGGACAATGACCGGTCCAGCGGCAGGCCGGATTTCAGCAGAACCGCAAATTTTTCGGTAAAAACCAGCACATCCGCAGTTTTCACTTTACGGCCACGGCGAAAAATAGAACGGACATCCAGGTTCCGAAGCCCGCGCCGGGTTGCCTCACTGGCATTTATGACTTCAAAGGGAATCATTCCGCCGGATTTCAATTTTCCACGAACATCCTCTTCCGAACTTCCTTCCATCTCACCGGAATGAATCTCTCCGGTACGGGTTGTTGCTTTATAAAGATAACGGGGCATCCTATTCTTCCTGTGTCACCCGGAGCACCTCCTCCGGTGTTGTCATTCCTTCCAGAACCTTCAGGAAACCGTCTTCCCGGAGAAACCGCATTCCTTTCCGCTTCGCAGTCGCCCGGAGTTTGGGGGTATCCGGTTTTCCCAGCACCAGACTGCGGATCTCATCATCCACCGGCAGAAACTCAAAAATACCCTTTCGCCCCACATAGCCTGTAAACCCGCATTCTTTACATCCTTCGGTGGAATAGGCAGTAGGCAGGGGTTTCCCCTTTTCCACCGGCATACCGAAATCCCGCAGCATCTCCGGGGTCATCTCAACCGGTTTCCGGCAGTGGGGACAGGAAACCCGAACCAGGCGCTGTGCCAACACACCGATAACGGTTGAAGCGATGAGATAATCCTCCACCCCCATGTCCAGCAAACGGGTTATGGCACCGCAGGCATCATTGGTATGCAAAGTGGACAATACCAGATGGCCGGTGAGAGACGCCTGAATTGCGATATCCGCCGTTTCCTTATCGCGGATTTCACCGACAAGGATAATATCCGGGTCCTGGCGAAGGATGGTTCGAAGCCCGGAAGCAAAAGTCAGCCCAACCTGGGAATTAACGTGAATCTGATTCACCCCTTCCAGCTGGTACTCCACCGGGTCTTCAATGGTAATAATCTTTTTATCCGGGCTGTTGAGCCCGTTGAGAACGGCATACAGCGTTGTTGTCTTTCCGCTTCCGGTGGGGCCGGTTACCAGAATAATTCCATGGGGGCGGTGTATCAGCCGCTGGAATTTCCCGTAAGTATCTTTGGGAAACCCCAGTTTTCCGATATCAAACAGCTGAATACTGCCCTTATCCAGAATACGCATCACCACCGACTCCCCGTGCAAAGTGGGGACACAGGACACACGGAGGTCAATTTCCTTGCCCAGTACCCGGAGGTTGATGCGCCCGTCCTGGGGAACCCGCTTTTCCGCAATATCCAGTCTTGCCATGATTTTGATACGGGAAATTACCGCCGGAGCAATATTCCGGGGCGGGGTTTCCACCTCATGAAGCACTCCGTCAATCCGGTACCGGATAATCAGCGTTTTTTCAAAAGGTTCCACATGAATATCACTGGCCTTCATCTCCACCGCACGGGAAATCATCTGATTTACCAGACGAATTACCGGTGCTTCTGATGCAAGATCTTTCAACTGCTCAATATTATCCTCATCAATCTCACCAAAGACATCATCCATACCGGAAACGACCGCATCTCCGTTATTCTCCTCATATACCCGGGACAACGCATCCATAATCTCCGCTTCAATGCCGAGAATGGGCCGAACGATGTAATGAGTTAAGGTTTCCAGCGCCTCTACCGACTCGAAGTCAAAGGGGTCATCCATCAGCACTGTCAATTCGCCTTTCTCTTCCTCCAGGGGAATCATTTTGTGGGTTTTCAGAAAAATGAGGTCAATATCGTCTCTTTTCTCAATCTCTTCCGGAACCTGTTCCCCAACAAGGGCGGGGACACCGGTTTGGGTCACCAATGCATTGACAAGATCTTTTTCCGTAATATAGCCGAGAGACAGCAGAATTTTACCAAGCTTCTGCCCGTTCTCTTTTTGGAGGCGCAATGCCCGTTCCACGTCCCGTTCATCTACCTTATCCATTTCAACCAGAATTTCGCCCAGTTTCTTCATAACACCTACCCTGACGAACTACGCGCCCTGAAAGTTTGTCTGCCAAGTCCATCTTATCAGGAAACGCACCGAAGGCAAAGGGGAAGGGAGAGGAAGAGAACAATGGACGAGATAAAACGCAAGGCCGGGAAAGACCCGCAGGGGAAAACCGAAAGGAAACGGAGAGTCGTGATTCACACACGCCCTCTTTCCTCCCTCTATCAGGTCAGCCGCACCGGACGCCATTCACGAAAAACATCAGAAAGCCACATGAAAAATGCAGTGATGAGGAGGAAAACGGCAATCACAAGCCCGCCGAAGGCACCGATACGAACAGCAAATGCAGCGGTACCGGTTAAATTCGCAAAACAGGGAAGGGAATCAAACCAGCGAACAGCTTGAAAGAGAAACCGAGTTCCGGCAAAGAGGACGGCAACAGCGGCAGCAACTGCAACAATGACAAAAAACAACTGTACAATCCGGATAGGAAACAGTACGCGGTCAAAAATATCCGGATCAGCCTGTTTTGCCAACCGATACATGACAGGGGCAGGAGCCACATGGGGGGCGGGAAGAGAACTGGCGACTGTCTGCAGTTGTCCGGTAATTTCACCAACCTCCCGACAATATTCGCAGTTTTTCAAATGATTCCGCATCTCATCTGTCAGTTTATCTGAACGGATTGCGGCTATGAGTCTTTGTTCGTCAGGACAATGCATATTCACAGTGCCACCTCCTGATTCAGTCCCCGTTTTTCCAAAAGGGATTTTAATTTTTTTCGCGCCCGGTAAAGCATTACCCGGACACTCTTTTCCGCAACACCAAGGATTTCGGCAATTTCACTGTGGCTGAACCCGTCCACATGGGCAAGCCAGAGCAGCTTTCGTTCCCTTCCCCCCACATCGGACAGTGCCGCTGCCATATCCATAGACAAATTCGGGTCCGGAGGGGGCGCCGCCGGCCAGCTGCCGATTTCCCCCATTCCTCCGGCAGATTCCATCCGCATATGAACCGCAAGCATGGTTCCCGCAATACGGTACAGGTAAGCCCGCTGCTCCGGAAGACTGCGGCGCACATCCACATACCGCAGAAAACGGATATAACTGTCCTGAATTACATCGTCGGCAATTGCTTCGTTATGGCACATCACAAAAACATAGCGCCATACACCCCGTACCGTCTGCTCATAAAACAGCTGAAAACTTTCTTCATTCATCGTCAGCAACGGCACGGGATGTAGCGGTTTCAAACAAACCTCCTGCACACATTCATTCCGAAACCTGCGGCCTTTTCAGTTCCGTCGGCCGGGAATTGATTATTCTCCGTTTGAAACTTCCTTTGCAATCAATCCCCACTTTGATGCCAGGCGATAAGAAATCAAAGTCGCAATGATATACCCGAAACCAAATGCCATCAGTACCGTACCCAAGATCGTAAATACCACGGCAGCTTCGTTCAACGTACCCCGCACCGCGTAAACCGCAATTCCCAGCACCAGCAGAATCACTGCTTTGTTTACAGCTGATAGTATCCGGTCTTTGAGCCCCGCCGCCTGTAATTCCATGGAAGCAATAAACTTCGCTCCGGCATCAGATTCCGCAAACTGCACCAGTTCCCCGCCGTTTTCCACCTTGTCCAGCATCTTCAATTGAATATTCATCCGGTACTTGTACTGCCGCCACCTGACAAACATCCAGAATGCCCAACCGGTGAGAAAAAAGAAACTCGGCACCACAATAATCGGAACCAGCATCTCCGCTAATTTCACTTCATCCATTCTGTACCTCCGAAAAAAATCTTCACAACTATTACCTGCCCGGCCGGTTTTTGGTTAACAGCAAAAACATATTCTCGCTTCATACCGGTTTGCCGTTCCGGGGACAGAAAAGAAAACAGGGGTTTACAACACAAACCGTTTCTGCAAATCTACAGTGATCTTTTTCAGATAAAAAGGACTCTCACCGTCTTTTTCAGAATGCTTCACAACAGATTTCTCATCGGCAAAAACTGCACCGATCCCACAACGGAAACAGCGCTTCAGTATTTATCGCTCCGCTTTGAAATCAATTACAGCGGGGCGGGCCGGCATAGCAATATTTCACACCGCCGATCATAAAACAGTTATCGCCTATGGAACGGTATTGCGTTTTGCTGGCCCCCTTCCCTTTGTAACTGAAAGTAATGGTCCCCGACTGCCGGTTTCCCTGTATTGCCCAGCGTCCGCTGCCCCGGCCCTGATTCGCCGCGCCAAAAGCAGATGTCTGGTTCCCCAGGCTGTCGGTGGAAGTGCCGGAATAGGAAGATTCGTGTGAATCATAAAAGACTCCGTCGGGGCAGAGCATGAGCTTTCTCTCCGTTGAACCCTGATAAGAATAATACTCCCCTGCAATCCATTTTGTCAGCGCCGGATCGCTGGGCCCGGCGGCGGCAGTTCCGGCCTTTTCGTTATTCTCCATCGCCATTGCCACAAAATCCATGTTTCCATCGGGAGAACTGAAATTAAAATGAATATTCGCGTTCCTCTTTTGCAGCATTACCGTTCTGCTGAATTTTCCGGTACGGACAATATAAAATCCCGGTTTCAAATTTTTAAACTTATATTTGCCGAAAATATTACTCTTCGTAACCGCAAGCAATTTTCCGGTGGCGGCATCAAACAACCCTACCTGAATTCCAATTGCAGGTGTTGAATTGGTCTGCCATAAAAAACCATAGATTTTCAATGCCTTCTTTTTCTTCTTATGCCACGGAAACGCCTGAGCCGGAAAAGACAGCAGGAAAATAACAGCCAGCATCAGTGCCACCGGCTTTACCAGAGATTTCTTCATCATTCCCCCCCTTATCATGTGAGAAACAGAATTTCACCTAAAAAGTTTGAACTCGCTTCGTTGCGTTCATTATAAAGATTCACATAACATTGTCAATTGAACAATTTCCGGGAAAAACAAAGAGTTCTTGACTTTATTGCCTGCCGGGGCTGATAATTAAAGGGGACATCGAAAGAAAAAAGGACAGATAATGAAATTTGAAATCTCACAAATCGGAACCATCTTCTCCCCGTACAAAAGGAAGGAAGACTGCCCCATTCAGGGAATTTTCGCCCCCCGGGCAAAGGGGAAAGTGGAACTCTTCCCGGAATTTGAAGCCGGGCTGGAAACCATTGAAACCTTTACCCATATCATTCTTTTCTACATCTTCGATAAAGCCGGGGAAATCATCCTTTCCCGGCCGCCCTTCCTGGACGACAGCCCCCACGGTATCTTTGCCTCCCGTCACCCCTGCCGTCCAAACGGTATCGGAATGTCTGTCGTAAAACTGGAAAAACGGATGGGAACCACGCTTGAGGTCAGCGGAATTGACATTCTGGACCATACTCCCCTCATTGACATCAAGCCCTGTATCCCGAAATTCGACTACCGGGAAAATGCCGGCAACGGCTGGCTGGAAAACAAACCGGTTTCCCGAAAACCGACAGGAAGGGAATAAAGAACCCAACCGGGGTACAAATTCCCGTATCCGCCGACAAAACATAAAATCTCCGAAAAAAGGGCCATTAGCATCCCGGCCGCATATTCTTTCACCGAAGTGAAACAGCGGTTTCGTAGCCTGCCCGGGTCGCGGCATAGATATCCGCGGGATGATTGGCATCTCCGATTACCATTACAGGGAAACCTGCCGTTTTCAATGATACCGCCAGGCTGTTGTCCGGCTCCATTCCGGATGCAATAATAACCGTATTAAATGCCGGAAGCGTTTTTTCTTTCTCCCGGCAGCGGACCCGTACCCCGTTTTTCTCAAACGAAAGCACTGTGGTTTCCGGCATAATCGTCATCCGGGGGGTTTTACCAAGGCGTTTCAACATCATCTTTTTTGTAATCATTTCCATATCGTTGGCAATGGTATTGCTGCGCTTGGTAGCCGTCACCTCAAACCCGCGGCCCACAAGCACTTCCGCAGCTTCCATTCCGACCATTCCGGCACCGACAATCAAAACCCTTTTCCCCTTTACAGCTTTCTTATTCTCAAAAAACTCCAGTGAAGTCATCCAGTACTGTGTTTCAAGGTTCTTAATTCCGGCAATCCGCTGCCGGGACCCGGTTGCCGCAATGATGAAATCATAGGCTTTCAGGTCTTCATCCGCAGGCTCAGCATTCAGGCGGATATCGGAAACCAGCCGGCGGGCCCGGTTAATCAGCCCCTGTAACGGCCGCCTCATCAATTCTTTGTGCGGAGCCAACGGGGCCAGACGGAACTGCCCGCCCAACTCCCCGGTTTTTTCGAAAACCGTCACATCTGCACCTTGTTTTGCCAAAGTACAGGCTGCGGAAAGTCCGGCAGGGCCGGCCCCGATAACCGCAGCCTTCTTTCCTTTCAGCCCGGCGGGATTCAGCGGCACTTTGTCAATCTCCGGATTTACAATGCACCCCAGTCCGCTGCCGTTTTTAACATTGGCAAGACAGCCTTGAAGACAAAAGCCACAAAAAACAATCGCTTCTGTTTTCCCTTCCGTCAGTTTCGCAGGCAAAGCAGGATCCGCAACCAATGCCCGGCCGAAAGCCGCAAAATCGGCCAGATTTTCCCGTTCAAGTGTTTCCAGCTTTTCAATATCCGCCATTCTCCCCGCTGCAATGAGGGGAAGGGAGGTCATCCTCCGCACTTTTCTCAATGCTTCCAGCTGATGGGATTCCGGAATCCCCATGTGGGCATAATAAAAAGGCGGCGTGTCACAGATACTCCCCATTCCGCAGTGAACCGCATCGAAACCGTGTTTTTCCGCCAGTTTTAAAACCGGAAGGTTATCTTCGGGCATCAGGCCACCTTCCAGAAATTCACTGACGGAAATACGGGCCAGAACAGTCAAATCCCCCCGGTTCCTCTCCACTTCTTCAAACACTTTTTTCAAAAAGAGGCTTTTATCCCGGCCGTATTCATCCTCCCGCTGATTTGTACGGGGAGAGAGAAACTGGCTGACAAGATAGCCGTGGCCGCACTGAATTTCCACCGCGTCGAATCCGGCAGCCGCAGCCCGGCCCACCGCGTCCCCAAATGCATGAATAATCTCCTCAATCTCCATCGGGGACAGCACATTCGGTATTTGACCGGTAACGGGACAAACGAGGGCAGAGGGAGCAAGGGGCGCGGTTCCGGTGGCCTTTGGGTTGGCGGCACGGCCCGCGTGGTTCAGATTCAAGCAGGCCAATGCCCCGTTTTCATGGAGTATAGCCACAATTTTCTTCAAATCCGGCACACTGGTTTCCAGATGAATCGTCAACTGCTTCGGATGCTCCTTTCCCGTCTGCACCACAGATACCGGTTCCGGAATAACCAGTGCGGCTCCCCCTTTTGCAATGTTTCTGTAATAAACAAGATGACGTTCGGTCACCCGTCCGTCCAACGTACCGTAAGCGGTTTTCACCGGCGCCATGAAAAACCGGTTTTTCAGTTTCAGCCGCCCGAGAGTTGCGGGTTCTGTAAAACGCATTGTCTGCCTCCCTGAATCTTTGTTTGTAAAAAAGCTGATTCTATTTTATAATAAACATATGTTCATAACAAGAAAAAGGGGAATGACAATGCAAAACAGGGAATCAGACAAAGCACAATGGAAAAAAGTCGCCATTGCCATTACAAAAGACGGCGCCATTTCCCCCACTCACTTCGGGGACGCAGACCAATTCCTTTTGGCCGAAGTTTGTAAGGGGAAATTCCGCATTCTGGAAACACGCCCCAACCCTGTAAAGGAAATGGACGAAGAACATCACGGAAACCGGGAAAAACTCAACAAAGCATCCGGCATCATGAAAGGTGTTACAATTATGGCAACGGGAAAACCAAGTGGCAATTTCAAGAAAATGCGGACCGAAAAAGGAAAATGGCCGATTATTACAAAAATGGAGCCGGATGCTTTCCTGAACTGGCTGAGCCGTTCTCTCGCCACACTGGAAAGCTGGTTTAACAATCCCGGCAACATCGTCTATAAAACCTGATTGTTACAGGAACAGCCATTTCCGGCCAATTATCCGCAACCCCGTAACACTTAGAAATCCGCCTCTTTCCCGCTCTTCCAAAAGTATCCTTTTCATGTTTCCGCAGACATCTTATTCCTCATTGATTTTTTCAGTCTGAAAATCCTCAGATGCTTTTTTGTACCGCCGCGCATTTCCCCGGATGCAATGAAGGTTCGAAAAAAACAAATAAGTGAATTTTAGTTTGATTCGTTTTATAGAGTGTGATAATCTTCACACTATAATTTAGGCAGGCTTATTATGCCCGCTCTGTTTTTTAATTTATATTTGGAATGGTACCGAAATGAACTAATTTAACTGTGAGGTATTCATGAATTCTTCAGGTAAAACAAACACACATTCTTTTTTCATCCGGCACGCCGGAAATTTCCTCGTGGCCTGTTCCCTGGTTATGCTCTCCGTGACAATGAACGCATCTGTCATAAACACGCACCATGACTTTTCCACCAGCGGGTGGACAAACGGCCGGGCATGTATTATCTGCCACACCCCCCACCATGCCAACATGACAGTTCCGCAGTCCCCGCTTTGGAATCATGCGGTGACAAACAACACATTCACGCTGTACAGCAGCTCTACGCTGGATGCCACGCCAACGCAGCCCACCGGCATCACCCGGCTCTGCCTATCCTGCCACGACGGGACTGTGGCGCTGGACTCATTTGGCGGAAACACCGGGTCCAGCTTTATCCGGGATCAGACAAGCAGAAATGTACCCATCAAGATCGGTACAGCTTTAAACCATCACCATCCGGTTGCCATTCGCTACGATGCCGCGCTGGCCGCACAGGACCCCGGACTCAACAATCCGGATACAACCCCGTCAGGACTCGGTGGAACCATCAGCAGCGATATGCTGTTCGGCGGAATGCTGGAATGCAGCTCCTGCCACGATGTACACGTATCCAGAGGCAGTGGAAACTGTACGGATTGCCACGACTTTTCCTATCCCAGTTATTATTTGAATACAAAGTCCCTTGTCAAATCCAATGCCGGCAGCGCACTGTGCCTGACCTGTCACAAAAAATAGCCGCATTAAAAAATCCGGGGAGATGGTAAATAATCATTGACAATTTGAAAAGAATAGGTATAAATATATATTGTGATTTAATTCTTTTGTTCTATTAAATGGTGCGTTCAGGGAATTTGGAGGTAATAACATGAAGTCGAATCTTCAAAAAATTCACAGGATTTATATTCTATTTACGGAGGTGTCTTAATGAGGAAAATTCTTGTAATCACATTCAGCCTGCTGCTGAGTGGTGCCGTGATGGCTCAGGGAACAATCGTAGGCAGCGCGCACGATTTCAGCAGTGAAACTTGGAATACAACCGGTCAGATTTGTATTGTGTGCCACACGCCGCATAATGCGAAAGCCGGTTATGAGCCTCTGTGGAACCATGAGGTGACAACACAGACGTTCACCCTTTACAGCAGTTCAACCCTGAACGCAACCGACCTCGGCCAGCCGGAAGGCGCATCCAAATTGTGTCTCTCCTGTCACGACGGAACAGTTGGGCTGGAAGCATTCAGCGGAACAACAACCAACACAAATCTCATTACCGGAGATGCCCTGCTGGGAACGGACTTGACCAACGACCACCCGATTTCATTCACTTATGATACCACCCTCGCCACCAACGACGGCGAACTGGTGGATCCGTCCTCATCAACCGAGGTTGCGGGGATGCTGTACAACGGCAAAATGGAATGTTCCTCCTGCCATGACGTACATAACACCCCCGGCATTGCAAAACTGCTGGTTAAGAGCAACGCGGCCAGTGCCCTGTGTCTGACGTGCCACAAGAAGTAGGAAATACAGGAAACAACAATTTGATTTTCCAGTAAACAAAAAGCCCCCCGCTCAAGGGGGGCTTTTTTAAAAGGGAGGAAACCGGTGAAACAAAAGATTACACTTGTTCTGATTATCCTGGCATTGATTTTTGTTTCAGGATGTGTGCGGGCACCCAAAGAAACAGTCAAAAGCAGAACAGAACCGAATCAATTTATTTTCTATCCGCCACTGCCCAACCAGCCGAGATATCAATTCCTTGCAACAATTTCTTCATCCAAAGATATCCGGCAGGGGCCGAGCAAACTGTTTAAATTCATTGTCGGTTCGGATCAGGACAAACCCACCCCCATCAACAAAGCATACGGCAGTGCCCTCGCAGGAGACCGCCTGTATGTCTGTGATATTCACGGGGGACTGCGTGTAATCGATTTCAAGAAACATTCCTTCACCACCTGGGGGCTGACAGAGCCCGGCAACCTGACAAGCCCGATCAATGTCGCGATAGACAAAAAAAACGGCCTTGTTTATGTTGCGGATATCGGACGAAAGCAAGTCATGGTCTATGATCAAAACGGCCGTTTTGTGCGTGCATACGGCTCAACCGGCCAATTTGAGGGGCCGGTTGATGTGGTGATATCAGGCAAGCATCTTTTTGTCTGTGATGTCCGAAAACATCAGGTCCATGTAGTGGATATGAAAAGCGGAAAAACCCTGTATGACATCGGGAAACCCGGCAGCGGAAACGATGAGCTGTTCCACCCCACGAATATTGCCATCGAAGGGGGCAAACTCTATGTTTCCGATACGACAAACTTTCGTGTTCAGATTTTCAGCCTGAAAGGAAAACCCATCAGCCGCTTCGGACAGGTGGGAGACAAACCGGGGATGTTTTCCCGCCCCAAAGGAATTGCAGTGGACCGCGAAGGGCGAATCTATGTCGCTGACGCCGCATTCGAAAACATTCAGGTTTTCAACAAAAAGCACCAGCTTCTACTCTTTTTTCTCTCTCCCGGAAATGGGAAAGGCATGATTAATCTGCCGGCAGGTATCAGTATCAGCTATGATATTCCCCAATTTTTCAGAAAAAAACTTGCCCCGGGGTTTCAGGCAAAATACCTGCTTCTCGTCAACTCCGAGTTCGGCAGAAACAAGGTGAATGTCTATGCATTCGGGTCTTACAAGAAGTAAGGTCATTATTGCCCTGACAGGATTACTGCTGCTTTCAGCGTGTACACCGGAAAAAAAATATCGGGTGCTGTCCTTCTTTTTTGACGGCGTGCCCAACCCTTCTCTTTCCGGAAAAGAGTCAAACTCCAAAGCCGGACCGGAAAAAAGTCAGATAATTGCAGCACAAAAAGCCATTCGTAAAGCGAGAAACAAACGCAGAGAAAAAAAACCGGAGACCTATGTGTCTCAACATCCTCCCTACGTAAACCGGCAGTGCGAGCGCTGCCATAACCAAACATCCCGGAATATGCTGGTTTCCAGTAAGGCGGAATTGTGCTTCAATTGCCATGAGAAAAGTAAGTTTACCGGACCGTACGTTCACGGACCGGTTGCGGTGGGAGCCTGTCTGATGTGTCACCTCCCACACCGGTCTGTGAATCCATCCCTGCTGGTTAAAAAAACACCCGGGCTGTGTCTCCAATGCCACAATAAGACGGATATTTTTGCCAATGAAAACCATGAGGGCGTTACAGATTGTCTGGAATGTCATCAGCCGCATGTAAGCGGAAATCCGATGTTTCTCCAATGAAAAAACTCCCCGTCCCATCTGCCGTAAAAAGTTTTGTCGCTTTGATGCTTCTCTACAGCGGGATTGCCGGAGCTCAGGAAATCCGATCCCTGGCTTTAACCCGTATTCACGGAGCTTATATTCTCGGATGGGAAGGAACTTCGGAAAATGAACGGGATAACAAAGAAACGGTACGGGATTATTCGGAAAGTTTTTTTCGCTACGGATTAAACCTGAACCTGGAAGGCTATATCTACCATCCCAACCTGTTGAATTTTACAATTGATGGCACCTTGATCCAGAACCGCAGCAGCGTGAGGGAATTCGAAAACAGCTTTCTCTATAACGAAATGGATAATGCATATGACATGCGGTTCCGGTTTCTGGAAAAAAAGCCGGTTCATGCAACCCTCTATTTTTTTCAATCCAACACAAGCTCTGATCGGGCCTTTCTCGGAAGATACTATAACCGTGTGAAAAAGCACGGCATCACACTGTTTTCAAAACTGGGGGGAATCCCCTTCGAACTGGATGTCAATCGGATGTCCAACCGGTATGCGTCTCTTACATTTGAAGATCGAAATGAAAAAACAGATAACATCACAATGAAAACAACATTGTATAACCGGAACGGCCACCGGGGAATGCTGAATTTCAGATTTAAAAATTACAGCGAATCGGTTTATGACGTAAACTACAAACAGACACAGCTGCAGGGAATTTTCGAATCTGTGTTCAAAACCACCCGTCCGACACGGTACAGCGGAGTTTTCCGCTATGATAAAATGGCCGGCGCCAGTAACCTGAACACCATTACGCTAATGAACTCAATTGCCCGGGAACTGTCCCCGCATTTGAGGGCAACCGGAATGCTGAACTTTTCCCGCACCCGGGTTTTTGACAGCAGTATGGATCAGAGTTTTGTTTCCGCAGCGTTAACCCACTCGCTTTTCGAAAGTCTGGAATCTGAGATTTCCCTCACTGCAAGACGGGAAACCGGTGACAATTCATACCTGAACCGGACCACCGGACACATTCAGACCGCCTACCGGAAAATCATTCCCACCGGCAGGCTGAATCTGATATTTTCTCAGCAATACGAAGTCCTTGCAAATCACTCGTCCGGGCAGACACAAAATGATTCGGTGGAAATTTCGTTTGATTTCAGCAATTCCATCGTCCTGAATGTCAACGGGATCAACCCGGATTCAATTATCATCACGGATCCCCAACTGTCCGTACTGTATCAGAACGGCATTGATTATCAAATCCTTGTAACAGATGAAATTGTGTACATCACACGGATCCCCGGGGGAAATATCCCCGAAGGCGGCACTGTCCTTGTCTCCTATCTTTTTCAGCAGCAACCGGATTACATTCTGAACATACATGATTACCAGAACAGTTTTCAACTTCGTTTCCTGAAAATGTTCCGAATCGGATACCGGATCCGGGGAAGCGGAAACCGCCTGGATTCCAGGTTTCTGGTTTCTCCTTTTGAATCCTACCTCTCACGTCAGAAAATGGCCGGGCTGGATTCAAAATTTTTCACCTGGCAGTACTCAACTGAGAAATATGACGGCACACGTTCCAGGTACACAACCCGCAACTGGCAGGGTGCCACCCAGGTTTCTTTTCACAGGCGGTTCCGTCTGATCTATACCCTCGCCGACAACAAAACGGATTTTCAATCCCAGGAACACTTTAATGAGATAAAAAGCCGGTACCTGACCTTTTCCTGGGTACTCCTGTCCGGTTTGAGCGGGGACATCAATTATCGGAACCTTCAATACCGTTCCGACAATTATGACCGCAGACGAGCCAGCATCTTTGCCCGGTTTCAATGGCAAATCCGGCGGCTGCTTCTGACCGGCTCCTATGAATACATTCTCGACGACACAGATGCGGCGCGCAGACGCCATTCATACTACATTCTGAGTATAAGGAGGCGATTTTAGATGAAAAGACACTTTCTGCTTCTTGCGGTACTGATATTATTTATTTCACCATGTCCGGCCCAGTCTGTTATTTTTACCAGAACCATTACACCTCACGGGAAGGTAACATTCTCAAGCCGGCTGAAAAGCCTGCTCTTCGGCAGAAAAAAATCCCGGCAGACTCCCTTTTCGGTTGTCCTGCTGAAAAACGGGAACATCGTCATGACAGATATCGAAAACGAATCTGTTGTCCTGCTGGACAAAACAGGGACAATCATACGAACGATAAAAAAAATCGGCAAAGTGCCATTCGGTTCGCCTGTCGGAATCTGCCTTGATAAATATGAAAACGTATATGTCTCCGATTCCGCACGGATGGGAATTATAAAATTTAACGCCTCCCTGAAAAAGGGACAGCTGTTTGCAGCAGTTCCGAATTCCCGCCTGTGCGGAATGGCCTGGATCAAAAACCGGCTGTACTGCGCCGATGCCGTTCGGCATCTTGTCCGCTGCTTTGATATCTCCGGAAAACAGATTTTTTCTTTCGGCAAAAGGGGGACAGACACAGGGGAATTCAATTTCCCCATTGATATCGCCGCAGCAAACGGACAGCTTTATGTGCTGGATGCCTTGAATTTCAGGGTTCAGATTTTTACGCCGTCCGGAAAATTTCTCGGTACTTTCGGCGGAAACGGAACCGGCGGCGGGGATTTTTCCAAACCAAAGGCAATTGCCGTCAACCGTCTGGGATATGTTCTGGTTTCAGATGTTTCTTTTGACAACATCCAGGTATTTGATGCCGGCGGACGCTTTCTCTATGTTCTGGGCCGCCGGGGGAGCGGCCCGGGACAATTCTGGATGCCGTCGGGAATCGCCTACGGGTCAGCCACAACCTTTCTTGTTGCCGATACATACAATCACCGAATACAACAATTTGAAATTAAGGGAATAGGCAAATGAGAAAACATTTCTTTTTTATACTGTACATACCATTGATGCTGTTTTGCACTTCCCCGGGGCATGCGGATGTTGCACAAACCCGCCACAACCTCTCCGCGTCAGGGCCCGGGCCCGTGAAAACAACGGAAACAACCGGCATCTGTGTGTTCTGCCACACGCCCCATTCGGCAGCCCCTCTTTCTCCGTTGTGGAACAAGGATATCGGCCCGGTTGTGTATACCACTTACAGCAGTTCGACATTAAGCGTTTCTCCGGGACAACCGGACGGTGCGTCCAAACTATGCCTCAGCTGCCATGACGGAACCATCGCCCTGGGAAATATCCGAAACCCGGATGTGACATTCACAATGGCAAATACCTCCGGCGGACTCCTCACCGGAAACAGCGACCTCGGAACAGACCTCTCCAACGATCACCCGGTATCTTTTGTACCGCAGAGCTCCCCGGAGCTGGTTAATCCCGGCGCCGGCGACCCTGTCACATATGATAAAGCCTCCGGAGAGCTCCAGTGCACAAGCTGCCATGACCCCCATGATGACCCCAACGGAAATTTCCTTGTCAAAAGCAACATCGGCAGTGCACTGTGCAAAAGCTGTCATCAGAAAAGCATGTACGAAAGCTGTGACCATAATACCTCCACAGCGACCTGGAACGGCAGCGGAACAAACCCCTGGCCTTTCTCCTCCTATACAAATGTAGCCGACAACTCATGCGGAAACTGCCATACGCCTCACAATGCGGGCACCCCCCAGCGGCTTCTAACGCAAAACGGCGAAGACGGGGTTTGTAAAGCCTGCCATACCGGAAATGTCGCGGCAAAAGACATTTACACCGCAATGAACCGCCTGTCCGGTCACTTCACCGAAAACTACAGTGGAATTCATGACCCGGCTGAAAACGTGACCACCATGCCGAAACATGTGGAATGCGTTGACTGCCACAACCCCCACGCCGTAAATGGAACCACCTCGGCGGCGCCACTGGTGAACGGTGCCCTCCGGGGGGTTTCCGGGGCTGACCTGTCGGGAAACGCGGTAAGCGAATCAATCAACCAGTATCAGGTCTGTATCAAATGCCACGGCAGCAATTCCAATTTTAATATCATCCCCTCCACCGACCGCGTCATTGATACCGCCAACATCCGAATCGCCATCAATCCCTCAAACCCCAGTTATCATCCCATCGCCGCACAGGGACAGGCAAACTCCGTGCCTTCACTCCGCCCGGCATACACCACGAGTTCCGTCATCTATTGTACCGACTGCCACAACAGCAACACATCCGTCAACGCCGGGGGAACCGGGCCCAACGGCCCCCACGGCTCCGCCTACGCTTTCATTCTGGAACGGCGCTACGACACCACGGATTACACACAGTATTCAACCGCCGCTTATGCCCTGTGTTTCAAATGCCATGATCCCAACATCCTCATGTCAAGCCAGAGCACCTTCCGATTGCACTACAGGCACGTGGAAAGCGCGCAGATCCCGTGTTCCGCATGCCACGATCCCCACGGAGTCCCCGGAGGAAGTACCGCAGACGGAGATCATATCGGCCTGATTAATTTCGACAGAAACATTGTTCACCCCAATTCAAGCGGGCAGCTGAAGCTGGTGATTACCAGTACCCGGGGGTATTGCTATTTACGGTGCCACGGACGCAGTCATAATCCCAAAAGATACTGGAGGTAACAGTTATGAGAAGCGGAATTTTTATATGTACCTGTTTCATTATAATGGCTTTTATTCCGGCACGGGGAGAAAATTGCATTACATCCAAATGCCACAGCAATTTCAAGAAAATGCGCATTCTCCATTCTCCGGTGGAAGACGGCTGCGATTCCTGCCATGAAGAAACAGGGAAACACAAATTCAATCCGATGCCGGATCACATTCAGGAGCTCTGCTACCAGTGCCATGACAGTGTAGAAGAAGGTAAGCACATTCATCCGGCAATTTCCGATGACGGTTGTCTCGCATGCCACAACCCCCACGGAGGCAGCACTAAAGAGCTTCTCACCGAAGATACTGTCGCCGCACTGTGTTTCACCTGCCATGATCAGGACAATTTCACCGGCAAACACGTCCACGGGCCTGTGGAAGCGGGAGAATGCACGGATTGCCATAATCCGCACTCCTCCGACCATGCCTCCCTGCTGAAAAAAGAGCAGCCGGCCCTGTGTACCGACTGCCATTCGGACAAGGATTTCTCGGACGGGAAACGTCACATGCACAGCGCACTGGAAGATGGCTGCACAGAGTGCCACAGCCCCCATGCATCGGCTTTCCAGTACCAGTTGAAAAACAAACCGGGGAAAATCTGCGCCGACTGCCATGAAGATGTCGTAAACCACGCCGCACAATCAAAAGTAAAACACGCACCGGTTGTTGACAAACGCACCTGCCTGAACTGTCACGATCCCCACGGGTCAAAAAATGACAACAACCTGTATAAAAATGTCCCGGAATTGTGCTTCGGGTGTCACAACAAAGCAATGCCCGGCCCGGACGGACGCCAATTTAACGTATTCCGGATCATAAAAAACGGGACAACAATTCATCCGCCGGTGGAAGACGGGGAATGCGGTTCCTGCCACAATCCTCACGGATCAGATATAAACAGTATTCTGACCGCAGAATTTCCCGCACGTTTTTATGCACCTTTCAAAGATAATACCTACGCATTATGTTTTCAATGCCATGATGAAAGCCTTGTCACCACTGAAAAAGCTGAAAACGATGAAACCGGTTTCCGAAACGGTACCCGAAACCTGCACTACCTTCATGTTGACCGGGAAAAAGGCCGGAGCTGCCGCGTGTGCCACATGATTCATGCCGGAAAAAATCCCAGGCTGATCCGAACTGAAACACCCTTCGGAAAATGGAACATTCCCATCGGGTTTAAAAAGACGAAGACAGGGGGCAGCTGCAGCCCGGGATGCCACAAAACCTATCAATATGACAGAATAACCCCGGTGAAACGCCCGTGAAACCGGAAATCCGGCCTCCCGAACTACCGGGGAGGCAGAAAAATGTGCGGGGAAGGATACGATTGATTTGGAGTTAACAACATAAACCCCGATACGCCCCGTAGTTGATCAACCGGGCGCGGACGTCCGGAAAAGGGGGGTGAAAGGCGGTTGCCGGAATCCGGGGCAGAAACCGGAACCGCTCAAAACAATACAGGAGACAAAAATGAAAAGGAAAAAGCTTATTCCAATCGGCAGGGAGCTCCGCTTCATTGCCTTTGTCACTGTAGCCGTTCTTCTCAGCTCACTGGCCGGTATCGGAGTTATCGCAATTGTTTTCAACCGGGAGCTTGGGAGTGGTTTTGCCGAATCATTTTATACTATCCGAAGCCTTTACAGAAACCTTAACGCAATCAGCACACTGGCAATTCTGCTGCAGCTGGCGGTTTCCGTAGCGATTCTCTACCTCGCGGCACTTCATTACAGCCACAAAATATCCGGCCCGATGTACCGGTTCAGAACCATCCTGAACAGCTATCTCGAAGGACATCCGGCAAATCGGATTGCGTTTCGATCCGATGATTTTCTGAAACCCCTTGCGGAAATGCTGCAATCCGTTATTTCCCGGGAACAAAAAAGAAAAAAACAGGAAGAAACCATCCTGGAATTGCTGGAAAAAGACCCGCCCGCAGCTGGAGAAGACCGGGAAAAATTCATTCTGAAACTCCGGAAACATGCCGATGAAATGGAGGCGGACGATGCGTAGGGAATTTTCCGCAATCTGGACAGCTCTCTTCCTGGCAAGCGCCGCCACACTGGTATTTGTCGCCACCGGCAGCCACAAAGAAAAACACCACTTTGAAAACCGGTGCAACAGTTGTCACCTCGGCATGAAAGACCCCTCAATCATGATCCGGGACGTGGACATCCTCTGTCTCCGCTGCCACCCGGACGAAAATTCCCGGTCTCATCCATCGGATTTCCGGGTAAAAGGAAAACTCCCGGAACAATTCCCACTGGTTGACGGGAAAATGATGTGCAGTACCTGCCACTATGCGCACCGGATGATGGGCACAGAAAACACACAGAAACTGGCTGCCGCCTCATATCCTTACCTCCTGCGATTCCCCGAAACAGGAAAACGCTTCTGCTTTCAGTGCCATACAGCTGACAGCTTTGTCTGTAACTGCGGCAGTCACGGAACATCGCTGGGCCTTGCCCACACCAAAACCATTCCGCCGGAACTTCTTCACCTGCTGGATCAAAGCTCCCGGAACTGCCTGGCCTGCCATGACGGCACAATCTCCCGAAACGTGGAAACCGGCGGCGCGTCCTGGGAACACGCGGGAGGAATCGGACTCAGCCACCCCATCGGCGTTTATTATGCCGACGCATGGCGGAAAGACAGAAAACGCTATCATCCGGAAGCCTCTCTGCCGAAAGCCCTGCGCCTGGTAAACGGAAAAATCGAATGTGTAACCTGCCATGACCATTATTCCAAACGGAAAGGATTACTGGTCATGGATAACAGCGGCAGCCGCCTGTGCCTGTCGTGCCACAATTTATAGGATAAAAAAATGGCTAAAAACAGAAGACAGATTTATTTTGTCGACAGATTGTTTCAGCGGCGGTTTATTCTTCTTTTTGTTATTGTTGCCGTCCTGATCACAGCAGGGAATACACTGTTTTATTTTCTGGACCTGAGGCCGGCGGTGGAATCCGCCATGTACCGCAGCCACATCACAATCCACAACCCCGGTGAAATCGTCTTTCAGCACGCAATGCGATTCTCAATCGTAATCAGTATCTCAATCATAGTCATTGTTATTATTTTCTACTCCATTATGAGGTATCGGCTGGAACGGTTTCTCCGTTACCTCACTTTACGCATGGAAAACCTGATTCACGGAATCGGACGGAATGAGACCATTATCCGGCACCCCGGAGAGGAGTTTCAGGGCCTTGCCCCCGTACTGCTGGAGTTCATGTATGTTGTGGACCGGAATTTCGAGCGAAAACAAAAAATTGCCGCGGCTTTACGAAACTACTGCCAAAAACCGGATCCCGGCAGCCGGGAATACATTGTCTCCCTTCTGAAAGAAGCAGAGTAAAGAAAAAACCCGGAAAAACGGGATATCTCAGGTAATTTCCGGACGAATTATATCCATTTCCCTTTTTTCTTTCTGGTTTTTGCATCCGGCCTCCTGTATTCTTGAAAACGTCGGCATTTCCCGGCCGGAATGCAGTAATGGGGGAGAATCTGAAAATGAAACGCGTTTTCTTTCGATGGCTGTTGGATCTTTACCCGCCGTATCTCGGGGCGGGAATCCGAATAAAGTCAATTTCACCTGATTTCCGGAAAATTACAGTTCAGATGAAACTCCACTGGTATAATCGGAACTACGTGGGCACACATTTCGGCGGCAGCCTGTACAGCATGACAGATCCGTTTTACATGTTGATGCTGATTAAAAACCTGGGGCCGGGATACGTTGTCTGGGACAAAGCCGCATCCATTGAGTTCCTGAAACCGGGTACGGGGAAAATGTCAGTATCTTTCCAACTCACGAAAGAAATGCTGGAAAGCGTGAAAAAGAACACGGCGGCGGGTCAAAAATTCACACCGACATGGACAGTTGACATCAAAAACGAAAGTGGAGAAGTAATTGCAAAGATCCGAAAAACCCTCTATGTCCGAAAAAAAAGAGGTCTGCGGGCAGAACCCGGCGCCGCAGCGTACAAAACTGTCCCATTCGGAGAGTGAAGAGAAGTGTTATCTTGTAATTCGGCTGGAAACCCTCTATACTTACATCAGTTATTCATCCGGTTGAATCATGGGATTGTTTTTGGATACGGAGAGTTGATGTTATGAATTCACCCCATCCCGCCCCCCCCGGTTCCAATGCCGGGGAGGTGATGGAAGCTGTTCGAAAAATTACGCTGAAAACAAGGGGAACAACTGCTGAAGATGTATTGCAGCAACTTACAATAGCTATCGCAGAGGTTTTGTATGCGGACTTCATATTTGTCGGGAAAATTGACGAGGGGTCTCCTGTTATTCAGGCTGTCGCACAAAGCACAAAGAAAATAGATTCCGAAACTGTTCAATTCAGGCTCACCCGCCCTCTTCTCCGGAAATTATCAAAACCCGAACTCATCATACTCAATGATGCGGAAGTGAAAGCATGTCTCACGGAAAACGAAAGTATCGGAGCCAGCCGGTCCACCTGCGCAGGTGTTCCGCTCCGCGACAGTCAGAATGCTGCGATCGGCCTCATGATTGCGGCATTCCACAATTACCCGAAACACCTTTCTCTGGTGAAAGATGTTTTGCAGATTTTTGCCACAAGAGCTTCCGTAGAACTGGAACGACTGGAGCTGGAAAAAAAATTAACCCTGTCCGAAGCACGTTACCGGCACTTTTTTACCGAGGACCTGACCGGGGATTTTGTCACTTCTCCGGATGGGCGCATTCTTGAAGCAAACCCTGAATTTCTGCGGATTTTCGGGTTCAGCTCCCTGGAAGAGGCAAAAGCAACACCGGTTTCCCGACTTTATCAAAAAGAAAGTGACCGGACACAAATGCTGACACTGCTCCGGAAACACCGGAATTTGAAAGGGATTGAAGGACAGGCACTGCGAATTGACGGACATCCCATCTTGATCCGTGAAAATATTGCCGGAAGTTTTGATTCCGATGGAAATCTAACAGGAATTCACGGATATCTGATTGACATAACCAGGGAGCACTCTACCGTTCAGGAACTGCGTGCTACCCGGAAAATTATTGAAGAAAGTCCCGCAGTTGTTTTTGTATGGCGAAATGAACCGGGATGGCCGGTGGAATTTGTAACGGAAAACGTGGTAAAACTCTGCGGCTGCACTGCCGCCGAGCTGAAATCCGGAAATATATCGTATGCCGACCTGATTCACCCGGATGATTTGGAAAAAGTGAAAACCAGTGTCTGCAGGGCACTGGATGATCCGAATCCCCAGGCTCTTTCCCACATGAGCTATCGTCTCATGCATCAAGACGGTTCCGTTGTCTGGGTCAATGATCATTCTTTTGTACAACGGGATGAAACGGGAAATGTCGTGCGCTTTCACGGCGTTGTCCTGGACATCACCGGACAGATGAAAATGGAAAAAGCGTTGGAAGAATCACAGCAGAGGTATCAACGCCTGTTTGAATCGGCACCGGATGCAATTTTCCTCGCCGACACAAAAACCGGAATTATCGTGGACGCAAACCCCGCCGCAGAACAGTTGCTCCGGCAAAAACGCAGTGAAATTATCGGAATGCACCAGTCGAAACTCCATCCCGAAACACCGGAAAAACAGGGACAGAGGGATTTTCAAAACCATGTAAAAGAAGCCCTTCTCTCTGGAAACACACGGCTTCTAAGACAGGAAGTTGTTTGCAGCGGCAATCGCCTCGTTCCGGTGGAAATCCGTGCAGAAGCCGTTGAAGTAAACGGGCGAACGCTGTTGCAGGGTGTGTTTCGGGACATCAGCGAGCGAATCCAGGCGGAGAAAGAGCTTACTGCCAGAGAAGTCCGCTACCAGACCCTGGTGGAAACATCCCCGGACCCGATTTACGTTCTTCAGGGACACCAACTGAAAATGGTAAACAAAGCCTGGGAAAAAATGTTCGGGTACAGCCGTGAAGAAGCCTTGTCCGCTTCCTTTGATATCCTGAAAATCATTGCACCGGACTGCCTTGAAATGGTAAAAGAAAAATTTGCCACACCTGACGGAAAAAAACCGGATATGAGCCATTATGAACTGGGAGTTGTGACCCGCAGCGGAGAACGGCTGGATCTTGATGTGGTGGTGGCACAAATCGAATGGGAAGGGAAACCTGCCGTACAGGGAATTTACCGGGATATCACTGAAATCCGAAACCGGGAACGGGAATTGGAAGAACAGAGGCTGCGCCTGGAGCTGGCTCAGCAGGTCACAAAAATCGGTTTTTTTGACTGGGATTTGAAAAAAAACCGTATTCTGATTTCCGATGAAGCTGCCACCATGTACGGATTGGAACCGGAAATGCGGCTCACCACACCGGAAGGCATTTCCCCCCTTGTGGCAGAAGAAGACAGCAAAATAGTGGATCAGGCAATCCGCAAAACCCTTGAAACCGGCGAACCCTACGATGTTGTCCACCGGGTTAACCGCGTGTCGGACGGAAAACAGATTTGGATCCATGCCCGGGGACATCTGATTGTTGAAAACGGCTGCGCGGTCCGGCTGCTTGGAACAGCACAGGAGATTACGGAACAGAAAGAAGCGGAACTCAGACTTCGGGACAGCGAAGAAAAGTTCCGGGCCCTGGCGGAATCCGCTCCGGTGGCAATCATGATCTACCAGAAAGACCAATTTGTTTATGCCAATCCCGGGGCGTGTGAAATCACCGGGTATTCAACCGATGAATTATACCGGATGCACTGGTGGTCCATTGTCCATCCGAAAGACTTGGAAACGGTAAAAAAACGGGGCCGCGCACGGCTGAACAGGAAAGATGTTCCGAATTCATATGAATTCAGGATTTTACAGAAAAACCACAATGTACGATGGATGAATTTTACCGCCAGTTACATTGAATACAAAGGCAATCCGGCCGGTATTATCGTCGGCATTGACATCACAGACCGGAAAGAAGTGGAATTCCGGCTGCGCCGGAACGAAGCCCGGCTTAAAGTTTTGTTTGAACAATCACCGGTATCGTTATGGGAAGAGGATTTTTCAGAAATTAAGAGACAGCTGGAAATACTCCGGAAAGAAGGGATATCAGACCTCCAAACTTACCTTGACCGGCATCCTGAAAAATTCCGGGAATTGATTCACAGTGTAAAAATAACCGATGTAAACAGGGCCACACTGGAACTCTTCCACGCCAAAAGCATCAAACATCTTTTCCGGAATCTGAGAAACGCACCGTTTTCCGAAGCCAAAAGAATCTGGATTGAAGAATTATGCGTACTGTTCGAAGGCGGCTCCGAATGCGCCAGTGAAGGTATTGTCCGGACACTGGACGGAGAAGAGATCTATGTCCATGTGCATTTTTCCCTTCCGGACGCATATCGGGACACTTGGGAAAAAGTGCTGGTTTCCATAACCGACATTACCGAACGCTACCGGATGGAGACCCGGCTGAAAGAAAGTGAATCCAAATTCCGAGCCATGTTTGACCGGTCCTCCGTCCCATTCACACTGGAGGACTTCAGCGCAGTCAGAACCGAAATCGACCGGCTCGTCCGAAACGGGGAAAAAGAATTGAAAAAACGCCTGGCCACCGACGTGACCCTGTTGAAAAAACTGGCGGGGAAAGTACAGATAAGTTCGATCAACAAAGCCGCTCTGGAGTTTTTCGCGATTCCTCCCGAACAAGTGGAAAAACTGACACTGACCGATTTTTTTACCGAAATTTCGCTACTGGCGTTCGGCAAACAACTTCTTACCTTTCTCAACGGGGAAAAGCTGTATACCGGAGAAGGGGAAGCACTCATCTTTTCCGGTGAATTAAAATATGTTTTTGTCCAGCTGAGCCTGATTGAATCAAGTAAAGGGAGTTGGAATCGGGTACTGGTATCCATTGTAGACCTGACTGAAAAAAAACTCCTTGAAAAAGAACAGAAAAAACTGGAAGCCCAGCTCCGCCAATCTCAAAAGCTGGAAACAGTGGGAACGTTGGCAGGAGGTATCGCCCACGACTTCAACAACCTCCTGACCCCGATTCTCGGATACACCGAGCTGCTTCGAATGAAGCTGTCGAATAACGAGACAGCGGTAAATTACCTGGACCGGATTGAAAACGCGTCCATCCGGGCAAGAGACCTTGTCAAACAAATGCTGGCATTCAGCAGAAACTCCGAAGAAGAAAAAGTTCCGCTGCAGCTGGCCTCGGTGGTGGAAGAAGTGGTACAACTGATTCGAGCGTCCATCCCCGCCACAATATCCATTGAGACACAGGTTGAAAGGGGCCTTGGAATTGTATTGGCGGATGAAACCCAAATCCATCAGGTGATCATGAACCTGTGTACCAACGCGGCCCAGGCCATGCCCCTCGGCGGGACATTAACCATTTCCCTGAAACAGGCAAACCACAAGAAAAACAAAGACATACAGGCAGCCGGCCTGAAGCCGGGCACATATGTAGTGCTGGCTGTCCGCGATACCGGAACAGGAATGGACGAAAAAACCATACAGAGGGCATTCGATCCGTTCTTCACAACCAAAGAAGTTGGTAAAGGAACGGGACTCGGCCTATCCATGGTACATGGTGTGGCAGCCAGCCATGGCGGAGGCTGCACAGTGGAAAGCCGTCCGGGAAAAGGCAGCACTTTCCGCGTCTACCTTCCGGTAATTTCCGGCTCCGAAACAGAAAAATACGAAAACAAATTTCAAAACGAAACAAAGCATCAACCCGGAAAAGGGCGAATTCTAATCGTAGACGATGACCCGGATGTGCTCTCTCTCCATCGGGAAGTGTTGTCAGGTATCGGATATGACATTCACACGGCAGAAAACGGAGCTGCCGCGTTGGAAGCGGTAAAATCCAATCCGGAAAAATTTGACGCAATCGTAACAGATCTGACCATGCCGGGAATCACAGGCGTACAACTGGCGGTTGAAGCCCACAAAATTCAAAAAGACCTTCCGGTGGTGCTGGTAACCGGCTACCGGGAAGAGTTAACACCGGAGATCCGTTCCCAAACCGGAATCCGGAAAGTACTGATGAAACCGGTAAAAATTCAGGAACTTTCAGAAGCGGTCCGGGAAGTTCTGCACACCGGCCGTTCCGGTGGGGACAACCGGAACGGCAAATAATATAATATCCGGTTAAAAAACAAAAAAGGAAAGCGGCAAATACCGCTTTCCTTTTTTTATTCAAGATTCAGCATTTAAAACTCAAACATTCCGAAACCCGGTTCCCGGCTGATAACAGCCGGGAACCGGGTTTTGGCTTACATAAACCCTTTTCGTTTCAGCAGAGCATCCACTTTGGGGTCACGACCCCTGAAACGGCGGTACAACACCATGGGATCCTCGGTATTACCCCGTGAAAGCACATTGTCCCGGAAAGATTTTGCCGTTGCCGGATCAAAGAGCCCGTGCTCTTTAAAAGCGGCAAACGCATCAGCATCCAGCACAGCTGCCCACAGGTAACTGTAATACCCGGCATCGTATCCGCCGGCAAATGCATGGCGAAAATACGGACTGCGGTACCGTTCCACAATTTCCGGAATCAAATGAATTTTTTCCATCGCCTTTTTCTCAAAATCCATAGGATTCCCATTAAACGGTTTGGTAATTATGTGCCAGTCCATATCCAGATAGGCGGCTGCCATATACTCCCCGGTAATAAAACCCTGATTGAATTTTCCCGCATTCTGAATTTTTTCAATAAGGCTGTCGGGAATCACCTTGCCGGTCTTATAATTTTTCGCATAAAGCTTCAGAATCTGCGGGTCAGTGGCCCAGTTTTCCATAAACTGGGACGGCATCTCCACAAAATCCCTCGGGACAGCGGTTCCAGCCAGTTTCCGGTAAGTGCAATTGGACAAAAGGCCGTGAAGTGCGTGGCCGAATTCATGGAACAGGGTTGTCACCTCTTCCAGGCTCAGAAGAGAGGGTGTTGTGGCAGTAGGCTTGGTAAAGTTGGTCACATTGCACACAATGGGAATAATGTTCTTCCCGTTTTCCCGATGCTGCGGCCGGTAGGCATCCATCCAGGCACCACCCCGCTTGCTGGGACGGGGGAAGTTGTCCGCGTAGTAAATGCCGATGGTCGTACCGTCCGCATCCTTCACTTCGTACGCTTTCACATCTTTCTGATACACGGGGAGATCCGGTCTCAGGGTGAAGGTAATACCATACAATTTGTTCGCCACCATGAACGCGCCCTTCCGGACATTTTCCAGCTCAAAATAAGGCCGGAGCTCCGCATCATCCAAATCGTATTTTGCTTTCCGGACCTTTTCCGCGTAATACCACCAGTCCCAGGGTTGAAGTTTGAAACTTCCACCTTCCTTGTCAATAATCTTCTGCATCTCCGCGACTTCCCGCTTTGCCGTCTTCATTGTGGGCTTCCAAACCTTATCCAGCAACTTATAAACATTGGCAGGCGTCTTGGCAACGCACTCTTCGAGGACATAAGACGCGTGATCCTTGTATCCCAGAAGATTCGCGTGTTTCAACCGGAGATTAACCAGCTTAACCACATTGGCTTTATTGTCCAGCCTGCCGCCGTGATTACACTGATTGATATACGCCTTGAAAATCTTTTCCCTGAGTGAACGGTTTTGGGCATAAGTCAGAAAGGGAAGGAGGCTGGGCTTATTCAGCGTAAAAATCCACTCACCTTCATCCCCTTCGGCTTTCGCGGTTTCCGCGGCCGCTTCCACTACAGAATCGGGAAGCCCTGCCAGATCCGCTTTATTATCAATCGCCAGCTCATAACTGTTGACCTGTTTGCGTACATTCTCTCCGAAATTCAGCTCCAACAGCGAAATCTGCTGATTGATTTTCTTCAATTCCGCTTTCTTCTCCGGAGTCAAATTGGCACCGCCCCGGACAAAATCCTTCCACGTCTCGGTTACAAGGCGCAGCTGCTCCGGATTCAGCTTCAGCTGATCTCTTTTCTGATAAACCGCATCCACCCGCTTGAACAGTTTTTCATTCATCAGAATGTCATCGTGAAGGGCAGACAGCTTCGGAGACACTTCCTGAGCAATTTCCTGAAGCGTGTCATTGGTGTCGGCTGATATCATATTGAAAAAGACACCACTGACCCGGTTCAGCAATTTTCCCGCCTCATCCAATGCGACAATGGTATTTTTAAATGTCGGTTCCGCAGTATTATCCGCAATTTTGGATACATCGCTTCGTTTTTCTTTAATTGCCCGGTTAAACGCCGGCAGATAGTCCCCGTCTTTAATTTTGTTAAACGGCGGAACTCCAAACGGCGTATTCCAGGTTTCAAAGAACGGATTCACATGTTCCCCCTTCGTCCCGGCTTTGTTTGGCCCTGTGGAACAGGCAGCCAGCAACAGCAGCGGTACTGCGAGAATCAAGAATTTTTTCATACAGCATCTCCCCTTTCTCCTAAAAATTCATACCCCGACATCATACCGTTTTTTTTCCAGATTGTCATGAACCCTGTTGAAAATAGAAATCAAAATGTATTTTCTATAAGTTACTAAAACATTTAGTAACAAATCCTCTGATTTTCACTGTCAAAATCGACATAAAGACAAACACGGCAAAAATCAAATACCGGAACACATTCTTCCCCTTAACTTTACGCCGATTTTCCCGTAAAATGAATGTTACATAAAATTTACGGGGTGGAGGGGGTATGAAAAAGTTTCTTTTATTTTTCGGGCTTACACTTGTGTTACTGTGCGGAACACGTCCGGCCGCTGCCGGAAATGCACCGCTTTGGATGCGGTATCCGGCCATTTCGCCGGACGGGACAACCATCGTATTCAGCTACCGGGGAAACCTGTACCGGGTAAACGCAAAAGGCGGAGTCGCCGTCCCGCTGACACTGGACAGCAGCCACGATTTCATGCCGGTATGGTCCCACGACGGAAAACAGATTGCCTTCGCATCGGACCGCCATGGAAACTACGATGTCTTTGTAATGCCGTCAACAGGCGGCCCGGCAAAACGCCTGACCTGGTACTCTGCCGGAGATTTCCCATCAGATTTTACACCGGACGGAAAAGGAATCATATTCAGCTCCGCCCGGGTGGACGCACCGGATTGCCGTTTATTCCCCACACGGGCACTACCGGAGCTTTATCAGGTATCCGTTACCGGCGGCACACCGAAACAGCTTCTAACCATCCCTGCTGAAAAAACCCGGATATACCGGGACGGGCACCGCATCGTCTACCAGGACAAAACCGGGCTTGAAAACCAATGGCGCAAACACCATCTTTCTTCGGTGGCACATGATATCTGGATTGCGGACCTCGCAGCAAACACTTTCAAACGCCTGACCACCTTCCCCGGGGAAGACCGGAACCCCGTACTGTCAAAAGACGAAAAAACCATCTACTTTCTCAGCGAAAGAAGCGGAACATTCAATATATACAGAATGTCCCCGGACAAAATCGGCAAACCGGAACAGCTGACAACATTTACCGGTGACCCGGTCCGCTTCCTGTCTGTTTCGGAAAACGGAACATTATGTTTCGGATTCCGGGGGGAAATCTATACCATGCGCCCGGGAAAATCACCCCAAAAAGTGAAAATACAGATACAGGAAGACCCGGCTGGAACCGGAAACGACCTGTTGAACGTGGGGAAAGCCACCGAATTCGCCGTATCCCCCAACGGCAAGGAAATTGCTATCGTATTCCGCGGAGACATCTTCGCGGTATCTGTGGAAAGCGGCAACACCCGGCAAATCACCCGGACAGCGGGAGCGGAACGGGACATCAGCTTCAGCCCCGACGGCAAAACCATTCTCTATGCCTCGGAACGGAACGGAAGCCTCAACATCTATCAAAGCAAACTGCATCAGCCGGATGAAAAATACTTCTTCAACGCCACTCTCTTTGATGAAAGCCCGGTTCTGGAAACCCCGAAAGACACCTACATGCCCCGCTTTTCCCCCGACGGAAAAGAGGTCGCGTTCATTGAATCAAAAACCATATTGAAAGTTCTAAACCTCGCCTCCGGGAAAGTCCGGACAGTACTCCCGGGACGCTACAACTTCTCCTACACCGACGGAGATCAATGGTACGACTGGTCACCGGACGGCAAATGGTTTCTGGTCCAGTTCCAGAACGACACCTACTTCAGCACCGAAATGGGGCTGATTCCGGCAAACAACAGCAAAGCGCCGATCAACCTCACCAACAGCGGATTCGACGATATGCAGCCTTCATGGATGGCAGAGGGCAGCATGATGCTCTGGTTCTCCAACCGGGACGGGCTCCACTCCCTCGCCAGCACCGGCAGGAGCCAGATGGATGTGTACGCGTTGTTTGCCACAAAAAAGGCTTATGACCGGTTTAAACTGAGCAAAGAAGAATTTGAATTGGCAAAAGAAGCAGAAAAAGAAGCGGAAAAAAAGAAAAAAGACAAGAAAGATAAAGAAAAAAAGAAAGAAAAGAAAGAAATTAAACCGATTTCCATTGATTTTGACGGATTAACCGAACGGAAAGTCCGATTGACACAACAATCCGCTTTCCTCTCCGGTGCCGTGGTTACACCGGACGCTTCAAAGCTGATTTTCATGGCAAAATACGAAAAGAAATACGAGCTCTACGTAACCCAGCTCCGGGAAAACAAAACAAAAATACTGGCACACATCGGAAGCCGCCGCGGCGGTGACCTTCAAATGGGGCCAAAAGGTAAATACGTATATGTTCTGGCCTCGGGACGGATTACCCGGGTGGACACCAGCTCCGGGAAAACAAAAAGAATTTCCCCGAACGGTGAAATGGTACTGAACCGGCAGGCGGAAAGGAAAGCCATGTTTAACCACGTATGGCGGGAAATTCAAAAACGCCTGTACCGGGACGCGCCGTTGAGAAACAAACGCTGGGAAACACTGGGAAAAGAATATCGGGCTTACCTGCCATACATCAACAACAACCATGATTTTGCCGAAATGCTGAGTGAACTTCTCGGTGAACTCAATGCCTCCCACACCGGCTGCCGTTTCTACCCGATGAACCCCAAAGGAGACCGGACTGCGGCACTGGGCCTCCTTTTTGATGGCAACTGGCACAAATCCGGCCTGAAAGTGGCAGAAATTCTCGAAAAGGGGCCCTTTGACCGGGCAGATACCAAAATGGCTCCGGGCATTATCATTGAAAAAATCAACGGCGTGCCCCTCTCCCCCGCCATCAACGTTTACCGGCTCCTGAACCGGGAAACAGGGAAAAAAATTCTGCTGTCCCTGCTGAACCCGGAAAATCACAAGCGGTGGAATGAAACTGTCAAACCGGAATCCCGGGGAGAAATGGCGGAACAGCTCTACCGCCGCTGGGTCAAACGGAACCGGGAAGAAGTGGGCCGCCTGTCCAAAGGCCGCCTGGGTTACGTGCACATCCGCAGCATGAGTGACAAAAGCTACCGGGAACTGTACAGCGAAGCACTGGGGCGCATGGCAGACAAAGAAGCCCTGGTAGTAGACACCCGCTTCAACGGCGGCGGCGACCTTGTGGATGACCTGGTCACCTTTTTAAACGGGAAAAAATACATGAGCTTCAAACCGCCCCGTCAGGGAATTGTCGGGCAGGAATCCCACGACAAATGGACAAAACCCTCCATCGTCATCGCATCCGAAGGAAACTACTCCGACGCCCACTGCTTCCCCTGGGCTTACCATACTCTGAAACTGGGAAAAATCGTCGGCATGCCGGTGGCCGGAACCTGCACCTTCGTCTGGTGGGAACAGCTTCAGGATCCGTCCCTCGTGTACGGCATTCCGAACATGGCGGTGGAATCAAACAGCGGAACCGTTCTTGAAGGAACCCAGCTGGAACCGGACATCAAGGTAATGGACCAACCGGCAATCGTCAGCACCGGCCGGGACCAACAGCTGGAAACCGCCGTGGACGTTATGCTCTCGGAACTGGACAACAAAAAATAGCCCGCACACCAAAGCTGCGGACCAAAAACGGGGCAGGGACTTTTTAACCGTCCCCTGCCCCTGTTTTCTGGTAGTGAAAAACAGTGAAACCGGAAAAAATCCGGGAAATTCAGTTTGAATGATACAAGTCCGGCCTTGCAGCCTTAATCCGATTCACAACCGAAAACGCCGATTCATGCGCGCCGGGAAGCGCCAGCGCTTTCCCGATTTCCTTTTTTGCCGCCTCCCACATATCAAGGTCACACATTGCGGCTGCCCGGGAAGTTAATAATGGAATATATGCCTTGCCTTCAAATGCCTGAGTTTCATACAGCGCACGTTCCGGCATGCCTCTTGACCGGAGAACGGAACAGAGAACAGCCGCCGCCCCCACATATCCCGGCTTCATGGCCAGAACCCGGTAACACAATTCGAGCGCCCGCTGATACTGACAATTATCCCTGGCGATTCTGGCATTTTTCAGCAGTATTTCCGGATCTGTTTCCTTTGCATCCTCAAGGGAAAGCTGCCGGCTTAATTTTCGATTCAGAATCGTTTCAACCGCCCTCGGCGGCGCAAGAAACGTTCGGCTGTTCACCCAGAACCTTCCGTTCCAGGTATAAGAGACTCCGTCCAGTTCGACCTGCTTTTTCAAACTGCCTCCTGAGATAAAGTTCCGCTTTCCTCCGGTCAATTATACGATATTATTAATTATCCGAAGAAAAATATTTATAAAAGCACCCTCACATATTTGCCTGTGTCTTTCATCATCACCATATCTTCAACACAAATATAGACATGGACAATTTCGAAATCAAAATTCCCGAAAATCATAGAAATCTATGAAAAAGAAGCGTATCATAAAAATATAAGAAAAAAAATACCGGAGAGAGCTTGATATTATCCCAGAGTTAGCATAATGTTCTCTATTCGTCAACAAATCAATCGCAAATCACACAAGGACGGTGAAAATGAAATTGAAACCGCTATTTTCCTTAATTCTATTGGGTCTTTGTGCATGTACGTGCTATGACATAACAAACACCCGGCACAAAACAACAAAACCAATGATTGATTTTAAAGCAGGTAAAAAACCAATAATCAAAACAATTAAAGAAATCAAAAGCAATGATGACTTCACGCAAGTGAACGTTGGGAAATACGCAATCAGAAGTTACAACAAAACCACAAATATTCAGCGCAAATATGGAACAAGTATATGTATTTACGATAGAAATCGTATTGATAAACCATTGGCTTGTTATGAGTATAACAATTTTATTATCGCCGGTTTTGATAATTTCGCTCGGTTTGACATAGATGGAAATGGAAGTTCCGAGTTATTATTTTCATGCAATAACGCGTTATCAACCGGAAGGAGCGCACGTGTTTCTTATGTCTTTATCATTGATTTTACAGACAATAAAATCGTGGTCAACAGAGTCGGTTCCTTTTTTCTTGATAAATGGTTTAATTTCCGGGACATCAACAACGACGGCAAATTTGAATTCATTTTGTTGAAAGAAGGTTTGGCAATAGGAGAACAGAAACAGATTAGATTTTTAGTTAGAAATATTTTTGAATACAACAATGGAAACTTTCAAAACATCACCAAAGAAACAGGCCGGAACTTCTTATTTGAATTTGATGATAATTCGGACGGTTGGGTGAAATGCAGACATTGCGCAAAAAATTATAATAAATATTTATACTTAAAAGCCAATATATTATAGAAAGAATCGCAACACCTCCGACAGATCATCGTAGCAATACCCAATATCGGGAATATCTATCCGGAATAATTCTAAGATTGTATTTACTGTTATCGAAAACCATCTTTCCATCAAGCCCCTGATTGGCATCACCCCGAACCGGATAACCCCTACAATTTCTATGGCAAACTCCAATAAAAAAGCAGCCTGAATCGGTTGCAAACAAAGAAAGCAACCTGAATGGGTTGCAAATAAAGAAAGCAGCCTGAATCGGTTGCAAATAAATCCGATTTGTGCTAAATTATTATTTATGAACTCTTATTACGCAGTTTTAACTGGAGATATCGTTGCTTCAAGTACGCTTCCACATGAAAAAAAGGCAGCAATTATGTTGCGCATTCGGGATGCACATTTGGAATTAGCCGACACTTTCCAATTGGGGAAGATTCTAAACATCAATATCTTTCGAGGAGACAGCTGGCAATCTGTTTTATCTTTACCCTCCAGGGCATTGCGCGCGGCGGTTTATATTCGATGCAGGCTGA
>JAADGL010000013.1 GCA_013152385.1 Acidobacteriota bacterium
AAAAGGCATATCGCAAGTTCTCTGCCGTTTAAAATTTGATTTAACGCGAGTTTGCGTAAATGCCATGGTGTAATTTTGCCGGTAATATTTTTATTGAAACTATCTTTTTCTTCCTGATGAATGAGTTGATATTGCACAAAGAGTTTCCGAATACTTTTCAGGCGTCTTGCTTTTCTTTGTATTCTGCGCCGTGCTAACCGGGCGTCTCGCCTCGGTTTTGCAAGGGATTTCCCATTTTTCGGGTTTTCTGCCTGGGGGAATACCCGAACACCTATTGAAAGGATTTTGGGAGTTTCTCCCCGATTGTTCTCAAGCAGGCAAAATCCGATAGATGCAATTCCAATATCGAGGCCAAGAATTTTCATTTCTTAAAATTGCCCTCCTTTTTTTTCTTGACAATTTACTGAACATATTCTATCATAAAATTTAAGGAATGGAAGGTTGTTGTAACAAGAAGATTGTTCAACAGTCTTCGCGTAGCAATCACCTGGTTCTTTTTTGAGCCAGGTGATTGTTTTTTTGACCCATTTTCGGAGGATAAAATAATTATTATAATGAGAATCAAGTGTTTTTTCAGATGATCGAAAGGGGTTTTGACGGGAACAGAAAGCCATACCCGAGTGGAACCAAGAAGATTGGCTTTCTCCCTTGAAAAAGTGCCGGTTTTCGCATAGAGTAATATGGATTAAATTTTATCCGAGAGGGGAGAATACAGAATGGCAGATCAACCGAAAGGGCTACCCGCCAATGCGTACAAGCCGCTGAACAAGGGAGAAAAGTATATTCCGTTTATTCCGGCAGACCAGTCGGTTCCGGAGATTACGGTTCGGAGTGTGGTGACCGGTGTCATTATGGCAGCGCTGTTTACCTTTGCCACCGCTTATTCCGGGCTGAAAGCCGGGCAGGTGTTTGAGGCCGCCATTCCCATTGCTATTCTTGCGGTGGGGCTGGGAAAGGTTTTCGCAAGGAAGAATACGATTCTGGAGAATGTGATTATCCAGTCCATCGGCGCGGCGTCCGGCGCGGTGGTGGCGGGGGCGATTTTTACCCTGCCGGCGCTGTATATGCTGAATCTGAATCCGAAGTTCAGCACAATTTTCTTTGCTGCGTTTCTCGGCGGTGTAATCGGGGTGTTGTTTTTGATTCCGCTTCGCCGGTATTTTGTTGCGGATCAGCACGGCCTGCTCCCTTTCCCGGAAGCAACAGCGACAACGGAAATTCTGGTGTCCGGGGAGTCTGCCGGCAATCAGGCAAAGACGTTGATTACCGGTGTATGTGTCGGCGGGATTGTGGATTTTCTGTCCGATACTCTCCATATCTGGGGTGTTCATTTTAATTCTACGATGCTGGGGAGCGCCCTTCAGAAGTTTACAGCCAAAACCAAGATGGTTTTTAAGATGGAAACCACCGCGTTTTTTGTGGGGCTGGGCTATATTGTCGGGTTGAAATACGCGGCGGTGATTGCCGGGGGTTCGTTTCTGGCGTGGTTTGTGCTGGTGCCGCTGTTCGGCCACGCGCAGCTTATTGCCGGAGCCCATATGACGGCGATGGATCCGGCAATGATTTTTGCGAATTATGTCCGGCCGGTGGGAATCGGTGCTATTGCCGCCGCCGGGCTGATGGGGATTGTGAAGAATTCAAAGATTATCGCTTCTTCTTTTTCCGTGGGGTTTAAGCAGATTTTCGGCCATCACGAGAGTTCCGGGTCAGAGCGTACGGACCGTGATATTTCCATGAAGTCGGTAATCACCCTCCTCGGTGTTTCCCTTATTTTTACATTTATTTTCTTTTATGTGATTACCGGTACTTTCGGTTATGGGTTTCTGACGCTGGTGATTACGTTTGTGATTTCATTTCTTTTTACGACGGTGGCGGCCCGGGCTATTGCCATTGTCGGTACCAACCCGGTTTCCGGTATGACGCTGGTTACGCTGATTATCGGTTCGGTGATTCTTGTGAAGGCCGGGCTTTCCGGTGATGCGGGGATGACTATCGCGCTGGTGATGGGCTCGGTTGTCTGCACGGCGTTGTCGGTGGCAGGGGCGTTTATCACGGATTTGAAAATCGGTTACTGGATCGGTTCCACACCGATGCAGCAGGAACGGTTCAAGTTCCTCGGTATGCTGGTTGCCGCCGCTTCGGTTGGCCTGGTGATGTATGTGTTGAATACCGGTTTCGGCTTTACGGTGCTGGATGCCGCGGGGAAGGCGATTCCCAATCCGGCACTTCCGGCTCCCCAGGCCAATGTGATGAAGACGATTATTATTACGTTGATGGACCCCAAGGCAAATATTCCGTGGATTCTGTATGGAATCGGATGTATTGTGGCATTGCTGATGGATATGCTGGGGGTTCCGGCGCTGGCGTTCGCGCTGGGGATGTATCTGCCGCAGGAATTGAATACACCGCTTCTTGTGGGCGGGGCAATGGCGGCGCTTCTGAAGAAGAGTTCCGATGATGAGAAGGTTTCCAATGCCCGGTTCCAGAAGGGGACGTTGATTGCTTCCGGGCTTTTGGCCGGCTCCGCGCTGTTCGGGGTGCTGGGTGCGGTTCTTGCCAGTATCGGAACCGGCACGGTGGTGAACGGGAAGACGGTTTCGGTTCTGGAATGGCTCCATGAGGCAATGGGGCTCGGCCCCCATCGTCATTATGTGATTATGCAGAACGCAAGCGGGGCGACGATTATCGGGCTTGTTGTGATGGCGCTGATTTGTGTTTACCTCTATTTCAGCGCGAAAAACGCGGATCGGGAATTGTGATGAAGAAAATTATTGCCGTGATGTTGTGCCTTGGCCTGCTTATTTCCTGTGGCCGGGGAGAAAAAAAGGAGAAAACCGTTCCTGTGACTGAAAAACAGCAGATAAAGGCGCTTCAAAGAGAATTGAATAAATTTGCGCCGGTGAAGCTTACAATCGGCAATGTGAAACTTACGGAGAAACAGAAGACGGTTCTGCGGGATCTGGTGGAAGCGTCGGATGTGATGAATGAGATTTATCTCCGTCAGGTTTATGCCGAGAATCTGTCTATCCGGGCAAGGCTGGAGACTAGCAGTGACCCCCTCGCGAAGGTGCAGCTGGAACTTTTCAATTTGTACAAGGGGCCGTTCAACCGCCTGGACCACGATAAGCCTTTTATCGGAACCGCGCCCAAGCCCGCCGGTGCCAATTTCTATCCCGAAGATATGACAAAAGACGAGTTCGAATCCTTTGTCAAGTCCCATCCGGATCAGGAAAAGGCGTTTGAAAGCCCGGTTACGGTGATTCGGAGAAAAGACGGAAAACTTGTGGCAATTCCCTATTCGGTTGAATACAGGGGCCTGCTGGAAAAGGCGGCCGCGCTGCTTCGGAAGGCTGCCGCTTCTGCCGAAAATAAAACAGTGAAGGCTTATCTTGAGAAGCGGGCGGCGGCGTTTCTTTCCAACGATTATTTTGACAGTGATATGGCGTGGATGGATATGCGGGATAATACGGTGGAAGCTGTTATCGGGCCGTATGAGGTGTACGAGGACGGTTTGTTCGGGTATAAAGCCAGTTTTGAGTCTTTTGTCACGGTTCGGGACCCGGTGGAGAGTAAAAAATTGAAACGGATTGCGGGGTATCTTCTCGCGATGGAAAAGAATCTGCCGATTCCGGACCAGTACAAGAATTTTCACCGGGGGAACGATTCTCCCATTGTGGTTGCCAATGAAGTTTATTGTGCAGGGGACGCCGCTTCCGGTGTTCAGACGACTGCGTTTAATCTGCCCAATGATGAGCGGGTGCGGGAAGCCAAGGGCTCTAAAAAGGTGCTGTTGAAGAATGTGGCAAAAGCAAAATACGAGAAGTGCTGGATTCCCATCACCAACCGGGTGATGAGCGCGGAAACATTGAAGCACGTGTCGTTTAATGCGTACTTTACCCACACGCTGCTCCATGAGATTTCCCACGGGCTGGGGCCGGGAAATATTGTGGTGAACGGCAGAAAAACGACGGTGAACAGGGAATTAAAAGACCTTTATTCCACAATTGAAGAGGCCAAGGCTGATGTGCTGGGTGTATATAACGGTTTTTTTCTCACCGATAAGGGCGAGTTTCCCAAAGGTTTCGGTGAGGAACTGGCGGCAACTTTTGTAAGCGGTATTTTCCGTTCCGTCCGTTTCGGTATCAATGAAGCCCACGGCGGCGGAAATGTTATTATTTTCAATTATCTGACTGATATGGGAGTGATTTCTTTCGATAAGGCGAGCGGAAAGTTCAGTGTGAAAACCGATAAGGCCCGGGAGGGGTTTACAAAACTTGCAGGTGAATTGCTTACTATCCAGGCCACCGGCGATTATGCCCGGGCAAAACAGTTTGTTCACACCTATCGGGTGATTCGCCCGGAAATGAAACAGGCACTGGATAAGCTGAAAGATATTCCGGTGGATATCCGCCCGGTTTTCCCGGAGATCTGAGCCGGGGGCTGCCGGTATTTGTTTACGTGAATTTATATGGGGGTGGGACGGAATTTCCGTTTCATCCCTTGTTTTATTGAATGTAAATCCGATTCGCGATATCTCCCCCCCCTCGAAATACCCGAACAGTTGTTTGCTTTTTATGTATGTAAAACAAAAAATTTTGACTGGTAGTGTCAAGAATTTTTCGCACATTTGAATTCAGCCCTTCGGAACCGGTGGCCACCTTGATTCAGTTTTCAGCAACTAGAAATCCGGGAACAGGGCCGCCTGTTGAAAAAATTCCATAAAAATCCCAATGAAAATTGTTGCTGGCATTGCCCCATTTCTCAGAACTGTGGGCCAATAAGTGCCATATAAATTATTCAATAAAGCACATATTTTAAATAGAAAAACCTTTTCTTTTTTGCCATGATGATACGTGTTAAATAGCACATAACAAAATAAGAAGAGGCAAAGCTATGATAACAGAGTCCCGCTCAAAAGTGAAAACAATTCTTGTAGACCTTGTGATTAGTGAAAAAAACGTCCTTAAACAGCCGGACGCAAAATTTCTGATTGAGGGAACCATCGGCGTAATGGTCAGTGGAACATACGCAGAGGCGATTACAGCGAAAGACAAAAAACCCGGAAAACCTGGATACAGCTGACCGCATTATCTTTCGCAATGCGACGGAAATGATAACAAAAGATACTGTACGGAACGATTTTAAAAGCGCACCGAAAGAAACCCGTGAACTGGTCAAACGGGTGGTAGCAGTCGTTGGGATAAAAGGCTTATGAACAATGGATCGGGGCTATGACAGCAAATGATATTTAAGAATTATCAGCTTTTACGTGGTGTACAGCTGATGTTCGAAGGTGCTCAGCGGATTTTCCACTTTTGCATTACCCGGGAAGAACGCCTTTTGCGCAATTTTTGTGCTTCTGAGCGGCCACTTTGGGTGCCTCGGATTAAGGAGGCTGAAATTATGGGGTAATGCCAGTTAATCAGGACTTGACAGTGGCTGTGGCCGGTTGACAGGCATATCAGCCGGGTCGGCTTTGTCAAACCATTCAAAATAAGCCTGTGTGCCTTTTACCCCCTGTTGCAATAATGCCTGTTTCTGTTTGTCGGAGATGTCAAAGTCTGTGGTTTCGATGCCGAGGGTGTCAATGTAGACGGTTCGGTGCCAGTCATCACTGTGGAGGTGCTGATTGGACTGTACGTTGAGAACGGCATGGACAAAGGCTTTTCCATAGTCAAAGAAGTCATCGATTTTGTGGCGGGGCGGTTCCGCATTGTCCCGGAACATGGCAATTTCTTCCCGGGTGTCCAGGCGAAACCCAAGGGTTTCTCTGTTGTAAACATACGGGCTGCTGTTTTTCGGGCGCCGGGTGTTTACGTTGTCGTAGTAGGTGGTTTTGCGCGCGTGAGCGGCTCTGTTCTCTTTCTCAATGTATTTTTCTCTGTCAAAGAGTTTTACCGGGTAGTTGTTGAACACGCCGCCGTCCACAAATACGTCTCCTCTGAAATTCCGGACAGCCGCAAAGAACAGCGGAATGGACATGGAAATGCGGGCGGCATCTGCTACCGGCATTCTCGGGGTATGTTCCACGGAGAAGACTTCGGAAAAGCCGGTGGACAGATTGCTTCCGATGAGGTAGATATCCGGTTTGCCGCTTTGGGAAAAGTCGTTGAATGTGGAGTGGGGATTTCCCGTCTTTCTTTCAATGAGCTGGCCCATCCATTTTCGGAAGAAATCGCCTTTGTACCAGCCGAATTTTGTTATCAGCCGTTCGGTGTCCCGGATAACCCCCCAGGATGAGTCCATGAAATTGTTGAAATTCAATGCGGTGAGGATTTCCTTTGTTTCTGCCAGTGTATATCCCAGTGCCAGCAGTACCGCATTGATTGCTCCGGCGGAGGTGCCGCCGATTCTCCGGATTTCTTTCAGGATTCCCTTTTTTTCCAGTACCTGAAGTGCGCCGAGGTAGGCGATTCCCTTTACGCCGCCTCCCTCAAAAATAAGATTGCGAAACGGATAGGATGCCATGACTTTTTCCTCCCAATTCTCCGGAGAAAGTTAAATTCCGGCAGTTTCGGTCTTATCCCTGATAGAGGTGAACGTCTGTCTGGGGATAGGGGATACTGATTCCTTCCCTGTCGAATGTCAGTTTGACTTTCTCCTGAATGTCAAAGAAGAATTCCCAGTAATCCTCTGTTTTGCACCATGCGCGCACGGTAAAATTGATTGAACTGTCGGCCAATTCTGCCACAGCTACCAAGGGTTTTGGATCTTTCAGCGTGTGTGCGTCATTTGCGATAATGCCGGACAGGATTTCTTTGGCTTTCTTCAAGTCATCATTGTACCCGATACCGAAGGTCCAGTCCACCCGCCGGAACGGTTCGGCAAAGTGGTTGATGATGTTTCCGTTGGACAGGTTTCCGTTGGGGATTACAACCCGTTTGTTGTCCAGTGTGTTGAGGACGGTATTGAAGATCTGGATTTGCCGTACAATGCCGCTTTGTCCCTGCGCTTCAATAAAGTCGCCGACTTTGAAGGGCTTGAAGAGAAGAATCAGAATACCGCCGGCAAAGTTGGCCAGTGAGCCCTGTAATGCCATGCCTACGGCAAAACCGGCGGCGCCGATGAGGGCGATAAAGGATGTGGTTTGAATTCCCACCATGGAGGCAACACTGATAAGGAGCAGAATTTTCAGCAGGATGTCGGCGCCGCTGTTCAGGAAATGATGGAGAGATTCATCTACTTTGCTTTTTGTCAGGCCTTTTTCCAGCAGCCGGGTTAGGATGCGGATGATCCACAGCCCGATGATCAGTGTTAGAATTGCAAGAAGCAGTTTCGGGGTATATTTCATTGCCATTTCAATGAATTTTTGTTTATATGCCATAAGATTGTCCATTCAATGCCTCCATAACAGGAATTGTTCGTGCTTAGATCCTGCCAATGATAGCTTTTCCCGGCGGAAAAGACAAGATGCAAGCTGACGAGATGCAAAAAAAGACCCCGGGGAGGTCAGCCGGGGTAATATTCCGGTCGGTTTAATGGAGGTTATAAAACCGGAAATGGAGGGGGCCCGCGAGGGCTTTCACTGAGGTTTGTCCTGGAGCAGGCCCTCGCGGACACAATCATATTGTTGCGAAATGTGTGCCAGAATTGCGAAAAATATATAACTAAAAGATTACAATTGAGATGTCGTTTTTTTGCCTTTTCACGTGTCGTCAGAAACCGGTGGGTGCCGGCCAGAATCCGGCCACTTTGACGCATGCCTGACATCATGGCAGGTGTTTTGAACATGCTGTGCCGGCAGAGACCGGTGGAATTACCGGTTTTGTCTCCCGTAGGAGCGGCTATTGCCGGAACATGGCTGAAATTTGACGGAATGAAAGCCGGGCGCTATATTTTAATTAGTGTACACGGGAGGTTTTCATGAGACGTAGCCAATTGGTGGAATTGATCCATACCAACAAGGAAAGAATGGCAGCGGCGTGGTGCCAGGAAATCCGGAACTGTGAGTACATGAAGACGTACCACAGTTTCAGAGATGAAGAACTGGTTCACCGGAATGAACGTGTGCTGACCCATCTCGCAGATAGTTTGGAAGCCGGAACATCAAGAATTGAAAGCGGAAAATTTTTTGTGCTTATCGGGAAGGAACGGTTCAGAGAAAAGTTCCCTCTCTGTGAAGTGAACTATGCACTGTTTCTTACCAAAAAGGTTTTGTGGAAACGTATTCATTCCGACGGCCTTCTTGCCAGTGCGCTGGATTTGTATCAGGCGCTGGAGCTGATGAATGCGATATGCGACTTTTTTGATTTGGCTTCTTTTTATCTTATTCGGGGATATACGGAGGAAATGCATCACAGGTTGGCAAAGACGGGAAAATTGTCTGCCAATGAATTGAGGGATGTGTTTTCTCCCGGGTCTTTTTTTTATGACGGAACCCGTTTTGATGACGAATTTCAGAAAATCCCGTTTTTTGACTGGCATTGGTAAACGGTGCTTCCGCCGCTTCGCGGCGGAGTGAAGGCGCGAGTGCATGCAGAAGGGGCACAAGATAAGAAAAATCAATGGGTTGTCCACTCCATACCTTTTGCTCAACTATCCACGGCGGCGTAAACACCGCTCTCCCCTCCACGCACACGTACTTTCACATGCACTGTCCTGATGTATACTGTTTATGGCAAATTTTTAAGTAAGGGTGTGGGATGGATAAGTTTAAACTGGTATCGGATTACAGCCCTACAGGGGATCAGCCGCAGGCAATTGAAAAGCTGCTTTCAAGCCTGTACGCGGGGAATGTTCATCAGACGCTGCTGGGGGTAACAGGTTCCGGCAAGACGTTTACAATGGCGAATGTTATTGAGAACTGGAACCGGCCCACTTTGATTCTTGCCCACAATAAAACACTTGCTGCTCAGCTTTTTCAGGAGTTTAAGCTGTTTTTCCCTGAAAATGCGGTGGAATATTTTGTTTCTTATTATGATTATTATCAGCCGGAAGCTTATCTCCCCGGAAGTGATACCTATATTGAAAAGGATTCATCCATTAATGAAAAAATTGAGGGGCTGCGTCTTTCCGCCACCCGTTCCCTTCTGTCCCGGCGGGATGTGGTGGTGGTGTCGTCGGTATCCTGCATTTACGGACTGGGCTCTCCTCAAACTTACGAGGGAATGAGTGTTGAGATTTCAATCGGAGAGGTTCGGGACAGGGGAAAGTTTCTGCGGGAGCTGGCGTCCATGCAGTATGAACGGGCAATGTTTGATTCCGGGAACGGCAGTTTTCGGGTTCGGGGGGATGTGGTGGAAATTTTTCCTTCCTATCAGGAGGAGGGAATCCGGGTTGAGTTTTTTGATGATGAGGTGGAAAGGATTTCGCTCTTTGATGAGATTACCGGAAAGGGGTTGAATCCGCTGCAGTCGGTGACAATTTATCCGTCCAGCCACTATGCCACACCCAAAGAGCGCCTGCTTGCAGCGGTCAGCCGGATTCAGGCTGAAATGGATGAGCGGGTTAAGTGGTTTCACGGCAGGAACAGGGTTCTGGAGGCTCAGCGCCTTGCCCAGCGGACGATGTATGACATGGAGATGATGCGGGAAACGGGGCACTGCAAGGGGATTGAGAATTACAGCCGCCATATTGAGGGAAGGGCGGAGGGGGAGCCGCCGTTTACACTGCTGGACTATTTCCCCGATGATTTCCTGCTGATTGTGGATGAAAGCCACATGACGATTCCTCAGGTTGGGGGGATGTACCGGGGGGACCGGAGCCGGAAGGAGGCGCTGGTGGAATACGGATTCCGACTGCCGTCGGCACTGGATAACCGCCCCCTCCGTTTTGAGGAATTTGAGAAAAAACTGCATCAGGTGATTTATGTGTCCGCAACGCCGGGGGAGTATGAAGTGAAAAAGTCCGGGGGAATTACGGCTGAGCAGGTTATTCGGCCCACCGGGCTTCTGGATCCGGAGATTGTCATGAAGCCGGCTGAGAATCAGGTGGATGATCTGCTGGGTGAGGTTCAGAAACGCGTGAAAACCGGTGAACGGGTGCTGGTGACAACACTGACGAAGCGGATGGCGGAGAATTTAACCGAATATTTTGATGATATTGGTATCCGCGCCCGTTATCTTCATTCGGATATTGATACTCTGGAGCGGATGGACATTCTCCGGGCATTGAGGCTGGGGGAGTTTGATGTGCTGGTGGGGGTGAATCTGCTTCGGGAAGGCTTGGATTTGCCGGAGGTTTCCCTTGTGGCGGTGCTGGATGCGGACAAGGAAGGTTTTCTCCGTTCTACCCGTTCATTGATTCAGGTATCCGGCAGGGCGGCGCGGAACGTCAGAGGGACGGTGATTTTTTATGCCGACAGGGAGACGGATTCCATCTGTGCCACATTGGCGGAGACAAGGCGCCGGAGGAAGATTCAAATTTCATACAATGAGAAAAACGGTATTACGCCGGAGTCGATTGTTAAGAATATCGGAAATGTGATGGCATCTTTATTTGAGCGGGATTATATGACAATTCCTGTTGAAAATCCCCTTCCCGGTGATTTGAGCCGTGAGCAGTTGGCGGATCATATTGCTGAACTGGAAAAGAAGATGAAGGCGTTGGCGAAAAGATTAAAATTTGAGGAAGCTGCGGAGCTCCGGGACAGGATTCTTTCGCTGCGGCGGATGCTCCTCTCCTGACCGGAGTTGATAAAGAATAAGGAGGAGCCTGCGGGCTCCTCCTTATTCTTTGTGGGAAATATTATTTTTTTTCTTCTTCCGTAGTGTCCCACCATTTTCCTCCGATTCCGTAATATTCGGAGAGTTTCGTTGCCTGGTCCGTATCAAATTGGGAATCCCATACTGTGAAATCCGGGTCCAATCCGAATCCGAAAGAATTTACTTTGGTGTCGTGACAGGAGACGGCACAGGAATTGGGCATGTTGAATTCCAGGGTTTTGGCAGGGGCAATTGCCTCAAAAGTATGGGAATGAATGTCATATTTAATTGCGGATTTGGCAATTTCCGGCATGTGGCATTTGGAGCAGCGGGACAGGCCCATAGAGCGTTCCGGCCCGTAGGGGTGGTTGGTATGCAGGGAGACAATAGCACCAATTGCCGTTTCATTGTTTTTGTAGTCTGCAACCATTTCCACCGTGATGTTTTCAAAATCACCGTGTGTGGCATGGCATGCGAGGCAGAGGGTGTCATTGTCATTTTCCGTGGGGATGTTAATCTCACTTCCATCTGTTCCTGTTTCGGTGATTGTAGTACGGATCATGTGTTTCCCCTGTGAGCTGTGCGGGCTGTGGCATTCGGTACAGGTGACTTTATGATAGATGAAGGTCGGTTTACCGGATTTGTCGAAATCAAATCCCTGCTGGTGGTGCTGAGTGGAATTGATTCCGTCACCCCAGTAGCCGGCGGCATCGGTGTAATAGTCGGCAAGGTTTTCATCTGAACCCGGGCGCCAATAGGTGTAGTTTTCATCATTCATCGGCCAGTCATGTGTTCCATTCGGAACAGATTTAACACGGATATGGCATTGGGAACAGATGTCATTTTGCTGCTTTGTTGTCAGGTCAGCGGGGCTGACAATTTTTTCAGGGTCGCCGCCGCCAAGGATGTGAGCGGAACCCGGGCCGTGGCAAGCTTCACAGCCTACATTGACAATATCCATAATGCCATCGTGGTCATAGTCCAGATATGACGGGTCGTCCGGATTGTACAGGGACGCTGGAAATGCGCCGTAATGCCATTCGCCATTGCTGTCTTCGGTAAGGGAACGAATACCGGTTGTATGGCACCCGATACACTTTCTGGAATACTGACGGGAATTGTCGGCGGCTAATTCCGCAGCAGTTGTGGTGCTATTGAATTTTGGCAGGTTATCCGAGTCGTACCAGTCGCTGTCATGGTATGCCACGTATTCATGGGTTTTTTCATTGAACTGTACGGGTGATACATAGTTTCCGGCAGACAGATGATCCGGGGTGTCGGTAACCGGAACCCGGACAAGGTAACGTTGTTTCCAGTCGCCGGTACCCCCCTGGGTAATTACGACCTGCATAGTCAGTTCACCGATGGTTATGAAATATTTGTCGTTTTCCGCGTCAAAAGAGAGAACAGGTGCGTTTGGCTTGTACTTGTCAAAAACCGATGAGATGGTATTGAAATCCAGCCCCTGCTGAAAATCATCCATACCGTTCTGATCGTAGTCGGCTACCACGCCTTTTCCCGGGATCAGCGAATACATGGACATGGGCCTGCGTAATGCCTGGAAATGTTTACTGTTCCGAAGAATCGTACTCCAGCTGTGACAGGCCATGCAGTATTCGGAACCGACATATGTGGCGGTGGAAGAACTTGTTACCGATTTTATGCCTTTTTCAGTTACTAAGAAAGCCTGGAGGCGCTGAATCAGCTTTTTCACTCCAGGTGTGTTCATGCGGGCTCGTGTTTCTGCGGGGTTTTCCATGCTATGCATGGAGGGCCGTACAGAAGCGGGCTCCGTTGTCGTGAAGCGGTCGGCGGCGAGGGAAAATACTGTAAAAAACAGTAAACAAACCAAAATAATACCTGAACGTTTCATGAAACCCTCCGTTATAAAAAATATAAAAGCGTTTTCCGGATATTTTTCCGGATTTTTCCGTATCGTGCTTCCTGTTTCACCTGCCCGGAAGTGCGGGAGATAATTCATTAAGTATAATGATTTCTTTCACAAAATAGATAAAAAATTATACCCCACATGTAAAAAACAAGGTGTTCAGGAAGGTCGTTACAATATTAACATATAACTTTAGACTGATATTGTCAATAGATAAAAAGAAAAAATACACAAATTAGGAATAGCAAAAGTTATATGCCGCATGGCAGGGCAGCGTTCGGCAGGGGACAGCTTTGCCTGTCATCTGCCGGTTCAAAGTCCGGTGAACCGGGGAGAAATATCGATTTTCCCCTTCTGGCAACACAGATTTGATTCTGACCGATTATTTAAGATGTTCAAAATTTCCGGTGAGGTTTAACTCTTTTGAGCATAGCAATGGTGTGAACATTTTTATTATTCATGACGCAGGGCGTCAATGGGGTTCAAGGCGGCGGCTTTGCCTGCAGGGTAGACACCGAACAGGATACCGATACCGGTGGAAAAACCGAAGCCGAGGAGGATGGCCCAAATCGGGGTGTGTGCCGGAGGAAAGTGGGGAATCATGTGTGCGGCAAGGTTTCCCAGCCCCATTCCGAGAAGAATACCGATGGCACCGCCGAGAAAACTCAGGGTTACGGCTTCAATTAAGAATTGGGAGAGGATGTTTTTGCGTGTTGCCCCGACAGCTTTCCGGATGCCGATTTCTCTTGTCCGTTCCGTTACGGTAACCAGCATGATGTTCATGATTCCGATACCGCCCACAAGGAGGGAAATCCCGACAATTCCCATGACAATTGCCGTGATGACGTTGGTGGTTTTGGAAAAGCTTTTTACAATGTCTTCCTGGGTGGAGATTTTAAAATCATTTGGTTTGTTGTCCGGGATTTTGTGACGCCGCCGGAGAATGGTTGTGCACTGCTGTTTGACTTTATCCAGCTGGTTCATGTCTGCTACCCGAAATTGAATTGAAGCGAAGTGCCCCGCAATCCGGCCATAGAGGTCAATGGCGGATGAGATGGGTATTAGTGCATAGTCATCCAGCGATCTGCCGAAGAGGGAACCTCTTTTTTCCATAATACCTACAATTTTAAATGGCGTGTTTTGGATAAGAATGGATTTTCCGATGGGTCTTTCCCCCAGTTTCATTGATTTGACAATTTCTTGTCCCAGGACGACGACTTTTCGGTGGTACTCCAGATCCAGATCGGTGATAAATCGGCCCTCTTCCACATATTGGCCATTGATTTCCTGATATTGCGGATGAACACCGGCAATAGACGTGGTTCTGGTTTTTCCGGCATATTTAATCTGGCTTCCCTCGCCGATTACCGGGGCGAGGTCAATGATAGCCGGTATCAGGCGTTTCAGTGCATCTGCGTCTTCCAGTGTCAGTTCCGGCCGGTTTTTCATGTAATCCGCGAAGCTTTGTGCTTCTATGTGGGGTTGAATTGTAACGATGTTACTGCCAAGTTGTTGAATTTGTTGATCAATGGATGCAAAGATTCCCTGGATCAGGGCCACAACGGTGATGATGGATGCGACGCCGATGAGGATACCCAGCGTGGTCAGGAAACTTCGCATTTTATTGGAGATAATCGAGTTCAATGCAAGAAGTATGTTTTCAATGAGCATTTTTTACATCCTCAATAATTTTACCGTCTTTCAATGTGATGGTCCGGTTTGCCATGGCACCGATGTCCGGTTCGTGTGTGACAAGCACGATGGTGTTCCCTTTCCGATTCAGATCCCGAATCAGTTCCATTAATTCCAGAGTGGTTTTGGAGTCGAGGTTACCGGTGGGTTCGTCCGCAAGGATGAGGGCGGGGGAGTTGACCAGTGCCCGTGCCACCGCAACCCGCTGCCGCTGGCCTCCGGAGAGCTGGTTGGGCCGATGGTGGGCACGTTCTTCCATTCCCATGGCTTTCAGCATTGCCAGGCTCATTTCCAGCCGTTTTTTCCGGGGAACCCGATTGTAAATCAGGGGAACTTCCACGTTGTGCAGGGCGGTGAGTCCCGGGAGAAGATTGAATGTCTGAAACACGAAACCGATCTCCCGGTTCCGCACTGTGGCCAGTTCCTCGTCATTCATTTTGGATACGTCGGTTCCTTTCAGCAGATAACGCCCGTTTGTGGGGGTGTCCAGACAACCCAGCAGGTTCATCAGCGTGGATTTTCCGGAGCCGGAGGCGCCCATAATGGATAGAAATTCCCCTTCTTCCACAGTAAAGGAAACGTGATCCAGCGCGTGAACCTCTTCCGTTCCCACAAGATAGGTTTTTGTTAAATCTTCAACCTGAATAAGCATATCAGTCTTTCTTCTTTTTTCTGACTTTGTCGCCGTTTTTAAGGTTTTTCAGTATGCGGTATGGTCCGGTGATGACGGTTTCACCCCCGCTTAAGCCTTTTGTGATTTCAATATCGGCGTCGTTGGAAAGTCCGGTTTTTATGGTTTTTTTCACTGCTTTTCTGTTTTTCATTATAAAGCAGAATTTGTTTCCGTTGTCGTCTGTACGGACCGCCTGGATGGGAATGAAGAGCGTGTTCTGTTTTTTCTGAACCGTGATTTCCGCTTCTCCGTTCATCCCGGGTTTCATGGCAGGATCTAATTCCAGCAGGGCGATTTTAATTTTGAAGACGGAAACGTCCCGTCCCTGGGGCCGGTAGGCGGATTGGCCGATTTCAAATATTTCCCCTTTGAATTTCCGGTTGGGCAGGGCATCCAGTTTTACAGTGGCAGCCATGTTTTTTCGGATACGGGCCGCCTCAATTTCATTGACTTCCACTTCGAGGTCAATTGCGGACATGTCACTGACTTCCATGATGACGGATCCGGGTACGTTGATAGTTCCCTGAATGACCTGCTCCCCCAGTTCCTTGTTCAGGGCGGTAATTTTCCCATTCATAGGTGAACGGATTACGGTTTTGGAGAGTAATTCTTTGGATTTTTTCAAAATAGCTCTGGACTGAACGACGTTTTCCCGGTACTGTTCCAGTGTTAATTCTGCACTTTCCATTGCGGATCTTGCCTGTTCAAAGGATTCCCGGGAAATCAGCTGTTGTTTAAACAGGTGCTTTTTCCGTTTGAATTCACGCTTAGCAGTATCCAGTGCGACCTGCTGATTCTTAACCTGAATTTCTGCCATTTTAACACCGGCTTCCTGGCGTTGGACTTCACTTTTCAGGTCCCGGTCATCAATGCGGACCAGAATTTGACCTTTTTTTACAAGGTCGCCTTCTTTTACCGGCAGTTCAATGATTTTGCCCATTACATCGGACATGATGCTGACCTTTTTTCGGGGAATCAGCAGTCCGCTGGCATTGATGGTGTCTTTGAAGGGGCCGGTTTTAACTTTTTCCATGAAAACAGGCAGCCCGCTGTCCCGTTTGGACACGGCACCGAGAATGATCATTCCGGCAATTCCAATAACGACAATTGCAATAATCAGTTTTTTTGACATGTTCCCTCGTTTAAATTATCAGTAATTTGACAACAGTGAATAAGATTATCGGGACCAGGATAATGGCTGCGGATTTCCATTTTTTTGTTCCGGTGATTACGCTGAAACCGATAATCATCAGGATGTATTCCCAGATACTGAAAAAATCAATGGATCTGAACAGGAGATAAAGCTTCTTGCCCACTTGCTCCATGGGGAAAAAATATGCGAGACTGGATGGGGTCAGATTCTGGAACATGGTGGTGGAAGTGTCCCCGGTGAGCATAATGGCTGTAGCGACAAGCATGGCAATGATTGCGGGTGCGGAACCGTAAACACTTACAGCAAGGCTCTGTCCGTAAGTTGCCTCGCTTCCCATGAGTTTTGCCATAACAAAGAAGTAGAGCGCAATCAAAAAGAACATAATCGGAGTGCCAAAGAGGCCGCTGATCGGCATTGAATACTTCACGATTTTTGTTTGAGTTTCGATAATCTTGTCTTTCATTTCGCCGCTGAACCGGTCCGCTTTCCCTGACAGTTCCAGTTGTTTTTCAATAACGACCGGTGCGTTCATTTGATAGGCGTAGTAGCCCATGGTTCCTGTTATTACAAGTGTCAGAAAAATAATCGGGATAAATAGTTTTGGCGCCTTTTTTGCTTCTTCAAAAACTTCGCCGGGTGAAAATAAAACCTTGAATAATCGTTTGATTCCCTCCATGATACCTCCCTTTCTCACACTCTGTTAGATAGTACGATTTTCCGCCCTTTGATGTTTCAACAGGGGCGGTTGTCAGAAAAAGTACCCGAAGGACACGTTAGTTATTCAAATAAAGCCGGAGAAAGTTTTCTGTTTCGGTTTGAATTTCTTTTAATGTGGTTTCGCTGGACGCCTCCATCCTCAGTACCAGCACCGGCTGGGTGTTGGAAGCCCGGACGAGTGACCAGCCGTTTTCAAAAATCATTCTGAGCCCGTCGATGGTGATGACTTTTTTAAGGCCGGGAAGCTTTGCTTTGCCGGTTGAAACCGCTTCCTGCATTGCGGCAATAACCTGGAATTTTTTTTCGTCGGCGCAATTTACTTTCATTTCCGGTGTGGCAACCATTTTGGGCAGGGTGTCGAAAATGGCCGATAATTTTCTGCCGTCTTTTTTCAGCATTTCCAGCATCCGGCATCCGGCATAGACTGCGTCGTCAAAGCCGAAGTAGCGGTCGGCAAAGAAGATGTGTCCGCTCATTTCCCCCGCGAGGAGGGCGTGGACTTCTTTCATTTTTTTCTTGATGATGGAATGGCCGGTGGTCCACATGATGGCGGTGCCCCCTGCTTTTTCAATAAGGTCGTACATAATCTGGCTGCATTTGACTTCTCCGATGAAGGTACCGCTCCCTTTTTCTTTCAGGATGTCCAGCGCAAAGAGGGTCAGGAGCTGATCTCCCCAGATGATGCGGCCTTTGTCATCTACCACACCGATTCTGTCGCCGTCACCGTCGAAGGCGATGCCGAGATCCGCCTGTTCTTCCAGGACTTTTTTCCGGATGTCCACCATATTGGCTTCCACTGTGGGGTCGGGGTGGTGGTTGGGAAAACTCCCGTCCACTTCACAGAAGAGTTCTACTACGTCGCTGCCCATTTTCCGGAATACATCGGGCCCCACCGGGCCGGCAATAATGCCGTTTCCGGCATCGACTACGACTTTGATACCGGACGCCGAACCATCCGGGAACTGGTTTTCAAAGTATTTCAGGTAGGGAGCCAGCATATCCACTTTTCCGGAATTTCCCTTTTTCCCGGTATCGGGAAGTTTGTTTTTCCATTTTTCTGCCAGTTGGTATACTTCCTGAATTTCTTCGCCCGAAAGGGCGTCGGTACCGATCAGCATTTTGAATCCGTTGAATTCGGGT
>JAADGL010000051.1 GCA_013152385.1 Acidobacteriota bacterium
CTTCCATCGGAACCCCCGGCTGAAAGCTCCGGTATGAAACCCGCAAAGAAAAAATAGCGCATTTATTCGGCCGAACATTGAGATAATCATCGGGTCGGAACGCCTGAGCCGGGCATTTGCCATCCCTGGCGGCAAAAAAGAAAAGTACACCGTATTTCTTCAGAAAACTGTTTATTTTTTGGATTTTCGCTCCCGGAATATCACAAAAATGGTACTTGACAAACGCGTAAAGATTGTTCCTTATAGAAAAATAACTTATTTATATTTTGACGGTTGAGCAAAAAACAGCACAAAAAGGGGAGTATGCAGCCGGAAGCATAGGCGGTATGGTTTTTTTATGGCCGATCAGCCTGAAAAACGAATTGATACCGGAGGATAGCATGGGTCGAATGAAACGTTGGATTGCAGTGGCAGTTATTGCAGGATGTTTTGGAGTAGGCGCTTTTGCTGTAATGTGCGAATATGCAAGTGTCTATTATTCAAGATATGAATATTATCGAGATAATGGGGGAAGCAACGAAATGGTAGCAGCTTATTACATGGCTTATACTTATGCCATGGCAGAATGTAATGGAGAGTAACGACCATAATTATGGTCAAGGAAACTCTTTTTCTTCGAACTGTATGAGAGGGTCATATGGTATCAAAATGCCTCGGAACGTTGGTCCTGTTATTAATTTTCTGTCAGAGCATTTTCAGTCAGGGGAAAGTATCTGCTGTAAAGCCGGTGTCCGTAGAAGGCTTAGACGGGTTTGCCCATCCTCCTGCTGTATATGTTTCGGATGAAACTCTGTTTCTGGCCTCTCTGAACATGGATGGGGGCCGGGAAGTGGTGGTGTTGGATATGGCACTTACTCATGTTCTGGGCCGTTACCGGATTCGGGCGGGGCAGGGCCCCTGCGAAGGGAATGGTTTGGAAGCACTGGGGGGCATGGATGGAAAACTGTGCTTTCTTCGCCGTGGCAATAATGAAATCGTGGCGTTTGACAAAAAGGGCGTCTGCCGGTCTGTTTGCAGGCTTACGGGTAAGAAAAATAGAGTTGCGTTTATCCAACCTACCGGAAAGCCGGATCGTTTTGCGGTAAGCAGTTTGCGATTCAAAGGCGGCCAGGTGTCCGCAGACGTGTTGCTTGTGGAAAATTTCAGCAAAATTCGAAGCTTGATATCCGGATTGGCAGCCAGCCCATTGCCTCCGACGATATTTCTTGCAGGAAATATCCTGGTGATTACCGTGCCGGCCGAAAATACACCGCATTTCTTTCAGGTTCATCTCGTGGATACGGATGACCAGAATGCTCGCATGATCAAAATCCCATTTGTTTCGCCGAAAACAAGATATGAAATAAGTCGGGGGCGGGCTGAATTGAAACGGTACGGGATGAGCTTGCCGGAGCAGGTGTTGAAACAAAAAAGACTGAATTCCGGTGTTTTCGGAGATGAAATAGGCGGACGGGTTTTTTTTATCGAAACGGTAGCGCATTCTGAAGCCAATCGGGAAAAGTACCTTCATATACTGAATGTGAAAACGGGGGAGACCGGGCTTCTTGAGATTCCATTTCAATTTTTTCCGCGAACAATCCTTGGCGGGGCATGTCTCGGCTTTATGGAAAACAAAGAGGGAGATTTCAACCTTGCCATGATGGAATTGCCAGTCTCATGATGATATGGATGGAAGGCAGACACAGGAGGATAACAGATGATAATTTCTTGTTTTTCTTTTGTCTTTCACACTTCTCATGTGGTAAAAATGCGAATAACATGCGTGAGGGAACAGGAGCTGTCTTTCTGAATCTTATCTGGCATTCAATTTATGCCCTGTCTTTACTTGGCTTTGGTTTTTGCTCAATCTCAGCCTGTGCCGTTCAGCGGTATTTTTTGTGTTTTTCCCGCTTGAATCCGGTATTATCTTTCCACAGAATTTCGGAGAAGAGATGTGGAATTTTCAACTTATGCAAAATCACATTTCCTTGTAAAAGGGGGGATCCTTTGAACGAATTGGAAACGACCTTGGTGAGAAAGCCTGTGGGTCATTTTACTTCCATTTGTCGGGGCACGGTCTCAAATCGTAAGCTGTGCAAGTGGCGTAACTATAGCAAGTACCGGTTGTTTCGATTGTTAACGTGATAAAATGAAAGAAAAAAAGAGGGGTGGGGGCAATGTATTGGGCACATAACAAATTGAAAGGAAAGGCTGCCTGCCTGTTTTTTGCCTGTATGTCCCTGATGTGGGGATGCGGCAGAAATTCCCCCGGCCTTTCATCTGTTAAAGTAGTAAAAATTCCCGAAAATGGAGCGTGTCAACGGATACTGGAGGGGGAGGAAATCCCCCCGATGACCGGCCTGGTGTACAGCAGAGAAACAGATACCGTTTCCGGTGTTATTAGGGGAAGCGGTTACAGGTGCAATTACGGCAGAATAAACTTAAAGGGAAAGCCGGGCTTTGACCTTCTCGGCGAATGCGGCCAGGGCCCCGGGGAGTTTCAGGCTCCGGTAAATTCACTTTCATCTGACGGGATATTTACATATGTGCGGGACATCAACCCCCGCATTCTGGTGCTTGATGAAGATGGGCATTATGCCGGAACTTTTTATGGCATCCATCCCTATCAAATCAAGTTCAACGTATCAGGGGACAAAATATTTGCGGAAGGGATTGATGATTCAACCGGATATATCGTGGTAAGCGAGTATCGAATCGCTTCGGGCCATGATCTGATTTTTGTGCGGGATGTGGCGGTTATCCGGGATTGGCGAAACCGCATTTCCGCCTCTCGGGTCAGTTCGAAAGCGGTTGTACCTCCTACTCAGATTGTCTGGGTGGGGAATCATTTCCTGTTTATTGGAGACGGACTCTGGAGCCAATACATCCTTGTGAATCTGACAACAGGTAACTGGCAGTACAGAGATATCTATCTATCCGTGAAGAAAGCGGAAACCCGGCCCAACCGCAGTGTCGGGAATTACATGGCCGCGTTTGAACTGGACGGGAAAATCGCTTTGCTTGAAGACATTCATCGGCCGATTCGGGTAAACGGAAGAAAAATAAAACAATATTACGTGGTGGATATACAGGAACCCCTGAAAAAGAAGTGTGAAGTTTTTAATCCTCTTTTTTCGGGGTGTAGCGACAAGGTTGATAGAATTATCGCGTTTGACGCGGTAGGTATCTGTGGGGCGCGGCAGTTTTCTCGCGTTGGAATTTGTCCGATATACCGGGAAATCCGAATTCCAGCCCCGGTACACCAAATACACCATCCCACTTCCATCGGAACCCCCGGCTGAAAGCTCCGGTATGAAACCCGCAAAGAAAAAATAGCGCATTTATTCGGCCGAACATTGAGATAATCATC
>JAADGL010000061.1 GCA_013152385.1 Acidobacteriota bacterium
TATGGCCGATTTGAGATATTGAAGATTCAGAAACTGGTTGAAAAAAATTATGAATTGATAATGGAGGCATGGAATGAATATTTTGGCGACTGATGCGGCCGTTTCCAGAATCATAACAGTTTCTGTAACAGATGATACATTGACTGCGGAATTAAGTGACGGCCGTACCATATCCGTTCCCACTGCCTGGTACCCACGTCTTGTCCACGCTTCTCAGAAAGAAAGAGAGAACTGGAAAATCATTGGAAACGGGCACGGAATCCATTGGGAATTACTTGATGAGGATATCAGTATTGAAAATTTGCTGTCGGGCCGGGCATCCGGCGAAACGCAAAAATCATTCAAAAAATGGCTTGAAATAAGAAAAGCAGGTAAATAGAGGGTTCCTGCGAATTTGTGATTTCAGTTTTCCTTCTTACTTGCCCCATTGCTGAACAGGGAGAAAATATGTCGGAAATGAAAGAGAAGTTTGAAAAAGCGCGGGAAGATGTGACCCGGCTGGCGGAACGGCCGGACAACAACACACTGCTGAAGCTGTACGCCCTGTACAAACAGGTGACAGAGGGTGATGTAACCGGAGGCCGCCCCGGCGGTTTTGACCTGGTGGGGGCCGCCAAATACGATGCCCGCGCCGAAATAAAAGGCATGGACACCGAAACCGCAATGGCTGCCTACGTTGCCCTGGTTGAGAAACTGAAAAGTACTTAAGTCAGATATTTTATTTGAAATCCGGCTGTTGCGGAGTATCATTAACAATATGAACAGGCAGGACGTTATTGACGGCTGGAAATCGATTTCATCTTATTTGGGAAAATCAGTTAAAACGATACAGCGCTGGGAAAAGGAAAGTGCTTTTCCTGTTCACCGTGTGCCGGGACACCGGTCGGTGTTCTTTCTGAAAGATGAGGTGGACAGCTGGCTGGAGCAGCGGGAAAAGATGGGAAAAGTTTTCACTGATTCTCCTGAAAATAATGTAGAAAAATTGAGTGGCGCGTTTTGGCTGCGGCGTGTTTTTCTACCGCTATTGGTGCTGGTTACCATTGCGGGGGGGGTGATTGTAGCCCGGAATGTGATGAAAGAGATGAAGGCTGCATCCGGTTTGGGGGCCCTTTCGGTGAAGCTTGTTCCATATTCTGAAGGTTCTATGCTGACGGTTAAAAACGCGTATGGAAATTCTGTACTCCGTGTCCGCTTTCAAAGGGACTGGTGCATGTTTGCGCTGTTGACTCCGGGAGTCAGGATGTGGAAGGTGGTGGATCTGAATCATGACGGCCTGGATGATTTATTGATGGTGAATCCTGAAAAAGCTGTTCCCGCTGTCGGGGTTTTCATGCAGCGTTCGGACGGTACACTGAGGTGGAAACGAAATTTGACGGTGAATGAAAAAATCCGTTGTGAGGGCACTTTGTTTGATATGGAACGGATTCACTGTATTGATGTGATGGATCTGGATGGGGACAATGTCCCTGAAGTTTTACTGACGGTTTATAACAGAACTCTGTACCCTTCGGTATTGGTTGTGATGACATTGCAGGGCAATCGGCTGCTGGTTATAGAGCATCCTGGCCATTTTCGCAATGTGCAGGCCCGCCGGATTCGTGGCAGGACAGTTGTTTATGCTGCGGGAACCAATAACTATATTGCAAAGTACAGCGAACCTGTGGTGTTGCGGGTTTCTATGGACTGGCACCGCAGGGGTGTGTATCTTTCCCTTATCCGCCCGGGGCGGAAGTTGGCACCATCCGTACCCGCCGGGGTTTCGCTTACCTATGCCCGGCTGGGCGATTTTCCGGAACAGGCAGGGGTGTCTGTCTGGGAGCCGGCGGTGATTCGGTCTTTTGACAGCAGAATAAACGATCGGCATGTTTATCTGGATGCCGGATTTTATGACATCAGAAAGATAAAAGGAACTTTACTGTCCAGGTCGTCTCCCTTTATGAAAATCCGGCTGTTTGAACTGAATGAGAAGCTGCTTCTCATCCGTTCCGGTTACAATGATGTGCTTATTGATCTGCTGGGAATCAAGCCGAAGGAAGAGCTTTACCGGTCACTATTAATACCCCGCTACTGGAACGGCCAAGGCTGGCAGGATACGGTCTGTACGCTGCCTCAGTGTTTGAAAACTTCAGAATAAAAACAATTGATTCTGTTAGTTATATTTTTTTTCTATATTTGGTTGGTAAGTGTCTGTGTTTTGATTTTCATTGGATTTGGCAGGGAAATTCATGTATAATTAAATATGAAAATCAGAGGTGAGAACGATGGGATGGAAAGAGCTGGTTGTTTCTGAAATTGATTCTGCGCCGAACCGTGTGGTGGAGCTGAATCTAAAAGCGGGTACAATTCGTTATTCCGGCAGGATTCGTCAGAATCTTCCCATTCATCGGCTGTCGGATGATTCCGAGCTTGTGCGGGCATACATGGTTCACCGTTTTGTGAATGTGATGGGGTACGCACCGGAAGCTCTGGAACTGGACCGGCCCTATCTGTTAGGGCGGCAGGGAGACGATGTTACGGTGGGAATTGTGGTTCGGGATGAGGATGGAAATCCTTTCTTTTTCGCTTCTGCCGCAGCTCCCGATAAGTTTGACGAGGGGGATGACACGAAATCCCGGCTTTTTCTCGCTGCGGAAAAAGAATTCGACTTAAGCGGAAAGGTGGTTCGTCATCTTTTGTATTTTACAGTCAGGGTTGAGAATGAACGGCTGGTACACGATTCGGTTCTGATTGATTATTTCCATTTTCACCGTATGTCGGACTGGGACCGTGCGGAGAAAGTGCCGTTCAGGGGAAAGACGGTTCACAGTGATGTCTTCCGGAGATTTTCACGGGGGAAACGTAAGGTTTGCAGAGCCCGATATAATAATTATCGCTTTTTACTGTTTCTGAATCGCTGATATTCGAAATTTTGACAGGATAGAATCCACAGAAAGGGAGAACCGCCCGCTTTCTTTTCAGAATTTCCATTCGGAAATGCAATTTCCTGTCCGGAGATTCCGCTTGCCGGTGAAGTTGGCTGAAAGAATTTTTGCAGAAAATATTTTGAGTGATGCGGATGGAGTTTTTTGTTGTACCATACTGAATGACAATGAAATACGGGAGTGAGCGCTTATGATACGGGAAAGGCTTCAGAAACTGCGGTCATTGATGGAGGAAAACGGGGTACAGGCTTATATTATTCCCAGTACAGACCCTCATCAAAGTGAGTATGTGCCGGCGTTCTGGCGGCGCAGGGAGTGGATCAGCGGATTTACCGGTTCTGCCGGGGATGTTGTTGTGACGATGGATGCGGCGGGTTTATGGACGGATTCCCGTTATTTTCTTCAGGCGGAGCAGCAGCTTGAGGGAAGCGGAATTGCCCTGTTCAAACAGGGAGTCCCGGGCACTCCGTCAATTACGGCCTGGATTTCAGACCAGTTGTTTAAAGGGGACCGCGTTGGTGTGGATGCGAGGCTTTTCACCGGTGCTGAGTTTTCTTCTATGGCTGAGACATGGAGCCGGAATGGGATAGAGCTGGTTTCCCTCCGTGAAAATCTTGTTGACGGTATCTGGGAAGATCAGCCGGGGGTTCCGTCAGAACCGATTCGTGTGCATCCTATCGAGTTTTCAGGGAAATCTGTATCGGACAAATTGGAAGATGTTCGCAGGGAATTGAGACTGCGGCATATTGACGCTCATGTGGTGACAATGCTGGATGCCATTGCCTGGCTGTTTAATATCCGGGGAAATGATGTGGAATACAACCCGGTTGTGATTGCTTATGCCATTGTGACGATGGATTCGGCGATGCTTTTTGTCCATGGAAGCAAAGTGACGGATGAACTCCGGGCTCATTTTGCCGGACTGGTTGAGCTTCATGAATATGAGGCTTTTTCAGATGCATTGATACGGCTTTCCGGTGAAAATGGCAGAGTTTTGCTGGATGCTGATTCTGTGAGCCGGTGGGTGACGGAACAGTTGGATGGGAAATGCGGGGTGGAAATGGGGACGAGCCCTGTTACCCTTTTAAAAGCGATTAAAAACGAGGTTGAACTGGAGGGGTTTCGAAACGCCCATGTCCGTGACGGTGTGGCGATGGTACGTTTCCTTTTCTGGCTGGAGAAGGCGGTCCCGGCCGGCGGGGTGACGGAGATCAGTGCTGCGGAGAAGCTGGCGGAATTCCGGGCGGAAAATAAGTATTTTTCCGGTTTGAGTTTTGAGACGATTTCTTCATATGGTGCCCACGGTGCGATTATTCATTACGGCCCGACGCCGGAGAGCGATGTGGAATTGAAGCCCGAAGGGATTTATCTTCTGGATTCCGGGGGCCAGTATCTTGACGGGACCACGGATATTACCCGGACAATCAGCCTGGGAAATGCGACAGAAAAGCAGAAAGAGCTGTTTACCCGGGTATTAAAAGGCCATATTGACCTTGCCATGTGCCGGTTTCCGGCAGGTACCGTGGGAAAGCAGCTGGATACGGTTGCACGGTTGCCGCTGTGGGAGGCCGGATTGAATTACGGCCATGGAACCGGCCATGGGGTGGGCTCTTATCTGAATGTGCATGAAGGGCCGCACGCGATCTCGTATTATCGCTGTATCGGTGTTCCGCTGATGCCCGGTATGGTAACATCCAATGAGCCGGGTTTTTATCTCGCGGGGGAGTTTGGAATCCGGATTGAAAATCTGGTTTACGTGGTACCGGACAGGGAATCGCTAAGCGGAGAAACGGCATTTAACCGGTTTGAGAACCTGACCGTATGTCCCATTGATATCGGATTGGTGGATGTTTCTCTGCTGACCGGTGCGGAATTGGATTATCTGAATCGCTATCATCGTTTTGTTTTTGATACTCTTTCCCCGTTTCTGGAAGGGGAAGAGCTTGAATGGCTTAAGCGTGCGACAAGGGCTTTGTAAACTATGGGATACCGTCAAAATATCAAGTGTTAATTGATTGGTCTGTTGCTGATAACTATATTTTATGCAATTAAATACGGAGGAAAGTAAATGAAAAAGTTTATGATTTTAATGTTAGTGCTGGGGACATTTCAGATTGCTTGTGGAAGCAAGGGCGAAGCTGTGCAAAAAACCAAGCCGGCACCCTATTCCGGAACAGTGTTGACGGTTCAAAGCGGTGGCGGGTATACCTTCCTTGAAGTGAAAGGTGCCGCCGGCAGTTTCTGGTCCGCAACCCGGCCAATTAAGGTTAAGAAAGGTGACACGGTACAGTTGATTCATCCGATGAAGATGGAGAAGTTTCCGGTTAAATCATTAAAACGGACGTTTGATGTGATTTATTTTGCCGATGATGTACTGGTGAATGGAAAGGGCCATATGGGTGAGGGGAAGAATCCCATGGGAATGGGTGGAAACATGGCGATGAATCCGCATGGTGGAAAGACTCCGGCAGGGATGGAAAATCCCCACAAAATGGGCCGGAACCATATGGGTGGCGATGCGACTATGGATGCTTCCGGTATCAAGCCGGAAAATGGTTCGGTTTCCATTGCGATGTTGTTGAAACATCCGGAAAAATATGCGGGAAAAACCGTAAAAGTTCATGCTCTGGTAACAAAATATCTGCCGATGATAATGAAAAAAAACTGGCTGCATCTGAAGGATGCGAGCTGTGGGGACAACCATCTGACGGCAACAACCGATACTGAATTCAAGGCGGGAGACAAGGTGCTGGTGACCGGAAAGGTAGAAGTCAATAAAGATTTTGGATTCGGATACAAGTATTCGGTTCTCTTATCCGATGCAAAAGCGGTGAAATAGAGTCAGGAAACTGTTTTTGTCCGGAGGGAAATAAATCTTTCCCTCTGAAAAGGGAGAATTTAATGTTAAAAAATGGAATTCCATTTTCAAGAGAGGATGCTGCCCGTGTTTTTTCCGGTATCCGGAAGGGGACATTCTCCGATATTTTTCTTCAATACAGAGTGTCGACCAGTGTCCGGATTGAGGATGGAATTTTGAAATCATCCACCCGTTCTGTTTCAGCCGGTGCCGGTATCAGAGTGGTGGACGGGGAAAGTACCGGATATTCGTTTTGTGAGAGTTTTGAGCCCGGAGATGTCGTCCGGGCCGCCGGTTTTGCTCAGGCCATCGCCGCTTCCGGTAAATTCGGAGTCCAAGCCGCCGGAGGACGCCGTATTTTCCCCGGAAATTATTATTCGCAAAAAATTCCGCTGATAAAGACTGCTGTGGATGAGCGGGCAAAGTTGGCGAGGCGGGTTCTGGATGGGGCAAAGGGTTTCAGCCCGCTCATTGACCGGGTGACCGTCAATATGACGGATACGGAAGATCAAATTCTGATTTTTAACAGTCTCGGAGAATGGGGAATGGATGTCCGCCCGATGGTGACCCTTTCCGTCAGTGCCCGGGCATCCCGGGGTGAGAACTTTCAGTTCGGGAGGAGCGGCATTGGCATGAGAATGGGATTTGAGGTGTTTGACCGGGTGGAGTCTCCGGAATCAATCGGAAGGAAAGCTGCGAAGCAGGCGTTGACGATGCTGGATGCCAGGCCCGCCCCTGCGGGAGCGATGCCGGTGGTGTTGGCCGCGGGTGAATCCGGGGTTTTGATTCATGAGTCGGTGGGCCATCCGCTGGAAGCGGACTTTATCTGGAAAAAAGCTTCCGCTTACACCGGACGGGTGGGGGAGCAGGTGGCTTCTCCCCTCTGCACTGTGGTGGATGACGGCACTATCCCGTCAAATCGGGGAGCATTGGGGTTTGATGATGAGCTGACGCCGACGAAACGTTCCGTACTGATTGAGAACGGGATTTTAAAAGGCTTTATGAACGATAGAATTACAGCTGAAACATTGAAACTGGAACGAAGCGGAAACGGCAGGCGTGAGTCTTTTCAGGATCCGCCGATTCCCCGGATGCGGGCAACTTTCATGTCGGAAGGAAAGAGCTCGCCGGAAGAAATCATTTCCGAAGTGAAAAGAGGCGTTTATTGTGTGGCGTTTGCAGGGGGACAGGTGAATATTGCAAGCGGTGACTTTGTTTTTGTTCCCAGTGAGGCATATCTTATTGAGAATGGAAGGATTACTGCTCCCATTAAAAACCTGACCCTCATTGGAAACGGCCCCGATGCCCTGACACGTGTGGACAGGGTGGGGAATGATTTCAAGTTGAGTACCGGGACATGGATTTGCGGCAAAGGTCAGAGCGTGCCGGTGGGAATCGGACTGCCTACTGTCCGTATTTCCCGCTTGACTGTCGGGGGGGCGGCGAATGGAGACTAAAGAGAAGTGCCGTGAAATTGCGGCGGAAATGGTTCGACTGGCAAAATCGGATTTTGAATATGTCCGGGTTTTTTTAACTGCTTCCGAAGAACGTGAGGTTGAAGTTCGGGACGGGAAACCGGAAAACAGCAGCTTTTCCGAAAGTGTTTCCATGGTTATTGTGGTGTCAAGGGATGGCCGAACCGCTTCTGCCAGCGGTTCCGATATTTCCCCTGACGGAAGAAAATTTCTTGTTTCATCGGTTCAGGAGTTGATAAAGGTTGTGGAGCCGGATCCGTGGTATATCATACCGGAAAAAGAAATGATCGGCTCTGCCGGAAAAAAACTTGATCCGGTGGATTATGAAGGGTATGAGTCAAGAACGGTTGAACAACTGTTGGAAGAAGCAATGGATCTGGAGAAACGTGCCGTTTCCATTGATAAACGTCTGATATCCGGGGGGGCAACGGTTTCGGCATCCAGGCTCACCGGCGCGTTTGCATGTTCTTTTGATTTCTCCGAAGGGTTTGAAGGAACGGATTTTTCCATGGGAATTTCACTCACGGTGGATGATGAAGCCGGAGATTCTACCAATGTCGGCCGAAAACAACGGAATGGCTGGTCGACAACTGCGGTTCATCTGCATGACCTTGAGAGCCGGGTAGATGTTGCCCGAAAGGCGGTTTCCCGGACTTTGGGACAACTGGGTTCACGGAAGCCGCCGACAGGTGAATTTGAAATTATTTTTGATTCCACTTCATCCCGGTCGTTTTTTGCGGCTTTGTCCCAGGCGGTAAGCGGTACAAACCTGTATCGCGGGGAGAGTTTTCTTCTGGATGCTGTCGGGGAAAGCATTGCATCAAACCTTCTCAGTATTCGGGAGGATCCGTTTTTGCCCCGGGGTATCGGTTCCCGGTTATTTGACCTGGACGGGGTTCGGGCAATGTCTTTTCCTGTTGTTGAAAGAGGTGTTTTGAAGAATTATCTCCTCGGTGTGTATGCGGCTCATCGTTTGGGGATGAAACCCAACGGTTGTGCCGGCGGAAGCAGTAACTTTGTAGTTGAACCGGGAAATGGATCGCTGGACGACCTTGTGAGAGAGACTTCAAGAGGAATCCTTGTGACCGGCCTGATGGGGCAGGGAGCGGATATCCGAACCGGAGATTATTCCAGGGGAGCAGAAGGCTTTCTTATTGAGAATGGTGAGATTCTCTATCCTGTCAGTGAATTTACGATTTCCGGTACTTTTTCGGAAATGTTGAAGGGGATTGACCGGATTGCCGCAGATGCCCGTCCGGATTTTTCCGTATTGGCACCCGCTGTCCGATTCCGGAAAATGGTTGTTGCCGGAAGCTGAAAGAGGCAGCTGTTGGAACCTTTAACAGGCTTTAAGATTGATAATGTTTCAATAAATCCGCCGTTGGTACTGGCACCGATGGCGGGAATTACCCATCTCCCGTTCCGGCGGCTGGTGAGAAAATACGGCCCCCCGGGGCTTGTTTTTACCGAAATGCTCAGTGCAAAGACCCTGCCGGGCGAGTCTTTTGACCGGCCGGGATTTATTCAATGTCATAGGGATGAGCATCCGATTGCCTATCAGATATTTGCATCAAATCCACATGACGCGGAAGCCGCAACCCGGAAAATATGCGAGGGGCCGGCGGATTTTGTGGATTTGAACCTTGCCTGTCCGGCGCCGGAAATTTCGAAAAAAAGGAAAGCCGGTGCCTATCTGCTTGAAAATCTGTCTATAGTCGGGGAAATTCTTTCGGCAATGAAATCGGTTTCCACTCTCCCTTTGACAGTGAAAATCCGGCTGGGAAAGGTGGCTGACCGGGGCTTTCTGCAGGAGCTGGCTTCGGTTCTGAATGACAATGATGTCACAGCGGTTACCATTCATCCCCGGGTAACCGGGGAAAAACTGAAAAGGCTTTCCCGATGGGAATATATCGGGTACATGAAATCCCTGATGAATGTGCCGGTAATCGGGAACGGGGATGTTCAAACCCGGGATGATTGTTTTCGAATGTTTGAGGAGACCGGCTGTGACGGGGTGATGATCGGGCGTGCGGCGGTGCGGAAGCCGTGGATTTTCAGTGAAATTTCCGGAACCCCTCCCGAAGTGGACAAAGAATTTCTGTTGAATGTTTATAGGGATGCGTTTTTCCTGTTTTCAGCATATTTTGAGGAACGCCGTTTTCTGGGAAGGATGAAGGAATTTACCTGGTATTTTTCAAAAAATATGAAGTTCGGCCATCATTTTGCATCAATGATTCAAAATGCGGATTCGGCAGAACAGATAGACAGGATTATCAAAGACAACTTTTCAGGAAGCTGTTGAAAAAACATTTCAATGGGCTATATTGTCAACCGGAAGAATTTTAAATTGCAACAGGGAGGAATTCAATGACAAACTGGATTAAAAGCATGGTTTTAATGACGGCAATGACGCTGCTTTTCGTATGGATCGGGCGGATGGTCGGTGGGCAGAGCGGAATGATTCTGGCGCTGATTTTTGCCGGTGGGATGAACTTTTTCTCCTACTGGTTTTCAGATAAAATTGTGCTGAAAATGTATCACGCAAAGGAAGTTTCCCAGATGGAACAGCCGGAATTGTACGGTATTGTACAGGAACTTTCCGTGGCGGCGGGGATTCCCATGCCGAAGCTGTACATTGTGCCTGAATCTTCCCCCAATGCCTTCGCGACAGGCCGGAATCCCCGGCATGCGGCAGTGGCGGTGACGGAGGGAATCCTTCATATCCTGGATCGGAATGAGCTGAAAGGGGTATTGGGCCATGAGTTGGCCCATGTGGTTCATCGGGACATTCTCATTGGTACAATTGTTTCGGTGTTTGCCGGGGCAATCATGGTGCTGGCCAGTATTGCCCGTTGGGGCGCGATTTTCGGGGGCTTTGGCGGTTCAAACGATGATGACGGCGGCATTTTCGGCCTGCTCATTGCCATGTTTATTGCCCCGCTTGCCGCAATGATTATTCAGATGGCAATTTCCCGTTCCCGGGAATATCTTGCGGACAGCGGCGGTGCGAAATTTTCCGGAAACCCCCTTTATCTTGCCAGTGCGCTGCGGAAACTGGAACAGTTTTCAAAACAGGTGCCGTTGAGGCGGGCGACTCCCCAGACTGCCCACATGTTTATCGTGAACCCTTTTTCCGGCAGGCGGGTGTCTTCTCTCTTTTCAACTCATCCTGCGACAGAAGACAGAATCCGAAGGCTTGAAGAGATGGCGGGGTGACAAAATTGCCGTCGGCGGATGGTTTTCCGTGCCGGAATGGCGCGGTTTTTACGGGGTAAAGCGGATTTTCTTTCGAAATCAGATGGCTGGTTTATCGATGATTTTTTATAACATATTTTAATTCATTTAATTACGTGTGAATGGGTTTCGAATTTTTCATTTCTGGCATTGACCTTGCATTTCAAAATAAGTGACCTCCATTTTTCATACAAATCCCCCCCGAACGGGGGGTTTTTTTTGGTACAATTACAATAGAGTTTGGTGAGAGGAGATAGAGCTGTTTCGATAGATGCGGCACCCTGGTGAAAAGAACACATAAGTCAGTAATCGTAGACGGGTGAAAACCGTTTGCCTGATGTTGAAGGAGCATGGTAGGTATGAAAAAAGCAACAGTGGCAGTGATCGTTGCGGTATTGTGTATGGGAATGATTGCGGCAACTTCCGCGGAAGAAGCGAGATTACGGCGTTTGGTTTCGCTGTCGGCATTTTTGAGAACGCACTCGGTGGCCACCTTTAACTATGAAAAATTCATCGAAGGTGCCATCGGCGGTATGTTGAAGACACTGGACCCGCACTCCATCTTTTTGAACCGCGAAGAATACCGCAGAATGCAGGAGGATCAGGTCGGCAGCTTTTATGGTATCGGGATGATTATCTCCATGCGGAATGCAAAAATTACGGTTGTGGCACCCATTGCCAATACACCGGCGGCAAGAATCGGTTTGCGTTCCGGTGATATTATCTATGAAATTAACGGCGAATCCACCGAGGACATGAACACGAACGATGCGGTGAAATTGCTCCGCGGCAGGAAAGGTACCAAAGTAAATATCACCATTAAACGCCCCGGAGTCAAAAAACTGCTTCATTTTACGGTGGAACGGGCTGAAATCCCGGAACGGACAGTGGAATATGCGTTCATGACAGACCGTACCACCGGCTACATCCTCCTGAAAAGTTTCGGAGAGAAAAGCGGTGAGGAAATGTTAAACGCGTTGGAACAACTGAAAAAGAAAGGGATGAAGCGTCTCGTTCTGGACCTGCGGAACAATCCCGGGGGCCTGCTGACAGCGGCGGTTTTCATTTCGGATTTGTTTCTTCCAAAAGGGGATTTAATCGTTTCTATCCGGGGGCGCACAGCTTCGGAGCGTACGGATTTTTATGCAAAACGGAATATGGGGTTTGAGAATCTTCCCATTGTGGTGCTGATTAACCGGGGAAGCGCTTCCGGTTCCGAGATTGTTGCCGGTTCCATTCAGGACAATGACCGGGGCCTGATTGTGGGTAAAACATCCTGGGGCAAGGGGCTGGTGCAGAGTGTATTCAAAATCGGCAGTGACGAAGCACTGGCATTGACCACTGCGAAATACTACACCGCTTCCGGACGCTGTATTCAGCGGGACTATTCCCATTCTTTTGCCGACTACTTTAACCCCAATGAGAAAGAACTGGAAAAAGAGGAAGCCAGCCTTCCCACCTTTAAAACAAAAACCGGGCGGACTGTCCGCGGTGGTGGCGGGATTACCCCGGACAAAGAAGTAAGTATGGGAACCCTGGACAGTTTCCTGGTGAATCTGCGGTTCAGAACTTCGGCCTTTTTCCGTTTTGCGGTTTATTACACCAATCACCACAAAAAAATACCGAGAAACTTCCGGGCGGACAGGAAGGTGATGAATGCGTTTGAATCCTTTTTGAAAGAAAAGAAAATTTCATACACGAAAAAGGATTTTAAAAAGGACCATTCCTATATCAAAACGACTATTGAACAGGAAATTCTTTCCACGAAATATGGCCTGGAAGCCGGAGCCCGCCGCTTTTTGAAGATTGACGAACAATTCAAGGCCGCCGTGTCCAGTTTTCCGGAATCTGTGGCACTTTATAAAAAATCGTTGGCGTACAGCGGAAAAAATACGGCTTCGGCCAAAAAATAAGGGGGGCAGAGGGTATGGATTTTGGATTTTCTGAAGAACAGCTTCTTCTTCGCAAAACGGCAAGAGATTTCGCGGAAAAAGAGATTCGGCCCCATATCATGGAATGGGATGAAGCTCAGACATTTCCCAAAGAACTGTTTCACCGGATGGGGGCATTGGGGTTTCTTGGGATTGTAGTGCCCCAGGAGTGGGGTGGTGCCGGGTATGGTTATGTGGAATACGCGTCCATTGTTGAAGAAATCTCCCGGGTGGACGGCAGTATCGGCCTCGGCGTGGCCGCCCATAACTCTCTTTGCACCGGGCAGATTCAGAAATTTGCCAACGACAGCCAGAAAAAGAAATATCTGGTTCCCCTTGCAGAAGGGAAAGCACTCGGGGCGTGGGGACTGACGGAATCCAGTTCCGGTTCCGATGCCGGCGGCCTCAGGACGAAGGCAAAACGGGTAGGGGACAAATACATCCTCAACGGGAGCAAAACGTTTATCACCCACGGTACCTACGCCGACACCTATGTGGTGATGGCGAGAACCGACCCGGACAAGGGCAAACATGGCATTTCGGCTTTCATCCTCGAAAAAGGGTTTCCGGGTTTCCGCCCCGGAAAAAAAGAAAACAAGATGGGAATGCGGGCCAGCGACACATCGGAGTTGATTTTTGAAGATGCCGAAGTTCCGGCTGAAAATCTTCTGGGAAAAGAGGGGGAAGGGTTTATAAACGCCCTGGCCACCCTGGACGGCGGAAGAATTTCCATTGCCGCATACTGCCTTGGGATGGCACAGGGCGCGTTGGACCATGCGGTGAAGTACGCAAAAGAGCGGCAGGCTTTCGGCCGGAGCATTTCAAAGTTTCAGGCAATCCAGTTTAAACTGGCAGACATGGCGACACAGGTGGAAGCGGCCCGGCTGCTGGTTTATCAGGCTGCGGCCATGCGGGACGCGGGCAAAGATGTGAATAAAATTTCCGGTATGGCAAAATTATACGCTTCCGAAGTCGCAATCCGTGTCGCGGACGAAGCGGTGCAGATTTTCGGCGGATACGGCTATATCAAGGATTATCCGGTTGAGAAGTTCTACCGGGACGCGAAACTCGGCACAATCGGAGAGGGAACTTCTGAAATCCAGAGAATTGTCATTGCAAGGCAGCTGCTGCGTGATTGACATTGCCCCTTCCTCTCCGGCTTTGAATTGAAACAGGCGGACACAATGAACGAGCTGGCGCGGCAGGTACTTTCAGGAGACGAGCGGGCACTTGCCCGGGCAATTTCCGTTGTTGAAAATGATGCTCTGACTGCCGGTACCCTGATGCCGCTTTTGTATTCTCATACCGGAAACGCCCGTATTATCGGAATCACCGGGCCGCCGGGTGCGGGGAAATCCACTTTAACCGACCGTCTTGTTGCGGGTTTTGTAAAAGACGGCCGCCGTGTCGGTGTGATTGCGGTGGATCCGACCAGCCCCTTTTCCGGCGGGGCGGTTCTCGGCGACCGGATTCGGATGCGGAACATTTCCACACTGCCCGGAGTTTTTGTGCGGTCCATGGCAACCCGCGGCGCGATGGGCGGGCTGGCGCCCGCCTGCATGGATGCGGTGGACATCATGGATGCGGCCGGAATGGACATTGTTCTCATTGAAACTGTCGGAGTGGGGCAGGATGAAATTGAAATTATCCGGGTCAGTGAATTAAACCTTGTGGTGCTGGTACCGGGCCTCGGGGATGAAATTCAGGCGATGAAAGCGGGAATTATGGAAATTGCCGATATTTTTGTTATCAACAAAGCGGATCGGGACGGGGTGGAGAAGCTGGAAAGCCAGCTTCAATACCTGAACCGGCTGTCATCAAAACAAATCCCCATTGTCAGGACGGTGGCTTCTGCGAACGGGGGAGTGGAAGAATTGAGAAACACAATTCTGAACCTGTTTGAAAAGACGCCGCGTACCGGCCCGGATGAAAGGCGGGACTTTGAACGGGCGGAGTATCGGATTCGGAACCGGTTCACACAGCGGTTTTTTGTAACGGCAAAAGAGTTAATGGGAGAAGCAGAATATAATCACCTTGTATCGCAGGTTGCGGCCCGAAAACTGGATCCGTATTCTGCTTCGGCAGCGATTCTTGAAGCGTTAAAGAAGGCGGGAAATCAGCATGGCACCCCTTAATGTTGTCGGTTTAACCGGGGGAATTGCCACCGGAAAATCGGTGGTTTCCAACATGTTCAGAAAATCAGGCGCTTTTATTGTGGATGCGGACAAAATTTCCCGGGAACTGACGCTTCCGGGTTCTCCCGTCATTCGGGAACTTGTTGAAAAGCTCGGAGAGGATATTCGGGACAGAGACGGTGGAATTGACCGGAAACGGCTGCGGAACCGGATAATTGATGACAAAGCGGCGCGGCTTCTGCTGAACAGCATCATGCATCCGGCGATTATTGAACGGGAAGAAGCCCTGGTGAAAGAATCCACCGCCGCCCTTGTAATTGTGGACGCCGCTTTGCTGATTGAAACCGGAAGTTACAAACGGTTTCGGGACATCATACTGGTGTATGCACCGAGGAAACTTCAACTGGAACGGCTGATGAAACGGGACAGCATGAGCAGGGAAGCTGCCAGCCGTTTTATTGATACCCAGATGGACATTGAGGAAAAGAAAAAGATTGCAACTCATATTATTGATAATTCCGGAACATTTTCCGAAACCGAGAAACAGGTAAGGCGGTTGTATGATCTTCTTTCAACCTAAAGGTTTCGTGGTGTATTCTTACGAATATTTCCTCGGCCTCTGTGAAAAAGGCCCCCGAAGCACCTTTGATTGTGCCAAATTCAGAAAAATCCGCACCGCCCTCTTAAAAGAGAAAATGATACGGTCAAGGGAAATTCTGGAACCCGAACCCGCAGGATGGGATGATTTTCTTCTGGTTCACAAACCTGAATATGTGGAAAAACTGAAAGACCCGCAGACACTGGGAAAAATCCTTTTTCTCGACTACGTAAGCCCGTTTGACACGGACATTATCGAGTTTTTCATGTGGGTAACCGGCGGAACAATTCTATCCATGAAAACCGCTTATGAAAAGCAGGTGCCGGTTTTTAACCTTGGCGGCGGCTATCACCATGGAAAACCGGGAAAAGGGGAAGGGTTCTGCCCGGTTAATGATGTTGCTGTCGGTATCCGCCGGTTTCAGGAAAAATACGGGAAAAAACGTGTTCTGGTGGTGGATCTGGACTATCATCAGGGAAACGGCACCGCCCTGATATTCAAAGATGATGACAGCTGTTTTACCTACTCCCTGCACCGGGATACCTGGGACGAAATCAACTCCGCAACCAACATGGATGTGGAATTGCCGGATCACTGTGCTGACGGGGAATATCTTGAGGCACTGCAAACCACCTTGCCCGGAATTCTGGATACATTCAGCCCTGATCTGCTTGTCTATGTAGCGGGAGGAGATCCGCACAGAGACGATACTCTCGGTACATTCGAATTAACGGACAGGGGGATGCTGGAGCGGGATATTTACGTGATGTCCCAAGCGAAAGCGCGCAATTGCCCGGTGGCGGTTCTTGCCGGTGGCGGTTACGGGCCGGAATCGTGGAAACTGTACTATCGATTTATTAAATGCGTAATGCGGGGGCGCTGCGATGTTTAAAATTCCGTTGAAATACCGCTGGACTTACCGTCATCTTACCTCGGCGGAGCTGTCCCGGGACTGTTCTTTTGACCTCTGCCTCAGCAACCTGCTGGAAAAAAGCAACCGGCGTTTTCTGGATTTTTATTCGGAACAGGGGCTCAGGGTTGCGTTGAAAAGATACGGATTTGTCGCAAAACTGAGGGAATTGGGCTACGAGCAGACAGACATCCGTTTTGAAGTCCGGGAAGACGGTTCCCATTATCTTGCTGTTTTCGAACCCCCTTTTGACAGGGATCAAATCATTGCGGAACTCCTCGTCCGAAAAACAAGCCTGGATGAGATTTTTCCTGTTTTAAAAGTGGAATGGCTCTGCCTTCAGAATCCGAAGGCTTCTTTTCCGCCTGAAAAACCCCGGCTGCCGGGCCAGAATTATCCCGGCCTGGGATTGGGAAAGGATGTTTTGTCCGCCATTGTTTTAATGGCATTGCGCTTGAAATATCAGGCGGTTACCAATGTGGCGGACCATTTTCACAACG
>JAADGL010000068.1 GCA_013152385.1 Acidobacteriota bacterium
TGCCGGCTTTCTGCAAATTGATTTTGCAGGTGGTTTTCACGACATCACTGCCTTCAACAACCTTAAAACTGTTTAAAACCGCCCCCGGAATTATGGATTGAATCCAGTCCCGGTAATCTTCCTGTTCATCTTCTTTAGACAGGCTGTCACGGAAGGCCAGTTCACTGAACGCGGGCTGTCCGGTTTTGATTTCGGTCAGAGTTGCCATTACAGATTTATTCAGATACAAATGGGCCATGATGATGTATTGGTAAAGGTTGGCGGCGGCAGGTGATCGGGGCAGCTGAACCAACTGCCCCCCCTTTGGGGTAACGAGGAGCGCGTTTGTCCCTTCCAGTGATTCGGAGATAAAGGGAATTCGGGTGATCCGGTCTGTCATATCCGCGATTAGAAAAGGGGTTTTATTAATCGACATGTTGGAAAGGCTTTCGGTGTTTTTGTCCAGTTTAACTGCCAGAATCACGTGATTGAATTGGTTTCCCGGAAATTCCGGGAAAATTTCCCCGTCGCTGCCTGCCTGCGCCATCATGGGAAAGGCCTGGATTCCCCGGCTTCTCAGGATGGCAGCTGCAAGGAAGGCCATGTCTTTGCAGTCTCCGTAGCGGTGGCGCAGAACTTCGCTGCAGGGGTGTGGGATAATTCCCCCTTTACCCAGTTCAATATCCACGTAATTTATGTGTGTCGGAACCCAGCGGCAGACAGCCCGGATAAGCGAGAGGTCGTCTTTCTGTGGAAAAATATGATTGATTTGGGTTTTTGCGTCCGAATCCGGTTGGAGTTTCGGGGAGGCAAGTTTCCAGTATTTCCATCCGAAAGATGACCAGTCGGTGATTCCCGGGTCGTAGGAGATTGCGAGGTACGGGATTTTGTCGTTAAAAGGCGGGTCGTTGGCTTCCCCCTTCAAATAGGGAACATTGTTGACTTCGTAGCGGCCCCCGTTCTGCCGGACCACGTGGTTCAGGTCATTCAGAACAGCAATTCTCGGTTTTCCGGAGACGGTTATTTCCATATGGTTGATTTCCCCGGACTTTCCAAGGGGTAGAAAAATGTCGCTGAAAAAACTGTCCAGTGTCTTTATGTACTGGAATGCAACAATGTCGCCTTTGTCTACGGTTTTGAAACTGGCCACAATCTGTTTTGCGTCATCCACAAAATTTTCATTTACAGCCATTTTTGAGATCCGGTCTTTTTCCAGCTGTTCCAGGCATCTGCCGCCCTCATTCAGCCGCCATCCGTCAATTCCGCTTACTTTGTCTTTTCCGCTGTATGAGATGGATAGTGTTCCGTAGCCCAGTCCCGTTACCCGGAGAATTTTGTAGACAACTTTAATTTTGAGTTGAATCATGTTCCGGACGTAGGCAACTTCTGTGCTTTTGTACAGGATTGCCACGGCAGGGTCTTCACTGCCCTGAACCGGTTTGTCATGCACCTGGGCCTTGACCCATTCGGGGGCAACCGGTTTTTCCCGGGGCCAGGAGAATACCGGAAATGTCAACAGTAAAACCAGGCAGATTAATTTCCGTTTCATTCCGCTTCCTTCAATACGATTGAGGGATGGGAAACTGCAATAACACGGTCATAATAATTTTTGAAAATCGGCGCGGCCCCTCTTCCGAACATGTTTCGGTCCAGATGTTCCCGTGTTTTGACAACGAAGGCATGGTCATCCTTTTTTTTGTATGTAATGGAATACCCGAAAGCATAACCCGGAATCGTCTCGTTTTCCGGCAGAGAACTCAATGTGTAATCATCGGAGAGATGGTAAACGACATTCTGCTCCGTGATATATGGATAGGGGAACATAATGTTCGAATAGCGTTTTTCTGCGTTGAACGGGTTGGTCAGGTATCGGGTCAACATTGCCGGCTTAAAAAAAGTCTGATCGCCGGCTTCTTCCAGTTCATACGGAATGGTAAATGTTACGTCCAGAATTAAAGGTTTATGTATATCTTTCAGGTTAATGACTTTTTGTGAAATTACTTTCAGCCGGTTTCCGTATTGAAGCTTCAAAGTGGTTTCCAGCAGGTCTTTTGTTTCATCATCGTTAAAATAGTACAGTGCCTTTCTCAACTTATAGCTCTCATAGCGGTTCATTGTTCTTACCTGATGAACTTTCAGTGTATCCTCCCCAAGGGTAACATCAATATCCGCACGGGTTACATTCTGTTCGGGTTTGTCTGCTTTCAATTGAATAAATTCGGTTTTTTTCCCCATTACAAGGAGCGGAACCCCTCTGGCGCCCACCATATCCATCGGCAGCAGGCGTTTGGAAGGTACCAGCCAGTGGGTATGCCCATTGAATACAACCCGGAGCATACTGCCTGAAAACTGCTGCATGGTGTGGAGGCCTTTGTTGAACAGGCCTTTGTTCCACGGGAGATACAGAACGTAATTGATTTCCGCAGTGGGAAATTCGGTTTGAATCAGGGCGCCTTCAATCAAGTTCAGCTGATAGCCGAGCAGATACTTCAATTTCATCATTTTGGGAACGGTTGTGGCGCGGCCCAGTTTTTTGAAGTATTTCTTGTCCAGTTTTGCCCGTTCGTCTTTGGACATTGTGGAGAGGGGAATGAAGTGGGATGTAACATAATCGTGAATCTTTTCAATCCCGTCTGCCGGAGTGAGGCCGGCCAGTTCCTTTTTCAGCAGTTTTTTTGTGGCATGTTTCGGTTTAAAATATTTGGCGACATAGTGTTTGTAATAACTGTTTCCCCAGTCAATCCAGAAATCGGCATATTTTCGGTCCGAATCGGTGTAGTAAAAAGCGAGAAATTCCCGGGTACTGTCGTATGGAACGCTGTAATCCTCCTTCGGCAGAGCTGGAATATCTTTCATGACAACGTGGAGCTTTGTACCTTTCACCGTATTTTTGTCCCGGGTGATTTCCGGGCGCGCGTGGAGGTTTCCGCCGGTAAATCCCCACCGTCTTGTGGCCCAGGGGATAAATGTTACATCGGAACGGAAACAATAGATGGGATGCTGGGAGTACCAGAAATTGATATACCGAAGCCCGGTATAGCTTCTGAAATAGGAATATTCCGCAATGGCGCCTTTTTCAAGCCCAGGAAGGGCAAAGCTGATTTCGGTTTCCTTGTTTCCCCATTCTGTGGATATTTTCTTTCTGTGGATGTCTTTTTTATTGAGGACATGTACTTTACCGTCCGGCGTCCACACCGTTGCCCGGATATCCCCGATATTTTCATCATGGGGATCATACGAGATTTTTACTGTCCCGTAATCCTCAATTCCCTTCCGGGTAAAAACTTTCATCCTCATTGTATGCTGAACCTTGGACAGTTCCAGTGTGTACGAGTTATCAATTACCCCGGTTTCGGATAGAATTACCGCATCCTGAAATCCTTTTGCCGGATTCGGTTTCAGATTTTTTTCGAAATCTGTCGGAGCATCTGCCGCAAACAGAGACATGCCTATTATTAAAAGAAAAGCTGTTGTTAGAAATTTTTTCATATTTCCATCTCCCCCCCATAGAATGATGGTTCTTTTGTACCATAATTCCCGCACAAATTAAAAGGTTTTTCCCGGTGGAATTATTTGGTAATTCATACTGTTATCATGAATTACCCTGTTGCGTTAGTTTCTGATTTTTGTATTTTTTCAAAACCGCTTTCTTATATAACAGATGGATGGGAAAATTCGAAATTTGTTTAAAATTAAGCCACTCCCGGTTTCCCGTTCGTATCGGACGGAGATTCAGAGGCGGTACAGTTCGCTGCGACGGTTCCGGTAGAGATGATTGAACTCATTGAGGGCGGGGCTGGCATTTGAAAGGTTAATTTTACAGCTTGCGGCAACACATTCATTCGGCCCCGCTTTTACCGCCGTTTCACCGGCCGGCGTTATGACCTGACTCTCTCCGGTGAAGGTCAGGGGAGGCCCGGAATCACGGGTTTCGGTACCAAAGCGGTTGGCTGTAATGATAAAAACCCGGTTTTCCACCGAGCGGGCAAACATTGCGCGCTGACACCAGGGCAATACAAGATTTGACGGGTGAGCAATAACGGAAGCACCACCCAATGCCAGAGAACGTGCCGCTTCCGGAAAAATCCAGTCAAAACAGATCATTATCCCAAGACGGTAGCCGAATCCCGTATCCACCGGGACAAACGGCGTATCGCCGGGCCGGAAAATCTGTTTTTCTTTGAAAAAGAGGTGGGCTTTCCGGTATACGGAGAGAATTCCCTCCGGCCCCACCGCCATGGCGGAATTGAAAACCTTATCTTTTTCTTTTTCTGCAAACCCCGCCACAATGACGGCGTTTTTGTTTTTGGCAAGTTTCAGAAGCATCCCGCCCAGTTCACCGCCCGGTGATTCGGACAGGGAAAGCGCTTCGGCACCGGAAACAAACTGGTAACCGGTGGTGCAGAGCTCCGGGAGAACCATTAAGTCAAAGTCCTGTTCTTTCAACATCTTTTCAATGGTGCGGAGGTTCTGTTTAACTTTACCGAAAACCGGATTAAACTGCAAAAAACCCGCTTTTATTTTCAATTTGATTTGCCTGTCTGTTTCCGGATCGCTTTTATGATTGCGGCGGTGTCTTTTTCCATTGTTGCCTTCGGATGTTCCACAATCCGCCCCATCTCCGCGCCGTTGACGAAGAAAAGGAAGGTCGGTACCCGTTTTATGTGATAAGCACGTACAATTCCGGTGCTGTCAGACAAATGATGCCCCACCGCAACCCATTGAACATCATCAAAGCCGAGTTTCCGGCTGATTTTAACAAATTCGGGGACATGCTCCGCACTGTCGGAACACCAGTCTCCGAAAACCGTTATCACCGTGATTCCTTTTCCGCTGATGCCTTTCAGGGGCGCCGGGTCAATTTTGACCTGTGAATATCGTTTTTGAAATGCCGGTACCGAGAGCACCTGTTTTGTGGTAACGAAGCCGCTCAGTCCCAGAAGGGCCACCAAAACCATTGTTTTCATACTTTCGTTCTCCCTTCTTCCTGTTCTGTGTTTAGTATACCATCCTCATTTACATCCGGAGACGAATAAAGTTGTTGCTTGTCTGCCGTGGCCCGGTGAAGAAGTCGGCCTGTAGAGACCGACTGATTTATTTCCCGCTGCTGTTTAGTGGTACACGAGTTTCTGGACCATCAGATGATAGTTTTTTGGAGCCTGGATGACCTCAACTCCGACTTTGTAGCGGTTATACCTTGCTGTTTCCAGCTCTTTGATCCACCGTTGACGAACAATCAAATCAATTTGTTTGCCCCCGGTGTCCATCCGGACAAGCATTTCCGGATCCTGGGGGAGGGTATTGCACCGGAAACACAACCCCCGATGGGACAAATCCAGTGTTTCGCCGGTTTCAGTCGGACTTACCGAACCGAAACGGAGTGCAAGTGTTTTTCTGGACCTCATGAAACCACGTTCTTTCATGCTCGCCTCCTTTATATTTGCGGGGAATGATGCCAACTATAAAGTAGGCATTCGTTCGAAAATGTCAAGGAGAGGGCTATGAGACAATCTCCGGATTTCCGGCATTCTTTCAGTAAAACAGCGTTTCAGGTCATTAAAGCGAACACGTAGCTTTTTACTTTTTCCGGTGCTGCCCGCCTCAACCATACCTGTGTTCGGCTTTTACTTTGTGAACGACCGCAAGAGAAAAAATGTTTATCTCCTCACCGTGGCATTGATGCTAATAAGCGGAGTTGCTTCTCTCTGGGACGCTACAGACACGGCCGGAACCGCTTTTCCCAGTTTCTGCAAAATTGTCATCAGCGCGATATCCGGCAGATTATTTTCTTCACTGAGATGGGTCAGAATGATCTGTTCCGTTTCTTCCGTTACCGCTTTTTCAATCAATTCCGCCGCCGCCTGGTTGGATAAATGCCCCCGGCGGCTCATAATCCTCTGTTTCAGCTCCCAGGGATACTGACTCATTTTCAGCATCTGCGGGTCGTGATTGGATTCGACCAGAAGCAAGCGAGACCCCCTGACCTCGCAGGCGACCAGTTCGGTAACATAACCCAGGTCGGTGACCTGGCTGATGCGTATTCCCTCATAGTGGAAAATATATCCCACCGGATCTGCCGCATCATGGGGAACCGGACAGGGAAATACGTCCAGCCCGGCAGCAGGGCTGAATACTTTTCCCGATACGATGGGAATCAGGCCTTCATGTTTTTTGTCCTGCAATCCAGCGGCACGCCATGTCGCTTCGGTGGTATAAATCGGTGCGCCGAAACGGCGGCTGAAGGTATGGATGCTCTGGATATGATCGGTGTGTTCATGGGTCAGAAATATTCCTTCAATTGCCGCCGGTTCAACACCGATTGCAGACAAACGCGCTTCAATGGCTTTGCAGGATAAACCGCAGTCAATTAAAAAATGATGATCCCGGAAACGGAGGTAAGTACTGTTTCCCCGGCTGCCGCTGGCAAGAACGGAACAGGCAATCATGGGGCACAGACTTTCCGGATAAAATTTACAACGTCATCCGTATTGGTGCCGGGCTGAAAAACAGCTTGAATCCCCATCTTTTTCAGGCCGGGGATGTCTTCCGTGGGGATAATGCCCCCGGCAAAAACCGGGATATCACCGGCATTTCTCTCTCTCAGCAGTTTCAGAATTTCCGGAAAAAGGTGATTGTGCGCACCGGAAAGGATACTGAGGCCGATACAGTTGACATCTTCCTGAATTGCCGCAGTGACGATTTGTTCCGGTGTCTGCCGCAGCCCGGTATAGATTACTTCCATGCCGGCGTCCCTGAGGGCCCGGGCGATCACTTTTGCGCCTCTGTCGTGGCCGTCCAGGCCTGGTTTTGCGATTAAAACACGTATCTTCTTCATATGTTCATTATACACGGAAACCGTGCATTCAAGCAATGTTTCATAGAGGGAATCTGCGGGGCAAAAGAGATTAAACCTGATACCAAATTCTTAAAGTCAAATTATTATTTGCTTGAATCTTTCTGTTTTTCCGGTTCTTCCACAAGGGCAATATGCCGGACACCGTCAAAATCAAGCGCATAAATTTTCCCTGATGCCATAAGTTTTTCGACGGCATTTGCCATTGCTTTCTGAGAAACACCAATACTGTCTGTCATTTCTTGTACCGTACATGGACGAATCCCGACTGTTTTCAGGATAACGGCCCGGAGCAGTTCCCCCTGAACGTGCCGGCGGACTCCCCGGCCTGTGTAATACGCGACCGGAACCGCTTTTTCTCCGATTATTTCGGCAAAATGCCGAATGGTTTTTTCTGATACGGCATGAACGGAACTTTCCGCGGGGGGCCGGAAGACGGTGTTGATTTGAACCGCGTCCGGATTTATTTTGTCAATCCACTTTTTCAGTTTCAGCAGTTCGCCTTCATCTGTGTTGATTCCGTCCACAAGAAGAACTTCGAGGAGATAGTGCCCCCGATAAGCTTTTCTGGCTGCCAGAAGCCCTTCAATCAGTTTTTCAAACGGGATTGCCGCTGTGGGCCGGTTAACAAGCTGGTAGGTTTCCGGGCAGCCGGCGTCCAGTGACGGTACCAGGTAGTCTGCGTCCAGTACACGTTGCAGCACATTTTCCCGGTACAGAAGGGAACCGTTGGTCAAGAGTACCACGGGAACCGTGGTCATTTCCCGGATTCCATGAATAATTGTGTCAATGTCCCGGTGCAGGGTCGGTTCGCCGGAGCCGGCAAATGTAATAAAATCCGGCAGATCGTCGTGATGTTCAGTAAGATATTGCCGGAGCTCATTCAGTACTTCTTCTGCTGGGGCGAAGACATCTACTGTATCTGTTGTTCTCGGTGTCAGCCCGACTTCACAGTAAACGCAGTTGAATGTACAGGTTTTCCGTGTAAACAGGTCAATTCCGAGAGAACGTCCGAATCTCCGGGACGGTACCGGGCCGAACAGCCATCTCATAATAAAACCCCCATTACAATACGGGCGGCCACTGCCAGGAGGATGGCCAGGCCGGTGGTCCCGAAAATAACATAGAGTGTGTTTTTCCATCCGGTTTCCCGGTACAAGACCGCAATGGTGGAAATGCAGGGGACATAGAAAACAGTGAATACGCTGAATGTGACGATTTGCTGAATTGTCATGACATCTGTGAGTGTGTTGGTTCCCAGTGCCTGAAACAGCATCATCAGTGACAGCTCTTTTTTGAAAATTCCGAAAATCAGCGTGGTGCCCACTGCTTTCGGCAGTCCCAGAACGGATACGGTTAGCGGAGACAGTATATGGTTTACAGATTTGTCCAGATGATAGTATTCCATGATGCCAAGGGCAATGGTTCCGATGATTAAAAATGGAATAACGACGGTAAAGAAGTCTTTCAGGCGGATCCATGTTTTTGCCGCTATGTTTTTCAGTGACGGCATGTGGTAAGCCGGGATTTCCAGTACCAGGCCCGGCGATACCCGGGGGTCCAGCATTGCGGCAAGCCTGCCCAGTGCCCCGATGACCAGTATATTGAGAATGTAAAGTCCGATGGCGTATCCCGGCCCGAGGTAATAACCGAGCAAGCCGAAAATGATGACGGTCCTCGCGGAGCAGGGGACCATTACCGCAAGGGATGCCGCGATAACCCGGTCCCGTTGGGATTCCAGATTCCGGGCCGCCATCACTGCCGGAACACTGCATCCGTACCCCAGCACAAAAGGAATAATGGCTTTTCCGTGAAGTCCGATTTTGTGCATGATGCTGTCAGCCAGAAACGCAATTCTTGCCATGTATCCGGTATCTTCAAGAAAAGAGAGTCCCACAAGGAACGGAATAATGTAGGGAACCGCAATCCCCAGTCCGGCACCGAGGCCCTGAACAAAACCATTGGTAATGAGCCGCCACAACCCAAGGGGGAGCCATGTGCCCAGTGCTTTTTCCAGTAACTGGAATTGAGTGAGAATCCATCCTTCAAAATATGCTCCGGTTTTGAATACGCCGGTGAAAAACAGGTAAAAAATGCTGATCAGGATTAAATATCCCCAGAAAGGATGAAGAATAACGGTATCCAGCCGGCTCTCCAGTGTTGGTTTTGTCCGTTCGAAAGAAGTGACCTGCTCAAAAATACTCATTGCGAGATTATGGCGTTCCGCAGCGATAACAAAATTTGCAGGGCGGTCATGCCCGGCCTCCAGCCGGTGCCGGGAATTTTCCACTTCTTTGAGCAATATTTCGTCATAGCGTTTTAATTCTTTTACATAAAAAGGGTCGTTTTCCAGAAGACGGATTGCTACCGTTCTTTTTGGAACCCGAAATGAACGGACCAGATCGTCCGGCAGTTTGTCCGCGAGTTGTAAAACTTCCTGTTCGACATCCCGCTGGTAGTGTAAGGTAGCTGCGTTGGACGGTGCTTTTGCCCCGTGAGTTGCCCGAATTACGTCCAGCGTTCCTCTTCCATGGTTTGCCACCGTTTCCACCACCGGCAGGTCGAGGAGGCGGGACAGTTTTGCCGAATCAATGCGGATTCCCTTTTTTCTGGCACTGTCCACCATGTTCAGGGCAACGACCATCGGCCGCTGCAGTTCAATCAATTCAATGGTCATTTCCAGGCTTCGGCTCATCACAGATGCGTCCACGACATTCACAATGGTGGAATCCTGTTCGTTAATGATGAATTTCTTGGTCTCCAATTCCGCCTTGTCATTTGGAATCAGCGAATAGGCTCCGGGAAGATCCACAATGGAATACAATGTCCCCATCAGGTTCAATGACCCTTTTTGATAGGAAACCGTTGCGCCGGGAAAATTTCCGGTTAATGCTTTATAGCCGGTAAGACTGTTGAAAAAAGTGCTTTTTCCGCTATTCGGCTGTCCCGTGAGCAGAATCTGTTTCATGTGCTTCCTCAATGACATCGTCGGCCGGGGAAACCAGAATTTTGGAAGCAATACCTCGGCCGATTGCCACGTTACTTCCGTTAACAGTCACCATTAATGGCCCGCCGATAACGGACTTTTTCGCCAACTTGACCGCTACCCCTTCATGGAAGCCTAAATTTTTCAACTGTACCTGCATGCGGAAGCCGCCGGCCATTTTATTGACGATGGCGGTTTCCCCGACTTTCAAATCCAGAAGTGTCATCACTTTTGATTATCCAGCTGGTTCTCCTGGAACTGTCTGGAAATTTTAATTTCACCTGCATCTTCCATAGCTTTTCTGGCGTTCCGGATAAATGAGGTAAAGAGGATATTGCTTCTGCGCTGGATTTCCTGCGCTTTCAGGTCTTTTGCTTTTGCCAGAAAGTCTTTCCGGTTGAACGGGACTTTTTCCGTAATGTAGCACAGGATAGTGTCTCCGTTCCTGTCTTTTATCGGAGCTGTGAACTGCCCTTTGTCGTAGGAAAAAAGCTTTTCGAAAGCAGGGCTGTTCTTTTTCACGATAAAATTCACCGGAGCGGTTTTCCGTGTCACAGGCGCAACCTTTTGAATCGGTATCTTTGCCTTCTTTGCCATTGCTTTAAAGTTTTTTGGAGTCAGTTTGGCACGGAATTCTTCTGCGGCTTTTTGGGCCAGTTCCTGTGCTTTTATTATGGCAATGTCATGTTTAACTTTTACTTTTACCTGCTGAAACGGCGGGATTTCCGGGGACTTTTCTCCGGTTACCTGAAATACAATCATCCCTTCCGCTGTTTTCATCGGGTCCGAGATGTCTTTGATTTTTGCTGAGAATGCCGCATTGGCAACCCGGGAACTGGGGCCGATACCATTGATTTCCGCCATTGGGACATTGGCAAAAAATCCACTGTCCAGGACCTTGTATTTCATTTCTTTTGCAACAGATGCCAGGTCTTTTTTCTCTTTTGCAGCTTTGCTGAACGCCGCTGCTTTTTTTTGAATCAGTTCCTGTGCCTTTTTAAACTTCAAGTCGCTTTCAATGTTGTTCCGTGCTTCTTTCAGTGTTTCAACCTTCCGTTTTTTGTGGCCGGTTACCAGGATGATATGATAACCGAACTGCGTTTTCACCGGTTTGGAGAATTCACCGGGTTTCAGCTTAAACGCAGTATCTTCAAACGCTTTGACCATTCTACCCCGGGTAAACCAGTTCAGATCGCCGCCCTTTTTTACAGTGGTGTAGTCGTCACTGTATTTTTTGACCAGATCTTTGAACTTTTCCCCTTTTTTCAACAATGCGTATACCTTGTCCGCAATTTTCTTTGCGTCTTTGTAGCTTCTCTTTTTCATGGAAGTGGCAATGAGGATGTGGCTGGCGCGCACCTGTTCTTTCCGGGTATATTTGTCCAGATGCTTTTTTTAGTATGCCTTGATTTCAGCATCGGAAACGTGCATGTCTTTTTTGAATTCAAAGGGTGTAAAACGGACAAATGAAATGCTTCTCTTCAAGCGTGTCCGGTATGCTTCTTTGTGCGCGTTGAAATATTTTTCTGCATCGGCATCGGTGATTTTTTTCAATGCTTCCGGCAAGAATTTTCCCGCTTTAAATGTTATATACTCAAACCCGATTTTCTCATTCTTATCCCGATAAATCTTTTCAAGGTCCTGATCCGTCAGTGTAATACTTGTGCTGACCAGATCGCCCAATTTCGTAATCAGCATGTCATGTCCCACTGACTTTTCAAAATCGGGAATTGTCATGCCGTTTCCTTCAATATAGCGTTTGTACTTGTCATAGCCGACAAATTCTCCGTTTGCGTTTGTAAACATCCGCATTGAGAGGATCTTTTTTGCGATTTCTTCTTTGGAAACATGAACGCCCATCTTATTGGCCACGTGAAGAATGACCCGGGTATCCACGAGATTACTCAGGGCCTGCCGGTTGATCCCAAGCATTTTTGCCAGGTCGGAGGTATAACGTTTTCCATAAAGCTGTTTGTACCGGTCTTCCAGGCTCCGGTACTGTTGTACATATTCCTTAAATTGGATTTCATCACCGCCGACCCATGCGATCACCGATGTGGGTGCGCCGAGCTTCCCTTTGGCGCCCCAATTGGCGAATACATAAAGAGACAGCGCTATAATTACAATCCATAAAATAAACGACCACTTCTTAAAATCATTTCTTAGTGCCAGTAATGCCATCTTGAATCACAAGCTCCTTTCCCTCGAACTTTCAAATCCCATCTATATTAGAGGATGAGTTTCCGATTCGCAAGGGAAAAGAGGGTTTGCGTTTCCCTATTCTTTTTTCTTGCCCGGGGAAAACCGAAGAAAGTGTTGCAATTTTAAAAATACATGTTGGTTTCAATCAATTGATTATAAATTTTCTTTGGGCTTATATTCCGGAAAAAACTTGCGTTATCGGAATGAATTTGCCATATTATGGGCAAGGAAAAAGAGTTGGGGGAGGAGAATATGCGTCGCGAACATGGTTTTACACTGGTAGAATTGCTCATTGTGGTGGCGATTCTCGGTATTCTGGCCGCCATTGCCATTCCGGCTTATATGGGGGCCCAGACCCGGGCATTTCAGAAAGCGGCAAAAGAAGAATGCCGGACACTGGCATCCGCCATGGAGGTTTATTATCAGGAACATGCCAGCTATGGGGCGGACGGCACATTAACCGGATCCACGGCAATCAAAGCCCGGTTTCCGGCTTATCAGCCCTCATCACAGATTGAATTTGATATGAGCGTTACAATCACAAATACAGGCCAGCACTATACAATTACCTGTAAACCAAAGGCGGGTGGACGGCATTTTGCCGATGGTAAAACGAGTTTTACATTGACAGATGATAATCAGACGGCCTGGAACTAATGCTTTGGTATAGTCCGTTTCCGGTTATTGCCTTTCTCTTTGGACTGATTTTCGGTTCATTTTTTAATGTTTGTATTTATCGTTTGCCAAGGGAAGAGTCCATTGTCAAACCCCGTTCCTTTTGCCCCGGCTGCGGGAAAACCATTCCCTGGTATGAGAATATCCCCCTGGTCAGCTATCTTTTTTTGAGGGGCAAATGTTCCGGCTGCGGTGCCACGATTTCGTTCCGTTATTTTTTTGTTGAACTCATTACAGGGCTGGCATTTGGTTTTTCCATGTTCCATTTCGGCCTCTCTGTTAAAGCGGCGGAATTTATTGTCCTCTCTTCTTTGATGATTATTCTGTTTTTCACGGATTTGGATGAGCGGATTCTTCCGGATAAAATTACTCTCTGGTTTATCCCGGTGGGACTGGTGTTTGCATATTTTTCCATGGAAAGGACAATATTGGAATCGGTTTTGGTGGCACTTCTCGGTGCCGGCGGCCTGGCACTGATTGCCTGGATTTATTTCAAAATAAAAAAGATTGAAGGTATGGGAATGGGGGATATCAAGATGCTGGCTTTAATGGGCGCGTTTCTCGGTATCAAAGCATTTCTTGCCCTTTTAATTGCGGCACTTCTGGGAACCGTTGTCGGACTTTTTATTATTTATGTATTGAAGAAAGGAAAGCGTTACGAAATTCCCTTTGGCTGTTTTCTTGCCATCGGCACACTGGTTGCCTATCTGTACGGAAATCAGATTTTGACCTGGTATATTCAACGCTTCATTGCCCATCCCATGTAAATTGATCATCATTGCCCGATGCAGCGGGATTTCTCCGGAACACACACACCGACCTTTAAATGGTAGTTTTGGTTGTTTTAAGATATTTGTCTGTGCTGCAAGACTGACAATATTTGTCACTAAATGACAAATATTGTCAGTAACCATTCCTCAATAAGGCTTAATTTTCTCTTTTGTTCTGTGTTATAATTTCTCTAAAGGCCGTGATCTGAATCATATCGGGCTCAATTGTGAGAATTGTGGCACCTTTATTGCAAAAGTTATTGATAGCAAAGTGGGGGGAACTCGGCTTACATGGCAGATGGACAGTGGAACAGATTTTACGAAAATAAGAGTGCTTTATTATTCCGGCGGAAAATATCAATTATTTCTATAAATTTAACATAAAACAGGAGGGTGTTGTATGAATCGGAGGGGCTTGCGAATTTTTCGCATGTGGACAATTGTATTGGCGGTTGCAGTACTGGGATCGGTCTCGGCTTTGGCGCAGGTCAGTACGTCCTTTACGGCGGAGAGTACCTCGTTGACGGTGGGAGAGGCCGGAAGCTGGACGGTGACGGTAACCAACAACGGCAGTTCGGATATCAGCGGCGCGACACTGGTGGTGACGGTGCCGGATGATTTTACGGTGACCGGTGCCGGCGGCGCTGCGGAGGCCGCAGGGCCGCCCCATACTTTAACCTGGAATTCAATTGACCTTGCCGCAAACGGCGGGACGGCTTCTTTTACCTATTCAGCCCATCCCGATTGCGGCGCCAACAGCGGTCAGACCATGACCGCGGATTTCAACAGCGGGGCTTCAACCGCGACGTCTTCATCTGTTTCAGTATTATATCCTCTGATGAGTTTGGACATGGAAGACACAAACGGTGATACGGTTACCAGTGCTTCGGTGGGGGACAGCATTACCTGGGTGCTGACGGTGGATAACTCCGGCACCGGTGATATGGTCACAGGCGCCGATCTGTCTTTTACACTGGGTGCCGGGTTTTCATTTGTTTCCATTACCAGTCCCTCCGGCCACACCCTCCCTGCGGCGTTAACACCGGGAACAGCGGTGAACTGGAATACCGGAACCATCACTGCCGGAGGAAGCGCGGTGTACAATATCACCGGAACAGTGGTCAGCTGTGATTTGTCCGGCCTGGTGAACAATGTGACGGCAGACTGGTCCGACGGGACAACGACCTGCAATGCGGTACAGCATACCGGAAGTACATCCGTGGCACTGATAATTCATGAACCGGCGATTGACATCACTGTGGCCAACCCCGGCCAGATTCCGTACTGTTCCGGCAGCACGGCAAGCATTACGGTGGACAATTCCGCCGGTGCCGGCCCGGCGGAAAACTTTACTCTCCAGGTACAGGGATGGCCGGCACAGTGGGCGGTCAGCAATGTGACAAACGGTGTAACCTGGGATGCTGCAAGTTCAACTTTTACCCTGCCGGACATTGCGGCGGGGAATACTCTGACATTTAATTTTGACGTGAATCCTGCCGCAGGCTGTTCAGTGACGGATTCAGCCGATTTGCTGTTTCTACCGGATTACACCAACCAGTGCGGGGCGGTGTACGGAACCGAATATTTCAACCCTGTGGTGGGCCCCCAGACCTGGACAATGGAAGAGCCGGTTTCCCCGACTGTGACGGTGACAAAAACCGGCCCGACTTCGGTGATGCTCGGGGAAACCGGTCTGACCTACACCATTGACGTAACCTATTCCGGCCCCGCTGACAATCTGCCGTATACCGCCACTATCACCGACGATTATCCCGATGCCGCACAGATTGGTCTTTCTTCCGGGTTTACGGTGACAGATCCGGACGGCGGCGCGGATAACGGCTCCACTGTCAGCTGGACTCATACCTTTACTGCCAGTCCGGAAACGGTGACCTATACCGTGGTCATGGACGCGCCCACCGATGCCTGCGCGGCTTACAATACCTATCACAACAATGTAACAATTGACAGTGTTCCCGATGACTGCCGGGGCTGTCCCGGTGTGATTCACAATGCGTCCCTCGCCATTTTTATGCCGGATACCAATACGCCGGTTATAAGTTCATCATCAATTACTCCGGTGTCGTCGTTACCTGTGGATGTGTGCACTGACGCGAGTTTTTCAACACAGTATTCCTTTGATACAGGTGCACCCTCCTTATGGAATAACATTACGGTGGACAACGAAATTACTCCGGCGGGTTTTACCTTTGTATCCATCAATTCTATCAAAGTGAATGGCTCTGATTTTACCGCTGCTTTTCTCTCCAATCCCAGTTTCCCTCTGGATTTGACTCCGCTGGATTCGACAGGGGCGGCAAAGCCCTCAACAGGGGCAGTGCTTACCATTACTTATACCTATCATGTGGACAATACCGAGGGCGATTTCGAAGAGCATTCCTGGCTCATTGTGCCCGGCAGTGGTACCCAGTGCAGCTCCTCGCAACAATTTGATGTTTCCACTGCCTTCACGGTGGAAGGGTCTGCCATGACGGTGGCCTGCGGCGGAACACCGTCTTTGCTCAATGTATGCGAAGAACGGGATTTTACCATTACCATTGGCGGCAACAGTCGTATCAACTATGATGCCACTGTTACGCTGGACACCCGGGGCAACTACACCTACGTGAGTACCACGAGCTTTACCGGCATCGTGGATGCCAGCGGCAATACCTTTACGGCCTTTGAACCCACCAACAACGGAGACGGAACCTACACCTGGGACCTGGCATCCCACACTCCGGACGGAAGCGGCGACATTCTGCCTCAAGGTGTCATTACGGTTCGGATGGCGCACAATTGCAGCACCAGCCCCACCGATTGGGGTGCCTCGGGGCTGTACAACAACCGCTGTGAAAACGGTACGGATCCGCAGGCCAGAAGCACCAGTGACAGTGAGGCGCCTTCTTTGATGCTGGACGGGAAGCCGACCTTCCGGTTGAATCCTGTATCGGTATTTGCGTATTCTCCCAACGAATCCGACCGGATTGAAATTGTAAACGGCGGCAGCGGCATCATGTACAACGTGGATGTGGCTATTTCATTGGGTGCAGATGTGGAATACGCCGGAACCTACACGATGGACAATGGTTCTGCTGCACCGGATTCCGTAACCGGAAACACCGGGGACCACACTGTGACATTCCACTGGGATGAATTGGCCCCCGGTGCGGCAGAGTATCTGAACATGGATCTTCATATTGCCGGATGTACGGATTTGGATATCAACGGCCAGTTGACATGGGGATGCGGCGGAACTGCCTGTGATACCGTAAACGCTTCGGCTGTGGTGAAGCTGCCTCAGTCCGAACTGCTGGTGGCATACCACGACGGGGAAACCATTGACCCCTGTGACCTCCGGGATGCGGCGTTCCGGATTAACGTGGACAATAACGGGAAGGTGGATGCCTTCAATGTTAAGATTGTGGAACTGCTGCCGCCGGGGGTGACCCTTGTGGCGGGAAGCTCTGCCTATACCCATACCGGTGGGTACGGCACATTGAGCGGATCACCGGCCATTACAACCGTTGATGTCAGCGGCCGGCAGCAGATTACATGGGATTTCAGTTCGGTTCTGCCGGTGAACGGGGACGGAACCCCCGCGCTGAAACCGGGAAGTACACTCCAGGTGGATTTTGACGTGGAGGTGGCGGACTGCAGCGCGGCGGATGCGTATCTGTCGTCCAACCGTCAGGCGGAGGCCCATGCAGAGTATGATCCGCCCTGTAATGCCGGGGGTAGCGGCAACACTGCGTCTACCAGTCAGATTGTAACCTCACAGCCGGTGAATCCCAACATTTCTGTAGTTAAACAGGCCCGAAACATCACCAAGGGGTCTGGATGGGAAAGCACGGAAGTGGACGCGGACAGCGGCGATGTGGTGGAGTGGCAGGTGACCTACACCTCGGATGGTAACTACACAGCCTCCAGCGTAATTCTATCAGACACCATTCCCGCCAATACCACGCTGGTGGCTGGTTCGCTAACCTCCGGCTGCGGTGTGTCGGAGACGGATTTCTTCGGTTCCGGCGCCGCCATCGGTGACATGACAGTGGGCAGCTCATGTACTGTTACTTACCGGACCACAGTGAACAGCTGTACCAGCGGCGTGACCAGCAATGCAGCAAAAGCCGATTGGGGATGCTGTCCGGCTACGGCTGAAGCGGAATCAGCCACTGACACGGTGGATCTTCGCACCCAGCCGCAGTACAGCGCGGGGCAGGTAACACTGAGCCACTCCGGCTGGACCACTTGCGGGGGTACAGTAAGCATTTCACTAACCAATACAGGCGGTACTGCCTACACAGACAGCATCGTAGATACGCTGCCTGCGGGCTATGTTTACGATGCCAGCGGTACCTGCACTATAAGTGCTGCCAATACTCCCAGCGGTGTGACCCACGCGGCATTCGTCTGTACACCGGCCGAATCAGGCCAACAGCTGACCTGGGACAACAGCAATATTGATTTTGTGGCACCGGGGGAAACCATTACCATAACCTTTGCTGTAAAAGGGGACGGTACATACTGCGATACCACGGCGGCCAATGATGCAAGTGACGTAGATGTGCCGATTCCGGATTTAACCAGCAGTGTAGCTTACGATTTTCACGACTCATGTAATAACGCACTGAATGCTTCGGCCAGCGACACCATCAATCCTGCTCAGCCGGATCTGGACATTGTGATGACGCCGGCTCAGCAGAGTACAACGGAGGGGAGCCAGGTAAGCTGGACCATCACTTTGACCAATGAAGGGGACGCGCCGGCATCAAATATCACATTGACAGATGTGCTGGGAAATGGTTTCAGCGGAATTTCCGATACCCAGAGCGGCAGCTGGAGCGGCACCACAGGAACATGGAATGTTCCGGGCCCCATTGCCCCGGGGGGCACCTGGCAGGTGACGGTCACCGCCACAGCAGGAGCCGGCTCGCTGTCCAACCATGCGACGGTGGAAGGACAATGCTTAGATGCCGGCGGTACAGCAACCTGCACCTACACCCATGATGAAACAGATG
>JAADGL010000033.1 GCA_013152385.1 Acidobacteriota bacterium
TGTTTTGCTGAATTCAGAATATCATCGGCAGTGGCAGTTTTTCCTGCGTTCAGGATGCTTGGGTTTGCCTGTGAGATTGTGTGGTTTTGGCAGTTCTTACAGTGAAAATTACATCCGGCGGCAGCAATGGAGTAGGTTCTGGCTCCGGGGTGGAAGTGGTAGAGGGGTTTTTTTTCCATCGGGTCCACATGGGCGGCAATCACTCGATCGGCATTGAGGGAAAAGAGTCTTCCTTCTTTGTTTAGGCGAACCGCGCAGATTCCTGTTTTTCCATCTTTAATTACGCAGTTATGGGGGCAGAGTACGCATTGTACGGTATTTCCCGGCTGTTTTCTGTAATACAATGCTTCTTTCATTCAGGCCTCACATAATTTTTTGTTCCGGCCGGACAGTTTTCAAAACGCAAAAAGGCGGCCTGATGGCCGCCCGGTAATATTCTGGTTATTGTTCAGAAACTGTTTATGGCATCTTCCACGCTGTCAAAGATCTCAAATACCGTAATCAGTGCAGTCAGTTGCAGCAGGTCATGAATTCTGTTGTTGAGGTTTGCCAGCTTCAGTTTACCTCCGGCGTTTTTTACAGTTGTAAAAGAGCTGACCAGCTCACCAACCCCGGATGAATCCATATATTTTACATCTTTCATATCCAGGATCAGGTTTTTCTTTCCTTCCTCAATCTGTTGTTTGATGTTTTTCCGAAGCAGAACATCTCCTTCACCGATTGTAATTTTCCCATGAAGCCCGAGAATTGTGGTGTTATCCAGATTTTTGATTTCTGTTCTCATTATGTAAATCCTCCTTAGAGTTTGTTTCCCTGAATCCGATTGTAAAGATGATGTGGCATTTTTACAAGTACTTTATCGGGTAGTTGCCGATTCCGTTTGTATTTTATGGAAAAAAACGGGTAGTTCATTTATTTCCCCGAAAGTCTTGAATTGGAGTGGAACGGTACCGTTACTGCCGGATTCGGTCTGAAAAGGGGTTTAATGGGTCTTTTCTTGCGGTTCGGGGAGTATCATGTATCATGTTGGATATCTGAAAACAGCCGCGGAGGTGTCGGACGAGTGATTAGCTGTTTGAAAATTTTCGGAGAACGGAATTCCGGTACTACTTTCGTGCAGCGTTTGCTGGCGCAGAATTTGCCGGTACGGATTTTGCCCGGCGGGGTACCCCGGGTTATTTACCGCGGCCTGCCTTTTGAGTTTGTTCGGGATATGTGGTTCCGGTGGACAGACAGAAGAAACCTGGGATGGAAACACGCATTTCCGGATGTGGAAAATATCCGGAAGTTTTCCCTTCGGAAGCCTCTTGCGGTCGTCTGTGTCTGTAAAAATCCGTATGCTTATCTGCTGTCTCTTTTTCGGCGTCCGTATCATCTTGGATTTTCGGAAGGGAATTTTTTTTCATTTTTAAATACCCCCTGCTCCATAGTCAGACGGGAACGTGCACCCGGGGTGTTTCAAAATCCTGTTGAACTGTGGAATTCAAAAAACCGGGCGTTTTTAGATTTGTCGTTGTCGAATCTTCCGGCCATGCTGCTGCGGTACGAAGATGTTTTGGCAAATCCGGAAGCAGCTGTTGAGAAAATAAGCAGAGGTTTTCAGTTAAAGAGGCAGGGGCAGTTCCGGGGGGTTTATCTGTCTGCCAAAGGAGACAAAGGGCGGAAATTTGATGATTTCCAACTTTATTATCTGAAAGAAAAATGGCGGGATGAGTTGATGCAGAGAGAAGTGGAATTTATCAATCGTTTCCTTGATGCGGATTTGTGCCGGGATTTGGGATATGATGTTTTGAACCCCGGAGACTTTGGAAAAAGGTACTTTGCTGATGGCGGTTAAATGGATAATCAATGGCTATTTCAGGAGCGGCACTACTTTTTTGTGGGAGCGGTTCCGTAGTGCGGCAGATGGCAACGTGCTGTGTCTGTATGAGCCGCTGCATCCGGATTTGCCCGGTTTTATTGAAAACAGGGGCAGGGATGAGTCAGGCAGGCGCCTTCATCAGCTGGAATTGTGGTCTGATTACTTGAGGATTCAGCCTGCCCGATTGAAAAGAATCTTAAGCTGCCATCCCAATTTGTCCGCCCGTTGCTGTTGGCGCAATGAAGAGCTGGCAGCTTATTTCAGAGAATTCCACACGCTGGATAAAGATGTGATGATTCAGTGCAACCGCCTTCATTTTGATATTCAATGTGTGGCGGAATTAACCGGTGCCCGGATTGTGCATGTGGTAAGAAATCCCGTGGAGGTGTTTCATTCCATCCGGCATGTTTACTTTACCGTCCGTGGCCCGTGCCGGGGGCTCGTGCGGAGAATCGCCTATCCCTTCAGGGGAAAGTACGCATTTGAAACCGCCGCATGGGTGAATCGGGCAAGGTCGGAATTTTCACATACTTTTACTGAGGCAGAGACTTGCCGGCCGGGACTTTTCCCTGCTTTTGTCCTTGCATGGGTCAGTGCAAATTACGCTGCGGTTCAATCGCTTTTCCCCGGAAGGGGGATGGTATGTGCATATGAGGAGCTTTTTCTTCAACCGCTCAGGCTGGCAGGAGACTTCCAGACATTTTTCGGAGTTCCGTTTCCCATTGAACAGGATGACGTGAATCCCCGGGATGCAATTAACAATGACAAAGTATGGAAACAATTTAATAAATGGGTAAAACACTGGGGCCTTGAAATGGAATGGAGCCGAATCAGAGAGGTTGTGGAATCAAGGGGAGTGAGATGGAAGTGAGCCGAATTGCAGACTGGGGCAATCGAGGCGGGGAACTGGCGAACCGGTTTGTCAGTGTCTGGATATTTCTTGTCTTTGTATTTGCATTTCAATTGTTTGATAATTTCCCTTTTGCCGGGGCCGCATATGAGGCGGAAATACCTGTTTTGTTATTCCTGGCGTTATTTGCGCTTGTGCATTATGGCCGAAAACTCTACCGGAGACAGCCCCTGTCCCGGATAGAGCTTCTTCTTGTGTGTCTTTTGTTCCTGCCGTTCATTTCCGCTCTTTCGGCATGGATATCCTTTGGCCAGCCAATGTGGATAGGGATTCTTGCTGACCGCAGGTGGATTCGGATCATTGCGGGCCTTTTTGTCTTCCGGATGCTTTTGTCTCGGCGCATCAGCTGGAAATCCATTCAGCGGATTTTTCTTTTGCTTGCATTTGTTTCTCTATCGCTTTATCTATTCATATGGCTTTTTCTGAATCCGAATTCTCTTTCCGGTGGCTTCTATTTTTTGGACATTCCAACCAAAGGGGTGCAACTGAAAATTGTGCCGGTTTTTGTCATTTGGGCTGCAATCTATTTTCTGCTGCGGTGGATTCGCGGTCAAAAAGCCAGCTTACGTTTACTGAATCCGGTTGTTTTTTCCGTTTTTCTGGGGTATGTGGTTTTTATATACAAATCCAGGGCGACAATTATTGTTCTGGCGGCAGTCCTGTTTCTGGCTGCGGTGCTGGAATCCCGAAGGGGAAGAAGAGTGCGGACGATAGTCATTTTGTTACTGCTGCTGATGTGTATGGGTGGGATTGTGCGGGTTGTAAAGCCGCAGGAATTCCGGCGGCAATTATCCGGTTTTCGGAATATTGTGGCATTCTTTTCCGGCGGAGACGGGATAATGGATGCATCATTGGCCAATCGTTTGTCTCAGGGAACCGTCGCATGGTGGAGTATTTCCCGTTCTTTCCGGCCGATGTTGTTCGGAAACGGACGGGTGAGCCGGCATTGGAGCGGAAAAGCCGTGGCGTCTTTCGGATATTTTTATCCTGCGGATATCGGGTGGCTTGGCATTGTATTTCGATATGGTTTTCTCGGCTTTGTGCTGATAAATTTATCTTTTCTGTTTGTCTGGAAGGAAGCCCGTAACAAGCAATGTCAAGAGGATGATGATGTTTTTCTGGCCTCATTAAACTGGTGGCTGGTTTATCTGTTTCTCAGGTCTGTTTTGAATGGGATTGTGGCTTCTGACCCGGCACTGGTGATGGTTCCGGTTTTCCTGATTTACTGGCGATGCAGCAAATACAATATTCCTCTTGTCTCAACAGCGGGAAGTGTGCGATGATGCGGATTCTTTGTGCCCGTCATTTTTTCCCCTGGCCGCCGGTCAGCGGGGGGAACCGGGTTGCTTTTTCTACGCTGCGGGAATTGTGCAGGGGCGGGGAAGTGGATTTGTTATGCTTCGGCCACGATGTAAAATCCGAAAGTATAAAGGAATTGCGGCAGAACTGTCCGGGCCTGAGAAATGTGTTTATTGTGCCGCATTACCGGAAACCGCGGTATTGGGCGCCTTTGATGAATGCAACTGGAAAATCTTATTTTCTGAGTCGTGACTATTCACGTGAATATGTCAAAAAGGCTCAGCAATTGGTTCGGGGAGGGAATTATGACTTTTTCTTTTCTGACACATTGCGTGTTTTTGTCAACGTGGCGGAGGTCTTTTCGGCCCGGCGCCGGGGACTGCCCTGGGTGGCGCAGTTTCACAATGTGGAACACCTGCTTTTTCGGAGCTTTCTTGACAGGCGGCCCTTTGTGTCCATGCTGTTGCGTCCGGAAGCGGAGTTGTTGAAACGCCGCGAAATCCGGTACTGGAAATTGCCGGATCGGGCGATATTTATTTCTCCTGAAGATTATCGGAAGGCTATGAAAGCAACCGCACAATGGCCGAAGTTGACAGCGGCTTTTCCAGGGGAAATGATAGCATTGAATCCAATCGGATGGAGAGGGGGCGGAGAGGGCCGGATTTGTCATCTTGGAACCGGCAGTTGGGAACCCAATATTGATGGCGTGAAGTGGTTTTTAAAGTCGGTGTTTCCGCTTATTCGAAAGGAATTCCCGGCTGCGGTTTTTTCCCATGCGGGGCAGGGGACCGACAGTAGGCTTACACGGTTTCACAATGGGAATAATGTTTGTATTCAAGGCTTTGTGTCTGATTTAACGGAATTTTATCTGGATGCGGCCCTGTTTGTGGCACCGCTTCGTTTCGGAAGTGGAATTAAAATTAAAGTTATAGATGCCATTTCAAGGGGAGTTCCGGTTGTAATGAGTTCTGTTGCTGCCGAAGGGCTGCCGCTGGTTGAAGGGGAGGGGGTCTTCGTGGCGGACGATCCCCGGAACTTTGCGGATAAAGTACTGATGCTGCTTCGTGATCCGGAGTTGAGAATTCGACAGGGACAGCTGGCATATGCGGCGGCAGAAAAGATGGCAGGGATGTCCAGGCGGGATATTCTTTTTTTCAGGGACAGCCGGGTATGAAAAACAGATGGCTTTGAAACCTTTAATTGCGTAAAATAAAAAGGTGTAAAACGACAGGTTACGAGAGGTAAATGAAACAGATATTGTATGTTCTGGGAAGCGGAAGAAGTGGTTCTACTCTTCTGGATATTATACTGGGCAGTGCTGACGGCATTTTCAGCTGCGGGGAGTTAAGACGTTTCAGATTTAATGTCGGAGTCCCTCTCCCTCATCCGCACAGAGCCGAAGTTGTCGAATTCTGGAAGAATATTTCCCTGAAAGTATCTGAAAAATTATCGGAGCGGAAAGGGACTGATTGGGAGAAACTGTGTCATCGGATTGAATACCATACACGGTTTATCGCTCCATGGCGGTTTTCCGGCCGTGCAATGGAGAGCTACGGAAAATATGTTAATACCCTGGCAGATACAATTTTTGAGGAGACCGGGGCGGATTGGCTTGTGGATTCATCCAAATATCCGGGCCGTTTACTGGCTTTGTTGAAGGTTTCCAAATATCCTGTGTCCGTTATCTATCTGACAAGACATCCGGTTGGGGTTGTCCGGTCTTTCAGCAGGATGGATGTGGAACAGCCGGGAAAGGGATTCTGGGCAGCCAATCATTATTACGGTGTAAACGGTTTATTGTGTTGTGTGGCTTACCGGCAGGTTTCTGCCGAGCGCCGCCTGAAAATGCGATATGAAAACCTGGTTAAAAAACCGGAATGGAGCCTGGCGAAAATTGAAAAGAAATTCGGAATGAATATGAAGATACCGATTTCCATTGCTGCGGCTGGGGAAGCATTTCGGATCGGGCACCTGGTGGGGGGAAACCGAATCCGGTTGAATAATGAGATTTTTCTGAAACCGCTTGAAGATGATTTTGCATGGGATGTAAAATCGGTCTTAACCCGTATTATGAACCGTATCTGGTACTAACGGAGTATACTTATGCCTTTTGAGGGCCCACTTTTCATCGTTGGATTGTCTCGCAGCGGCACCACTTTACTTCGAAGTCTGTTAAACCGGAATTCCAGAATTTCCCTGACGATTGAAGAGAGTCATTTTGTTCCTTTTGTGATGAGAAAATATGGGAAAACAGCGGATTTTTCATCTGAACGGGTAAAAAAGCATTTACGGTCTGATCTGGAAAAAACGATTATTTTTCACCGGATGAAGTTACGGGGCTGCCCGATGGATTGGGATGAGCTGAACAAACGAATGGATTTAAATAGCTGGAATGAAATTATCCGGTTTATTTTTCAAAGTTTTGCGATAAAACCATTTCAGCCGGGGATGATATGGGGGGATAAAACACCCCGATATTTGCCTTTTGTTCCGGAGATCAAAGAAATTCTTCCGGCTGCCCGTTTTATTCATATTGTCCGTGATCCCAGAGACCGGGCCATGTCTGTTCATGCCCGCTGGAACAAGCTGTTTTCGCGTTCTGCCATGGAGTGGAACCGGCAGATTCGGATGAGCAGAAGCTATCCGGAGCTGCTGGGAAAAGATTATATGGAAATCCGTTATGAAGAGTTGCTCAGCGCTCCGGAGAAGACAATGAGAGGACTCTGTAAATTTCTGGAAATTGATTTTGAACCCCCGATGCTGACTCTGGAAAAGGCTGATTGGAAATACGGAGACACGAAAGGTAAGCTGCACATTGTGCCGGAAAACCATAATAAATTCGCAGGCCAATTATCGGAAAGGAAAATTCGCCGTATTGAAGAAATTGCGTATCCGATGATGCGGGAATTGGGATATCCGATAACAGTTGCCGTCAGGTATGTCCCTGTGGGAAGAGTAACAGCTGTTCTGATCCGGATACTGGATATGTTTTTCCATGGCTGGTCAATTATCCGGTCACGGGGCATATTGGGCGGGATAGATTGGTCACTCCGTATACTGAGAAATCGTATTTTATTGAGGAAAAATCCGAAAACAGCTTTAAAAAACCGGCGGAGTTGAGTGCGGCTGAAATGAAGGCGCTGATGAGAAAGTTGGTTTTATCGCCGTTTGGATGGTACTATCTGCAATGACGGAGGAAGAGTAATGGAGGGCGGTGGAAAGGTGCATATAAAGGACCGTGGAGATTTTCAAACCGGAAATGTGCTGCTGATTTCGACTGCTCATCTGGTTCATGATATCTATTCTTCTTTTCTGGCTCCGATTCTCCCTCTTTTGATTGAGAAACTTCAGATCAGTTATGCCGCTGCCGGTTTCCTGACGGTTGTGCAGCGGGCACCTTCTTTGCTGAACCCGTTGATGGGGCTGCTTGCGGATAGAATCAGGGTTCGCTATCTTTTGATTCTGGCACCTGCGATTACATCTGTTTCCATGTCTCTTCTCGGCATGGCGCCCAACTACGGTGTCCTGGTGCTGCTGCTTTTGTCCATGGGTATCGGGGCGATGTGTTTTCATGTCCCCGGCCCGGTGATGATCAAAGCGGTTTCCGGTGAGAGAACCGGCAGGGGAATGAGTTTTTATATGCTGGGGGGAGAGGTTGCCCGAACAGTCGGCCCGCTGGTTATTCTCGGGGCGGTGTCGCTGTGGGGCCTGGAAGGTACGTGGAAACTGATTCCATTCGGCTTGTTGGCGTCGGCGATTCTGTTTTTCAGATTTCGTAAAATGGTATTCCATCGGGAACATGCCGGAAAAGGAGTGCGTATCGGTGTCCGGAGAACATTGAAAGGTTTTTTCCCGTTTTTTACGATCCTGGCCGGCTATACGCTTTTCCGGGCATTGATTCGATCCACCCTGATGGTTTTTTTGCCGACCTATCTGGCTTCCCGGGGCGAGAATCTCTGGTTTGCCGGTATTTCTCTGTCCGCACTGGAATTAACCGGTGCAATCGGAACATTCTGGGGCGGGAGTCTTTCCGACCGTTTGGGCCGAAGAAGAATGCTCCTGATGGTATCGGCGGTATCTCCGGTTCTCGGCTGGGCTTTTCTTTTGAGCCGGGGGTGGGTGTCCATTGTTGTTCTGCTGCTGTTGGGTTTTTTTCTGATTTCCGCGGGGCCGGTGGTTCTGGCGTTGGTGCAGGACGTGAAGTCGGACCGGCCTGCTTTTATGAACAGTATATACATGACACTGAATTTTCTGGGCAGTGCCGGCACTGCGCTTCTTGTGGGCTGGGGTGCAGACCATTTCGGCCTGGAAAGAATGTTCAAAGTGGTATTTACCCTGTCTGTTTTAGCAGTTCCGTTTGTCTGGTTCCTGGGAGACCGGCATATGGAACTGTCAGATGAAAAGGAGAAACCATGATTGAAATTGAGGTTCCGGATTTTGGTAATGTACACCTGGAGTCCCTTGTGATGGATTTTAACGGGACCCTTGCAGTGGACGGACAGCTTCTTGAGGGTGTGCCCGAACGGCTTCGGGCGGTTTCGGAGTTCCTGTCTCTCTATGTGATTACTGCGGATACCTTCGGGACGGTGAAAGCACAGCTTGGGGATCTGCCGGTTTCGGTGCAGATTCTCCGGGCCGGGGAAAACCAGGCAGCTGAAAAGGCTGCATTTGTCAGGCATCTCGGGAAGTCTGAAACCGCCGCAATCGGTAACGGACGGAATGATCGGTTGATGCTGGCGGAAGCCGGGGTCGGGGTCGCGGTGATTCTGCGGGAAGGTGCAGCACCTGAAACCGTTGCTGCGGCGGATATTGTGTCTTGTGATATTTGCGGAGCACTTGAGCTGTTTCTCAATCCCATGAGACTGAAAGCGACGCTGAGGAGCTGAAAACAACTTTCGCTGAATGGGCTGTTTACAATTTGTTACAGCCCGGAAATCTGTCTGAAACATTAAAATTCAATGATATACTGGTAAAAACAATTCGGGGTGAATTTATTCATGAATGCGGAAATGCCCAAATTACTGATTATTGATGATGATGTCAGTCTCAATGAACTCCTTGAAAACTATTTGTCGGATTTTGCTTTTGAGGTGGAATCTGTCACGGATCCCCGGGCCGGCCTCTCCCGCTTGGAGGCCGGAAGGTATGAGTTGGTTGTTCTGGATGTGATGATGCCGGAGATGGACGGATTTGAGGTCTTAAAGGAGATCCGGGAGAAATCAGCCATTCCGGTAATTATGCTCACTGCCAGAGGGGAAGTGATGGACCGGGTGCTGGGCCTGGAGCTGGGGGCTGACGATTATCTGCCGAAACCTTTTGAGCCGAGAGAGTTGGTGGCCCGTATCCGTAGCATTCTGAAACGGGTTGCTTCGGACGGGGAAAGTGGCCGGGAACGCATTGCCACAGGCTCCGGCCTGGTGCTGATACCTGCACGGAAAGAAGCAGAACTGCATAATGAACTTCTGGATCTTACAACAATGGAATACGATATGCTGGAATTGCTGGTAAAAAAGAAGGGGCGAATACTCAGCAGGGATTTCATCATGGAATCCCTGAAAGGATATGAATGGGAAGTGTATGACCGGTCCATTGATGTGGCGATAAGCAGGCTCAGAGCAAAATTGGGGGACAATCCGGGAAGTCCCCGTTTCATAAAAACGGTCCGCGGGGCCGGTTACATGTTTATTGATTGATATGAAGAGAATACCCCTAAAACTGGTGCTGGTGGTTGCGGTGTCGGCCGCAGTTATCACAGTCCTTTTGCTGATGCTCTTTTTTGTCCGGTTTCAGGAGCGGCGTCTCAGCACACTGAATCCGGCTCAGGGACGTTTTATTCAATTTCTCCTCCGGGACATTGCGGCGGACCCAAGCCCGGAAACGATTCACCGCCTTTCCGGAATCTACCGGATGCATATTCTGGTGGTGAAAGGGAAAACCCGAATTTCTTCCGATTCCGATTACTTTTCCTCTGAAGCATATTCGGGTTTAAAACGGGAACCCTGGCCGGGAAACAGGAAGCGGCATCCGGCCCCGCTTAATCGCAGGGGGGAAATGTTTTTGCTGAAAGCCGGACATCTGCCGGTTGGAATTGAACTTCGAAGAGGAAGCAACCGTTTCATACTGGTAAAATATGCGGATGACAGCCGGGTTCGTCGAACAGCTTACTTCGTAACCGCAAGTGTCGTTGCAATCCTTGCATTCCTGTTCTTTCTTGTAAAAACGTGGTTAGCAGACCCTCTGAATGAACTTGAAGCGGCGATCCGTGCCTTTCCCGAGGGGATGTATTCCGGGAAGCCGATACACGGTTCCGGAGATTTGCGGAAACTCTTTGACGCCTTTGGTGAGATGAAAGAACAGGTTCGTCAGACCGTGTCGGACAAAGAGCGTTTGCTGCGGGATGTCAGCCATGACCTGAAATCTCCCATTACCCGGATGCGGGTGGCAGCGGAAATGCTGCCGGAGTCGGCTATCCGGGAGCGGATTCTGGAAGACCTGGCCGAGCTTTTGTCACTTGTGAATCAGGTGCTGGAAGTTCAGAAACAGAAAAACTATAAACGGGAACGGATTGATGCGGGAGAACTTCTTCGGGAATATTTGAACTCCGGCAAGCTGCAGATCCCTGTACGTCTGAACATTGCGGAAGATTTCTGTTTCAGGGGAAATCGGGAACAGTTTACCCGTGTTGTAGAAAATCTTTTGGATAATTCTGCCAAATATGCGCGGCATTCGGCCGGGGTTGAAATCTCCTGTGCCGTAGAGGAAGAACGGGGCGTGGTAACGTTTTCAGATTCAGGGGACGGTTTGGACGCAGATGTCATTGAACATATTTTCGAACCGTTTTTTAAAGGCGATCCTTCCCGGCGTCAGGATATCCGAAGCGGTTCCGGCCTGGGCCTGGCCATATGCAAAACCATTGTCGAAGCGATGGACGGTTCGATTCACGCATATCCTTCCGGATCCGGCGGCCTGTTGATAAAAATTTATTTCCCTCCGGATGAAGATTGCCGCAGTTGAACGGTAAATTGCAGTTGGAGTCCGTGTACTGCCGTAAAAAAAACCGGAAACGGCTGTCTTGTCCGTCTCCGGTTCAAATTCAGGTTCATTTCAGAAATGTATTCAGAAAGTAATTGTGATTTCTCCGTTGATGTCGGGATTTTTTGAGTCCCGAATTTTCAGAATTGCCTTCTCGCCCTTTTTGATGCCGGGATTTTTAAAATAGAGTTTTGTCCGGACGCCGAGGGTGTCGCTGACTGTTACCATTTCGGACGGAACAATATTTCCTTCGGTTCGGGCGGGGAAGAAATCCACATTGGTCTGAAACTGATATTTGGACATGTCGGAGGGGAAAATATGCTCGGTTTCTCTGCTGAACAGTGTCATGTCCATGACATCCCGGTGGTAATTTTGACGCAGTTCTCTGAACGTGGGCATGTGATAGGTTTTACCTTTGTAGATCAGTACAATGTCGGACCGGTTTACGACAGCGGTGATTTTGCTGTCCGTACCCAGGTAGGCAACAAAAGGCAGATAAGTCCGGTTCAGGTTTTTTGCTGCTACGGCGGCATTTACCGCGATGTTAATTTTGCCGTCGGTGTTAATGTAACTGTAATTCCCCAGATGGCGGGTTTTTGCGAGTCCCAATGTTGCAATACCCAGTACGAGAAGAACAATCAGACTTTTTTTCATGTTCCACCTCCTTAAATTTTTTCGCCAGTAACAATTATATGCAAAATCCGTGCCTGAAAACTGTCCGCAATCCCGGAACGATTATTGGGTTTTTCCGTGATATGAAACACAAATTCCGCATTCTTTCTTGTGTAGTCCGGCAGGAGCCGTTATATTTGAAAAACAAATGATTCAATAGGAAATTATTGAACAGACGGAGGGGAAAAGTGAGAAAAGTATTGTTGCTTCTATTGATTATTTATTCCGTACCGGGGCTTGCTTCTACAATCTATGTCTCTTTATCCGGCAATGACCAAACCGGAAACGGAACAATTTCTTCGCCTTTTGCGACAATCAGCCATGCGCTGGATGTTTCAAGTGCCGGCGACACGATTCAGATCCGGGCGGGAACATACAATGAGGCGGTTCGGATTCGAAATGCCAATATCACATTAAAATCGTATGACAGCGAACATGTCATTATTCATACGCCTGTTGATGATGAAAATCTGGACACGACCGTCACCCTGGATGTGGATGCCGATGGCAGTACCCTGGAGGGCCTGGAAATCACCGGAGGATATTATTACGGAATTATGCTGTTTACCCGCTGGGATTGGGGAGACCCGGACGACCGGACGGGAGTATCCCGCATTACGATTCAGAACTGTAAAATTCACGATACAGGCAGGGATTGCATCAAGGTGACTCCGGAATGCGATTATCTTACCGTTGCAGACTGTGAAATCTATAACTCCGGAATCCGTTACGGCGGTAATGCGGAAGGGGTGGACAATGTCAATTCGGACTATATGGTGGTTCGGGACTGTTACATTCACGACACCGCTACGACCGGTGTATATGCCAAGGGGGGTGCAATCGGCGCGGTGATTGAACGAAATATTATTGAAAACTGCGGTGAAATCGGGGTGGCATTGGGATTTGACACCAGCCCGGAATATTTTGATTTAACGGTAAACCCCGACCGCTATGAGAACATCGGAGGTGTTGTCCGGAATTGCCTCATCCGAAATACCGGCATGGCGGGGATTGCATTTTACGCGGCAAAAGACGCCTCAGCATACAACAATACGCTGGTTGACACGGCACAGTCGGCTCAAAGCGCAATATATTTCGGTGTCTCGTTGCAGGACTGGGAGCCGGATACAGACCCCAACGACGGAATCGGCTACCGCCCCGCAAGTACAAACATTCATGTGGAGAATAACATTGTATTTCAGGATTCTTCGATTTCCACACCGATGGTTTTTATCCGGACTTTTTACCATGAAGGCGATGTCGGCAGGGTAAACGCGATGGACGGAATGCCTGCAATGGATTACAACTGCTACTGGCATGGAAACAGCCCATTGGCATTTACGGACCAGCGTCCGGGTTACGAAATGGAAAACGGAAGTTTCAGTGACTGGCAGAATCACATCAGTTCCGAGGGCCATAGCTTTGTTGCCAATCCGTCTCTGGATTCCGAATACCGTCCGGCGGAAGGGAGCCCCTGTATTGACGCGGGTGACAGCAGTGTTCCGGTATCCGATGACCTGGACAAAAATCCCCGTACCGCTCCCTTTGATATCGGGGCGTATGAGGTCAATGGAGATCAGCCTCCGGTGGAAGGGACAGCGTATTATTTGCCTCACATTGCCCATGGCAATTACACGACGTACCTTCTTGCCTATACCCCGGCAAATGAACAGGCAAAATTCCGGGTGACACTCTATGGAGATGACGGCCGGCTGTTACAGAACGGGAGTTATGTGCTGGCTCCCCGGAACACAATGAAAATTAATGTTTCTTCCGAATCCGGAGGCGCTGCGATGGCTGCCACTGTGACCCTGACGGAGGGGACAGCGGTTTTCAAGGGTGTTTTCTTCAACAGCTCCGGCGGGATGGCGGAGTTTGTTCTGGACAGCCAGTTGTCAGACAATCTGATATATCTGTTCCCGTCATACAATACTTCTGTAAGCTGGAACGGCCTTGCCTGCTGGAACACCTCGGATTCTGCTGTTTCCGTAGTGTTGACTGCCTATGCGGACGGCGTGGCTGTAGGGGATCAGACAGTTTCGCTGGCAGCAAAAGAAAATCTGGTGGATGTAATCGGTCCGGATGGGGCAGTGTTGACCGGTCTGGGCCTTCATGATTTTGACATGATTCGGATTCAGACAACAGATTCTGTGCTTTCCGGCCTGAATATTTCAGGGGATGGCCAGGAGAAGCTGGTATTTACGCCCGCTATCCGTCTAAATTGAGTTTTGTATTCTTGCAAATAAAAGCTTTTTTCTGTGGAAATGATGAAATGTGATGAATATCACATGACAAGATTGTCCCTTGCAATATTAATAATGAGAAGTATAATATGAAAGAACATTGAAGGAGGGTAAAATGAAAAAAATTCTTTCCATTGCAGTCGCGTTGGCGTTTGTATTGGGTGTAACCGTGGTAATGGCGGCTACAGCTCCCAAAACCGTGACCCTGAAAGCGAATCCGAAAAAAGTGGTGGAGTTTCCCCACAAGATTCATTCGGACAAATTTAAATGTGAAACTTGCCATCACAAATGGGACAAGAAAGGCGAGCCGAGAGCATGTCTGACCTGTCACAAAAAGAAAGCCGGCGATGCGCCGAGATTTTTTAAGGCTTTTCATGACCGGAAATCCGATCGTTCCTGCCTTGGTTGCCACAAGAAGATGGCAAAAGAAGGGAAAAAATCCGGGCCGACCAAGTGCGCTCAGTGCCACGTTAAAAAGTAAAAAAATTTGTATGAAAGAAAACCCGCCGTACGGCGGGGGTTTTTTTGTGTTTGAGAAAACATGGCGGATAAAACTGCAACGGTAACAATTGAAAAAGTAGTTCAGGGCGGGAAGGGGCTCGCCCGTTTTGAAGGGCGGGTTGTTTTAGTGGACCGTGTATTGCCCGGTGAAGATGTGCGGGTCAGCCTCCGGCCGCGAAAGGGTGTGACAGCCGGGGAATTTCCGGAGGTTCTGGCTTCTTCTCCCCTGCGGGTGGTTTCCGACTGCCCCTTTTACAGCCGCTGCGGCGGTTGTGATTTTCGCCACACCGGTTATGAAACCGAACTGGAACTGAAACAGTCCATTCTTCTGGAAACCCTCCGGCGGATCGGAAAGGTTTTGCTTTCCCCGGCTGAGCTGGCAGTTATTGCGTCTCCCCGGCGCAACCGCTACCGTATCCGGACCCGGTTTCAATGCGACGGGGGCCGGAAAGGCTTTTTTGCCAAAGCTTCCCATGATATCGTGCCGGTGGATGACTGTCTGCTGATGCCGGAGCATCTGGCACCGGTGCTCCGAAAGACCCGGTGCCGCAATGCTTTTTATCTGGAAACTCATCCTGTTCTGGATACAGTTTATCGTTATCGGAAACCCGGAGAATTTGACACTGTGGAGCTTGATTTTCCCGGATACACCCTGATGCATTGTCCGGGTAATTTTATTCAGGCCAATCGTTTTCTTCTGAATCAATTTGTCGAAACCGTGCGGGAATTCGCAGGGAAGGGAGAGCGGCTGTGTGAACTTTTTGCCGGTTCCGGATTTCTTACCCTGCCTTTGTCCCGGCAGTTTTCGAAATTGTCCGCGGTGGAATGGTCACATTCGGCGGTGGAGATGATGAGGAAGTCTCTTGAAATTAACGGAATCTCCAATGTTTCGATATCGGAACGGGATTGCGCCCGCTGGAATCCGGAGCCCTGCGATGTTCTGGTACTGGACCCGCCCCGGGAAGGGATGACGGGGGAACTGGCCCGGAAAATCAACCAATCGGGAATTCCTCGAATCGTCTATGTTTCCTGCGATGCCGCGACCCTTGGACGGGACATCCGCCGTCTGGATCAGTACCGTGTGGAAAAGGCAGTGTTGATTGATATGTTTCCCGGTACTGCGCATTTTGAAACGATGATTCGTCTTTCGAAAAAATAGAAAACGGGGGGAATTTCCCCCCGAATGTCAAACCTGTTTATTCAACAAAGGCACACGAAGCGCTCTGGTTCAGAACCGGCGTAAGGAGTTCATTTATCTTTCCGAATCCATTTCTTCCTGTTTTGAATGCTGAAAGCCGGAGTTCCCGGTCAAGTGTCAGCGTTTTTCCATTGAGATTCCAGATGGTGGAGGATGTGCCGAAACGGTTGACAGCTTTTAGCCCGGCCGGCAGTACCAGCTTCGGTTTTTCTGCAAATTCAATGCTGAGGTGGATGATTCCGGTACAGGAAACCGGAATCCGAATTGAAGTGGCGTTCAAAACCGCATATTCAATTTCGGGAAGATGAAAGACACGGTCCAGAACCGTGTTTAACCGGATTTGGTTGTTTTGGAGTTTCAGTTTCAGCTTTCCCCTTTTTGTGAGTTTATCTTCAGTTTTTGCAAGGATGGTTTCACCGGTGACTGAGGCGTCTTTAAGGGGATTAAGGGATGAAAGGGAAAAATCCGCTCCGTTCTGTTCCCGCTGCGCCGTGATGGTGCCGGTAAAAGAGCCGTCTTTTTGTTCCGTCAGTTTTACCAGAACGGACACTGCGGATTGATTCGGTTTTACCCAATTGTGCCCGTAAAGCAAAAACGGAGATTTCCAGGGATTGGTGGCGGTGAGATTACAGAGGCCGGCATTCAATTGAAATTCCGCTCCGGTGGCAATGACTGTACCGTTTTTTTCATCGGCAAGTAAGACTGCGCTGTGGGGGATGCCGTAGCGTTTCAGCACCGCGTGGCTCAACATCATTTTTTCGAGGGGGGTGGCATAGCCGGAGCGTACAATTTCGGCAAAAGAACGAATGCCCCAGCCGGTAAGTTCAGGTTTCAGATGAATTGTCACCAGCCTGGAATTCAACAGGCGGTTCAATGCGGTTTCCACCTCCATTTCCGTGCTGTTCTTATTCAGTTTCAATATGTTGATAACCGTTTCCATTGATGTGTCTCTGTTTGCCATGCGTGTTTTCAGCTGTTTTACCGGATTGGCCAGCCGGATGTAGAGGTAAGGCAGGTCATTGGCATTTGAATCTGTCCATGCCGGGCGCATGGACCGGGTATTTTTTACCTCATATGTTCCGTCTTTGATTTTTTTAACGCCACCGTTTACGATGATTTCAGCCTTTTTGTCCAGGCGGACGGTAACGGTTTTTCTGCGGATCGGCCATGGCCCGGCCATTTTTTCCATTACCCCGAAGCGGTGCGGGATAAGATCACTTGTCTTATATTCAAATTCCACAGTACAGCCGGGTTCCAGCCCGGTATGGGAAACGAATTTTTCCCGGATACCACTGAAATCCGGCGCGTTCTCAACAGAATAGGGTGTCTGGTCCAAAATCGCATTTTCCGGAGCCGGAAAGCGGCTGCCGTCTCTGTGGATGGTGACGGATTTCAGGATTTTTACCTGCTCCAGCTTCGGATTGTAACTGTAAAACCATTCCCCGACGGTCCGAAGTGCCTGAAAAGTATTGAGCTTCATTGTTAGCGACACATTTCGTTCCACACAGCCGTCGCGCTTCACGTGAATGGAAACGGATTCCGATTGGATGACAATTGCGGGCGCTGCCGCCTCTGCCGCAAACGTGCAAATCAAAGGAATCAGAATCAGTAAGATAAGCCGTTTCATTTTGCACCTCCGGTGACGGCAACTTTCAGCCAGGTATCCGCGGTTTTCTGGAAACCGCCCACTGCCTTTGACACGTTTTCCCATGCCGCTGCCGGGTACACCCGTTTTTTCAGTGATAGTACAGCACTTGTCTTTACAGTATTTTGTGCAGGATTGATTGAAAGGTTCAGTTCTGCGAACTTTCCTGTAATTTTGTCGGGTTTTTCCGGCAATCGGGAACGGGTGGTATCCAGAGTTCCCGGGAATCGAATATCTTCCCGAATATCAAAAAGTTTGGTACAGGAAGAGCGGAAACCGTATTCGCGTTTTTTCTTATCTGTAAATTTCCATCTCAGCATCCGGTTGGCAGGATCATTGAGAGCATACATCAGCGCGGGGGAACGGAAATAGAACGTGTTTCCTTTTACCGTCGCGAAGTGCGGGATTTTGAAAGAAATAGTTGCGGTCATATTCTTTGAAATATCCCACGGATTCTGGTACCGAAGCTTTTTAATGACAGCACCGGGGAAAGCCTGCCGGATAATTCCGATAAAATAACCGTCCCGTTCATTCTTGAAAAGCCGCTGGGCATAGCGGCGGATTCTGGCATCGGTCTGCCCCTCCGCGCTGAGGGTCAAAGTCCCGGTCAGTGTGCCGTTTCGGTCAATCCGGCACTTGGATACAAGCCGGTAATAATGTTTTTCCGGCGGCGAAAAGGGCGTGGTGCGAAGGGGCTGGCCGTCTTTGTATCCAACAAGGTACTGCTGTTCCTGTTCGGCGGAAGACCATTCTTCCCGCACCCAGGGAACCCAGGTGGGGTCCAGCATCCGGAAACTCCCGTCTTTTTCTCTGAGCGCCACCACGCAGTGGTTGAAATGGTCGGCGGGAAAATCTTCAATCCGTGCTCCTGCCATCGTCATAGCAGGGTAAGCGTGGAAACCGGCGGCACGGAGAAAAGAAATCAGCATACTGGCTTTGTCTTTGCAGACACCCTGCCGATCCCGGTAATTCATGGCAGCCGGGTGCAGGGTGTAGCCTTCTCCTTTTCCCATTGACAAACCGGAATAGCGGATATAATGGGCAACCCAGTGATTCAGTTTGTCAATTTTTTCTTCATCGGTTTTGCAGTTCGCTGTAATTTCATCTACTTTTTTCTTGATTTCCGGTGTGTAATTAAAGGCAAAATGTTCGTTGACTCCGTAAAACCATTCGGATTTATCCTTCCACGAAACAGTGGTGGAAATCAGGAGTTTCTGGCAGACATTGGAAATATCCACCATGTGGGGCTCCCGTTTTACCGGTTCAATATTCTTTTTGGTAAATGTGTATTTCATGCCGTCTTTTGTAAAAGCTGCCGCCGGAGTGACTTCTCCGTTGTAAAACTTGAATTGAATCGGTTTGTTTTTGGGCAGCTCTACCGAATAGGACTTATAGAGAATCGGGGAAAACCCCTGAAAATGAACAATGGCGTAAAACTGCCCTTTCATGGGCGGCTGGAAGCGGCTGTCCGAATCCCGGACCGGTTTATCAAGAAGAGCGTAGGAAAACCCCTTCATCTCTACCTTGTAGCGGACAATATCTCCGGGTTTCAGCAGTCCGAACGGAATGGAAATTCGGGTGTTGGGCCAGTAAATCCATCGTTCCGGCTGGGGATACGTTTTAACAGCGTTTAACGGAATTTTACTTTTGCTGCCGTCCTCGTGAACCACTTCCGCCGACAGGACCTGCCGGATCTGGGTCAGGGGATCGTAAAAAAAACTCACTGTCTGATAATGCCGGCAGCCGGCATCATTCAGAACCTTAACAGCCGTTATCTCAACCGTGTGGGTCATTCCGGACGGGGCAACCTTAACACTTGTATCCGAAATCAGAGTAACGGCGTCAAACTTCCCCCGGTATTGATCGGCCTTTGCCGACAATTCAGACAGATTCGGCAGGGCAAAAAGCGGCAGTCCGGCCGCGATAACAAGAAGAAAAATAAGTTTTTTCATGGAACCTCCAACAAACACATTGAACATAAGTATACAGAATATGATACGGGCAATCGGAACAAAAGTTCAAAAACTGCCACCGGCCGCGGCACTCGGCAACGTCTCTTTTTCTTTTCCTGAATTATGATACAATTTATATATGAGAAAGATTGTGATTCTATTGATCCTGTTGACTTTTATGGCTGCGTGCCACAAAAAACCATATTACAGTAATCCCATAACCGTAGTGCTGAATACTGCGGCTTCGTTACAGGGTACACCGTACCGCTATGGGGGCAGGAACCCCAGGGGATTTGACTGTTCCGGATTCGCCTGGTACTGCTACGACCGGGCTGGGATTGTTATTCCCGCCACCACAAAACAGCAGCGGAAAGCGGGAAAGAAAATTGCCCGTTCCCTGAAATTTTCGAAACTGAAACCCGGAGACCTGCTATTTTTCAAAATGAAAAAGATTTTCGGGCATCCGAATCACGTTGGAATCTATGCCGGCCACAAGAGAATGTACCACGCATCTTCTTCCAGGGGTGTAGTACTGGAAAATCTGAATAATCGATTCTGGAAGAAACATTTTTCATACGCCAGGAGGATTGTAAAATGAGTCTACTGAAAAAAATTCGTGAAGATATGAAAGACGCCATGCGCGCCAAAGACAAACCCCGTCTCGGCACACTCCGGATGCTCCTTGCCGACGTTAAAAAGAAACAGATTGACTCCGGTGCCGGTGCCGCGGCGGAGATGCCGGACGCAGACCTGATTCGGGTGATTCAGGGTGCGGTGAAAAGCCGGGAAGATTCTGTGACAGCATATCGCAGCGGCGGCAGGGAAGACCTGGCGGCAAAAGAAGAAGCGGAAATTGCAGTGCTGAAATCCTATCTGCCGAAGCCGTTGTCACCGGCCGAGCTGGAAGCAATGGCAAAGGACGCGATAAAAGAAACCGGGGCGGCGACACTTCGAGATATGGGCAAAGTAATGAAAGAAATCCAGTCGAAAGCGGCGGGCCGGGTGGACGGCAAAACAGCCAGTGAAATCGTAAAGCGCCTTCTGTCCTGACATGGGCCGGTTCTTCTTTGTTTCCACCCCCATCGGAAACCTCAAAGACATCTCCTATCGCGCAGTGGAGGTATTGCAGTCTTCTGATGTGATTTTCTGTGAAGATACCCGTCACAGCCTGAAACTTCTGAAACACTATAGAATTGAAAAACATCTGGAATCCTTCCACGATTTCAGTGATGAGAGCCGGTTACAGAAAATTCGGCTGTTACTGGAAGAAGGGAGGACATTAAGCTACATCTCCGACGCGGGAACACCACTTCTGTCTGATCCGGGTTTTGAAATTGTCCGGTTTTTCAATGAACAGAACATCGAATATGACGTGATTCCCGGGGCATCCGCCCTCCTTCCCGCTCTTCAGCTTTCAGGAATGCCCACCGACCGGTTCTTCTTTGCCGGTTTTCTGCCCCGGAAGGAAAATGAGATTCGGAAAATACTGGCTTCTCTGGCACAGATTCCCGCCACACTGGTCTTTTACCAATCCCCATTGCGAATCCGCCGTTCCCTTAAAGTAATGGCAGAAGAATGGCCGGGCCGGCAAATCGCGGTGGTAAAAGAATTGACCAAACTTCATCAGAAAGTGGCGCGGGGCAGAGCGGAAAAACTGGCAGAGAGATTCGGTGACGCGGAGAAAGGTGAATTCGTACTGGTTGCCGCCCCGCCGGAACCGAATGCCGGCGACATGGACGATGCTGTGCTCCGTCAGGAATTCGGGCTTCTGATAAGCTGCGATATCCCCCGAAAACAGGCCGCCCGGTTTCTGGCAAAGAAATATAAACTAAACGGAAAAGAACTCTACCGCCGATCTCTGGAGTGGTGAAGGGCAGGGTGGGAGGAGAAAAGGATTTAACACAAAGCTCAATGTCACAAAGGGTGTAAAATTTATTTGTCAGATCAGAAAATGAATTGTAACGTAGTTTCAGTGAGTTGCATTCGTTTGTTAAAAATAGATTACACCCCGCAAATACCTCGAATTCTGTCTGTAAGGTTAATATTGGTTGAAAATAAAGGACTTATACAATTCTGGCACGGGGCTGGCACTAACAAACTGCGATTAAATTTTTTGGAGGTTTCAGATGAAAAAAGTTTTTGGAATGACAATGGTAATCGCACTGGCAATGGTACTCGGTTCTTTCACCCCTGCACAGGCCGCCCCGAAAAAGGCACACAAGAAAATCAATACTGTTCAGCAGCACACGCAGATTATCAATATCAACAAAGCTTCGGTGGATCAATTAACCACTCTGAAAGGAATCGGTTTGAAAAAGGCCCAGGCCATCGTTGCCTTCCGTACCCAAAACGGCAACTTCAAGAAGGTTGAAGACATCATGCTGGTAAAGGGAATCGGGCAGAAATTATTTGATAAGATGAAGCCCTTCATCACTGTAAAATAGACGAAAGTCGCACTCAAACTTGAAGGGGGGCAATTGCCCCCTTTTTTTGTGTCTCCAAATTATCCGTAGAAGTGAAGAATTGTCTGTGCCGTTTGTTTATTCCAAGCTTTTTTTACACCGAGTGGACGGAGAAGGCGCAGGTTTTGGCGTAGGGGCACCATTTGCATTGGCCGTGTTCTGTTGTGGGGGGCATGGGGGTGCCGGGCCGGAGGTGGCCCATGAGTTGGTTCAGGATGCCGATGAAGTTTTCTTCTCCCATGTCTTGTCCTTTGAATTCTTCACTTTTTCCTTTTCCAAGGAGAAACAGTTCGGATGTGATTTCTTCAAAGGGGACGTTCCGGTTCCGGGAAACAAGGAAGGCGTACATCGGCAGCTGGATGGAATGGAGTTTCTGAGACAGTTTTTCCAGGAAGCCGTCTTCCGTGTTTCGGGAGAGAAATATATCCCAGCCTGTTTTTCCCGGGGCCTGGGCAAATGATCCGGTTTTGTAGTCTATGACCCGCCATTCTTCTGTTTTTGTTTTTTTGTCCCGTATTCTGTCCAGGCGGTCAATGAAGCCTTTCAATTTTACACTGCCGAGTTTTGCCGTTAGTTCTTCTTCCAGCCCGGTGACGGTGATTTCCTTTTTTGTCAGGTCTTTTTTCAGGAGGGAGAAGTATTTGTCCAGCCGTTTTTCGGCCAGGAAGAGGAGCAGTTCCAGGTGGGTGGGCGCGAGGTTTCTCAGTTTGTCTGTAAGCCGCTGTTTTGCTTCTTTGATGCTTTCTGTTCTGACGGTTTCCAGCAGTTTGTAAGTCAGCAGCCTGCCTCTGGCGGCTTTGAAACTGTTTTCAAGCGCTTCATGGATGCAGGTACCGACTTCCCGGGGGTCCTGTCCGCTTTGCAGTGTGGTTTCTTCCGGAAGTTTCAGTATCCGTTTCAGATAGAACCGGTGGGGACAGCGGAGGAGTTCGTCGAGAAAGCTGGCGGAGATGCCGGTTTGAAAGTTTTTTTGAAGCGCGGTGAGGTCCTGCTCTTCCAGGGTGTGAATGCCGCTTTTTGTAAACGGTACAATGTGCAGGGCGGCGGATCGGATGTTTTTCTGTTCATATTCCCGGATTGTCAGCTTTTTCTTTTTTTCAAATTCTGCTTTTTCCCCTTCGAAGAGCAGCTGTTCAATGTAGCGGGAACGGCTGCTTTTGCGTTCGCTGGTTTCTCCTTTGCGGTAGAAGAGGGAGATGTTTTTTGCCGAGTCCACAAGGCGGTAGAAGTGGTAGTCGTGAACTGTTTCCCGTTCTTTGGGGCCGGGCAGTCCCAGGGCGGGCCGCAGCCCGGCGGGCAGAAGGGGGTCGGGGGGTGTTTCAGCCGGGAGAATTCCTTCGTTGACATCCAGCACGAAGACGTGTTCGAAGGAGAGCATTCTGGATTCGAGGAATCCCATGATTTGAAGCCCTTCCAGCGGGTTTCCCTCAAACCGGACGGATATGGAGGCGGCAAGGTGTCGTACCAGCATGAAGAGGATGCGGGGGGAGCTGAATTTTGTTTTCCGGTACCGGCTGTTGTTGAACCGGGGGAGAATTTGTTCGATAAAGTTGCGGAGCATGCGTTTTTCCGGGCTTTTGCCGTTTGTTTCCGGTATGGTTTTCAGGACGGATACGGCGAGGTTTTCCAGTATTTCTCCGATTTCGGAGAGGGAACGGGCTTTGATGAAGGGGAAGAGGACGGTTTGAAAGAAAGAAAGAACCTGTTTGTTGCCGTTTTGTTCTGCGAGTTTTTTCAGTTCGGCTTCATTCATCAGGTTTTTTCCGTTTGCAAGCAGGATTTGGGCAAAGGAGAGTGGGCTGTTTTCTCTGCCGTTTTCGGAAAGAAGGGGCAGGATTAACGGATTGCTCATGATTTTCAGGATGATGGAGATGTAGAGAAGCCCGCTGTCTGCCGTTTTGAGCCCCAGTTCCATTAAGGTGTTCATGAGGCGGAAGAAGCCGGTTTTGCTGAATGGGTATCCGGCGGTGACGTTGAGTTTTTTCTGGGGGATGATTTGCAGCACCGGAATGAGCGAGGCGGCGGCAGGGAGTACAACGGCGGCGTCTGTGGGGGTGTTTTCAAAGCGTTCCGGTTTGTCCGAGAGGGCAAGGTAGAGTTGTGATGCCTGGGAGTGGATGTCGAAGCTTTCAAAGAAGCGGCAGTTGTTTTTGACTGTCTGCGGCAGTTCGCATTCAATTTTTTCCGGTTTTATTCCCCATTTCTCCCCTGAAATCCAGGGGTCGAATATCCGGTACGGTTGGAAGTCGGGGTGCCGGTTTTTCAAATCGGTCTGGAACAGTACCGCGGTATTTCCCCGCTGAAAGAGTTTGCGGAAGAAGCGGTGTTCGCTGACGGTGAGGGCGCCGAATCCCGCAATGATGACCGGGGTATGGAGTTTTTCTGCAAGGGGCACGGCGCGGCGGTAGAGGTCGCCGCCGCCGGTGAGGTTCTGTTCGGCCAGTTCTTCCCGGTATGCCTGTAGAATTCTGTCAAGGCGGGTGAGAATTTCCACCGCTTCCGGTACGGTTTCTTCCACGTATTCAAGGTCGGAGACGGATTCCACAAGGTTCATGTCCAGTTCGTCGAGGAGGGCGGAGAGCCGGATGCACCAGGGAAAAACCGGGTCGGGTTCGCCGCCGAGGGTTTGGTACAAATCCGGCATTTTATTTTTCAGCAGGTTGAGCAGGAGAAAGTAGCGGTCAATGTCCTGGAGCAGTTTCGGGGCAGGGGTTTCGCTGGTAAAGACGATGTTCTGCATCAGGTCGGAGCCGGACATGGCAGTGATGTTCAGGGCCCGGGATATGCCCAGTGTGTGGTTGAAGAAACGGACAGCCCGGCGGTTGGGGAAGATGACCCGGATTTCTCTGTTTCCGGATTCTGCCATGGATTCTGCCGCGGAGACTATCTGGTCAATGAACCGGCAGCCGATGTCTATGGCAATGAGCCGGGGGGGGGCTGCGTTATGCGCGGACATGGTGTACCTCCCCGGTATCAAGATATGCCAGTACTGCTTTTACCGGTTTTCCCAGTGGCTGCAGAATTTTTGTGTAGTGGTTCAGCTGCCGGTGGTGTCCGGGGTTCGGTTTTCCGGTTTTGTAGTCAATGAGAATGAAGTGTTCTTTTTCCCGGACCAGACGGTCAACCCGGATCATTTCACCTTTTGTCCCCACAAATTCTTTTTCGTTCCATGCCGGAAGCTCCGGTGAGAACCAGGGGTTCAGTGCGAGAAGGATTCGGGAAATGGCGTTGATGTTGTCCTTCTGAAGCTCCGGGGCGATGCCGAGGGCGGCGGCTGCCCGGTTTAACGCGGTTTCAGCGGTTTTATCAAGATACTGCCGGTTTGTGTTTTCGATGTGCAGGATAAAACTCAGGGCTTTGTGGAGCAGTGTGCCTCTGAGTCTTGCTTCAAATTCAAATGGTTCGTCTTTTGTGTCGGCGAAGGAGAGAAGCTCGGATGCATCCCTGAATGGCGGCAGGGGGTCCATTTTGTCTGCCTGTTCTGTTTTCCCGGCGGATTTTCCGGGTTTTCCGGCGGAAAAAATGCCGGATTCACTGAATTGCAGTCCGGCTTTTTCCATCATCTGTTGAAATATTCCGCAGATGTTGCTGTTTTCCATTTGTCCGGTAGCCTGCGGCATTCCGATGTACAGTTCCCTGCCTGCCCGGGTCAGTGCCACGTACATGATGTTGATGCTTTCGATGGCTTCCCGCTGTTTGGCGTCCCGGTAGATTTTTCCCAGTTCGGGGTCCAGTTCCGCGATGGTTTTCTTTATCTGCAGGTATTTTCCGCTTCCGGGCCCCGCTTCGCCGATGACGATGTTGTTGTTTTTTACAAGTTTCCAGTCAAGGAAGGGGATGATGACCACCGGGCTTTCCAGCCCTTTTGCCTTGTGGATGGTCATGATTCGGACAACTTCTTTTGTTTCCGGCATGGATAGAGATATTTCGTCTGTGTTTTCATATAGATAATTTATAATGTCCACGGTGTCGGTGATGCCGTTTTCTTCAAGCAGGAGAATTTCTTCCAGAAAACGGTCAATGAGGCTGCGGTCAGGCGATTGTTCCAGTTGCAGGTGGCGGATCAGCCGGGTGGCCAGTTCATAGCCGGAGTATGCGGCCCGGAGTTTATCAAGGGGGGCCAGCCATTTTTTGTAAAATTCCGGTGCGTTTTCTTTCAGGAACTGCCGTGCCGGGATTTCCCGATTGGCATTGTTTCTGTGTTTCCGGAGAAGCAGGGCAGCCTGTCCGGGTTCCAGTTTTCCGAAGAAGCCGGTTTCCACCAGTCCGAAAAGGTAGTTGTCCGGTGACGGCAGTACCATTGAAGCGAGTAGTGCCAGCAGGGATTTGACGGTGAGGCTGCCGAAGAGTTTCAGTGAATCTTCCGAAACAAAGGGGATGTTCATGTCCACCAGCCAGCCGGAGATTGTCCGGACTTTTTCCCGGGACCGTGCCAGAATCAGAATGCTGCCGGCGCCAAGCCGGTCAGCGGTGTCCCGGATGATTTCCCGGCTCCACTTTTCAGTTTCGGCGGCTCTGGCGTCTTTATCGGCAGATTGGAAAAGCCTGGCCGTAACCATTCCTTCCCGGGGGGGGACGGCTGTTTTCTGGCAGGCGTGTTCGTAGATTTTCATGAGTCCGGGGAGTTTGAGTTTTGTTTCCAGTTCCGATATGCCGGTTTCGGAGAAAAGGGCGTTGTTGAATGTGACAATTTCTTTTGCTGAGCGGAAGTTTGTGTCAAGGGTGTGCTGTTCAAAATTTTCTCCCGCCGGCAGGCGGATTTCTTTCTGTTGCGGAATTTCATGGAACAGCCGGTAGTCTCCGCCCCGCCAGCCGTAGATTGCCTGTTTGGTGTCTCCGACAAAGAACAGCGAGCCGCCTTTGGATAAAGAGTTGGCGATGAGAGGCACCATGGCGTCCCACTGGCTTCTTGAGGTGTCCTGGAATTCGTCAATGAGGTAGTGCTGGTATTGTTCCCCCAGCCGGCAGAAGGCTGCCGGTGCGCCGGATAATTGGAGCAAACGGTGAATTACAGGGGCCATTTTACTGATTTCAAAGCTGTTGAGTTCTTTCAGGAATTGTTTTTCAAGTTTGAGGTATTCGTGAAATACCCGCACCGGCGCCCGGAATGCTTCCACCTCTTTTGAAATCAGGTATTCCCGGTATTGCGAACGGAAGGTGTTGAGTTTTTCCTGCAATTCGCCAAGGGCCGGGACTTCGGCTCTTTTGTTTTTCAAATCGTCGAGGGAGCGTCCGTCTATCATCCATTTTGGAAATTTTCCGTAGCGGTCAATTTGGGATCGATGGGTGTCGGGGGTAAAGCTTCTTCCGTTAAAAATACCGGGGCCGGGTTTTTCCATTTCCTCAATGAGTTTTATTGCCTGCTGTTTCAATGTGTTCAGTGCGGCGGCGCTGTCATAGGGCGGCACTGCTGAGAGCCGGCTGAATTCAATATTACTTTCAAAATTTTTCAGTTTTCCCAGGAGTTTTTCGGTGAGCCGACGGGGGTCAAAGCCGCTTTGCCCGTCTTCCTGTTTCAACACTGCTTCCAGCATGCCTTTCAGCTGCGGCAGGAGGTCCGGCCTTGTGTCAAACATGGTTTCAATGGACAGTGCGAATATGTCATCGGTATTGAATTCCAGTTTAAAGTCGGGAAAGAGCCCGGCGTCCACCGCGAAGGCTTTGAGGATGTTGTTCATGAATGAGTCAATGGTTTTGACCTGAAAACCGGAGAAGTCCCGGAGGACAGCGGTGAGAAGGGCGGCGGCGGTTTCCTGTTTCAGTTTCGCAAAACCCGGGAGTGCAGCGGGATTGTCTCCAAAGGCAATCCGTTTCAGGAAGTAGAGGATTCGTTCCTTCATTTCCGCTGCCGCTTTGTTGGTGAAGGTAATGGCCAGTACGCTTTCCGGCCCGCTGTTTCCCGGAGAATCAACATGGCAGCTTTGGTTTTGTCTTTTGTTGTCCTGCGGGGGATTTTCAAAAAGTTTTGTGAGGATTTCGATGTAGCGCCGGGATAATTCGTAGGTTTTTCCCGAACCGGCCCCGGCCTGAACCTGAATGATTGCGGCGGTGTTGTTCATTATTTCTCCAGAATAAAGGTTGCGGGCCCGTCATTGACCAGCGACACGTCCATGTGGGCCTGAAACACTCCGGTCTGAACCGGAATGCCGGATTCCCGGATAAGGGCAACGACTTTTTCAAACAGCGGGCGGGCTGTTTCCGGCGCCATGGCGTTGTCGAAGGAAGGGCGGCGTCCTTTTTCGATGGAGCCGGCCACGGTGAACTGGGAGACCATGAGTATTTCTCCTCCGATGTCATTGACCGAGCGGTTCATTTTTCCTTGTTCATCTTCAAAAACCCGAAGCCCGGTGATTTTTCTTGCTGCTCTTTCACAGGTGCTTTCCCCGTCATTCTTTTCCACACCGAGGAAAACCAGGAGGCCGTTTCCGATGGCCGCAACCGGTTTCCCCTCCACCGTCACACCGGCCCGTTTTACCCGTTGAATTACGCCTTTCATGGGGTTTGCCCTCCTTTGATGGCGGTTTTCATTTCTTTCCATTCTCCCATCATCAGCAGTGACAACGCAAGGGAATAAATTCCGATTCCCGCCCCGATGAGAAGCAGGACAGTGAATTTTCCGTTGATTCGGCCGGAGAGGTACAAAATGCCGCCTGCCATCAAAGCTGCCGCAATTCCCGTTTTGGCCAGTGTGGCCGCAAGGCTTTTGACCGCCAGTTTAAGGTGGCGGCGGATACCGGCTATCAGAACCCCTGCGCCGGCAAGGGAAGCGATTGTCGCGGACAGGGCAATGCCCCCGTTTTTCATGGGCCCGGCAAGGACAATGCAGAAAACAAGGTTGACCGTGAACGCAAGGGCTGCGGCCCGGAAGGGAAGGGCGGTGTCGTGAAAAGAAAAGCAAACTTGTGCGAGAACTCTGAACAGGCCGAGAAATAACAGGCCGAGGGCGAAATAGCCCAGTGCGTCGGCGGTGAGAAGGGTGCTGTGTGCGCCGAATTTTCCCCGTTGAAAGAGAAGGGCGGAAATAGGCTGTGCCAGCAGGTAGAGTCCGACAGTGGCGGGAACAGTGGCGATGATAACCAGTTTCATGGAAAAGCCGGTAAGTTTCGCACTGCCGTTTTTGTCGCCTGAGGCTGCCAGGGGGGAAATATGGGGCAGAAGTGTGCTGGCAACCGGGAGCACGGCCAGCCCCATAACAATTTCGATGATTCTGGAAGCATAGTCCAGCGAGGATACCTGCCCGGTGCCGAGGAAGGATGCCGCGCTCCGGCCCACCAGCATGTTGAGCTGAAATACTCCCGTGGCCAGCATTACCGGAACTGCCCGGCGGAAGAGGGGCCCGGCGGCGGTTTCACGGCTTTTTTTCCATGAAAACCGGAAGGAGACCTGTTTCAGAAACAGTAAATGTGTCAGAAACTGGATTGCGCCCCCTGCGGCGACGCCGACAGCAAAGGCGTGGGCGGGGTTTGTAAAGGCATTCCGGAAAAAAAGAAGAAAAATAATGACTGTGAGGTTGAACAGCAGAGATGTGGCGGCGGAGACGGAGAATATTTTTGCCGATTCGAACATGCCTTTGCAGACCATGGCAAGGGACGCAAAAAAGAGGTAGGCGGACATCAGGCGAAGGAGGGCCGCAACAGTGGCAAGGGTGGCAGCATCCCGGATGACACCGGGAAAAAAAATCGAAACTATCGGTTTTGCGAAAAAGACCGCAAGGAAAGCAGCCACTGCCCCGGCTGTTCCCATTATGAGGAAAACCCGTGACAGAAAAGCATTTTTCCTGTCTCTGTCAGGTATTTGTGAAAGCGCGGGAACCAGAACAGAGCTGAATGCGCCGTCCCCGTAGAAACGGCGGAACAGATTGGGCAGCTGAAAGGCAAGGTAAACAGCATCCGCGGCACCGGATGTACCGAGAAAAAACGCCACCATTGCGTCCCGGATCAATCCGCAGATTTTGCTGAGGCCGGACCAGAGGATAACCACAAGAGACGCGCCGGCCATGTCTTTTCTGATGCTCATTTTGCCCTGGTATTGTTCATCTTCGTTTCGCCGCGATATATTCCAGGAAACTGTCGAAACATGGGGCGGTTTCCCGGATTTGAAAGTCGAATCCGTTTTCTGTCAACAGTTTGATAACTTCGCGGTTAAACCGGTTTCCCCGTTCGGATTTTTCACCGCATACGGAGACCTGTTTTCCGGAGATGAAAGACAGAATATCGTTTGTGACTTTTCCGGGTACAGCCAGGGCGGGGAATCCGGCCCGGTAAAAGGTCAATGCTCCGGCCAGGTCTTCGACGATGAAGAGGGGGGAACGGTTCTTTGTTTCGGGGGAAAGCCACAGCGGGCAGTTTTTTCTGCGGGGAAAAATTATTGCCCGGTGCCCGGCGCCCATGTCCCATCCCGCCAGAAAACGGAGTTGGGTTTCATTGTGAAACGGAATCAGAAGATTGTGTTTCTGAAAAATGAATTCACGGTTTTCGTCCAGCACCCCGGCGGCGTCCAGCTCATCTTTTGTGAACCGTTCCGTTAATTCCACAAGGAGAATCCGCGGTTTTTCCACAATACGGAATCCCGCCGCATCAATCTGTTCCGGTGTGAATCCGCGGTGTTCAAGGAACATGGAGGCGGCCTGCCCCGTTTTTCCGTGTGTGTAAATGGCGGTGAAAATTTCCATATCTTTTTCTGATATTTCCCTGTTCTGAGCTTTTCCCATTGTTCGGCTCAGTGTGGGCATTGCGGCTTCGTGGTCACTTTTCCATGAGGACAGCAAATCGGCATGAGCGCTGCTGTCTGCTTCAATATCGAACCGTTTTGCGAGCCAGGCTACCGCACTGTCGGTATCCAGGCTTTTGACTTTTTTCACCACATCTACCGCAGTTCCGCTTGCGCCGCAGACACTGCATGAAAAGCGGTTTTCCGTTTCTTTCAGCAGGATGGTGCCGGTTTTGTCGTTGTGGAAGGGGCAGTGGAACCCAAGGGCGCCTTCCGGAATATTCAGGGCGTTAAAAACCGCGCGAATTGCGACCTGATACCGAATTTTTTCAATTAATTTCATGATTTTCCTCCAAAACCTGCTGTTTCCATCCATAATATGTGGTATAAAGCGTTTTATCAAGTGTGAGGAGAAATTCAAATGCCGCAACCGTTCATGGAACCGATAAAACAGGGAAAAGTAAGAGAAATTTATGACCTTGGCGAACACTATCTGTTTGTTGCTTCCGACAGAATTTCCGCCTTTGACTCGGTGCTGAAAAGTGAAATTCCGGACAAAGGCAGGGTGTTGAACATGATTTCCGCTTTCTGGTTTGAAAAAACCCGGGATATTGTGAAAAATCATGTGGTGGAAACTGATTTTGACCGCTTTCCCGAAAAGCTGAAAAAATTTGAATTCCTGAAAGGCCGGTCCATGATTGTCAGAAAAGCCGAAATTTTCCCGGTGGAATGTATTGTGAGAGGCTATCTTGTGGGTTCCGGGTACAAAGAATATGTGAAAACCGGACAGGTCTGCGGAAATGCGCTTCCGGAGGGGCTGAAAATTGCTTCCAGGCTTGAAACGCCGCTGTTTACCCCGTCCACAAAGGCGGAATCCGGGCACGACGAAAACATCAGTTTCAGCGAAATGGTAAAAATCATTGGAAAAGATGCGACGGATAAACTTGCGGATGCCTCGCTGAAACTGTACCGTTACGCGGCGGATTATGCGCTGGATCGGGGTATTATTATTGCCGATACCAAATTTGAATTCGGTGTGATTGACGGGGAAATCTGTGTCGTGGATGAGATACTGACACCGGATTCTTCCCGTTTCTGGCCGGCTGACCGGTACAAAGAAGGTGAGAATCCTCCCAGTTTTGATAAACAGTATGTCCGGGACTGGCTGGAAGAGTCCGGTTGGAATAAACAGCCCCCGGCACCGGCCCTGCCCGGGGAAGTCATTGCCCGCACCCGGGGAAAATATCTGGAAGCCTACGAACGGCTGACCGGAAATAAAATAGAATAGAATAAACAAGCGGACTTTGGAAACATTGAACCCGGCCTGAAAATGATGGGGCGCTCTGTTTCATTCCGGGATGGCCGAAATCATAACTTTATCATTTGTTTTGTCTTTCAGGTCCCGGTGGGCCGGGTGCCGAGCCTGTCCGGTTTTCCGGCTCCGCCAGATTGCGGTTCCGGGGGCAATTGTGTATAATCGGGCATTGTGAATGAGAATCCGGAGAGGTGAGTGAATGATTAATATCGTGATATCGGTGTTTGTTGCGTTGGATGCGGGCTTTCTTCTGTATATGCTGGAAGTGCATCCGGCAATTGATATTCCCGTGGGGCTGATTGCCGGGGTGGGAGTTTTTTATTATCTTTCAAAAAGAATGGCCGCCCGGTTGACGAAGCTGATGGAGCGGGTGAATAAGCAGGCCCAGAAAAGAAATATTGACGGGGCGATTGAGACGTTGAAGAGCGGTTATAAATTCCGCTGGCTTCACCCTTTTGTAAAGTCCCAGATTGATGCGCAGATCGGCACGATGTATTATTATAAAAAAGATTATAATACGGCTTTTAATTATCTGAAGAAAGGCTTGTCCACCCATTATATTGCCAAGGGAATGCTTGCAATTATTTATATGAAAAAGAAGAAGTATGACAAGATGAAGCAGAGTTTTGAGATGGCGGTGAAGTCGGCATCGAAAGAGAGTCTGATCTGGGCGTTGTACGCCTATTGCATGAACCGTACCGGACACCGGGATGATGCGATTTCTATTTTGAACCGGGGGCTGAAGAAGCTGCCGGGAGATGAACGGCTTTCCGCCAATTTGAAGGCACTGCAGAACAGGAAACCGATGAAGATGAAGCAGTATGGTGAGATGTGGTATCAGTTTATGCTGGATAAGATGCCGGTGATTCGTCAGGACGCGCCGAAGTTTGCCCGTCAGAGACGGCGGTAGGAATTTGCTTTTGAAGTTTTTTTCGTGCGGAACACGGGGAGTCCAAATTATATTTGGAGAATTTCTATTTTTTGATAGTATTGTTGCGAAAATTGCACGAAGGAGTGTGTGGTGTACAGGATTGTAGATATTCGGGAAATTTCACCAAAGGTTCAGCGAATGGTGGTTGAGGCGCCTTTGATTGCGAGGAAGCACCGGCCCGGCCAGTTTGTGATTGTCATCAACACTGAGAAGGGCGAACGGATTCCGTTGACTGTGGCGGACAAGGATGTGGACAAGGGCCATATTGTCCTGATTTTTCAGGAAGTGGGGAAGTCCACAACCGAAATGGCCTGCCGGAAGGCGGGGGAAGAGCTGTTCGATGTGGTCGGCCCCCTGGGCAAACCCACCCACATTGAGAAGGTGGGCACGGTGGTTTGTATCGGCGGCGGCGTGGGAACGGCACCGATGCACCCCATTACCCGGGCCATGAAGGAAGCCGGGAATGAAGTGATTACCATTCTCGGGGCCCGGAACAAAGACCTGTTTACCATGGAAGAGGAAATGACGGCGGCCAGTACTGAAATCCGTTTTACAACCGATGACGGAAGCCGGGGCAGACATGGTTTTGTTACGGACGAGCTTCAGAGTATTATTGACAGCGGAAAGAAGATTGACCTGGTAATTGCCATCGGCCCCGCGATTATGATGAAGGTTGTCTGTAATTTGACGAAAAAATATAACTTGCCCACTGTGGTCAGCCTGAATTCCATCATGGTGGATGGTACCGGGATGTGTGGCGCCTGCCGTGTCAGCATTGGCGGAGAAACCAAGTTTGTCTGTGTGGACGGGCCGGAATTTGACGGCCATCTTGTGGATTTTGATCAGTTGATGAAACGTCAGCAGATGTATCGGACTGAAGAGGGAATCGCCATGGAAAAATATAAAGAAGAACACCCCGGCGGGTGCTGTGGAGGTCATCATGACTGAGAAGAAGTGGATACCGCAGCCCAAAACACCGAGAACACCCATTCCGGAACAGGCACCGGAGGTTCGGGCACGTAATTTTGATGAAGTGGCACTGGGCTATACCCCCGCTATGGCGGTGGAAGAGGCCTACCGCTGCCTGCAGTGCAAAAACCCGCTGTGTGTAGCCGGTTGCCCCGTAGGAATCAATATTCCGAAGTTTATCCGTGCCATTGGGGAAAAACGTTTTGAAGATGCGTATATGGCGCTGAAAGAGGACAATGCGCTTCCGGCGGTCTGCGGCAGGGTCTGCCCTCAGGAAGATCAGTGTGAGGCTGTCTGCATTATGGGGAAGAAGTTTAAGCCGGTTGCAATCGGACGCCTGGAACGTTTTGCCGCCGATACCTTTATTCAGAGCCGTCATGAAGAAGTGTTTCAGATGGAACCGTCCACCGGGAAAAAGGTGGCGGTTGTGGGCGCCGGCCCGTCGGGGTTAACCTGTGCCGGTGAACTGGCAAAGAAGGGGCACGATGTCACGATTTTTGAGGCGCTGCATAAGGCTGGCGGCGTGCTGGTATATGGAATTCCCGAATTCCGTCTTCCGAAGAAAATTGTGGAACTGGAAGTTGAGAACCTCCGGAAGATGGGGGTAAAAATTCACACTTCTTATGTGATTGGCAAGCTTTTCACCGTGGATGAGTTGATGGAAGAGGAAGGATTTGACGCTGTTTATATTGCCACCGGTGCCGGGCTTCCATATTTTATGAAAATTCCGGGTGAAAATTTGAATGGTGTATATTCCGCCAATGAATTTCTGACCCGGTCCAATCTGATGCGGGCGTTTGATTTCCCCGAAGCGGATACGCCGATTCATGTGGGAAAACGCGCGGCAGTGGTTGGCGGCGGTAACGTGGCAATGGATTCGGCCCGTACCGCGCTCCGGCTTGGCTGTGAGGAAGTTTATATTGTTTATCGGCGTTCCGAGGCAGAGCTGCCTGCGAGGATTGAAGAGGTGCATCATGCCAAGGAAGAGGGAATCAATTTTCAGCTTCTGACCAATCCCATCTCCATTAAAGGGGATGATAAGGGTTGGGTGAAGGCGCTGGAATGCATTCGGATGGAGCTTGGTGAACCGGACGCTTCCGGCCGCCGCCGTCCCATCCCCATTGAGGGGTCCGAGTTTGAATTTCCGGTGGATATTGTGGTAATGGCTATCGGTCAGGGGCCCAATCCGCTGGTTCAGGAAACAACGAAGGGAATGGACACCAACCGCTGGGGCAATATCAAGGCAAACGATGACGGGTATACCACTAAAAAAGGCGTGTTTGCCGGCGGAGATATTGTAACCGGAGCCGCTACTGTAATTCTTGCAATGGGTGCCGGAAAAAAAGCTGCGGCAGCAATGGACAATTATCTGAAGACCGGAGAATGGCCGTCCATTGACTGATCTGTTGTACAACAGTATGAAAAACGAAGGGGAGCCGGAAGGCTCCCCTTTTTTATTGCGATCCTATGCTTGTTTAATGCCGTCGGCTGCGGCTGCCGGAGGAAGATGACCGTGTGGAACGGGGGGAACGGTGTACAGTGGGCGTGTATGTCCGCCGGGGGGTACTTCGCACCGGCCGGCTGTATGTCCGCGTCGGCCTGCTGTATGTCCGTGTGGTGCGGGATTGGCCGGATGGACGGGTTACAACCGGTTCCCTGTGGGCCGGCTGCCTGTAAGAAGGCGTACTTCGTACCGGACGTGAATAGCTCCGGGACGGACGGCTCGGAACCGATGAATGATTCGGACGGGTCACGGTAATGCTGCGGGAGTACGGTAAATTTCCCCTTGATGTACCGCCGGAGTTTCCGGGAGTTCGGATGGTACGGGATTGCGGAGATCGGCTGTTCCGGATAATGCGGGATGATGAGCCCTTGCTGTTTCGGATAATTTCACGGCTGTTTCCCGTAGAATGGTTTTGACGAATTGTTCTGTTGGTTCTTTCGGCCGGGAAATTATCCCGGTTTCGGATAGTCGGCGCCTGCGTTCTGATCATTCTGCCGTTTGTGCCGGTTCTGTTTATGTTTTCGTTGCGGGGGCTTCTTTCCGAACGTGTTGTTTCTCTCAATGTCCGGTTGGATCGGGAGAATTCCCGTCTGGTAATGATCGGGCTGTTCTGTCTGACAGCGGGGTTCTCCACCCGGATCCGACTCTGTGAATTCCGCTCATGGCGCACGCTTGTTCTGTTTTCGGCGTTTCTGAAACCACGGGTAATCCGGGTATTGATCCGTTCTCTCGTGACGATTCGTTCCTTTTGTACAATTTGACGGGTAATCGGACGGCTAACCGCGTTTCGGATTGCCTCCCGGGGTTGCCGGCTTAAGCGCCGGGGGTTGGGCGCAATGGGCCGGGTAACCCGGGTGACATTCCTGCCTGCCGGTAGTTCACGTGTCAACAGGCGGTGCTGACGCCGGGTCAGCCGGTCTACGGTGGTGTAAACGATCCGGTGATGGCGTCTATAGCGGCCAACGCGGCGTCCGCGGTGATAACGGCGGTAGTAATAGCTGTTGTACGGATACCAGCCGATGTAGTTGTCCCAGCAGTTCCAGCTGACCCAGGCGGGGGAGTAGTATGCTCCCGGTATCCATACCCAGCCGAAGCTTACGGAGAAATCCCAGGAACCGTAGTGAAAGGGGGCAAATCCCCAGTCGTAGTATGAAGTCCAGGTCATTCCGTATGGAGACCACGCCCAGTAGCCGTATGAATACGGTTCCCAGCTCACGTCTACAATGTTGGGATGCCAGACATAGGTGGCCAGAGATGTGTCATAGTACCAGGTGCCGGCTGAGTCAAGGCCTGTAACATAATGCCTGATTTCAGTGGGGACATAACGGGCTGACGCTGCGGGCCTGCGTTCGTATGTATTCATGGCCCAGAGGTCGAAGTTATCCATGTCGAAGGTGTTGAAGTAGGATTTGCTGACACCGCTGTATCCCCGGCTGGCCCTGCCCATTTCTCCGGAATGAAACAATGTCGAACCGCCGTTTTCAGCCAGTTCGGCGGAACCGCTGATTACCTTTAATGTGGTTTCATCGCTCCGCCGGTCCAGGCGGTATTTTCCGTTGGAGAGAAAATAGACGCTGGTATCTTCGGTATCTATACGGAAACTCCGGTTCTGAAAGCTGTTGTCATCGGAAACGTCAACAAGAACGGCTCCGTTCCAGAGCCGCGCCAGCAGGGAGAGGCTCTTGCCGCTGTCACCGCTTCCGATCTCAAGAAATTCCACTTTGGTGTTGTAGTCCAGTTTCAGGAGGGTACCGTCAATGAATTGTACAACAGCACGGCCGTTTCCGCCGGTTGCAAGAATATCCAGAGGTTCAAGTGTAAAATTCCGGGTTGCGTTCATATCTCCCGCGCTGTCTCTGGAAACGGTTGCCGAACCCTCCAATACCGTAATTCTCGCAAATGCCGCCCCGTTCCCGTACATGGGCTGGTCGGTGCCGGTGGTCTGTGCCGCAGCAAAGAATGAGGCTGAAAACAACAGAGCCAGCATGATACTGTTTCGAATGAAATGGTTTCTTTTAGTTCTTTTCTCCATGGCCGCCTCCTTGGGGCTTTTTTATTTCAAAAAACTAAATTTGCAAGATTGATACCAGGTTATTGTCCTGATGTGGGGAATATTCGGGAAGACAGATCGGCTTATGTTCGGGAGTTGTTGGTTTTATCCCGAAATGTCGCATAATGTCGCATATTGTCGCTATGAAAACTTGCCCGGAAGCTTAAGATAAAATACAAGAAATAATCAACCGGGAGGCCGGAATGAAAGGAAACAGAGACTCGTTTGAGATAGAAGGGCTTTTCTGGATGTATACCATTTCAATGTTTGTTTGCTGGGTGCCGATTTTCGGCGGTTTTGCCGCCGGTTTTGTCGGCGGCTGGAAAGCCGGCCGGGTAAAGTCCGCCCTTACAAATTCATTTTTTACCGCCATTATCTTCAGCATGGTTCTCTACATTGGGGGTACATTGGTATTTCAGGGGCAATCTCTGAAGCTGACATGTTTTTCTTTGTCTTATGGATTTATTTTGTATTCTTATGTCGTCTTTTTGATTCTCGGGGCTTCCCTTGGCGGGTTTCTGCAGCAAATTCATACTTCCTGATTTTTCACTTTTTCTTTCTTCCGGATGTGACAGGCATCAAAAAAAACAAATAAATTTCAATTTTCTGTTGAATCAATCCAATAATGAAATAAACTGAATAACGACTAAACATTCCGGGGGTGCATTGTATGCGTCGTATTTTGATTTTTTTGTCATTTATATTTGTATGCGGGTTTTTAATGGCCGCGAACGGGTCCGGCCCGATTTCCGTTAAACAGGATGGCGGGGACCTGTTGCTGACATTCAATCTTCCCGCCGTTCAATTCAGCAAAGTTCAAGCCGGCAATCGCTTGTTTCAGCGGATTGTCGTGAAGGGTGCCGGTGTGACATCCGTTGTCGGACACGCGGAGCTTCCGCTCTTCACTGCAAATATCGCATTGCCGGGCAAGGCAGCGCCGAAAATAAGCATTGTTGAGTCGCATCATCGGGAATTTACGCTGAAAACTCCGATTTATCCGGTTCAGCTGCCCTGGCCCAAAAACAGGCCCCTTTCCGAACGCCCCTTTATAATAGATTCCGGTTGGTATGCTTCTTCACATCCTGCGCAAAAGCAGGTTTCTGAAACGCCCCCTTTTATTATTCGGGGAACCGCCGGCACGACCGTTGTGATTTACCCTTTCAATTATGACCCTGCCGGAGGCAGTCTTGTTGTCACGGATCATCTGGTACTCCGCTTACATTTCCCGGATGCATTCAAGGGGTTCCGCGAACCGGCCGCTCCGGCATTCCGGGCATTGTTTCACCGGATTTTTGCTAATCATGAAGAATTGGAAAATTCCAAATCCGGCTTGATGAAAGCGGGAAGCGGAACCAAGGATGTGCTTCGCAAATATCTGATTATTACCGCCCCGGAATTTGAAAGCGGTCTTGCGGACTTTGTTGTTCACAAGCAGTCCTTTGGTTATGCCGTGACAGTTGTAACCACTGACGTGACCGGAACAACCACCTCCTCAATTAAAAACTATCTGCAGGGAATGTATGATAATGCGGATACCCGGCCGGAATTTGTCCTTCTCGTCGGGGATACGAATAAAATTCCCGCCTGGACCAGCACACAGGCGAATAATCCCCGCAATGATTTGTATTATTCCACTCTGGAAGGTAATGATTATTTCCCTGATGTGTTTCTCGGTCGGTTTTCCGTTTCAACTGCCGCAGAACTTCAGAATGTTATTGCCAAAACAATTTCCACCGAATCCAATCTTTCCGGTTTGCCGCAAAATGTTCTTTTTATTGCTTCTGCAGAAAATTCGGATATTACCGAGGGGACGCACAATTATGTGGATTCCCACTATTTTTCCCCTGCGGGATATACGGAATACAAACAATACATGGCTTCGGGGGCAAATGCCTCGTCCGTGACGCCGATTTTAAACAACGGTGTCCGTTTTGTGGTTTATTCCGGACACGGCGGCCCGACGGAATGGTGGCAGAATCAGCCTTCTGCCCACGCGTTTTATACCCAGGGAGATGTGCGGGCGCTGACCAATACAATTTATCCGTTTGTTTTTACCTTTGCGTGCCAGACCGGAGAGTATGAGGTTCCTGAATGTTTTGCCGAGACCTGGATCCGTGATGAAAAAGCCGGAACCACATATTGGGGGTCTTCGGTTTATTCTTACTGGGATGAAGATGATGTTTTGGAGAAAGGTGTCTTTAAGGCGGCATTCGATGATGGCCTGGATCAGATATGCCCCATGTTCAATGCCGGGAAAATGGCACTTTATGACCACTATGCCGGCGGCGGCAGTACCAAGCGGTATTTTGAACAGTACAATTTGATGGGGGACCCTTCGGTGTACACCAAAGGAACGCTTCCCAACAGCTCAATGGGGCGGATTTTACTGGATAAATCCAGGGTTCCCTGTAACGGCCAGGTGACGGTTCAGGTCTGGGACAGCGACAGAGAAGAGGAATTCTTTGATATTACGGTGGAGAATCCTGCGGATGGGAGCTCCAGAAGTATTGAGCTCTACAAATACAATTCCGGGAAATATGCGGGGCTGTATCCCTTTAATATACAGGCACTGGATCCCAATGTTTCCGGCAGCGGTACTCTGGTATTTCATTATGACGATGAACATTACGGCGATACCGGCAAAAAAGATGTAACTGCAACGTTGATACTGGATTGTGACGGGCCGGTATTGATGCACCGGGAGATTAACACCGTGCGGGCCACCAGTGCCGATCTTGTCCTGTTTCTGGATGAGAAATGTTATGCCGATGTTACGGTTAAATCAGGTGGTACAACTGTTTTCAGTACCAGTGAAAACGGGGTGGATTCCATTGATCTGAATCTTACCGGGCTTTCTCCGCAGACCGCTTACACCGCGGATTTGCAATTGACGGATGATGTGGGGAATACGACTACACTCACGGATGTCCCCCTGTTCACGACAGCGGAGGGAGGGTCGGTTGCGAATTATCCCTGCGATGCGGACAGCGAAGCCAGCCATAGTGCGGTTACCGGAACCGATGTCTGGACGATGACAACAACAAGTGGTGCCCATTCCGGCGGAAAATGCTGGTTCGGAAAAGATGTCCCCTCAACAACCGACTCATCTCTTAAGGTCGGTCCGGTGTCTTTGCCTTCCGGTGTGAATTCGGTTCTTTCTTTCTGGCATTACTACAATATGGAATCGGGCTACGACGGGGGAGTTCTGGAAATCTCCACAGATGACGGTGTCAGTTGGCAGGATCTGGGAAATGATATTCAAAGCGGTACATACGATACGATGATGAAGGGGGGCCCGCTGGAGGATCAGATGGCCTGGAGCGGAAGCAATGACAGCATGAGTCAGGTTTTTGTGGATTTGTCGGATTTTTCCGGACAAACCGTGTATTTTCGTTTCCGTCTCTGCTGCGACAGCAGTGTCAGCGAAACCGGCTGGTATGTGGATGATATTGCCGTGAATTCCCTTTCTGTTTCACCGCAGTCCCTCACATTTCTGAACCTGAGTTCCGACACTGTTTTGACACTGAATACCGGGGCGGATGCAGCTGAGGTCGTCCTCACAGCCCGTGATGCTTCGGGAGGAACGCTGGGAAGCAAAACAGTGGATTTGAGTGCGTACAGTGTGTTGAACGGTACGGTTGAACAAATTTTTGATCCGGTGGATGTTTCAAATGTGGCAACGGTTGAAGCGGTTCCGGATGCCTTTGTTGCCGGTTGGCAGATGAATGATTTTGAAGATGCCCGAGGGCAGATGCGGAACTGGACACCGGCTTTCCGGGGAAAAGCAAGACCCGCCCTTGTGGTTCCCCACGTGGCAAGTGATGTTGTTCACGGTGAATTGTATTGGAATACCTGGCTTTCGGTGATGAACGGCGGAAGCTCGGCAGAAGATCTTCGTTTTACCTATACCCCGATGTTTTTGCCTTTCACCAGTGATGAGCAGGTGTCGGCAATGGGCATGGTTCATGTAAATGTCGAAAGTGATATTTTCGGCGGGAATTTTCCGGCGGATGGTGTCGGATTTGCTTCTCTTTCGCTTCCGGATACTGCATCCGGAACCCTGGAGGGGGTAAAAGCAATGGAGTCTTTTGACAAAAAAGAAATTGCAAATTCCGCCCAGCTGACACTGGATATGCAGGCGGGGAAAGAACTTTATGTGGCCCACGTGGACAATTCCGATTACTGGTGGACCGGAATTGCACTGGATAACCTGGCCAGCGATTCGTCCGCCTCTGTTTCCGTTTCCGGTTACACGAAGAACGGTGTACTGTCTGCTCAAAAGGATTACACGGTGGATCCGGGCGGAAAACTGATTTTTGTGACAAAAACGGAATTTTCCGCCGATGTGGCATGGTTTAAGGTGGACTCCACTTTGCCTTTAATCGGGTATGAACTTTTCGGCACCACCGATAACAAGCTTCTGGCAGGTTTGAATATTCCGACAGCCGGAGCCAAAGACATCTTTCTGCCCCTTGTGGATGTCGGACTGGCCAATGACTGGTACGGTCTGACCATTGTGAACCCCAACGAGACTTCGGTTGATATTACGTTGTATTTTTATCGGAACGGTTCTCTTGCCGGTCAGAATCAACTTTCTCTGAATCCGTTGAGCAAAACAGTCGGGTTGCTGGGAGACTACTTTTCCGGTGATACCGATTTGATTGAGGTTAAATCTTCCGGAAAAATTGTCGCATTCTGTCTGGAAGGAGATTCCGGAATGAATAGATTGGGCGGTGTGCTGGGAACGGCAAAGTAGAAAAAAACGCTGAACCGGGATCGGTTCGAATCGGGGGGAAGGGATAGTGGATCCGGAAATGCCTCTTTTCCCTTTTCCCCTTTGTTTTCTGCCGCCGATTCGGTTTTTCTTATTGCGATGGAAAAGAAAATCATTGCAATGCCCGGTTTTAATATGGTATAAACTTGTGTCTTGTGGCAGTTTTGTGGAAAGGAGTGGACATCATGTCAAGAGTATGTGAAATTTGCGGAAAAAAACCCATGTATGGGAATAATGTCAGCCACGCGCATAATCTGACCCGGCGCCGGTGGCTTCCGAATATTCAGAAAATTCGCGTGGAAGTGGATGGCGAAGTGAAGCGGATGAAAGTCTGCACCAGTTGTATTCAGGCCGGTAAAGTCAAAAAGAAAATCGGGTAATATCATGGCATCTCTGGACGAACGTTTTCGGGAGATTATCAAAGTTGCAATTTCCAATGAGGAAAATGCCGAGAAATTTTACCGGGAAGCAGCGGAAAAGGTAAAACTGGAACATGCGAAAACCGCATTGCTGGAACTGGCAAAAGAAGAAACCGGCCATGCCGAATTTTTAAAAAAGATTCTGGAGCAGGGTGTGGAAGAAGTGCTGGCTGCCCGGCAGACGGAGAAAATTCAGGATTTCAAGATTGTGGATTATCTCAGCGTTAAAGAACTGAATGAGTATTCCAACTATCAGGATGTGCTCACAGCTGCCATGCAGCGGGAAAAAATTGCCTATGAATTTTATCAGGGAATGGCCGATCTGGTTTCCGATGATAAACTGAGAGGTATTCTGCTGAAACTGGCTGAGGTTGAAATGGGACACAAAAACCGGCTGGAAAGGCTGTACGAAGAGGAATTTTATCAGGAATTCTGATGCGGCAGGAATGCAAATTAAAAAAGGGAGACAAGAAATTGTCTCCCTTTTTTTGGTTTCGGCCGGTTTGTTTTATTCTGCGATAACAACCGGGCGCCCGATGGAATAGTAACTGAATCCCATCTCTTTCATTTTTTCCAGTTTGAACAGGTTCCGCCCATCGAAAATCACCGGTTTTTTCAAGGTTTCCGCCACTTTCTGCAGATCCGGTTTTCTGAACTCCATCCATTCGGTCATTAAAACAAGCGCGTCGGCATCTTCCAATGTTTCATACGCATTTTCGGCATAGGAGAGTCCGGGGAGGTTTCCGAATTTTCGTTTTGCATTTTCAATGGCAACCGGGTCATACGCGGTGACAGTGGCACCGTTTTGAATCAGTTCACGAATAACAGGGATAACAGGTGCTTCCCGCATATCATCCGTGTTGGGCTTGAAGGAAAGCCCCCACACCGCAAAGTGTCTGCCGGAAAGGTCACTGCCGAAGTGGCTGGTAATTTTGTCAAGGAGATGAAGGGGCTGGCTTCGGTTTACCTGTTCAACAGCATCCACAATCCGTAGGTGATGGCCGTATTTGTCCCCTGTTTTCAGAATCGCTTTAACATCTTTCGGGAAGCAGGAGCCGCCGTAGCCGACACCGGGGAAAAGAAAGCTGATGCCGATTCTGGAATCGGAGCCGATTCCTTTCCGGATTGCTTCAATGTCTGCGCCGACCTTTTCCGCGAGGATTGACAGGTCATTCATGAAAGAAATCCTGGTGGCCAGCATGGCGTTTGCGGCGTATTTGGTCATTTCCGCGCTGCGGTTGTCCATAATAATCAGTCGTTCCCGTTTTCTCACGAACGGGGTGTAGAGGTCAATCATTGTATCAATGGCTTTCCGGCTTTCGGCACCGACAATGATGCGGTCCGGCTTCAGAAAATCATCCACGGCCGCCCCTTCCTTGAGAAATTCGGGGTTGGAAACAATGTCAAAGGGGTAGGAGGTGATTTCAGCCACGGTTTCCCGGACTTTGTCAGCCGTTCCCACCGGCACAGTGGATTTATTTACGATTATTTTATATCCCTTCATATGCTTCGCGATGCTCCGGGCGGCGGAAAGCACATAGCTTAAATCAGCGGAACCGTCTTCATCTTCCGGGGTTCCCACCGCGATGAAAATGATGTCTGCATTCTCCACTCCGTCTTTGATGGAAGTGGAAAAAATCAGGCGCTTCTTGTCCAGATTGTTTTTAACCATTTCCGCCAGTCCGGGCTCATAAATCGGGATTGTCCCGTTTTTCAATTTTTCAATCTTTTCAACATCCACATCAATACCGTACACCGTGTTTCCGCTGTTGGCAAAGCAGGTACCTGCAACCAACCCGACGTATCCGGTTCCGATCACACAGATTTTCATGAATCCTCCGGTATTTTCCCGTTTGGACGGAAAAAAATTCTGAACTGTCAAGCCGATACGATTTCCGTTTTTCAGCCACGCAGATTATAACGGTTTCATTTATGGGCGTCAAACAATTACCCGGGGGAAGCAGGGCTTCCCCCTTTGCCTTTCTTCCTGTAAAATACGGATGAATTTAAATTCTTCCGAAAAGAAGATGAGGAGAGACAATGGGACATACGGTAATTGAAAAGATTTTTATGAATCATTCATCAGATGAAGTGAAACCGGGAAATGTTATCTGGCTGGACATTGATACCCGGACAGCCAGGGATTTCGGCGGCCCCAATGTTGTCAAACGTCTGGAGACGGTTTATGGCGGGGATGTCGAACTGGCAGACCCGTCCCGGACGTTTTTCACTTTTGACTGTGTGGTGCCTGCCAATAACATCCCCTACGCCAACAATCAGCAGCTTTGCAGGGTATTTGCGAGAAAAAAGGGGATGAAGGTATTTGATGTGGATTCCGGAATCGGTTCCCATGTGGCAATTGAAAACGGCCTCTGCTGGCCCGGTTCTATTTATGTGGGTACTGACAGCCACTTGAACATTCTCGGTGCGGTGGGCTGTTTCGGCCAGGGAATGGGCGACGCAGACATTGCGTTTGCTTTCAAAACCGGCCGGAACTGGTTTGAGGTGCCGGAAACAATTAAAGTTGTATTCAAAGGAAAGCCTTACGAATTCCCGGTGACCGCAAAGGATTTGACCCTGTGGACCCTCCGTCATATGGGATCCCGGGGAGCGCTGGGCTGTGCTGTGGAGTTCGATGGCGAGGTGATTGAGAATTTATCAATGCACGAGCGGATAACACTTTCCAGTATGGTGACTGAAATGGGGGGGATTATCGGTTTTATTCCGCCCAGTGAAGAAATTCTGGCCCATTTTCGGAATGTCACTGCCAACCATGAGGTGGCAATGCCGTTGCCGGACGCGGACGCTTCGTACAGCCGGGTTGTGGAAATTGATATTTCCGGTTTGCAGCCCCAGATTGCCTGTCCGCCGAAACCGGACAATGTGAAAGATGTGAGGGAAGTGGCCGGCCGGCCGGTGGATGCGGTTTTCATTGGTTCCTGCACCAACGGCCGGGTGGAAGATTTCCATGCCGCGGCAAAGATTTTTTCCCGTTTTCCGGTACATGAGGGGGTGATGGCAAAGGCGGTTCCGGCGACAAAAGGTGTATTCGGGGAACTTCTTGCCGACGGAACGATTGCGGCACTTTACAAAGCCGGGGTGATTATTTCCAACCCCGGCTGCGGCGGCTGTGCGTCCGGCCAAATCGGAATGACCGGGAAGGGGGAAGTGCAGATTTCCACTTCCAACCGGAATTTTCGGGGAAAACAGGGGGACGGGGATACCTATCTTGCCAGTCCTGTGGTGGCGGCTGTCTGTGCGGTCACCGGAGAAATAACTGACCCGGCTGATTTTCTGGCAAAGGAGGGAATTCAATGAAAATAAAAGGTAGAGTCTGGGTGCTCACGGATGCAAAAGGCATGTTGATAGATGATATTGATACGGACATGATTTTTCACAACCGCTATCTTGCGGAAACGGATATCGCGAAAATGGGACAGTACGCGCTGGACAACCTGAACGGCTGGGAAGATTTTGCGGAAAAAGCCGCTTCGGGGGATATTGTGATTGCCGGCCGGAATTTTGGTTCCGGTTCTTCCCGGCAGCAGGCGGTGGACTGCTTTAAATCGCTGGGAATTTCATTGTTAATTGCCGAGTCCTTTGGCGCAATTTACAAGCGGAATGCCATTAATTCCGCCATGCCGATTCTTGAAGCTCCGGGGATTCGGGATGCCGGATACAAATCCGGGGATATCATTGAAGTAAATACTGAAAACGGTTTAATTGTGAACGAAAATGACATTCAATTCCAGGGACGGGCCTTTTCCCGGGTTCAGAGGGACATTCTGACTGCCGGCGGCCTTTTCAGCTATGCGGAGAAGATGGGTCCCGGGAATTGAGACAGCCATCCGAATATTCATTTAAAATCCCGGAAAAGGAGCGCTATTCTTTTTATAATCTTCATCTTGGGCAAAGATAATTTTTCCAGGGACTGTACTTTTTTTGTTCCATTTTATGAAAGCTTGTGGTATATTCAGGAAAACAATCTATTTGGGCGGGGTAATACATGGGAAAAAAAGTTTTGATTGTCAATTACGAGCCGAAACGGCTGGCCAGATTAAATGAATTGATTGTAGATCTCGGGTACGATGCAATCACTGCCAAAGATGGAATTGAAGCATTGGAGGTGGTGGAAGAGAATGTGCCGGACCTTGCCATTATTGATCCCATGCTTCCTAAATTGTCCGGTTTTGAAGTTGCCCAGAAACTGACCGCCGGCCATCCCCGTCTTCCTATAATTATGGTCACTTCCGTGTACAAAGGGAACCGTTACCGTACGGAGGCCATGAGTAAATATGGTGTAAAAGAATATCTGGAAGAGCCTTTTGAAGATGAAACGCTTCAGACACTGGTTAAAAAATATCTGGATTTTTCGGAAAAGAAAACGATTCCGAAAAAGAAATCATCGGCAAAAAGACGTCTGGAAGAAATTCTTGAAGAAACCATGTCCGGTAGAGTTCCGACAGGGGGAAAATCCGTTTCCCACAAGGTGAAGCAATCGGATGGAGAAGTACTGACTTCGGCCGATATCTTCAGCGATGTGATAAAAGATGTAGAAGATGCCCCCGGTACTTTGTCTGCCTCGGAAAAATTAAAGGAAGAAAAAGAGAGAGAGCAGGCGAAACTGGAAAAGAAACTGGAAGAAACCCTCTCGGGATTAAAGGTTTCTTCTTCCGGTAAAAAGAAAGACAGAAAAAAAGAAGAAGCCGAACCGAAAGCTGCCAGCGCAACCGGGCAGGCCGAACAGAATTCTGAAGCTCCCTTGGAACCTGCTGTGAGAAAACAGGAGGCGGAAGTAAAATCTGAGATTCCGGAAAGCAAAAAGTCTGAAGCCAGAGGCAAAAAGAAAGGGAAAAAAGGCGAGGGGATAGAATATGGAAGCTATCTTCTGCTGGAGAAGGTGGCAACCGGAGGAATGGCGGAACTCTTCAAGGCAAAACGCCGGGGGGTTCAGGGGTTTCAGAAAATTGTTGCAATTAAAAGAATTCTTTCTCATCTTGTGGATAACGAAGAATTTGTAACCATGTTTATTGACGAGGCAAAACTTGCCGCCCAGTTGAATCACCCGAATATTGCTCAGATTTATGATTTGGGGAAAATTGACAATTCTTTTTACATTGCCATGGAATATGTGGAAGGATATGATCTGCGGAACATCCTGAAAGAATGTAAAAAGAAAAAAATCCGGATTCCGGAACCGCTGGTTCTGTTTATTGCAGGCAAAATGCTCAGCGCACTGGATTATGCCCATCGGAAAAAAGGTCTGGATATGAAGGACCTGAAGATTGTTCATCGGGATATCAGTCCGCAGAATATTTTGATTTCCAAAGGCGGGGATGTGAAGCTGGTTGATTTCGGCATTGCCAAGGCCGCAACCAAAGCCAGTCAGACCCAGGCCGGTGCCCTGAAAGGGAAACTTCTTTACATGTCTCCGGAACAGGCATATGGAAAACCCATTGACAACCGTTCCGATCTCTTTTCGCTGGCATCTGTGATTTATGAAGCCATTACCGGTAAAAAATGTTTTCTCTCCGACAGCGAAATCGGAATTCTGGAAAAAGTCAGAAAGGTGCAGTATACACCGATCAAGGAAGTAAACCCCAATGTGTCGGAAGGAACGGAGAGGCTGATCGCACGTGCATTTTCAAAGAAGATTGACGACAGGTTTCAAAGTGCGAAAGAAATGGAGTCGGAGCTTCACCATCTGATGGAATCTCTGCCTTTCGCGGTGAATGAAAGGATCCTTGCTCAGTTTATTCACGCCCTCTATCAGGGAGATCTGAAAACAATTGAGGACATTTCCGACCGCTACTCATTGAAAGAAGAAGTCCTTGCCGGGAAAGAGCCGGAGGAAGTGCCTGAAAAGGTTGAAACGGCTGTTCCGGAAGAATCCCCGGAACCGGTTGCCGCTGTTTCAATGGACGATCTTGACGGTGATTCCGACATAAACGCGACTATGAAAATGGATAGTGGAACCATGATCATGCCGGATCTTGAAGAAGTGGAAAAACATGAAAATGAGTTCCTGGAACAAATCGGCGGCGGTGGGCGCAGCAGTAAAACCGGTTTGATTGTCGCGATAGTTCTGGTTGCTGTTATTGTCGTAGCGATTGGTTTTTTTGCGATGAAGCAGAAGAAGGGAACCATCTCCCCGGTTCCGGTTCAAAAGAAAGTTGAAAAAGTGTCAACTCCGGAAACCACTGTTCCCGGCAATCAGCCTGTCCCCACGCAGGGGGAACCCGAGCAGACCCCTGCGGCTCAGCCGGCTGCCGTGCCAGGGAAAACCGCAATGGATCTCGGAATTGATAAAGAAAAACTGGTTCAGGAGCTTTTGAAGAAAAAACTGGCCGAAGGGGAAGCCAAACTTAAAGCCCAGAGAAAAGCAAACAGGGCCAAAGCCAAACCGGTGAAAAAGACAGTCGCAAAAGTCAACCAACCGGTGGCAGTTCAGCAAAAACCTCAGACTGAAAAAACCGCTGTTCCGACCGCGGCTGTACCCAAGGCTGCGGAGACAAAAGCGGCGGGAACCGGGACTCCTGCTACAACGAAACCGGCCGCAACTGCTGCTCCCGTTCAAACGGTGTCCGGGCAGCCTGCGGAGACCAAGCCGGTGGGGAAAATCACCGTTCCCGTTGAAACGGTAGCAAAGCGGGTGGAAACAAAGCCTGTGGAAACAAAGGCTCCTGTTGTAACGAAACCGGTGGAAAAGAAACCTGTCCCACAGCCGATTGTGCCCAGGGTAAAAGAAGGAGACCTGGTTCCGTTGATTAAAGGAGAGGTTATTTTCCCGACACCGGTAAAAACAGTTAAGGCGAGAATCTCTCCCCTTGACCGGCGGCGGAATATTCACGGGGAAGTGCTGGTTCAGGGCCTGATTGATGAAAAAGGAAATGTGGTTCCCGGAGAGGTGCGAGTGTTACGTTCAACTGTAAAAGGCAGGAACAGCTTGGGTAAGGCTGCGGTAAAGGCGTTTAAAAAATGGAAATTTACGCCTGCAATGAAAGATGGTGTAAAAGTGAAAGTGTATTTTACACATATGTTTGTGTTTTAAATTTTTAAGGGGGTAACCTATGGCATTTCTCAGCGAAGATCAGAAAAAGTTTTATGAAGAGACACGGAAACACCTGCGGAACGAAATTGCTGACATTGAGAACCAGGTGGAGGAAGAATTGGCCCGGGTAAAGGAAAAGCTGGCGGAACTTCAAAAGGCGAAGAAGGCGGCACTCCAGATGTATGCCGGTGCATGTGACCGTTTGAATGTGGATAATGATCTTGCGGGGGAAGAAGAGTCGGAAGATATTGAAGAATAAAGCTGTTTGAACAGCTTAACTGATAATTAATGAGCCTCTACAACTATCCGGAGTATTATGACGTTGCGTTCAGATATCGTGACGTGGATCTGGAATGTGATTTTTTAGAAAAAAAAGTCAGCCTTTTCAGTCTTTGTGATAACAGTTCCATGCTGGATATTGCGTGTGGCACCGGTTCACACCTTGAGCAGCTGGGGAAAAGAGGATATGAAGTAGACGGTTTTGACATTTCTCCGAAAATGGTTGAATTTTCCCGCAGAAAAATTGCCGCTGCCGGTTTACACTCCAATATATGGATTGATAATATGGTTGCATTTTCCTGCAACCGGAAGTACGGTGTCGCGATTAACCTGCTGACGGGATTCAATTATCTTTTAAAAAACGAGGATGCCCTCGCTCATCTGGACCGGGTTGCAGACAGTCTGGAGAGCGGGGGTGTTTATATTGTGGAGATGAATCATCCCAGAGATTTCATTACCAACCGGCCTTCCACGGCAAATACCTGGATCGAATCCGACGATGATGTGGAAGTTGAAGTGGACTGGGATTTGGGGCGGACAGATGTGGATATTTTGACTCACCAGACGGAATCTTCTCCCCATATTACGGTTCGCGACGGAGACAAAACATTTTACATTGACATGCATGACAAATATCGAATTTTTTTGTTTCAGGAAATTAAGTTGATGTTGAATTGTAATGGCCGGTTTGAACTGGTGGATGCCCGCGGTTCATTCAAGCTGGACAATCCGCTGGATAACAGCAAAGATTCCTGGAGGATGATACTGGTTCTGAGAAGGAAATGAAGCACATTTCGGATGACGAATGGGAAGCCATTTTCCTTGCACAGGAACGGGAGCGGGAGCAGGAAGAACGGGAGATATTTGAACAGTATCTCCGGGCAGACGGTGGGAAACCGGAGCCGTCACCGGAAAATTTATCCGGAATTCCGTTTTCCGGACAATTGGAGCGCCGTCTTCCGAAATCAATGGTTCTGGCTGTGGATGCATCATTGGACCTTCATTTAAAAACAAAGCATGAGTCTCTTGTTGCCCTTGAAACCTTTTTCCGGAATGCGGTGCTTTCGGGTGACCGTCTGCTGCTGATAATTACGGGAAAAGGACATCATTCTGAACAGAAAGGTGTTTTGAGGGAATTTGTGAGAAAATGGCTGAGGAGAGACGGGCGTCACCGGATTCTCTGGTACGCTGACGCGCCGCGGAAAATGGGGGGAACCGGTGCTTTTGTTGTCCGTTTAAAGCCCGTCGCCAGAGAAAAGTAAAATATTTTCGGATTGATAATTATTTCAAAAATCCGCTTTTCTCAGCGGCGTTTCCGGCAAAATCTTTAACTGAAATCCGGTAGTGTCCCCGGGGCAGATGTTTGTCAATCCAGGCAATTTTCCGGTCGGGGTCATATTCCATTTTCCATTTCTTTTTCCCACGGGACAGAAAAATTTGCGAATCATCCACACCTTTACCGGTATCTGTAATGTGCCATGCGGTGCGATTGCGGAAGAAATAGGGATTTCTTATGATTTTGGGTGCGGAGATATCAAGAAAAAGGCGATAACTTCCGTTTTTGAAGTTGTCAGCTGTTACTGTTTGTTTCTGCCGGTCAATTTCGCTGTTCCGGTATTTCCATTTTCTCTTTACCCGGTCATAGCGGAACCAGCCCATTTGAGGATTGATTTTTTCTGCCTGAAAAATCAGGAGGAGATGTTTCAGGAAAATTAATCCGGGTTGAATTTCGATACCGGTGCCCGCAACCGGCAGAAGCCCCTCCGCTTTTGGCAGTTCAGGCTGTTTTTGCACATAAAGCAGCATGGGGGATGCATTGTACCCCTCCGTTTCTATCTGTACATTTCCCAGCTTCAAATGGGCGGGAAGGGTACTGTATGCAACTACAGTCCATTTTTTTCTGTTTATTGTAACCGCTGCCGGATGCCGGATGGAAGCGGCTTTTAGAATCTTTTGATTTACCAGCGCGGCGGAAGGGGTGAACCACTGCTGAGACTGTGTGTCTCCTGTTTTTTTCCGACGGGAAAAACGGAATGACAGATGCGCGGTATTTCCGGCAAAATCCCGGGTGGTGATTGTGATGCGGTTATTGCCTGTTTTGAACCGGGGAGGATGATAGTGTTGGCTTGAGAGATTGCTCCCGGGAATCACAAAGAGATTGAAGCCGTAGGATGCAGGGCTGAGCCTTGTCTGTCCCAGGTCGTAGATAGCGGAGGACCGCTTAAACCGGTCATAGGAAAACTGATCCGCCAGATACTGATAGAACGGCTGATTATTCAGCTGTGCATGGAGTGAATAGATTGCCAGCGGGCCTTTCCGGCCGTCTGTATCATGGATTGTGACAGACAGGAATACCTGTCCTGAGATTTGAAAAGGCGGGAGGCTGTAATTTCCGTTACTTAATTTTTGAACAGGGATTCTTGTGGCTCTGCAAGCCCCGTTGACTGTACTGTCCGGGGTTGCCGGATAAATGTTCAGAAAGCGGAAATCCGGAGCCTGTTTGTCCGATTGAACAGAAAAGCCGTATTTTTCGGGGTTTACCGGCTCATTCTTCAGGTTTCGCAGTTCAAAATGGAGATGAGGCCAGCCGACACCGCTTTCTCCGGAGTAAGCGATAATCTGCCCTTTTCGAACCGGTATCGGGTGCTTTGGCACGATGGTTCCGGGATATCGGGTTTTCCGCAGGCGTTTGTAGCGGGAGACAATTTTTTCAAGTGGAGCGCTGAACCGGTCCAGATGTCCGTATACCGATACCAGCTTTTCTTTTGGATGGCGGATGTACAGCACACGGCCGTATCCGCGTTTTTGTACTTTTATCAGCACAATGAAACCGTTATCAAAACAGCGTACCGGCAATCCGTCTTTTCCGTCGGTGGACAAATCAAATCCGGCGTGGATATGCTGATGGCGGTATTCCATGAATGTGCCGGTGATTCCGTAGTTTGCCGGTAATGGCCAGTAGCCCAGCAGCAGAATCAGCAGTAGGGCATTCATGTTTCAATTCCCAGTTTTCTCAGCCGGGAAAGAAAAGTTTTATAATTCATATCCAGCAGGCGGCTCACAGCCAGTTTGTTGCCATCCTGTTTTGCGAGATGGTAACGGAAAAGTTTTTCTTCGAGTTCCCGGAGGATTTCTTCGTAATTTTTCCCTTCAAAATCCATGTAGGTTCCGGATTCCCGATGAAACATACCGGCAGACCCGACGGTGGGGTCAATGCCGAGGATTGCCCAGCGTTCAATGGTGTTTCGGAGTTCCCGGACATTTCCCGGCCATTGGTATGCTTCCAGCTGACGAAGGGCGGTGTCCGGAAGCGGCATCGGTTTCCCATTGATCTGCCGTCCCAGCTTGTCTGCGAAGTATTGTGCCAGAAGAGGGATATCTCCGTGCCTGTTCCGAAGGGGCGGAATCGCAATGATGTATGCGGAAATGCGGTGAAACAAATCTTTTCGGAAATTGTCGCTATCGGCGAGTTCTTCCGGTTTCCGGTTTGTGGCAAAAATCAGCCTTGCCCGGCTGTTCAGTTGAATATTTGACCCCAGACGATAGAATTCTCCGGTGTCCACGGTACGGAGAATTTTTGCCTGGAATGCGGCACTGGTCTTGTCGATTTCATCAAGAAAAAGGGTGGATTCATCTGCCAGTTCAAAGTAGCCTTTTTTCAGCCGGGTGGCACCGGTAAATGCGCCGGGCTCGTGTCCGAACAGTTCAGATTCGAGGAGTGATTCCGGAATCGCGGCACAGTTTACGGCCCAGAATGTATGATTTTTCCGTGGCGAATGGCTGTGAATCCATCTGGAAAGAACTTCTTTCCCCGTACCGCTTTCTCCGGCCAGGAGTACGGGGCAGTCCAGCGGGGCAACCCGGGCAGCCAGTTTCAGTGTATCCATCATGGCGGGGCTTTTTCCCAGTATAACAGTGTCATTCCCGGAATTTGCGACACGGCGGAGTTTCAATATTTCCCCGGCCCGTTTCAATACAATGGACAGATGGTTTAAATCCAGCGGTTTCGGAAGAAACTCATATGCCCCCGCTTTCATTGCGTTAACCGCTGTCGGAATGTCTCCGAAAGCGGTCATGATGATGAAAATCGTATCCGGGAACTCCGGTGCGGTTTTCCGAATAAAATCAATGCCGGACATTCCGGGCAGTTTCAGGTCGCAGAGAACAATTTCCGGATAATGGAGCAAAAGGGGTTGTGCATCTTCTGCCGATGAAACACTGAGTACCTCGTGAGAGGAGAGAAATTCTTCCAGCATTTCCCGGAGAGAGTCCCGGTCTTCAATGATGAGGATGCGGGTCACAGTAAGATCTCCACAGTGGTGCCCACATCCGGGGCGGAATCAATTGTCATCTTACCGCCGAGGCGGGAGACAATTTTTTCGCAGATTGCCAACCCAAGCCCGGTTCCGTCTTTTCGGGTGGTGAAAAACGGAACCCGGGCCCGTTCCAGAGTTTCCCTGTCCATTCCGATGCCGTTGTCCCGTACCGTTATTCGAATTCCGGTTTTTTCGTTTTCCACGCTTATGCGGATGATACCGTCATTTTTCAGATGTTCCAGACTGTTTCGAATCAGGTTGATCAGGCATTGTTTCAGCAGAGTCCGATCGGTTTTAATGGTCAGTGTTTCCGGTGTCACCGTGATTTCAATGATATTTTTCAAATCCGGAAAACTGTTCAGTATTTCTTCCCGGAACGAAGAAACCGGAACGGTTTCAATTTCCGGTTGAAGTGGTTTTGCGTAGAGGAGAAATTGATTTACGACACCATTTATGTCTTCAACTTCCGATAATATTCTGGCAGTATATTTTCCGATTATGCCGGACTGGGATTCATTTTCAATCATCTGGGCATAGCCTTTGAGGGTGGACAGGGAGTTTTTGAATTCGTGAGCCAGCCCGGCGGACATTTCACCGATGATTTCCAGCCTCTTTTTCAATTCGAGCTGGCTTTTTGCCGCTTCAATGTCGGTGATGTCTTCCGCGAGGAGGAGATAACCGCCTTTATTGCCGAGGAGCTCTGAAACCGGAGTGGAATGAAGTTTTATAATCCTTCCCCTTACCGTTGTCTGCTCTTCCTGTTCTTTCCCTGTGCCGGTGTCTTTCAGTTGACGGACAAACTGAAAAAGTTCCGGGCTTTCTTCCTGAAATTGAACAATGGATTGGTTCAATTTTTCTTCCGGAAGATGAAACAGTCTGCGGAACATGGGGTTGGCAGATTTTAAAATCTTGAATTTATCAAAAACGGCCACTCCGATAGCGAGGTTGTTCAAAATAATTTCATTGAGTTTTTCCCGGATTTCCAGTTCACGGAACAGGGCGTTCCGCTGATCCAGGGTGTGGCGGATATTTTCCAGCACAAAGTCCGGTGCCTCCCGTTCTTCTTCACCGCGCACCACTTTTTTCAGTTTTTTGATGATAATGATGTAAATTGAAATGATGACAAAGGCAAGAAAAAATCCCCATGCCACCAGGACTTTCATGTTAAATCCATCCATGCCCCTATCATAGAATGAATTGTTGAAATTGGCAAGGATTGGAAAAAAAGAAGGGAAAGAATTGATTTTTCCCTTCTTTTTTCAATCACTCAATTTCTTTTGTCTTTTAATCAGCTTTTTGCTTCGACGCCTTTTATTTTTTCTTTCAGTGTTTCCACCAATTCATAGAGCGTAGGAATGACAATGAGGGTCAGGACGGTGGAAAACAGCAGTCCGGCAATAACGGTAATTGCCATGGGCTGTCGGATTTCCGCACCTTCACCGAGGCCCAGAGCCAGAGGCAGCAGCCCGAGAACCGTTGTCAATGTGGTCATGACAATAGGCCGGAGGCGGACTTTTCCCGCCAGCAGAATCGCTTCCCGGATTTCCATTCCCCGTTTCCGCAGGAGATTGATGTAGTCAATGAGTACAATGGCATTGTTGACCACGATTCCTGCCAGCATCATCAGTCCGATAAAAACGATTACGGACATTGGGATGTGAAACGCAAAGAGGGTAATGCCGACGCCGAAGAGGGCCAGCGGAATGGAGAACATGATAACAAAGGGGTGGAGCAGGGATTCAAACTGGGATGCCATGACAATGTAAACCAGGAAAATGGAAAGGAGCAGCGCGTAGAGCAGGGAGCGTGTGGATTTTTCCATTTCCTGATTCTGGCCCGAAATCACGTAATCAATATCAGAGGGATGGGGAATGGCCGAAAGTTTTTCCCGGATTTCTTTGGAGAGGGTTTTGAGCCCGAGTCCGGTAATATTCGCGGTGATAAGGCCCACCCGCTGCTGATCCACACGCCGGATTTCGCTGGGCCCTTCCACGATATCGAACTTTGCCACGGCGGACAGCGGAACGGCGGGTTTCTGCCCCGGGTTGACGATGATGTTTTTCAGGTCTTCCAGTGTTTTTTTGGTATTGTTTTTCAGCTTAACCCGGATGTCAATTCGTTTGTCCCCCCGGATAAACCGGGTGGGAACAGTGCCGAGAAGCTGGTTCCGTACCAGGTCCGCTACTTTAACAATGTTCAGGTTCAGCCTTGCGAGTTTGTCCCGGTCAAATATAATTTGAGTTTCCGGATTTCCGGCCCGGATATTCAGTTCAACGTCTTTCAGATCCGGGATTTCTTTCATTTTCTCCAGTGCGAGCATGGAATATTTCTTTAATTTCCGTAAATTGTATCCGTGCACTTCCACTTCCACCGGTGCTTTGAATGTAAAGAGGGTGGGGTATTCTATCCGCATTTCCGCGTCCGGGATGTTGCTGAAAATTTTTCGGATTTTCGCGATGGTTTCCTGTTCTGTTTTGAGGATGTCGCCGGAATGTTTCAGAATAATACCGATTCTCGCGGAGAATTCCCCCTCATCCGCTTTGGCATAAGAGTCTTTTTCCACTCCGATTCGGGTGAAATAGGTTTTGATTTCTTTGATTCCGGCCAGTCTGGATTCGAAGGGAAGGAGGGTGGCATCGGTTTTTTCGATGGGAGTGCCCACCGGAAAGTTCACAACGACGGTGAACTGTCCCTGGTGCATCACCGGAATCAATTCGGCATCCAGTCCGCGGAATGAAAAAAATGTAATGATAAAGGCGGCGATAATCAGGATAACGGATGTTAATTTGTTTTCCAGTGCCGCTTTCAGTGCTTTTGGATACCACTTCCCCTGTACGCGGTCGAATCCATTATTAAATCCGGTGAGAACGGCGTTTAAAATATATTTTTCCAGCGCGAGCCAGAGGATGTTGCTGATTCTGACAATGGCGAGGACCAGAAGGTAGGCCAGTACAAATGTTTTTGCGAGAATTTCCAGCGGAAAATAAAATGCCAGCCGGATAATCCGGTAAATGCCTGACAGCAATTTCAGAATCAGGTTTTCCGGGAGGGGGGCGGTAAAGCCTTCAAACGATTGGAAGGTACCGAGGGAAGCTTTTAAATTGAATCCGGCCGCATCCCCGGCAACAAAATTCCGGGATGCCAGCATGGGGATGAAAAACAGTGCGAACATCAGAGAAGCAATCAGGGCGAAGACCACGGACAGTGCCATGTCCCTGAAAATCTGTCCTGCGATACCCTCCACAAAAACAATGGGGAAAAATACGGCGATGGTGGTGAGCGTGGAAGCGATTACCGCAGTGCCGACCTCCGCTGTTCCCCGCACAGCCGCTTCTTCGGTGTTATCACCTTCCTCTTTACATCGGAAAATACTTTCCAGCACAACAATTGCGTTATCCACAAGCATCCCGACCCCCAGTGCGATACCGCCCAGAGACATGATGTTCAGGGACACGTTGAAAAACTTCATAAAGGCGAAAGTTGTGATGATGGAAAGGGGAATGGTCACCGATACAATCAGTGTGGATTTCAGGTTTTTCAAGAAGAGAAAGAGAACTAATATGGCGAGAACCGCACCTTCCAGCGCGTTGTCTTTTACTTCGTTCAGGGCATTTTCAATGAAAACCGACTGATCGGAAAGCAGGTTTACTTTCATATGTTCGGGAAGCGAAGATCGAATCGTTTTCCCTTTTGTCGTGAGCATCTGAAATTTGACCCGTTTTGCCACATCGACAATGTTGGCGTCCGCTTCCTTGTAGATTTCCAGGATGACACATTCCCGGCCGTTAATCCGGGTGATAACCTCCCGGTCTTTATAGGAATGGCGGACGGTTGCGATGTCCTTAATCCGGATATCCACGCCGTTTACCCGCCCGATAATCAGATTTCGGATGTCATTGACCGATTTGAACTGGTTGACGGTGCGGACAATGTATTCCGTTGCCCCTTCTTTGAGTTTTCCGCCGGCCAGGTTCACATTTTCGCTTGCCAGCCGGTTGTTGATGGTATCAATGTCCATGTTCAGGGAATTCAGTTTCACAGGGTCCACGTTCACATGGTATTCCTCTTCCAGCCCGCCCCGGATTTTTACCGCCGCAACTCCCGGAATCTTGTCCAGGCGGATTTTGATATTGTCTTCGGAAAAATTCCGAAGATACATCAAGCTTTCCTTCTTTGAGGTCAGGCCGAAGGTGAGGATGGGGTCCAACGTGGGGTCATAGCGCAGAATAACCGGTTTTCCCGCGTCTTTCGGCAGGAAAACCTGATCCAGTTTCTCCCGGATGTCCTGAATGGCGGTGTTGATGTCGGTGCCCCAGCGGAATTCAAGGATAACGTCGGACATGCCGGAGCGGGAAATGGAACTGATGGTGGCCAGATTGTTTACCACCGCCAGTGCCTGTTCGATTCTCCGGGAAACATTATTTTCCACTTCTTCCGGCGCGGCTCCTTCAAAAGTTGTCCGGACAGTGACGGTGGGATAGCTGATATCCGGCATCAGATTCAATGCCAGGCGTTTGTAGGAAACATAACCGAACACGACAATGGCAATGACAATCATAAAGATTGCCACAGGCCGCCGGACGGTTATTCCGAATGCGGAATGTTCACTCATTTCAGCCCAACCTGACCTTTGCGCCGTCCTTCAGGCCGTTCTGTCCCGCTACGATTACTTTGTCCCCCGGTTTCAAGTCCTTGTTCAGGGCCTGAAACTGGCTTTCATCCTGATAGCCGGTTTTCAGCTCGACCTTTTTTGCCTTGTGAGAAAGGCTGTTGTAGAGAAAGACAAACTGACGGTCATTCTGATACACCACAGCTTTTTTCGGAACAAGAAGCGCGTTTGGCACCGTATCGGTCAAAAGCCGGACTTTTACAAACATTCCCGGCCGGATGTCGGGATTATGTTTAACATAAACGGTTACTTTTACCGTTCCCGTGGCCGGGTCCACCACGTGGGAAATTCGTTTGACTTTTCCGTTGTACGTTTGTCCCGCCGCTTCACTGATGAGTTTTGCCGGCATGTTGACTTTCAGCTCATGAACCCGTTCTTCCGGGATAAATACATTGACTTTAAGCACATCCCGGTTCACAAGTGAAAATGCCTTCTGATTCATTGTGAGGTATTGTCCGGCGGTGATAAAACGTTCGGTGATAATGCCGGAGAATGGGGCTTTAATCATACTCTTTTCAAACCGGACACGGGCATTTTCAAAATCCAGTTTTTTCTGGTTATAGTTAAATCTGGCATTGTCGTAATCTTCCTGACTTACCAGCTGCCGGTCAAACATGTTCCGGGTACGCTTGAATGTGTTTTCCGCTTCTTTCAGCGCCACTTCCGCCTTGTCTTTACTGAGTTTCAATTCCTCGAAATTTACCACAGCGAGGATTTGCCCCTTTTTTACCCTGTCGCCTTCTTCCACATTGAGTTTTTCCACGACTCCGGCGGTTTCCGCCACAATATCAACACTCATCTCCGCTTTTACTGTCCCGGAAGACAGAATAAAAGAAGAAATCGGCCCTGTTTTCAATGTTTCCACCTGCACGGGTACGACAATTTCCTTACTGTCTTTTTTCTTATCCTTTCCTCTGCGGGTGAAGTTAATGGAACAGGAAACGGAAAAACCTGCGATGGCAATCAACAGCAGAATAACAATTTTTTTCACTGACTCCCTCCGGAATTTTCAAATCCGATTGAATTATACGAAGGGCGGATTGAATAGTTTCCAAACGGGTGGACAGCCGGAACTGGAAAAGAGTTCATCAGTCCTTCCTGCGTTTCCGGTTCAGTTTTTTTATCGCGGCCCGTTCTTCTGCCAGTTCCTTTAACAAGTCTTTGATTTTCCATTGAATGGATGTCGGTGTGGTGGTGGCCAGAATGATTCCGCCGGAGAATGCCGGCGACTGTTTCAGTGCATCAATCAGAGCGTTCAGTGTATTTCCGGAAAAACCATGAAACAGGATAACCGGCTGGCCATTCAGTTTTTCAAATTCATCATAATCCGTCTTATTGTCATTCATCGGAACCTCCGTAAAATTGTCATCAGATTTCCCGTCCTCTCCACATGAAGGGGAGCACCGTTATCATCAGGAAAAAAGGAATCAGCATCATGGACATTCCCAGCCGGATATTGATACCGCCGACAATTCCGATCAATGGAACTCCAATCATCCCGAATGTGCTCACCGCGAGGAAAAGCACGGCGTTAAGGGGGGCACGGACATCATCCGGTGCCACCCGGTTTAAAAAGAAATGGATGGATGGGAAAATTGTGGCCATGAACAGCGCACCAAGCAGAAAAGCGGTGACGGAAAAGTGCATGGGGCTGAAAATAAAAACGGAAAACAACACAAGGCAAATCATACTCATTGCCCGTACATTGGTTTTCGGGCTGAATCTGCGAATCTGGTGGTCACCGAAAAAACGTCCCAGAGTAAACAGAATCCAGAAAGCGGACAGCATCATGGCTGAGGTTTCCACTGTAAATCCGAAGGAGGTTTTAAAAAAATTTCCCGCCCAGACTACAATGGCCATTTCGGAGACTGAATACAGGGCAAGTAAAGCGATAACAATAAGATAACGGGTGTGCATCAGCTTTTTGACCCCGTGGAAAGGGGAATCATCTGTCCGGTAATCCGAAACCGGGCGAAAGAAAATATAGAGGCCGAAAATCAACAGAAAAAACAGATAAGTGAGATAGACATAGCGGTAGGAGAGCTGCCGGCCGAGATAGAATTTGACAAAAAACGGGGCGGCAAGCCCACCCATCCCGAAAAATGAATGAAACATGGAGAAATTCTGTTTTTCAACCGGGAAATGGGCATAAATAACAGAAAAAGTAGTGATGGTAACGGCAAAAGCAACCGCAATAAAGAAAATACCCGCGGTTAACCCCGGGAGGCTGTGGCTGGTTGCGGCAAAAGAAAGCCCCAGCAGTCCGCAGACCACGGCAATACCGGTGCTTTTCTTTGTTCCGATTTTTGACAGCAGAAGCGCTGCCGCAATGTTTGCCACGATGGTTCCCATGGAGTGAGCGAATGGAATGACACTGGAGTGGCCCATGGAAATATGGAACACCTGCTGAAACTCCACCATCAGCGGCGGCATGGTGTTCAGAAACATGGAGGTTAAAAACAACCCGGCAAAAAGCACCAGCGGGCTCTGGCGGCGGTCAGGCATTCCCGTCTTCCCGTTTTGTCCACCAGTAAGACAGTACACTGATCGCCATGAAAATCAGGTAGCCGCCGGCGATTCTGTCTGAATACCCGAAATGACTGAAATCCGGCAGATAAATTCCTCCGTCCGGCCGTACCGAATGGATGATGCCGAACAGAGTCAGGACAATTGTTGCTGCCATCGTCAGCACAAACCCCTTCATTTTTCGGTGAATCAGGAAAGAAACGGCACTGCCCCACAGCATGGCGGTGAGAATGAACCCGTTCCCGAGAACCGTAACCGCTTTCAGCGTTTGCGCCATCTCCGAACTCAGGTCCGCAATGCTTTTCCCCAGAGCGCCCAGGAGTGAATTCATCTGAATCAGCACCAGATCCGCAATGGAAGGAATAAATGCCAGAAGGACGGCGGACAAGTCGCCCTCTGCCGTTTCAATGGACTGGGCGGCAATCTGAAATCCCACGAAAATTAAAATCGGAGAGACCGCCGCGGGGGGAATAATCTTTACAATACCGCTGATTACCCCCAGCATTCCGCCGATACCGATGAACAGGCCGGTGGCCAGCGTATATCCCGCCTTTGCCCCCATATCTTTATATGCAGGGTGGCCGATATAAGGGGTGCTCTGTGCCACCCCGCCGCAGAGGCCGGCGAGAATCGTGGCGATGGCTTCGGTGAACAGAATCTGGGTCGTATTGAAATCGTCTCCTGCCACCCGTGCGCTTTCGGTAACGTTGATGCCGCCGATAATGGTCAGGAGGCCGAAGGGCAGGGCGATGGGAATATAATTCAGTGCCAGTTTCATTCCTTTCATAAATCCCATAGTCGGATAGGGGATATAAATGCCGAGAGCTGTGCCTGCGGCGATGGATTCATGGGCATGGGGAACCAGATAGAAAAGCAGCGTACCTGCCGCCACTGCCGCCAGAACAGGGGGAATGCGGAAGGGAAGCCGGCCCTTGGCAAAAAACGCATAGATAATGATTCCGAGGGAAGTGATTCCCACAATGGGAAGTTTGAAAACGTCCAGCATTGGAAAAAGGCCGAGAAGCGCGATACCGATACCGCCGATGGAGCCCAGAAGTCCGGCCCGGGGCAGTTTTTCCTGAATCCATTTCCCGAAAAAGGAGAATACCACCTTCATTACACCCATCAGCACCATCACTGCCATTCCCACGTAGAGGGTGAGGTTGGCATCATGGGTTTGAAGATACACCGGCCCCAGTACGGTAAGGGCAATTCCCACCGTACTCGGAGTATCCAGCCCCAGGGGCATGGCGGTGACTGTGTTGCTCCCTGTTTTTCTGGAAAGCCGGTAGGCCATAACCGTGTACACAATATCCCCGAACATCACGCCCAGAGCGGTGCCGGGAATCATCTTTTTCAGGATAATTTCCAGGGGAAAAGCAAAAACCCCATACAGGATGCCGGTGAGTACCACCAGATTTGTTACATTATCCAGCATCAGGCCGAAAAAGGCGTTGACATCTCCTTTGCTGAGCAATCGTTTCACAATTTTCCCCCTTTCAGAATAATCCCCTGAGGATTCCCGGGTTGATTAAGCCGGCAGCCGGTTCAGGGCGGCACAATCCGCAAGGTCGGCGGATAGGAGACGGTTGGACTCTTCAGCCTGCTATGGCAGGTTTCCCCGGAAATCTGAAGTCAATTGTGATTATACCGGATTATTTTTTATCTTTCACGGAACAAATCACTTTGGTTCCATTCCCCCTGGCCGTGTTCGCTTTTTCTCTGGTTTTTCTCGGATTCATGCGCCCGCTTGCGGCATTTTGCCGCTTTCTTTTCTGTTTCCTGTTTTTTCATTTGCGTGGTTTCAGAGGGGCATTTTTATTTTGTGTCGGCACCGACCAAGATTTTTGTTGACGGGGTCATGTCGGTTTGATATAAATACTCTCGTCTTTGAAAACGCGAGCGGGTGTAACTCAGTGGCTAGAGTGCAACCTTGCCAAGGTTGAAGTCGAGGGTTCAAATCCCTTCACCCGCTCCATCTTCCTTTTTTGTCCTCATTCGATTTGGGGCGACGTGGCCAAGTGGTAAGGCAGAGGCCTGCAAAGCCTTTATTCGCCGGTTCAAATCCGGCCGTCGCCTCCATTTTTTTTATCCTTTTGTTATGGTTTCAAGTTTGAATTTGCTGCAGGCGGTTCTGTGCCTGTTTTGTCTGGGGCGGGATGCGCATAAAAAAAACCGGGCTTTCACCCGGCTTTTCGCTTTCAATTGTAGGGGAAGAACTTACCAGCGGTCACGCCGGGGACGTTCTTCTCTGGGCTTGGAAACATTTACTTTCAGTTCCCGGCCACCAACATCTTTGCCGTTCAGTGCAGAAATAACTGCCTGGGCTTCATCTTCTGTCGCCATGTCAACGAAACCGAAGCCACGGGAGAGACCGGTGTTACGGTCACTGATAATACGAACAGATTCAACTGTACCATGCTCTGCGCACATTGCGCGGAGCTCATCTTCTGTGGTGGAATACGGGAAATTCCCGACATACAAACTCTGAGACATTCGAAACTCCTTGAAAAAAACATACGGGATATCAATCTGACAACGTGGCAGGCTGAACATACCGCTTTGGAGATTATGGCACACGGAAAGGAGAATGGGAAGCTATTTTGATGATTTTTCTTTATTTATTTTGTCCGGTTTTAGGTAATTTCATGCAACTTGTTTAAAATAAATGAGATATATTTTTATGGCCGGTGTTTTTTCTTTCCCCCGGGCTTGCCTCCTTATGATTCCGGTTCTTGCTTTCCGGCGGTACTCTGTTGCATAATACCGGAAGTAGAATAAAAACGCTTCGGCTGGAGGTTGCTTTGTTGAGATTTTTACCGGGATTTCTGAAGGGAACGATTCTGATGATTTTTCTGGTTGTGCATACGGTGGCCTGGGTGCCGTTTATTATTGTTGCGTCAATTTTTAAGTATCTGGTTCCGGTGCCTGCGGTCCGGCGCGGTGCGAACCATGTTCTTAACTGGATTGCGCTGACCTGGATGTGGATTGACAATGCGGCATTTTCTCTGTTTCACCGGACGGAGTGGGAGATTCAGGGGGTTGAGAATCTGAATGTCCGGGAGTGGTATCTGCTTTTACCCAATCACCAGTCCTGGGTAGATATTTTTGCGCTGATGAAGGCGTTTTGCCGGAAAATTCCGATGCTGAAGTTTTTTTTGAAGTGGGAGCTGGCGTGGGTTCCGTTTCTGGGTTTTATCTGGAAGGTGCTGGATTTTCCGTTTATGAAGCGTTATTCCCGGGAAACGCTCATGAAGAAGCCCCATTTGAAGGGGAAAGACCTGGAAAAGACCCGAAAGGCGTGCGAGAAGTTCCGGGATATTCCGGTGGCGATTATCAATTTTGTAGAAGGAACCCGTTTCACTCCGGCAAAACATAAGAAACAGAAGTCTCCGTACCGCCATCTACTGAAACCGAAGGCCGGGGGAATTGCTTTTGTGCTGGGTGCGATGGGGGATCAGCTGAACCGTATTCTGGATGTGACAATTGTGTATCCCGGCGGAGTGGTGAGTTTCTGGCAGTTTCTCTGCGGGAAGGCGAAGAAAATCGTGGTGCGGGTGCGGGATTTGCCGGTGGCGCCGGAGTTGATCGGAGATTATTTTAATGATAAAGCATTTAAAGAGGGATTTCAGCATTGGCTGAATGAACTCTGGGCGCATAAGGATAACGAAATTGAGGAGATTTTACGGCGGGAAGCAGCCTCCGCTGCCGTTGCGGAATGATGTATGGTAAACTGAAACCGGATGTTTTAATGAAAAAGGAGAGCCAATGGCGGTTTTGATGGATGGGAAGGCGCTGGCTGCGAAGATTACCGATAAGATACGGGCGGATGTTGTATCTTTCGGGCTTCGTCCCGGGCTGGCGGTGATTCTGGTGGGGGAAGACCCCGCTTCGGCAGTCTATGTGAGAATGAAGGAAAAGGCCTGCGGGAAGCTGGGGTTTTTTTCCAGCGGTTTTCGGCTTTCCGCAGATGTTTCGGAAGATGAGTTGTCCGCGCTGATTCTTCGACTGAATGATGATCCGGATATTCACGGGATTCTTCTGCAGCTTCCGATTCCCGGCCATCTGGATGAAAAAAAGATGTTGTCACTGATTTCCCCGGATAAGGATGTAGATGGTTTTCATCCGGTCAATGTTGGCCGGCTGATGGTGGGGGACGAGTGTTTTGTGCCTTGTACCCCCCGGGGGATTCTGGCACTGCTTGATGAGTACGGTGTGGATTTGAAGGGAAAGCGGGCGGTGGTAGTCGGGCGCAGCAATATTGTGGGAAAGCCGGTTGCGATGCTGCTGTTGCAGCGGCATGCGACGGTGACGATCTGCCACTCAAGGACGAGGAATCTGCCGGATGTGTGCAGGGAGGCGGATGTGTTGATTGCCGCCGTTGGAAGGCCGTATTTTGTGGATGAGGGTTTCGTGAAGCCCGGCGCGACGGTGGTGGACGTGGGGGTGAATCGGGTGGATGATGAAGAAACTGCGATTCGGCTTTTCGGGAAGGAGAGCCCCAAAACGATGAAGGTAAGAGAGAAGGGCTATACCCTGTGCGGGGATGTGAACTTTGACGCGGTGGAAAATATGGCTGAACTGCTGACTCCTGTTCCCGGCGGCGTGGGGCCGCTGACCATTGCGATGCTGATGCAAAACACTTTTGATTCTGCAAAAGCATTTGCGGAAAAGTAGGTTTTGATGTTGACAGGTGTTGTTTAACCGTGTTTCCGGTTGATTCCGGGAAGTGAAAAGATAGAAATTAATATAGAGGAGTGATCAATGGCATTGAGCATTTATCTTGACGGAAAGTTCGTGGACAGGAAAGAAGACGCAACGGTGTCGATTTTTGAACATGGCCTGCTGTACGGCGACGGTGTTTTTGAAGGTATCCGGGCGTATAACGGCCTGGTATTCCGGCTGGAAGACCATATGGACCGTCTTTTCAATTCGGCGAAAGGGATTGACCTGAAAATTCCGGTTTCAAAGAAGGAAATGACGGAACTGGTACTGGAAACCACCCGCCGCACCGGGCTGGATGACTGTTATATCCGCCTTCTGGTAACCCGGGGAGTGGGGGATTTGGGAATTGACCCGAGAAAATGCGAGAAGGCGGCAATTTATATTATCGCGACCGGCATTGCCCTTTATCCGGAAGACCGCTATGAACAGGGGCTTAAAGTTGTCACTGTTTCCACCAGGCGTACCCGGTCGGATATGCTGAATCCGCAGTTCAAGTCATTGAATTATCTCAATAACATCCTCGGAAAGATGGAAGCGAACCGGATGGGCGCAGACGAGGGGATTATGCTGAACGCGGAGGGCTATGTGGCGGAATGCACTGCGGATAATATTTTTGCTGCAAAGAATCGGGAGTTGTATACCCCCCCTTCTTACCACGGAATTCTTGAAGGGATTACCCGGAAGGTGATTATTGAAATCGCGAAAGAGCACAATGTCCCGGTTCACGAACGGGGGATGGTGCTTCAGGATTTTATTTCCGCGGATGAGGTATTTCTCACCGGTTCCGGTGCGGAATTAATACCGGTGGTGGAGATTGACGGCCGTCCGGTCGGTAACGGAAAGGTTGGTGACGGTTTTCGGGAACTCAGGAAGTTATTTCGGGAACGGACAAAATATGATGGTATTCCCTTCAAATAGAGCAGCGGTCGTTGAAATTACAGCCTCATCTTTCGGTGGGGCTTTTTTAATTGTGTATGCTCTGGGGCTTTATGCGGGAGAGAGTTTTCTGACACCGCAGAGCTGGAAAGCATTTGGGGTGCTTACGGCGGCTGCTGCGGTTGCCGCCATCGTGACAAAGGCGGACCGCCGGGCTGTTGTCCTGTCGCTGGTGATGGCGGCTGCTGCGTTTTCCGGCAGTGTGACCATTCGCAGCCATGCATTTATGCCGATTGCGTTTATGACGGCGGCTTCCGTTGTTTTTCTGGGGTATCTGCTCTGGTTTTACCGGGAGAGCTTCGGGCCGGTTATCGGTTTGTCCGGTGCTGTGGCCGGTGCCGTTCTTCTCTGGTTCCTGACAGCCCATTTTCTCCGGGCGACCAACAGTTTTGTGCTGGTCGGGGCCGGAATCGCGTACATTATGGGACGCAGGGGGATTCGGGAGGGGAAAGACCCGGTAAAATCTTACCGTGTGCTGTTTTTAACCACCATGTTTCCCTGTCTCACAATCCTTGCCATCGGCAGCCTGGGGCATGGTAAATGGCTTTATCCGGCGGCTGCTCTGTTCTTTGTTCTCGGAGTGGGGCTCAGTCATGTGGAAGCGGATTAAGTTTCTTCTGGATCCGTTTCACCGGGAAATTCTCCGCCGGATTTCCGCCTTTTCAAAAACACTTCCGGCAGGTGCTTTGCTGCTGGATGCCGGTGCCGGGGAAGGGCAGTATCACCAGCTGTTCAGCCATTGCCGTTTGATTGGGCTGGATGCCGCTATCGGAGATGAAAACTGGGATTATTCGGCATTGGATATCATCGGAGACCTCCACCGGATTCCGCTGCGGGATGCTTCGATGGATGCGGTACTGTCTGTGGTGACGCTGGAACATCTCCATTCCCCCTGGCTGGCTATGGCGGAAATGGCCCGTGTGGTAAAGCCGGGCGGCCGGGGATTTTTTGTGGTGCCGTTTTTGTGGGAAACCCATCAGCAGCCCAACGATTTTTTCCGGTTTACGGAGTTCGGATTCCGGAAGCTGGCGGAAGACGCCGGATTTCGGGTGGCATCGATTGATGCCATGGGCGGGTTGTTCCGGGTTCTGCATTACCGGACAGCCAGCCTGTTGAAGTTTGCGATCCGGAAACCGCTGCTTCTTTTCCTTTTGCTTCCTGTTTTGCCCCTGATGGCTGTGTATCTTCTGCTTTCTCCGCCGGTTGACAGAATATGGAAATTGTGTGACCATACCCTTGGATATACAGCAATTCTAATACGAGAGAGGTGAGTCATGAGAAAAGCACTGATTGTGGCAATTTTCTTTCTAACCATTGCATCTCTGGCAGATGTGCTGGTAACGTTCAGTGACGGTTCGGTTCTGAAATGTGACCGGGTGGTGAAAGAGGATTCGCAGGTCCTGGTTGTGCAGAAAAACGGCCGGAAGATGTCAATCCAAAGGAAATGGGTCCGTTCCGTAAAAAAAGTGGAAAACGCCCCGGTTTCCGGTTCCGGTAATACCGCCGTTCTTCCGAAAAAAGAGAAAAAAACGGAAACAGCAAAGGAAGGAACACTCGTACTCACCGACGATAATATTGTCCGGACAGTTCCCTACAGGCCCTACGCCCTTGTTAAACAGAAGAAGGAAAAGAAAAAAAGAAAAGCTCCGGCGGTGAGTATCAATGTTGTAACTCAGAAAACAATCCGTTCCGGTGACAGTGTGACATTCGAGGGAACGGTGAAAAACGATATGACGGAAACTGTCCATAAACTTAAAATGATTGTTCAGGCGCTGGACAGTAAGGGAAAAGTTTTTGCGGAGACCGCCAGCCAGATCTCTGACAGTATCGCCGTTGGAAAAACGGCGCCGTTCAGTTTTCAGTTCAAAGATCCTGACGCTTCCATCAGCCGGTTTTCTTTCCGTTTTGAGGGCGTCAGCGGGGGAACAGAGTCAAAATGAAAAAGATAAATTATTTCGGGGCGTTTGTTGCGTTTGTTTTTCTTGCGGTTCCGGCTTTTTCCCAGACATGTGATATTTCAAAAAGCGGTTTGGCCGGGAACTTTGTCCCTGAAAAAGGATTGTTTTGTGAAGCGGCTCCGCTTCCTGCGGGATTTACCACCGGGCTTACCGGCTTCGGGAGCGGTTTTGCCCTGACTGACCGGCATGAAGACGTGGTTCTGTTTATGGACAGAAAGGGGAAACGGACCGGTTCCATTGAGTTTCCGGCCTATGAGCCTTCAGCATTATCCTATGACGGAAAGAATCTTGTCGCGGCGGACGGTGAAAACAACAGAATTTATTTCTTGAATCCCAAAACCGGAGAATGTGTCCGCACCATTGATTCTCCCCTGGCGCATGTTACCGGTGTGGCCTGCAGCCGGGACGGAAGGCTCTGGGTTTCGGCACGGGGGTCAAAAGAAATTCAGCAGGTGGATCCGATGGATGGTACCACACTGGCTTTTATCCGGTCGCCATCCCCTTTTGTCTCAGGTCTGGCCTATGATTCAAACGGGTATCTGTGGGCGGCGGACAGTAAAAAAGACCGGATTTATATGGTTGATATCCGGACCGGTTACACGATTTTTTATGTATCCGCGCCGGGGCCGGTTGTAAACGGCCTGTGTCTGGACGGGGGAAAACTTTATGCTTCCGATTATGAAACTGACAGGCTCTATGTGGCGGATGTGTATGCGCTCAACGGAAAATGCGTCCGTTCGGACGCGAGACGGGGAAAGGTGACGCTGTTCAATGAAGTGCAGGACCTCGGCCCCGGGAAGATTACAGGCGGTACCATTGTTGTGGCGCTTCCGGTGAACGGCCCCAACCAGAAACTGGATAAGCTGACCTGGACAAAAGGCGGGCGGCTCGAAACAGACCAGTGGGGGCAGAAAGTCGCGGTATACGACCTCGGCGTCCTGAAACCCGGCGATAAAAAATCGGTACGTATGGATGCAGAAGGGACGTTTTACCGGATTTCCACCAAGATTTTTCCCCATGAAGTGGGGCGGTTATCTGAAATACCGGCGGACATTGCGGAGAAATATCTGCAGGATGCGGATAAATACCGTGTAAAAAGCGCTTTCATTCGGAACAAAGTGAAAGAAGTTGTCGGGGATGAAAAAAATCCCTATTTTATTGCAAGAAAACTCTACGATTTTCTCATCGGCCGGATTCACTATCAAATGGTGGGAGGCTGGGATATTGCGCCCACCGTAATTGAACGGGGAACCGGTTCCTGCTCTGAATATACCTTTGCCTATGTGGCACTCTGCCGGGCCGCAGGGATACCTGCCCGTTATGTGGGCTCCGTGGTGGTTCGGGGAGAGGCATCTTCGGTGGACAAGGATTATCACCGCTGGGCGGAGATTTATCTGCCTAAAATCGGCTGGTTTCCGGTGGATGTCAACGGCGGTGACCGGGAATGGCAGGGAGACCGCTGTTTCTGGTTCGGGGGGATTGAAAACCGATTCCTTATCACCACAAGGGGCGGCGGCGCTTCCACCTGGCTCAAATGGGGATACAACAATGAAACCCATTACCGGACCCTGGGCAAAGCGAATATCCGCAGCGAAAGCTTTGCGGAGTGGGATGTCGTGAAGTGATCGGATTTCTGGAAGGGAAACTCTTTCGTAAAGATGCCGACCGGATTATTCTTCTTTCGGGAGGTGTCGGATATCAGGTTTCCGTTTCTTTTCAGACATATTGTTCCCTCCCCTCTTTGGGGGAGGGGGTTTCCCTTGAAATTTATCATCATATAAAAGAGGACCGCAGCGAGCTTTACGGTTTTGTGTCAATCCGGGAAAAAGAACTGTTTGAACGCTTGATTTCCATCAGCGGAATCGGCCCGAAAACCGCTTTGGGCGTTTTGTCCCCCCATCCCGCTGCCGATGTGGCGGCTGCAATTGATAATGAAGATATTTCCTTTCTTACCCGGATTCCGGGAATCGGCAAAAAAACCGCGCAGCGGGTTGTTCTGGAATTAAAGGGGAAACTGGCCCGTGATGAATCAGAGAAAACGGCTGAATCCCGGGGAACATCGGCTTTCCGGGAGGATGCGCTGAATGCGCTTATGAACCTTGGGTATAAGAAAACGCAGGCGGAGAAGGTGGTGGATGCCGTTTTGTCAGTTTCCGAACCGGAAGATTTCGAGGATATGATGAAAAAAGTTTTTGACCGGATCGGCAGTTCATAGAACAGGATGTTGGGCCGGGAGAACAAAATGCGGTTGAAAGTATTCGGCAATTTGCAGCGACAGGAATAACTTTGCCAGAAACAGCGGTTTTCTGTTCCGTTTACCGGAATACAGCGGATTTTTATGTGTTTTTCCTGTTTATGCCGGCAATCCGTATATCAGGATGACGCGATCGTATTTTTTTGATACACTTTCCCAAAGTTTCTGGCGGGAGGGCAGACAGAATGTTCGATTTTAAGGGAAAAACAGCAATTGTAACCGGAGGAACCCGGGGCATCGGGCTTGCAGTCAGCCGAATTCTGTTTGGCAGCGGTGCCAACGTAGTGGCGTCATATTCGTCAAACCGGAAAGCTGCTGAAAGGCTGGAAGCGGAATGTCCCGGAATACTGACCGTTTCCGGAGATCTCGGAGATGAAAGTACGGCGGTTTCACTCATTGACAGTGCTTTTGAACGGTTTAATACCATTGATGTTTTGATCAACAATGCCGGAATATGGAATTATCTCACGGCTGGAAGTTTTCAGGTGGAGGTCTGGGATCACATGATCCGGAACAACCTCCGTTCCGTTTACCTTGTGACCGATTATCTGATTTCCCGTTGGCTGAAAGACGGCACGAAAGGCCGGATTGTCCACGTTGCCTCCACCGCAGGGCAGCGGGGAGAGGCAGAACATGCCCATTACGCCGCAACCAAAGGGGCGATTATTTCTTACACCAAGTCGCTGTCTTCCGAGTTGGCACCGAAGGGAATTATTACAAACTGTGTGGCACCGGGCTGGGTGGATACGGAAATGAATACCGATGTGTTTGCTGACAGTGGAAAAGAAAAGGTGGCGGCGGGAATTCCGCTGGGCCGCGTTCCCTCAGCAGAGGAGATTGCCTGGCCCATTGTTTTTCTGGCGTCTGAGCTTGCCTCGGCAATCAGCGGCGAGATCCTCAATGTGAATGGAGGTAGCGTTCTCTGTGGGTAAAGGGATTCGACATACAAAAAAGGGCCGAATAAACGAAAAACAGAATGTTTCCGGAACTGCCGGATGCGGGCACTCCCCCGGGGGACAGGATTCAGGGAGCTGGAAAACGCTTCATGTCAACGCTTCCGTTGTTGTGTTTCCCGTTCAGGTGATTGTTCTACTTTCTGTTTTTCTGTTGTCGGTTGAGTTTGTTCTCCGGATTCCGGATGTGAGGCGGCGGCTGCCGGTTCCCATTCTGGGCACCGGTAATTTTAATTTCGATGTGACATGGGAATATTTTCAAAGAACACGGAATCGTTACGGGCATATTGACTGTGTGTTGTTGGGAAGTTCCATGATGAAGCACGCGGTTGAACCCGGGTTGTTCGAAAAACGCTTCGGAGAGAAATCCGGACACAATATCACATGTTTTAATTTTGGTGTTTCCGGCATGAATTTTCCGGATATTGATTTTTGTAAATCAATGGCGGAAAAATCACATCCTTTGTTGCTTGTCAGTGAGGTCACGCCCTTAATGCTGTATGAAGAATTTCAGAAAGAACAGAAGGTAGCGCTGATTTCAAAAAGTCCCTGGGGGCGTTTTCAGTCCGGAGAATTCTCGCTGAAAGGGTGGCTGCTGGCTCATTCTCTGTTGTTTCGTTATTTCATGAAATCTATTTTGTGGATTCAGTCCCCGGAGCAGTATAATCGGCTGAAAATAATTCTGAGAAATATGAAGACAAACGGTTTTCTCATGAGAAGCCATGGGGCCATAACGGGTAACAAAAAGAAATATAAGCGTGTGACACTAAGGAAGATATTAGCCAGTAAAACCGGAAATACTCAAATGCTGGACAGTGTACTGGATGTTTTTTCCCGGGGGGCGCCTGCTGTTTTCCTGGAAATGCCGCTGAAAGGGAAAACCGGCCCGGCTTTTCGGGGTAAAGATAAAAAATTTTCCACGGCTCGGAGATTACTGAGAAAAACAATTGAAAAAAGAAAGAAACTTTTGTTTTCCCCGGGTGAACAGATTGATTTTGGAAAGGATTGCTGGTTGGGGAATAATCACTTAAACCCGAAGGGAGCGGAAAAGTTTACTGTTGTCTTCGCGGACCAACTGGCGGATAAAGTTGCGTCCGAAAAAATAAATTGGCGTGGAGCGGGGGAATGAACCTTATTTCGGCAACGTTTGCGTTATTTGTTCTTGCTGTCCTGCTGGTTTATTACCTGCTTCCACGGAAAAGCCAGAACTTACTGCTTCTGGCTGCATCGTATCTGTTTTATTTTTCGATTTCTTTTCGTTTTCCGGTAATACTGGCCATTACTACCGTCATCACCTGGCTGTTCGCGAAGCAATTGTACTTGAAACGAAAACACAGGAATTCTTTTTTCATTTTCGGTATTGCCTTCAATCTTGCCATTCTGATTCTGTTTAAAGTCCATCGGTTTTTTGTTCCGGAAATTCTGTCGAAACTGGACGGATTCGGATGGCGGAGCCAGACCCTGGGGCTCCATGTTCTGATTCCTGTGGGAGTTTCATTTTACATTCTCCAGGCAATTTCATTTCTCGTGGATTCTTATCGGAAGCAGCAGAAACAATTGCCGAAATTAACGGATTTTGCCCTGTATCTGGCGTATTTTCCGAAACTGACGGCGGGCCCCATTGAGCGTCCGGGAGTGTTTCTGCCGCAATTGATGGAAAAAAGGATTGTCAATAATGAAAAAATCTCCAGGGCATTTACATTGTTATTGATTGGCCTGATACGAAAAATTGTTGTGGCGGATCCGATCTTAGCGGCGATACCTGCGAATATTTTCAGGAACCCGGAAATGTACACGGCTGCACAACTGATATTTACAACTGTAATTTTTATTCTGGGCCTGTATTTTGATTTTTCCGGTTACACCGACATTGTCCGGGGAATCAGCGGATTTTTCGGAATTGAATTATCGCCGAACTTTCGGTGGCCTCTTTTTTCAAGGAGTTTTTCTGATTTCTGGAATCGTTGGCACATCAGCCTTTCCCACTGGCTTCGGGACAACATTTTTTACCCTATGAGCCGGATGTTTCTGAAAAGAAATCATAATCCGAATAACTGGAAAACCATTTTCATTCCCCCTGTCGCAACGATGGTTATCAGTGGATTCTGGCACGGTACTGCTCCACATTTTCTTTTGTGGGGCCTGCTTATGGGCCTGTTGATTGCGGCAGAAAGGTTGCTGTATCTAAGAAGAAGCCCGGTTCACCGAAGGCCGTCCGGAACTTTCAGGGCCGCCTTTTCTATTTTCTTTACCATTGTTTTTCTGCTTTTCTGTTCGGTTCCGTTTATGGTGCCGGTGGCAGGAATTAAACCTTATATACAGACCATTTCCGGTTTTGGCGGGTTTGCCGAAGCAAATTTCCGCATTGCCCTCTTTCTCATTCCCGGATTATTTATCGATTGGATTCAATTTCGGTCGGAAAATGAGCTGGTTTTTCTGGAATGGCCTGCCGGAATTCGCGTATTTGTTACCGCTTTTGCTTTTTTTGTCATTATCGCCATGACTCAGGTTTATGTGCCGGCAGCATTTATATACCAGGGATTTTAAGAGGAGGAAAGAATGGAGTCGAAAGCCGCAGTACAGAGAAAATTAAAAGATTTTATTCAAAAAGATATTCTCCGGGATCCCGATTATCGGATAGAACCTGATGAGCCCTTGATTTCCGGAGGGTTAATTGATTCGTTCAGTATTGTTCAGATCGCTGTTTTTGTCGAGGAAACTTTTGGTGTTGTGATACCTGATACGGAGTTGACAGTTGAGGAGATGGACACCCTGAATCAAATTGCGGAACGGGTGCTGAGTGAGAAGCGGAGGTGACTTTGCGCGGTGCGCTCCCGAATTTGAATAGGATTGAAAAAGAAGAGAATACATCAAGTTCTCCCCTGTCTTTTGTGTTGATTGATGATGCCGGGGATGTTCACCGGATCAGCCGGTCAAACCTGCTGGGGAATGCGGCAAAGTGTGCCGGTTTTCTACGGGAAGAAGAAATCGGGTATTCGCAGCATGTGCTTCTGATTTTGCCGCATTCACCTGAATTGCTGTACTGGATTTTCGGCTGTTTTATGGCCGGGGCGGTTCCGTCTGTTTTTTCGAGTCCGGGGGGGAACGAATCCGGGGCATGGGAACGGATTCGGAATGCGGCGGTTCGGATAAAAGCGATTGGAGCTGTCACAAAACCGGAAAGTATGCATCGCCTTAAATCGGAACTGAAAGGCACAGGCTGCCGGGTTCTGCCGTCCGGCAACGAATGGTTGGGTATGGATGTGAATGCGGGCCGGTATGTTTCGGAATTGAAAATTCCGGGATATGTCCAGATTACAAGCGGAACCACGGGAAAAAGCAAGGCGGTGGTTCTTTCTGGGAAAGCAATTGATGCTTATGTCTATAACATGGCAACAGGCTTGAAAATAAGAGCAAACGATGTTGTAGTCAATTGTCTTCCCCTTTCCCACGATTTTGCCCTTTTCGGCGGGGTTTTGATGCCGTTTTCCTCCAATATTCCAGCTGTGCTTATTTCACCTTCCAAATGGGTCAGACGTCCGGCCGTTCTCCTTCGGATGATTCATGATTATGGAGGTACAATTTCCTGGCTGCCGAACTCCGGTTTTGTTCATTGTGCCCGCTTTGCTCTGGACAGGGAAATGACGGGGATTGACCTCAGCAGGCTTCGGGTCATGATCAATGGAGCAGAACCGGTTCTTCATTCCAGTAATCAGTTGTTTCTGCAACGCTTTTCAGAATACGGTTTAAGGGAGGAGGCGCTGGCTTCCGGTTACGGAATGGCTGAAAACACACTGGCCGCAACCTTCACTTCTCTGGAGAAGAGGGCGTCTGTCATATTTGTTCACGGACGGAAGCTGGCGACTGGCGGGATTGCCGCGGTTGTTCCTGAAACAAATCCAGATGCGGTTCCGGTGGTCTCTTGCGGGAAACCGTTGAGAGGAACAAAAATCCGGATTGTGAATCGGGAAGGGCACCCTCTGCCGGAAGGCAGGGTGGGGGAAATTCTTATCCGCTCCATGTCCCTGTTTTCGGAATACGCCGGAGATCATGCGCTGACAGAGAAGGCACTTGCCGGCGGCTGGTTCCATAGTGGCGACCTCGGATTCATAATGGGAAATGAGCTTTTTTTTGCCGGACGAATAAAAGATCTGATCATTGTCGGCGGCCGGAATATTGCACCGATGGAACTGGAAAAAGCCGCTGCCGAAGTTTCCGGTGTCCGTCCCGGGCAGGTAGTGGCATTCGGTGTTCCGGATGAATCTATCGGAACCGAGCGTGTTATCCTGATTTGTACTGTTCGAAAGCGGGATATTACCGGAACCGGAGATGATATGGTCAGAATGATCCGGCAGCATGTAGCCCGGAAAACAGGTGTGGCAATTGCTGATGTAAAGCTGGTACGGAAAGGATGGATTGAAAGAACAGTAAACGGGAAACTGGCCCGGTCAAAAAACAGAGAAAAGTATTTATCTCAAATGAACAGAGAATCAACAGATTGAAATATCCGGGCATATTTCATTGAAAGGGCATTGTGTTCCCTTCTGCTGCCGTCTTCTCTATGCAAACAGGCAGGTTTTTTGGTATTTCTTAACTTTTTTGTAAAAATATATTGACAAAGACGAAAGAAGTTTCTATATTCTTATTGACCATATGCGTGGGAACGAATTTCTTACCCCCCTTTTTTCGTTTGCCAACGCATAAAGCCCGCCGGGAGGCGGGCTTTTTTGCGTTCAGACAGACAGAAGAAACTTAATTTCCAAACAATCGATTCAGAAGTTTCTTTTTCAATTTTTTCCGGATTTCTTTTTCTGCATTTCTCATGTCAATTTTTACTTTTGGTTTTTGGATTTCTCCTTTGATTTCCAGCGGAAGTGTTACCTTCCCATCGGATTCCATAAAGCGGAGTTTGGCGGGAAGTTTTTTTCCGGCTTCTCCGGAAATCTGAACCGGAACTTTAACATTCAGTTTCCCATCCAGAGAAACGGTTCCACTGAAATCCGCCCGGATTCCGGCGGCGGACATCCGGGTATTGCTGATTTCAGCTTTTCCATTTCGGATTTTTGCTTCTCCGTCAAACCGGCTCATTTTTTTCCCGATAAATTTCATTCCGGTAAGTTCTTCCACTTTTTCCAGTGCAGGGGTATCCCGAAGCACAGCATCCGAAACATTGAATTTGACCATTCCGTTGATGTTTTGTTTTATGACTTCACTGTCTGTGCCGTTTCCGGACAGGGAAAAAACTGTGGATAGCCGTCCCCCTGTAACCGGGAGTTTATCGGATAAGATGCCGGTGAGTTTCAGTCTTCTGCCTTGCCCTTTTCCTGAAAATTTAATTCCCTTTCCGGCCGGCAGCAGTTTTCCAGTTACTGCAAAAGTCCCCCCGAGGGTCTTGCCGCTGCACTTTTTCAAAAAAGTGCCTTTGTCACCGGCAATGAGCTGAACTTTAAGGTTCGACAGGGTCAACCCCGGGAGAAATACGGAACCGATGGCGCAGCTGATGTGATGGGTCATTCCTTCAAAATCGGGATAACTGATGGGAATTGGTTTGTTTTCGGTTGTTTTTTTTGAATTTGAATTGTTTTTGTGAGATTTTGGTGACTTTTTGTCTTTTTTTTCGGATTTTTGTGCAAAATTGAGCATTTTCCCCAGAATTTTCAGGTTTGTGCTGCCGTGGTCAGAGAGGTAATTGTCAATTGTTCCGCTGATGTTCAGGTCTGTTCGGGGGTTGTTCAGCAAGAGGCCGGTTATCTGAATTTGTTTTTCCGTCAAATGAAGTTTTCCGGCCAGTTCCAGCGGATCCATTCCGCTGATGCTGATTTTGTCATTTTTTAGAAGGAGGTCGGCGGAAACGCCGTTTGAACCGGCAGAGCCGGACAGGTTTATGTTTCCTGTAAAGGCGGTGCCTTCCGGGAAAGGCGATTGAGAGGGCGGAATCAGCTCCGTCAATTTCTGGAGGCTGAGGTTTTTTCCGGAAAAAGAAAGGGTTGCGTTCGGAAGCAATTTGCCCGACATGCTGAATGTTGAGCTGCGGACAGTCAGGGTAGAGGGATTTAACTGGATATGGCTTCCGTCTGCCGAGGCTGTTCCGCTGAATTTTCCTTTCATGGGGTAGGACAGGATTTCCTTATCAAGATTGACACTCAGTGCCGGGAAGTTGAAATTTCCACGGAATGAAAAAGAATTTCCGGAATTTCTCAATGAGAATGCGGCTGTCCCGGACAGTTTTTCAAAGGGAATATCCCCTTTCGGCAGGAGTTTCAGCAAGGGCTGAACTTTTGAAATTTCGAGGATACCGGTGATGCTTTCCGGTTTGTTATTTTTCAGTGTACCGGTGAGTTTCAGTTTATTTGCGGAATCGCCGGGGAACATGATGAGCCGGAATCCGCTGCCGGGACTGAATGACAATTGAATACCGGATATTTTCGTTTCTTTCCCGCCACGCATGATGTGGAGCGCCGCATTCCGGATTTCAAGATTTCCAAGAGGCAGTGCGGTTGTTTCTCCATATTGGGGACCGGTTGTGTTTCCGGTGTGCCTTTCTTTTTCCGGGGCTGTTTCCTCTTTTGTATTATCCAGCGGGATGAAAATATCCGCCCCGCCGATAAAGACAGACTTCAGGTAAAGTTTTCCGGTGACAAGCTTCAGTATTGACGGATGAACCGCCACCTTATCCGCACTGACCGAAATGCCGGCCGGTGTTTTCAGTTTCAGTTTATGAACCAGTATCTTTGCCGGGAAACGGAGCTCATAGCTGTCCATGGAAACAGAAATATCGGTTGAACTTTCTATTCTATTTGTGACCCAAGCCCTCAAATCTCTGTTTTTCAATGAAAAATATGAAATAACAGGAACGATAACCAGAACTGCCAAAACGGCAATTAAAGCAATAACTATTTTTTTCTTCACCATAAACCTCCGTTAGTTCTGTTAGATTCAATTTGAATTATACCCCAATTTGATAGTCCCGTCCCATCTCCCTTTTTGTGAATTCCCGCATCATTAATTTAATGTTTGTTTTTCTCCGTGAAAAGGGATAGGAAACTAAAGTGGTTCGAATCAGGCATATTTTGATTGCCGGTTCAATTTGAACCGGCAGAAAGGGCCCTTATTACAGTTTAATTTGCTATGAGCCGGTAAATCATTCAGTGGAGTTTTTGTTTTGTGATTCATATAATAGCTTATTTTCATAGGGTTGTCTTAATGTTGAAATTGTTTTCCTTTTGGTATCCATGCTTTGGCAGTGATTTTGCATAATAATCATTTCAACGGAGAAACGAATTATGAAGAATATTGTTCCGGATTTAACAATTTTTCACTTTTTGAATCGTGCGAGAAGGAGGATACTCATCGGTTGAAAAGTTTAAGTGAATATGATGATGACTGGTTTTTGCTCAGAGTATTATAAAGAGCTGATGATAGTAGATGATTTTACAGAAGATTCTGGATTTTAGGACTTAATCTATCTTGTAAAGAATTTGTAATTTATGCTACTATTAATCTCTAGAAGAATCATGAGGGTATTGAATGTTCAAAAGAAATTTTTGTTTTCTTTCTTT